>JAVKFU010000018.1 GCA_040223695.1 Deltaproteobacteria bacterium
TCTCCAGGCCTCTGTTGAGACAGGCTCTTCGTGTACCCTAACCAACAGGGTCAGACAGATAATCGGAAGCTCGGGGGGAGACGGGGACGACCCTGACGACGACCCCAGACGCTCACGGAAAAGACCGCGCCGGGGGAGATAGTAGATTTCCGGCGGAGTGCGATCTTTCGCTGGTTTAAAGGCGTATTGATCCCCTGTACTTATCTATAAGAATACCGTGCTTAGCACCTTCCAAGAGGCATTTCGTTTAGAGATATAATTGGATTCGTATGCTTATTGTGAAATAGAGTTTTCTAAAACCGTTGCGAGCAAAAATCCCTCTATTAAAATTCGCAATATAAATTATCCCTTTCCGAATCAACAGGTACTTTGAATAACAACAGGTTTAAAATTTTTTATCGGCATATTTTTTGTATCCCCATTGATTAAAAAACATTTTATATCGAATGGTTAGTGTCATGAATGCCACTGTGGGGTTTGAATCAGGCACGGCGCTTCAATCAATTACTTGACACGGATATTTTTATCAAAATACTATAGACTGCATGATGAAGTTAATTTCCCTTCTAATCCTGTCAGCATCGCTGTTGTTCGTAATTAATTGCGGTTCAAAAAAAGTGCCGAAAGAGATGACGGACGAACAGCTCTATGAGTCGGCAGTCGAGGAGATGACCGCGGACAAGGGCGGTTTCCCCTGGATATTCAGGGGAAGGGACTATGATTCGATCTTCGCGTATTTGAAGGAAGTACAGATAAGGTATACATACAGCCCTTATGCGGCGCTTGCGGAGCTCAGGACGGGAGATGTGTTTTTTCAAAGAGGTGATTACGAGCAGGCGGCAATCGAATACGAGGAATTCCTGAAACGTCATCCCGGCCATAAAGAAGCCCCGTATGCAACCTATCGTCTGGCCCTGTCTTATTATAAAGAAATCAGGAGCCCGGACAGAGACCCTACCTCCACGAGGCAGGCTCTCGAGTGGTTTAACACCTTCGTTGAAAAATATCCGGATTCCCCCCTTATCGCGGATGCCCGTGAAAAAATAATTAAATGCAGGAATAGACTCGCGAAACGTGAAATATACATAGGCAACTTCTATTCAAAGAGAGATAATTATAAAGCCGCCGCAGACAGGTATAAGATAGTAGTTAATGATTATAGCGATACGAACAGGTATGGCGAGGCTTTATATCTTATGGGAAGAGCGTACGCGAAATCAGACCAGTACGAGCTTGCCCGACAGGCTTTAAACAAGCTTGTTCTGGAATTGCCGAGCGACAATAAATACCACGGTAAAGCGAGCTCATTATTAAACGACATTCAGGGTAAAACAGCCCCGCCTCCCGAAAATACCGGGGAACAGGGACAGCCGCAGCAAGGATGAGATTAGCCGTCTGCTGCTCTGTCATAATTTTTACACTTCTTATCTCCTGCGGAAGCGGTGAAAACCGGGAGATTGAAGAAGCGCTCGACACAAGAACCCGGGCCTTTGAAACAAAGAACGCCGACCTTTATATGTCACTCATATCACCCGATTACAGGCAGGAAAAGAAAGGGAAAGTGGTAGGGGTGGACGGTATCAAGAGGAATTTTGAAAGTAACGTTACACTTTTCGACACGCTGGATGTTACAAACAGGGATAGAACTGTTTATACGCAGGGTGACAAGGCTGAGGTTGTACAGATTACCGATGTTTCTGTGACTCTCGTGGATAGCAGGACTTTTTATATACAGGCTTTTTCCGAAGCGGGCTCATCCTGCGGGATAAGCAATATGGTTTCTCAGAAAATCGAGTCTCCGGAGCCGCAACGGACGCCGACCCCCGGGGAAACCCCCGCTCCGGAACCCGCGCCATCCCCGGAAAGTAATATGGTTTTGACGCGCCTTGATCCCGGAGCGGCAGGCGGCATTAGCTCAATAACCCTCACCGGCGCAAAACCCGGTTCTACAGTTCACTTCAGATATTCTGAACGCAGTGGCGGCACAAGGTTATCCGGCGGTATCTGCGACGGGCAGGTTCTTGGTCTCAACAATGCACAGGCCCTGGGCGGGGGGTCTGCAATTGCCGATACCACGGGAACCGCTACTCTTTATGATATCTCAATACCGCCAAATACCGTAAGCAAAAGCAGGTTTAAATTAAATGAGAAAATCGTGCTGGCCAAAAAAGGAGGCAAATGGGTAATAGTAAAAGAATCCGACGCCGATTTTCTGGAAGGTTTTGTTTTCGGCGGCGGTAACTGATAAAAGTAATCTCGTCTTATAGACCGAACTGTTTTTCCACCTGTTCCTGCTCTTCTTTACAGCCAATACATAGCGTGGTTTCCGGTCTTACTTCGAGCCTGTCTTCCGTGATTTCTTCTCCGCAAAGCTCGCAAATGCCGTAGCTCCCGTCCTCGGTTTTTTGAATTGCCTTGCGGATTTTTTGTATTAATTTTCTTTCCCTGTCGCGTTTCCTCAATTCAATGGATCTGTTTGATTCCGAGAGCGCTCGGTCCAGGGGATCGGGGAACGTTCCGTCTCCTTCGCTCATTCTCGTGACCGTCTCTTCGGCGATGCCGAGCAATCCCGCCATTTTCTTTATTAGAACTTCCTTGAAGTGCCTGAGTCTCCGGTTATTCATGGAAAAATTATATCACCTATGGTAAACACTGTAAAACATTAAAAGCCGCCCTAAGTAGCTGCGGGCTGTCAGAGGTTAATTGCGATATTTCATGTCTCTACGGTTAGAAGTTGTGAAATATTTGGTTAATATTTACGGCATAATTCCAGTGTAGTAACCCGGAGGTACTATAATTGTTTAAACTTTCTCAACTTACGTTCGAAGTATCCGAAAATGCCGTCTCGTTGCTCTCGGATTTCCTGCTCGGATTGGGGTCCCAGGGGGTGGCCGAAGACATAAGGAAAAACGGCATGTACGAGTTATCCGCCTACTTCCCGATGGATGCCGATCTGGATTCCATTATGAAGAATCTCAGGGAGCACATCGCTTTTATCAATGACTCCATGCCGGGGACGCACGTCGGAGCTATCAAGGCGGAGCACATCGACAGATCAAGCTGGGAGGTCTGGAGGACGGTATTGGGCAAAGTAAGGGCCGGAAAAAGAATAGTTATCATTCCGCCCTGGGAGGAACACACCCCTTTGAGAAATGAAATTGTGATAGAGATAAATCCGTCGCTTGCCTTTGGGACCGGACACCACGAAACAACGAGACTATGCATAGTGGCCATTGAGGAGATTGCCGCAAGCGGGGAAGCGGGGAGTATGCTCGATGTAGGGTGCGGGAGCGGTATACTGTCGATTGCGGCCTCCAAGCTCGGCATTGAAAATATTGCGGGATTCGATACGGATCCTGTGGCAATCTCCGAGTCCAGAAAAAACGCATTGAAAAACTCGGTAGCAGATAGAATCAGATTCTTTTGCGGCCATATACAGAGCGCGGCAGGTGTGTATGACTTAATTGTCGCTAATGTCTATATGGAGCCTATATTCATGATGAGAGAAGAGTTTAAATCGAGGCTCTCTGAAGACGGAAAACTGGTTTTATCCGGCATTCCCCATATAAGAGGGGACGAAGCTGTAAGAGGCCTCGTTAAAGCGGGATTCATCCTGGATAAGGAATCAAGGGACGGGGATTGGGTGGCCCTTCGGTTCAGGCTCCGTTGATAAAAGGGCGCGCTGAAGTAAACTGTTAGCGAAACCAAGTATTTTTCATAAGGTGGTACTAATGTCCTCATTTAAAACAATAGAGTGGAAAGACGACAAGGTTGTAATGATAGACCAGACGAGGCTTCCCGGCGAGGAAATATATATCGAATGCGACACCTATGAAGATGTAGCGGAGGCAATAAGGAGCATGGTTATAAGGGGCGCCCCCGCGATAGGCGTCGCGGCCGGCATGGGTATAGCCCTCGGTGCCCTTAAAACCAGAACGAACGGCAGGGAGGAGTTCGTGTCAGAGGTGAAAAGGGTCTCCGATGTTATATTGGCGACAAGGCCGACTGCCGTAAATCTTTCCTGGGCTGTGAAGCGAATGCTGAGAACGCTTGACGAGGCTGAGGGGCCCGTGGAGCTTATGAAGGCAAAGTTGGTTGAGGAAGCGAAGGACATACTGGATGAAGATATCATGACCTGCCGTAACTTGGGGAAAGTAGGGGCCCGGCTGATAAAGGATAACGCGGTCGTGCTGACCCACTGCAACGCGGGCGCGCTTGCTACCGGAGGCTACGGTACGGCGCTGGGTGTTATAAGGGCCTCCAGGGAGGCGGGGAAGAATATAAGCGTAATAGCGACCGAAACGAGACCCTTTCTTCAGGGTGCGAGACTCACTGCCTGGGAACTTGACAGGGACGGCATACCCGTTTCATTAATCACTGATAATATGGTGGGTTACATGATGAGAAAGGGAATGGTTGACGCGGTTGTTCTGGGAGCCGACAGAATCGCCAGAAACGGCGATGTGGCCAACAAAATAGGGACTTATACAATCTCGGTGTTGGCGAAGGCCCATAATGTGCCGTTCTATGTGGCCGCGCCCCTTTCCACTGTCGATTATGAGTGCCCCGACGGGGGGCTGATACCTATAGAGGAAAGAAATATTAACGAGGTTACTCACATATCGGGCAAAAAAATCGCCCCCGACGTAAGCGTTTTCAATCCGGCTTTCGATATAACTCCGAATGAGAACATAAGCTCCATCATAACGGAGAAGGGCATAGCGGAAAGACCTTTCTCGGGAAGTTTGCAGGAGTTGTTTGAAAAATAGCTTTTACTGCCTTTCCAAATCTTCCTGGCATGAAAGACATAGTTTGGTGAAGGGCATGGCGGCAAGCCTTTCCTTATCGATTTCCTCTTCGCAGGATTCGCATATCCCGTAGGTTCCGTTCTCTATTCTCTTGAGCGCATCGTCCACAAGGGTCAGCTTCTCTCTTTCCCTATCCGCCAGCATCAGGGCCAGCTCCCTGTCCCTGTCGCTTGAGGCATGGTCGTAGAAATCACCTATATCATGTTTCAGATGGTCGGATTCGGCTCTCATTGACTGAGATACCTCTTTAAGCAGCTCTTTCCGCATCAGCAGCAGCATCTGCCTGATTTCTTCACGCCAGTCTTTTCTCGGCTTCTTGGTTGCTCTTTTTTTTGGGGTTGCCTTTTTGCTTTTTGCCATAATAATAAGGGAGTCTCCTTACCGTTTTAATTGTCAACAGCCATGCCGGTTATCGGTACTATCTATGCGAGTCCCCGGTTATCTTTCAAACACGCTGTTAATTACCTCAGATATTAAATAAAGGCATTATAAGCCTTATAAAAATATCGAACCGAAGGTGTATTAAGATAAGGCTATAAATACGTTTGTCAAGGGTAATTTTTCCACAAGGCAATTTTCAATTTATTAAAATATGACAGATTCTAAATACTGTGTTTTCAAGGATGGTCGCCTTGCTTAATGGAATATATAACTTAAAATAAGGTACTTTGAGTTGATTTCGCCAAAATGGAAAGACCTTTCTTGAGAGCTAGAGATTTATGGAGTACCAGAGCGGGGCTCATTCTTGCGATGGCGGGAAACGCTATCGGGCTGGGGAATTTTCTCCGTTTCCCCGTCCAGGCCGCTGAAAATGGCGGCGGAGCGTTCATGATTCCCTATATCATTGCATTTTTTATAATAGGGATACCTCTAATGTGGACAGAATGGGCAATGGGCAGGTATGGCGGCGCGAGGGGACACGGCACTGCTCCCGCTATATTCAATCTGTTCTGGAAAAGCCCTTTTGCGAAAATCATAGGCGTCTTCGGGCTGTGGATCCCCCTTGTAGTCGCAATCTACTACATTTACATTGAATCGTGGACACTGGGATACTCGCTTCATTTTCTTCTGGGCACAAGCCCGAAGCTGGCTCCCGGGACCGATACCGCCGTTGAGTATATGGAGCTTTTCGGAAGCTTTCTGGGCTCGTATATAGGAGCCGGAGGTACGGATATTTTAAGCCCTTCTGTAATGGCCTATATAGCCTTCGCGGCAACTTTGCTGATCAATTTCCTCATACTCCTCAAGGGCGTATCGCGCGGAATAGAACGCTTTGCGAAGATTGCGCTTCCGGCGTTATTCATAATGGCGTTAATCCTTCTTGTAAGGGTCTTGACAATTAAAACGCCGAGCGGCAACGCCCTTCAGGGCTTGAATTTTCTATGGAATCCCGACTTCAGCGCACTAAGGAGTCCCGGAGTATGGGTTGCTGCCGCGGGACAGATATTCTTTACGCTCAGTCTGGGGTTCGGAGCAATCATTACCTATGCGTCTTATATAAGACCCGATCAGGATATTGCTCTCTCCGGACTGACGTCCGCTGCCCTTAACGAGACCGCGGAAGTCGTTTTGGGCGGCTCGATCGCAATTCCGGCGGCTGTGGCGTTTTTCGGGGTCGCGGGAGCCGTATCGATTGCGCAGTCCGGTGCTTTCAGCCTCGGCTTCGTGAGTCTTCCGGCGATTTTCACCAGTATGCCCGCAGGTCAATACCTCGGATTCCTCTGGTTTTTGCTTCTTTTCTTCGCGGGTCTTACGTCCTCGGTTGCCATAACCCAGCCCGTAATCGCTTTTTTCGAGGACGAATTCGGATTGAACAGGGTAAAATCGGTGCTCATTACCATGGGTATTATCATCATAAGCGTTCTGATGGTAATTTTCGTCAATGAAACCCTTGATGAGTGGGATTTCTGGGCGGGCACAATCGGGATCGTCATATTCGGTCTGCTGGAGATTCTGATATTTATGTGGGCGTTTGGCGGAGAGAACGCATGGGCTGAAATAAACCGTAAAGGAATAATAAGAGCGCCGAGAATATTTTATTACGTGCTCAGGTACATAACGCCTCTTTTTATGATGGTGCTGATCGGGTGGTGGGCCACCGAGCTCCTCCCGGGTGAGCTGGAAAAGTCGAGCTGGACTATCTGGCTTGCCAGAATCTACCTGATTGTGCTTTTTATTGTTTTAACGGTACTGGTTTACATCGCGGACAGGAGGAGGAAGTTAAAGAATAATGGAAGCTGACGCGCTTGTTTTTATGTTAACAGCATGGGGGTTCACGCTGGGTCTTCTGGCTTTCTGTGTAGTAATGCTGATTAGGAACCCGCAGATCGTTTCTGTTCTCACAAATAACGCAAATAATAAAGAAGCGGTCGGTGAGCCCGGGGCAAAAGAAGAGAAGAAGACCGAATAAATTTGCGGCTTCTAAAGCGGGGACGTTCACCGCACTCTTATTATCGCGAACACTTCTGCCCCGCCCTTCGTAAGCGCGCTTGTCCCCGTCTTGGCGCGTGTACTTGCCCCCTGATTTAATAAAGACTACTGCTTGTAAAACTCCTTCTCCCATTTCTTGTGTCTTACTTCCGCTTCCCTTATCAGAGGGGCAAAGGATGCCGCGTTGATAAGGAAGTTGTTCAAAAGACTGAACGGGAACATTACGGGGCGCACGAAATCCACGAAGAGCACGGCCCTGAATCCGTCCGTGTCGTTCCATACCTCGTGCTCGAAAGTGTCGTCGAATATTATGCTGTCCCCCTCATCCCAGTGAGTTATCGTATCCTCAATCCGGATCCGGCATTTTTCCTTCGGTTCGGGAACTATCAACCCCAGATGATAGCGCAGAACTCCGTTATAAGGGCCCTTGTGCGCCGGGATGTGTTTCTTGGGGGCGAGGATCGAAAAGAAAGCCGTCTTCATTCCGGGGATTTTTTTCAATAAACGTGTAGTTTCCGGGCATCTCTTGGAGTTTTCCTCACTCTCAAGCCCGTAACCGGCGAGAAAATAGGTTTTCCAGAGATTATCAGTGGTGATTGTCTTTACATCTTCCATGATGTCGTGAAAATTGGGGAGTTCGTCTTTACGCACCATTACCTGATCGAGTTCCTCGCGTATTTTCTTCCACTCGCTTTCAAGTCCAGCCACCCATGGGAATGTCGATTTCTCGTATAGAGAAATGTTGCCGTTTTTCGCGAAGCGGACATTTGTGGCTTCAACCAGCTTTATGAACAGCGACATCAAGCCCGGCATATACTCTTTGGTTTCATAATCGGGCTTGGGCATCTTGCCGTTGCCGTTTCCACCCTGAATGTTTGCAGAATCCTGTCTTTTCTCTTCCATTTGACGGTCCTTCCGTTGAAGATTTTATTTTAAGTTGTTTTCTTGCGGACTAGCCTTTCTGATCTTTATTATATCTTCTAATTGGTGAATTAAAAACAGTAATAGGGCCGCGCTGGTAAACCCGAGCACCCAGGGATATCCTCCCACAATCGCGACCACGAGAAATCCGAGTGAATAAAAGTTCCTTCTGGCCATGGGGCGCACAAATTTGATGAGCCTCCGAATAGTCGAGCTGTTTTTCTCTTCAACCAATTTATCGACCTCGAAATAAGCTACCAGACTGCCCGAATCCGTATACCTCGCGAGGAAGTAAAATGACCAGATTACGAAGAAAATGAAAACGGAGATATTGAAAGCGCCCAGTATTATGGCAACAGGATTCTTTGAGATAAGGTAATACCCTATCGGGACACCGAGTAAAAAGGAAAGCACGGTAACCTGATCGGAAATAGTATCAACCCACTGGCCTTTTTTTGTCTCCATGAGCTTGACTCGCGCTACCTCCCCGTCGCAGCGGTCGAGTATAGTTGCGGCCTGCATGCAGAGAGCGCCTACAACCGGATAGCCGATTGCATAAAAGACGCCGCAGAGCACGCCTATAACATTTATTAAAATGCTTATCATATTGGGCGTAAGGGGAGTTTTTACCAGGAGCCTGCTGGTGGGCAATGAGATTTTGCTGTTTACGCTTCTTGAAATCCAGCCTGTGGCGGTCTTGCCCACATGGGCAAATATCATGTTTTCCGCTTTTTTGACGGATTCTTTTTCAGACGAGAGCCTCATCCAGTAGGTGTCGGAGAACTCCTTGTATTTTACTTTATCTCTTCCGATAAGCTCCTGAACGAAGGTTTTAATGGACATCGAATCCATAATGGATTTTTCGAGGAGCTTCCCGGAGGCTATGAACGCTCCTACCGCCCTGCCGCCTGTTGAGAATAGGTCTGCAACATCGTCGCCGCCACCGGTTTTTACCCAGGCGTCCCGTGACGTATCAACGAGCACAAGGATCTCGCCCGGTTTTGTCGCGGAATCCATGAAATTCGACAACGCCCCGGGGGTTGTTACCAGGTTCGATTGAATTATCAGGCAAGGGGAAGAGCCGAGCTCTGTTTCCGTTCCAAGAGAGCGCCAGCTTATGTCGCTCTCTATACGCTTGTCGCCTGAGAGGAGTTCTTTTAAAGGGGAATCCTTTTTTTCGGTTATTATCGTGAAATTTTTGATGCCCGCCCTCTGAGCGGTTATAACGAGACGTTTAATCTGGGGCAGAGACCCGAATACGGTCTCTCCGTGGTTGCTTAATTTTTCTTCTTCTATACCCGTACCGGCGGCTACAAGTATTGCATGGTCCATTTTGTCAACTAGTTTCTACAACTCTTAGGACCCGTTCCTGATAGGATTTCTTTATGAATTTATTCGAATTGAATCTTGCCCTGAAAAGATCGCTCGGATAATCCACGTCCATCCAGAATAAATCATCTATATCGAGTGATTTCACTTTATAACCTTTCTTAATAAGTCTGTGAATCGCGGAAATATACCATTTATTCTCAGCCCCTACCGTACGCATCTCTTCCTCGATAGCTCTTTTCATAAGTTCAACCCCGGTGTCCCTGAACACCCTGACGCCTACGGACTCGGCGGATGCCCTGTTGTTTAAAGTTTTGCTGATATCTACAATCTTTGTTTCCTTGATTACAACCTTCATATCTTCATCTTCATAGCTCGATTTTTTCTTGATGGGGAGGCAGATTTTCTCATCCCTCATCATGAGTGCCTGCTCAAGCACTTCTATTTCGAATACGTCATCTCCGTTCATAACCACCATATCGTCATCCATCTCGCCTCTCGCTATCCAGAGTGAAATTAAGCTGTTTGTGGTCTGATAAAACGGATTGTAGAGCGTTTTAATTCTCATTCCGAGGCCGTCGTAATTTCTGAGAAAATTTTCGACCTTTTCAAAACCGAAACCGACTACTATTACAACTTCGTCTATCCCGCAATCACGGATATGGTTTATCTGATGCTCAAGTATGGTTTCTCCGCCTATATCCAGTAAACATTTGGGAATATACTTGGTGTAGGGATAAAGCCTCTTACCTCTTCCGGCTGCAAGTATTACAGCTTTCATAATATGTTCTCCACTTCAGAAGGTTATGTTTGATGTTTTACTTGCAAGATGCAATTTAGAACAAAGCGTGGAATACGAAAAGCGTATCCCCTCCTCCTTTAATATAGCTAACAGTTATAACCTCCATAATAGCTTATGTCAATATTTTTGATGTAATTTCTGACCTTAAGCTTCTGAATTTAACAAATTTCCTAAAATAATATTTACACAGCCGGCTCCGCTCAGCCTGACATAGTCTTAAAGGGCAGGGGTGAGTACGAAAAATAAATTCCGCAGCCCCCGCCCGAAGTCTTTGCCCGGGAGGAGGCTCAGTTTTTTGCAACCTGCAATTTTTTCGGTTCGGGCTTTATTTCGGTAATATTGTTGGCGGCGTCGACATATACCAGTTTCGGTACGTGTGCCTTGCATTCGTTTTCATTATAAGACGCGAAGCTCGCGATAATCAGACAGTCCCCTTCTTTCGCGAGGTGCGCAGCCGCTCCGTTGACACATATTTCGTTCGCGCCGCGTTTGCCTTCGATAACATAGGTTACGAACCTGTGGCCGTTGGTGATGTTGAATATGTGCACCTGCTCGTAATGGAAGAAATCGGCGGCGTCCATTAAATTCCTGTCTATCGTTATACTGCCCTCATACTCGAGGTCGGCCTCGGTAACCGTCGCCCTGTGTATCTTTGACTTAAGCAATGTTCTGCGCATGACTAAGCTCCTTTTCAGATTATATACTTTAAAGCACTATATTATCAATGAGTCTGGCGCCGCCTATGCGTACGGCCAAAGCCGCCACATCGCCGGGCGAGGCTGACTTTTTATCTTCGAGTGTTTTGCCGTCCCTGATCTCGAAATAATCAATTTCGTCAACGGAGGCCCTGTGAAGCACCCTGTAACCCGATTCAATCAGGTCCGTCGTATTTCTCTCACCTTTTTCAAACCTTTCTTTGATCTCAAAAAGCGCTCGTGATAAATACAACGCCTTTTCTCTTTCTTCGGCGCTGAGATATGAATTCCTCGAGCTCATCGCAAGCCCTGACGGCTCCCTCACGATGGGCATTCCTATTATTTCAACTTCAAGGCTCAGGTCTCTTACCATTTTTTTTATGATCTGGAGCTGCTGATAGTCCTTTTGTCCGAATATGGCTATATGCGGTTTTACGATATTGAAAAGCTTCAATACCACCGTTGCCACGCCTCTGAAATGACCGGGTCTGAATCTTCCGCAAAGAGGGCTCCCCAGCCCGGTCACCTCAACGCAGGTGTCGAATCCGGGCGGATAAATATCCTCGACTTCGGGGAAGAAAGCGGCGTCGACCCCGGCCTCGTTCATTTTTTTCTTGTCCCCGTCAATATCTCTTCTGTAGCTTTTGTAATCCTCGTCCGGACCGAACTGTGTCGGGTTAACAAATACGCTTGCAATTAATATGTTTCCCCTCTTCCTGCCCTCCCTCATCAAGTTCAGGTGCCCTTCATGGAGCGCCCCCATCGTCGGGACGAACGAAATGACCTTCCCCTCCCTCCTGATGCAGGTTGAAAAGGCCTGCATCTCCTTTACGCTCTTTATTAGCTTCATGGTTTTCATCTCAGTCATAGGAATTTTCCTCGGACGGGAACGCGCCGCTTCTCACTTCATCGATGAATTCCCGTGTCGAGCTCAGAACTACTTCCCTCAGATTTGAATAACGCTTTACGAATTTCGGAACCGGTTCAGGGGAAAGCCCGAGTAAATCGTTTATTACAAGCACCTGACCGTCACAGCCGGGACCCGCGCCGATGCCGATCGTGGGTATGCCTATTGAACCCGTAATTTCTTTTGCCAGAGATTGCGGGATACTTTCAAGCACCAGCGAAAAAGCGCCCGCGCTCTCTACCGATTTTGCGAGCTCTACGAGTCTCCTGGCTTCGCTTTCTCCTCTGCCCTGGAGTTTGTATCCACCCATCCGGAGGAAATTCTGAGGGCAAAGGCCTATATGTCCCATGACGGGTATTCCCGCTTGTTGTATTGTATAAACCGTTTCTATACTATCTTCAGATGTCTCCAGTTTGACTGATTCGGCTCCGCCTTCTTTCACCAATCTTCCCGCGTTCCTCAATGCCTCCTCCTTCGATATCTGAAAAGACATGAAGGGCATATCGGCTGTAAGGTGTGAATTTACCGTTCCTCTCGATACGAGCCTCGTATGGTATATCATTTCTTCCATTGTGACCGGAAGTGTTGTTGGAAGGCCCTGAATCACGTTTCCGAGAGAATCCCCTACGAGAATTATGTCTGCCTCCGCTTCATCGAGTATTTTCGCTGTGGCCGCGTCGTAGGCGGTGATCATGGCGATCTTCCGCCCCTCTTCTTTCATGGAGCGGATTATCGGTGCCGTTTTTTTTGTCGTCTCAGCCATTTGAAATAAAAAAACCGGACAGAGGACGAAACATACCTCTTCCGGCTTAGAATTATTTTAATTTATGTGGGGTACGGCTTGAATTCCGTCCCGAATTTATCATTTCAAACATTTCTGCGTCCCGGTCTTCAAAGGAAGATCCAAGCGATGTAACTAATAGAAGCTTCAGCAAAAAAGCTTCAAAAAGCCTAATTACGATAAAGAAAAAGCTTAAAATGTCAAGTAAATACTATTTCCGTTCTCGTCACCCTATGTAATATTATGCTCCCGTTCAGGATGGCACTGTTTTAGCTTATGGAGTCAATTTAGAGTGTATATGGCGAGAAATTCCAAATCAAGCGGAAATAAAATCGGCCGATTACCAGGTCAAAAAATCATATATAATTCCATTTTAAGATTAAGCTTAAGAAACTGTTACGGGGGAGTCGTGTCAATAGAAATATTTCAGGTAGATGCGTTTGCGGAAAAGCCTTTCACGGGAAACCCGGCAGCGGTATGCATATTGGAGCGGCCAGCGGATCCTGTCTGGATGCAGAAATTAGCCGCCGAGATGAACCTGTCCGAGACCGCGTTTCTGAGTCCCCGGGGCGGCGGCTTTAATCTCAGATGGTTTACTCCGACAACGGAGGTGGAATTATGCGGTCACGCTACGCTGGCTGCGGCTCATGTGCTGTGGGAATCGGGCTGCCTCGAACCTGATAAGAGAGCGGAATTTTACACTGAGAGCGGCGTTTTGACGGCTTCTAAAACGGGAAAGCTTATAGAGCTTGATTTCCCCTCCGAGCCTGAAACTGAAATCAGGACACTCCCGCTTCTTGAAGAAGCTCTCGGTATCGATGCGAGATATGTGGGGAAGAACCGGTTCGATTACCTTATGGAGGCCGGGTCGGAGGAGATTGTGAGGAAGCTCGATCCCGACTTTAATCTACTAAGGGAGATTCCGGCGAGAGGCGTGATCGTAACCAGCGTCTCGGGTTCACCTGAATACGATATCGTCTCGCGTTTTTTCGCTCCCGCGTCCGGCATCGACGAGGACCCCGTTACGGGCTCCGCACACTGCTGTCTCGGGCCGTACTGGATGAAGAAGCTCGGGAAAAAAGAATTTACCGCTTTTCAGGCGTCTCCTCGCGGCGGGGTGGTTCACGTCCGGGTAAACGGCGGGAGGGTTGTCCTCGGAGGGAAGGCGGTTATTGTGTTCAAGGGTGTTGTGCTTGCGTGAGATTGCCGCGGCTCCTTCGGAGCCTCGCAATGACGAGCGAGGGTGTCATTGCGAACCGAAGGTGAAGCAATCTCGTATTGTCTATAATTGTATCGATGAATCAAAAATATTACTTCGTTTATATAATGATGAATAAAAACAATACAGTGCTTTACACAGGAATTACGAATGACTTGAAAAGAAAGGTTTATGAGCATAAAGAAAAAATAGTCGAGGGTTTTACAAAAAAATACAATGTTTCCAAGTTAGTTTATTACGAGGTTTTTGAAAATATCTCTAGTGCAATCAGCAGGGAAAAAGATAGAGTTGATAGAAAGCATTAATGATAGTTGGAAAGATTTATACGAAGAGATTTGAGATTGCCGCGGTCGCATAAATCGCTCCCTCGCAATGACGAGTCAGCGTGTCATCGCGAGGCCGCGCAAGCGGCCGTGGCGATCTCTTTTTTATCTCGAGATTGCCGCGCTTCGTTTCACTATTAGAACTTGATCATACCTAGCTGCCAAAGTAAAGTTGCGTTTTGTACATTAAGCAAAGGCGTCCGGTTCTTGCACATGTTCAGAACCGTTGCTCGCAATGACATGACGGAAGGATTGCCGCGCTCTGTTTATCCTGAGTTTATCGGAGGGCCCGCAATGACGTGGAAAAGACGAGATTGCCGCGGTCGCATAAATCGCTCCCTCGCAATGACAATGTGGGGTTAGGCGGGGGAATATGAAATCACTCCAGGCTTGAAAATCTTAAAACGTTGTTCATAATTAAGAATCTCTAATACATTTGTCGGGCGGCGTAGCCAAGTGGTAAGGCAGCGGTCTGCAAAACCGCAATGCCCCGGTTCGAATCCGGGCGCCGCCTCCATTTTCATGGTTTGAAATATCGTATAATTATAAAAATTACACTAGCCCGGGTGGCGGAATAGGTAGACGCAAGGGACTTAAAATCCCTCGGGTGCAAACCCGTGCCGGTTCGAGTCCGGCCCTGGGCATATAAATAAATACAGTACCTGTGTCCCCATAGAACCCCGCATCGAACCCGTTCATTTTATACTCCTCTATGAGCTCAGAGATCGCGAACTTTACGACCTCGTAGAAATATTGTGATGCTTCTTCTATCGTGGCCATATCTTGATATGCACCTCAAACACATGGCCGGGCGGGTTTGCATTTGCTTATTGAATGTTTTTTAATTCGTTTCAACTATTTTATTTTCATTAGCCCAGGTAATCGCATGATCGTAGTCGTCGAAAGTCATTGAATCCAGAGAAGTGCCGTCTGACATCTTAAAACTCCACATCCAAACTTCTCCGACTTTTTTTAAAGTTGCCAGGACTATATTATCAAGGTTTATATATCTGCGAACTTCACTAGGCGGACTCCCCGCAGTCTCTAAAGTATCGATAGCACCGATAAAAACAATTTTTGCCATAATTTTGCTCCTCCCAATCCGGCGGACTCCGCTCCGTAATAAGGGAGATCACCGGGCCCTACTTCACCAATATTAGGTTGGTGCCGGGTTTCTCGTAATTACTGACTGCCAAAGAATATGATAACTTAATAAAGAATTCTTTCGAATAGTGCTATTTATATTGTTCTATAGAGGGTGGGGGCATTCCTCACCCATTTTATTATCTACATACACATTCAAAGCCGCTACTTTCCCTTTGTATCCTGGAAATGAGCTTGTTGCTGAACTCCCCAGGAGCGTCCGCGGGAATTAAAATCATAGTGAAATCGTTTATTACTTAGTTTTTTGGAAGTGTTTTGGTGTGGTTTAAATCAGTTCAATAAAACAGGCTGCCTGGAGAACAGTGTCAATTGAGCATCTTCTCTTCATCCTCTTCCCAATCTTCGTCATCTTCATCCTCTTCCCACTCGTCATCGTCGTCAAAAATGTCGTCGTCATCATCCTCTTCCCATTCCTCTTCGTCTTCATCCCACTCGTCATCGTCGTCTTCCCAATCTTCGTCTTTCGAAAGCAGTTCGAGCTCGATGTCCATCTTGGTTCTCCTGTAATGATGATTTACCTGAAACCATACATCCTGACATCGAAAAGTCAAGTAAAATTCAGGTCCTGAATGGCGGCATTAATAACCGCCCTTTGTATAAAAATATTGCAAGTATTACGGCAGGTTAAGAGCGAACTGCATAGGTGCGAATGTAAGATTTCCGAGCCTTTGGCCGCCGGATATCGAAATATTTTATAGGATTGTCAGCTGCTGCATTCTCGAATGAATTCCTCGGCTTTTAACACCATACTTTCGGAGCCGATCAATATAGGGGTTCTCTGGTGAAGTTCTCGGGGCTCAATCTCCAAAATACGGGTGAATCCGTCTGTTGCCCTGCCGCCTGCCTGCTCGACTATGAACGACATGGGATTACATTCATAAAGTAGCCTTAATTTCCCCTGCGGCGCTTCTCTAGTCGCAGGGTAGAGAAATATGCCCCCTCTTATGATGTTTCTGTGAATATCGGCGACCATTGAGCCTATATACCGGGCCGCATAGGGTGATTTTGCATTTTTTCCCATTTCTTTGCAGTATTTTATGTATTTTTTCACGCCTTCGGGGAAGCTGTAAAAATATCCCGTGTTTACAGAGTACGTTTTAGCGTCTTGAGGAATCTTCATCTCACTGTGAGACAAACAGAATTCGCCGATCGAGGGGTCGAGTGTAAAACCGTTGACACCGTGTCCGGTGGTATAAACGAGCATTGCCGAGGAACCGTATATGACGTAGCCAGCCCCAGCCTGTTCTGCGCCTTTTTGGAGAAAATCCTCATAGGTGCAGGGCCCCGGCGCGGGAGAGACCCGCCTGTAGATCGAAAAAATAGTCCCTACGGAAACGTTCACATCTATGTTGGACGATCCGTCAAGCGGGTCAATAGCCACTACGTATTTCCCGTTCATTGACGCTTCGTCGTCGAATACCGTAAATTCTTCATTTTCCTCCGATGCCACGCCGCAGCACTGGCCGCCGAGCCTGAGTGACGATATGAACCTTCTGTTTGCCAGTATGTCTAGTTTCTGTACCTCCTCTCCCTGCACGTTTGTCACCCCTGTAGTTCCCAGTATGTCCATAAGCCCGGCTTTATTAACATCCCTGTTTACGATCTTGGCAGCCACGGCTATGTTGCGCAGGAGTCTGGATAACTCCCCTGTAGCGTAGGGGAAATCTTTTTGCCTTCTTATGATGAATTCATCTAAAGTTTGAACTTCTATCATGACCCTTTATATTACCAAAATTCTGGGATTTAGGAAGATATAGGCCCGGTGAGGCCCAGCCTTCAAATAGATAATTTACCGTTTCAGGGCTTTTTATATTGATCCGTTTTACGTGCGGCGTCTTCTTTTCTGTCGAAGATATCTTTTACTTTATCCGAATCCTTGATTTTCATTGCGGCCTTCAACCCCTCTTTGCGGATGAGCTCTTTTGCGCTTTCAAAACTCTCCTTGAAATCTTCGGGCAGCGCGTGCCTCGCTACGAGGGAAGCCTCGTTCAGATATGGAACCATTACCGATTTTCTGAAAACAGCGTCATTTTTCGAATAAAAGAGCGTAAGGGAGGATAAGAGTAAAAATGCCGCAGCCACTCCGAATAGCGCCCCCAGTACCCCCCCGCATAATCTGTTAAGCCAGCCTAGCTTCAGTGTCCCTATTATTTTCGTGGTCAGCCATCCCAAAAGCTGAATTATTACATAGGTGATAAAAGCCAGAATGATAAATCCGCCTACATTCGCTATCGACTTGTTTTCAACCAGACTTTCCTCGATGAAGAAGGCCCCGAGCACATCGTAGAATATGAAGCCCATTATGATTCCGCCCGCAAGGGCCACTAAAGAGAAGACCTGACTGACAAGCCCCCTCGAGATTCCGAGGAGCGTAAAAAGGAAAATTATGATCAGGATAGTAATATCGAGCCAATTCATAGTATTGAAGTGTGTATATACCTCCTAGGATCGAGCGCCCTGCAGCTGACCCCAAAATTGCGGGGTCTCAGGCATATATAACCTCCAGCCTGGAGCCTGAGCCGGGCTCCTTCGTTACTTCTATCCTCACAGGGAATCTTTCCTTCAATTCATCCACATGGGTTATTGCCAGTATCTTGTCGAAGTCGTCTTTAACGGAATTGATAACATTAACAAAGTGACTTAACCCGTCTTTATCCTGAGTGCCGAATCCTTCGTCTATTACCAGTGTTCTTAATTGAGCGCCGGAGCGGTTCGCTATAAATTTCGAGATAGCCACCCTGAGTGCAAAGTCAATACGGAAAGCCTCGCCTCCGGAGAATGTTTCGTAGCTCCTTGTGCCGGAGGAGTCGCCGATATAAATTTCAAGCGTTTCTTTCTCTCCGCCTTTCTGTGTAGGTTTAACCATCTCCAGACTAAGCGCCATGCTTCCCTCGGTCAGCCTGTTAAGTAATTTGTTCGCTTCAATTTCTATTTCGGGCACCGCGTGCTCTATTATCAGGGCCTGGACGCCTTTTTTGCCAAACGCTTTTGCGAGTTCCTGATAAACCGCGAATTCATGCCTGGCATTTTTTATTTCATATCTGACCTGTTTCTTTCTGGCCGACAGTTCCTCTATCCTTTCAAGTCCGCTCTCGCTTCTGCTTATCTCCATAAGTATCCCGTTCTTCTGTTCTTTAAGAAGGTTAATTCTGGTCTCGACGTTTGACATTTCCCCCCTGATTTCTTTACTCCGGGATTCTATGATTTTCATAGCACTTATTTCTTTATTAATTTTTTCAAGTTTTATTCTGTCCCCGTTGAGGCTTGCTTTTAGCTTATTCAGTTCATTTTCACTGTGAGTCAGGCTGAGCTTCGTTTTCTCAAGCGTTTGCTTTTCTTCGGAAAATTTTTCCAGCTTGCGGAGAGTAACCCTGAGTTCCCCGTGCTCTTTTTCATCGTAGCCGAGTTTCATTAACTCAGCGCGGATTTCCTCGGCGCGCTCCCTGCTTTTTAGCGCGAAACACCCGTCTTTTAAGGTCGTATTGAGGGGCTCGAGCTCTTTTTGCGCCTTTTTTATATCTCTTTCCGCTTCCGCTCTCCTTATCCGGTCTTTTTTGAGAATCTCGAATTCAGTCTCGAATTTCCTGAGAGAATCAACTTCGTTTAGTATTTCCTTATGTTTATCCGGGTCGTAATCTAATTCGGATTTCCTCCGGTTAAGTTCTTCTAATTCCTTCTCGTACTCTTTTCCGTATTCGCCGCTTTCGATCTCGTTTTTAACCAACTCGAGTCTCGTTCTTGTTTCGTCCAGTTCGTGGGATGAAGCCAGTGAATCCTTGAGACTTTGTTCCTTTTCTCCAAGCTCTTTATTGAGCCCGGGGAGAACCCCGGTTTTTGTTTGGGCTTTGTCTATATTCCCTCTAATTTCCTTATCCCTTGCCTGAAGCTTCTTTACATCTTCCCCGATCTGCTCTAGCCGGGCGTCAAAATTTACGACTGCCTTCCGGAGTTTTTCGATAAGAGCGGACTTAGCTTCCTGCTGAAGTGGTGATTCACAGAGCGGACAATGGGCTTCAACTGTATCGGAACAAAGCACGTTCAGCTTCTTTTCCTCTTCCGCTTTTCTCTTTTCGATCTCAACCCTTTTTGTACTTAAAACCTTGATTTCCTCGCCTGTATTTTTAAGCTCCCGATATAGTTGTTCGACTTTTCTCTCGGCGCCCGCGCACTCCTCTAGAAGTGATTTCAGATCCTGAATCTCTTTCCGTAGCTTGTCGGACAGCCCGACTTTAATAACCAGTTCTTTTATTCTTGAGTCAAGCTCCTGCGCCTTTGTCTCAAGCCCTATTCTTTTTTGTCCGACTTTGTTCCTGATCTCGGTCTCTCTGGACACGAGCCTATCGACTTCCTCTTTTCTTTCGCTTAAGCCCCTTTCTACCGTGCTTAGTTCGCCGAGTTTTCGGAACCCTGTTTCGATCTCGCTTTCTCTTTTGAGGGTCTCTCCGGTGCTCACGATTATTTTTTGATACTCCTCGATTCTGGTCCTGAGTGTGCTGATTTTCTGTACGATTCCGGCTTTTTTCTCCGCTATAAGAATGTTTACACTCTCGAGTTCTCTTTCGAGGTTCGATTTGGCTAACTGTTTCTCGCTGAGTGTCTTCTCGCGGCCCCTTACCTTTTCATATTCGCCGAATCCCCTGATTATTTGCTCCTCTCTTGAAACAATATCACTGTATTTTCTTACTAATTCCGTAACATGAGTGAGTTCCTTTTCCAGATTCTCACAATTTTTTTCTGTCTCTTTTTTCTCGGTCTTCAGTTTGTCGAGGTTTTCCAGTTTTGCCTTTACCGATTCATGCTCCGCAATCAGTTTCCCGTACAAAGACTCGAACTCCGAGATGCCGCCTGAAATCTTTTCCTCTTCTTTCCTCGATTCTCTCAGTTTTGTTTCAAGGCTCTCTTTCCTTGAAATCTCGGTTTCGAGCTGATTTTGTTCGTTCTCCAGAGTGCTTGCGGCGATGCCGGATTCCTGCGCGTGCTCCCTCGCCCTTCTGGTGAGCTTCTCGTATTCATCAAGCTCCAGAATTTTGGACAGCACCTCCTTTCTTTCCGCGGGCGTCCTTTTGGTGAATTCGTCAGCCATGCCCTGAAGTATAAAGGATGAGCATATGAATGAGTTGTGGTCCATCTTCATTATTTTCTCTATGGCGCTCTGCGCTCTCGAGCCCTGATCGAGGGGTTTGTATGACCCCGAGGCGTCGTCATAAATCTGAAGATCTATCGAAGAGGAAGAGCCGCTTTTTTTCCTGACAATCGACCTTATTATCCTGTACCTGATGCCGTCGGATTCGAATTCGAGCTCTACCCACGCGTCGGGAGCCCCGCGTTTAATGACTTCCTCTTTATTCTTGACCCTGCATTTACCCCAGAGAGCCCATGTGAGCGCGTCGATAAGCGCGGACTTCCCGTGCCCGTTCTTGCCGCAAAGGCAGGCGATGTCAAAATCCCTGAAATCGAGGGTTGTATTGTAGTCGCCGTAACTTAAAAAATTTCTCACACTTAGCGTTATAGGAACCATAGACCGCGAATCAATAATTATGTCGGTTTAGATAATATAACATTTCTCTAAAATATCATATATTTCAGGGTCTTTGACTTATCTAAACTGTTCAGATAACTTAAACAGCGATGGGTTTTTCCGATATTCTTTCCGTTATAAATCCTGATCTTGAAGAGATCGAGAGGGAGCTCGAGGCCAATATTAAATCCCCCGTGCCCCTTGTCTATGAAATCTCTAAATATCTGCTTGGAAGCGGGGGGAAAAGGCTCCGTCCTTCGGTGGTTCTTCTCTCGGCCGGCGCCTGCGGGCTTCTGGACGGGCGTGAAAGGATATATTCCGGAGCCGCGCTCGAGCTGATTCATACTGCGACGCTTCTACACGACGATGTCGTGGACGACGCGAAGCTGAGGCGCGGAAAAACCGCCTCTAACGTAGTGTGGGGCAACAAGGCAACCGTGCTTGTCGGGGATTTTATGCTCGCGCGCGCGCTGGGCTTGATTCAGTCCTGCGGGAACCTTGAGCTTATAAAGGCGGTAACGGACGCTGCCGCGAGGCTGGCCGAGGGGCAGGTGCTCGAGGTGATGAGCGCGAAAAACATGCTCGAAGTCTCCGAAGAGATATGTTTCGGAATAATTGAAAACAAGACCGCGTCGCTGATCGAAAGCTGCGGCAGGGTAGGGGCGATTCTCGCCGGGGCCGGAGACGAGGTAAAGCGGGCGGTCGGGCAATACGGCTTTAATCTGGGCATCGCGTTTCAGCTTGTGGACGACGCGCTCGATTATTCATCCACCGAAAAAGAGTTCGGCAAAGGTGTGGGGCAGGATCTGGTGGAAGGTAAAATGACGCTTCCTCTTTTTTATTCGCTCAAAGAGGCTTCCGAAGGCGAGAAATCGAGGATAAATGACATACTCATGAAGGGTGCCGGTTTCAGTGAGGATGAGCTGGATTTTGTAAGGGAGCTTGTGGACAGATAC
Source organism: Deltaproteobacteria bacterium (assembly GCA_040223695.1). Classification (NCBI taxonomy): domain Bacteria; kingdom Pseudomonadati; phylum Myxococcota; class Myxococcia; species Deltaproteobacteria bacterium. Next base: position 21,854 of record JAVKFU010000018.1, read on the forward strand.
AAAGGGGTGGATAAAACAAAGGACGTTGCGAAGAATTTCGTTCACAAGGCGAGGAGCGCCGTTTCTTCGCTGCCGAACAGCCCGTACAAGGACTCCCTCAATATGCTTGCCGATTACGTTGTGGACAGGAAAAACTGACCGGGTCTTCTAAAACCATTACTTCCGGTTCATTTCAAACATCATTATATACGCGTCTTCCCCGGTGTCGGAGTAGTATTTTCGTCTCGTATGAATCGTCTTGAATCCGAATTTCTCGTAGAGATTTATGGCCCCGGCGTTGGATACGCGGACTTCCAGAAGCGCGTATTTCAGTCCGCAGCCGGATGAGTGATTGACGCAATCCCTCAGCATGCTCTCACCTATGCCCATTTTGCGGAAGTCGGGATGAACTGCGATATTCAGTATGTGCACCTCGTCGTATATGGTCCACGTAACTATGTAGCCCACAACCATTCCGCCGAATCTTACAACCCTGTTGTAGGATTTCTGCGATCTTATCTCTCTTTCGAATACGCGCCTGGGCCAGGGGGTGGGAAAACTTACATTCTCTATGGACACAATGCCGTCCAGGTCCTCGGGCGTGATTCTGTCTGTTTCGAATTTCGGGGCATTTTCCATATTATAATTTTTTCAGGTTCGAGCCTATATGTCCACTCATTTTAATATATTATGAAAAATTCTTGAAGTAGGCTTCGAGAAGTTTTTGAGCGGCCGCGAACGGGCTTGTTTTCCCTTCGGCCACTTCCTTCTCCAGTTTCCCCAGGTGCGCCGTGATCATCTCATTGTTGTAGAACTTATCCTTCAAGCCGTACAAGACCGCTTCGTGCATCCACTTTACCGACTGATCTCTTCTTTTTTTCTCGAATTCCCCGGTTTTCCGCGTGAGTTTCCGGTGCTCCGCTACCGTTTCCCATATTTCCGCTATCCCCTTATTCTCGAGGGACGAGCATGTCAAAACGGCGGGATTCCATCCGCTCTCCTTGGGGGGATACAGGTGAAGGACGTTTTGAAATTCCTTCTTCGAGAGCTCCGCGTTTTTTTCGTTAGCCCCGTCTGCCTTCGTGATTGCAACCGCGTCGGCCATTTCCATTATCCCCCTTTTCATTCCCTGAAGCTCGTCTCCGGCTCCCGTGAGCAGGAGGAGGAGAAAAAAATCGACCATCGAATGGACGGTAGTTTCCGACTGCCCTACGCCTACGGTCTCGACAATTATGGTGTTAAACCCGGCGGCTTCGCAGAGCATTATGGCAGCCCGCGTGTTTTTTGCCACTCCCCCGTGAGAGCCCGCTGACGGCGAGGGGCGGATAAACGCCCGGGGGTGAAGCGAGAGCTTCTCCATCCTTACCTTATCGCCCAGTATGCTGCCCTTTGAGCGCTCGCTCGTGGGGTCTACGGCTAGCACGGCAACGGTTCTTTTAACTTCCCGGGTCAGGTAAAGCCCGAATGATTCGATGAATGTGCTCTTGCCGACGCCGGGTACGCCCGTTACCCCGATTCTTACGGATTCTCCCGTATGCGGCAGGCAGCGGCTTATAATTTCCTGCGACAGCCTGCTATCCTCGGGCAGGGTGCTTTCGATGAGTGTTATGGCGCGGCTCAGCACGGAGCGGTCGCCCGAGAGTATGCCGTCTGTATAGTCTTTGGCGGTTAGTCTGCGCTTGCGTTTGAAGTTCAGGACCTTCCCCTCCCCGTCAGGGGAAAGGGATAGGGATGTTCCGGATTTTTTCCCTTCGTTTGATTTTTTCTTATCGGACAATGTCTAGAAACCTGCCTGCCGTTTGCTCACTCACTCTTTTTTCCCGTGAATCAATATTTTGAGTATATCCCGGGCCGCCTTTGAGATGACCGTGCCGGGCCCGAATATCGAGGTTACACCCGCGTTGTAGAGAAATTCGTAATCTTTTTTGGGTATGACTCCCCCTGCGACTATCATGATATCTTCCCTCCCCATTCCCTTAAGCTCTTTTACAAGCTCCGGGACAAGGGTTTTATGGCCGGCGGCGAGGCTCGAGATGCCGATTATGTGCACGTCGTTTTCAACCGCCTGGCGCGCCGCCTCTTCGGGGGTTTGGAACAGGGGGCCGATATCGACGTCGAAACCGAGATCGGCGAAGCTTGTGGCTATTACTTTTGCGCCTCTGTCGTGGCCGTCCTGTCCCATCTTCGCTATCATCAACCTTGGCCTTCTTCCTTCCAGAGCCGCAAACTCGTCGGCCATCTCTCTCGTTCTGTTGAAATCCTCGTTCTCCGTCATCTCTCCTGAATATACACCTGAAATCGAGCGTATAACAGCCTTGTATCTCCCGAACACCTTCTCGCAGGCGTATGAAATCTCTCCGAGAGTGGCGCGTTTTCGGGCGGCGTCCACGGCGAGCTCGAGGAGATTCCCCTCTCCCGTTTCCGCGCATTTGGTTATCCGGTCGAGGGCCGTGCTTACAGCCTCGCTGTCCCTTCCGGCTTTTAACTTCTTCAAGCGCTCTATCTGCGCCTGCCTTACGGCCGTGTTATCCACTTCCAGTATTTCAATCTCCGCGTCCTCCGGGGCCTGATATTTATTCACTCCGACTATTATATCCTGACCGGAATCAATACGCGCCTGTTTGCGGGCGGCCGCCTCCTCGATTCTCATTTTGGGTATACCTGTCTCTATGGCTTTCGCCATCCCCCCAAGCTCTTCTATCTCCTCAATGAGCGCCCAAGCTCTCCGGGCGATGCGGTCCGTCAGGTACTCGACGTAATAAGAACCCGCCCAGGGATCAACGGACCTGCATATATTTGTCTCCTCCTGAAGATATATCTGGGTATTCCTGGCTATTCTGGCTGAGAAATCCGTAGGAAGCGCGATAGCTTCATCGAGCGCATTTGTGTGGAGGGACTGAGTGCCTCCGAGCGCGGCCGCAAGGGCCTCGACGCAGGTTCTTATCGCGTTATTGAAAGGGTCCTGCTCCGTAAGGCTCCACCCTGATGTCTGGCAATGGGTTCTGAGTGCCATCGATTTGGGGTTCTCCGGGTTGAACCTCTTTATCAGCTTTGCCCAGATCATGCGCGCGGCCCTCATTTTGGCGATTTCCATGAAATGATTCATCCCGATTCCCCAGAAAAAGGAGATACGGGGAGCGAAGTCATCGATGTTCATGCCGGCGTTGATTCCGGTGCGTACGTACTCCAGACCGTCTGCGAGCGTATAGGCGAGCTCTATATCGGAGGAAGCGCCCGCCTCTTCCATATGGTAGCCGCTTACGCTGATAGAATTGAATTTCGGCATATTAGTCGAGGTGTATTTGAATATGTCGGCGATTATCTTCATGGACGGTTCGGGAGGATAAATGTAGGTGTTTCTTACCATGAATTCTTTCAGAATGTCATTCTGTATGGTTCCGCTCAGCTTCTCGGGGCTTATTCCCTGCTCCTCTCCCGCCACTATGAAGAACGCCATCACGGGCAGCACGGCGCCGTTCATCGTCATCGAGACCGATATCTCGTCAAGGGGTATCCGGTCGAACAGTATTTTCATGTCGAGTATTGAATCTATCGCTACTCCGGCCTTTCCGACGTCCCCAACGACCCTTCCGTGATCTGAATCGTAGCCCCTGTGTGTGGGGAGATCGAAAGCTACGGACAAACCCTTTTGACCCGCGGCGAGGTTTCTCCTGTAAAAGGCGTTTGATTCCTCGGCTGTGGAAAATCCCGCGTACTGTCGTATGGTCCAGGGCCTGGTTACGTACATTGTGGAATAGGGTCCCCTCAGATAAGGGGCAATGCCGGCCGCGTAGTTCAAATGCTCCATGTCGAGTAGATCTTCTTTTGTGTAGAAAGGGTAGACGGGAATATCTTCCGGAGTCATCCACTCCGACTCTCTCTTTAAGCGGGAGCCATTCGTTTTTCCGTCTCTGCCTCTCCGGTAATCAATCCGTGAAAAATCAGGCCTCAATTATTTTCACCTCCACCTGTATAAATACCTAGTATTTCCTGATATTTCTCAATAAGCTCAAGCGCGTTTGAACGCGCGTGAATGAAATCATCGATCCCGCAAGACCTGAGCTCGCTCACGTGCTCTTTGGGATTTCCGGCGATAAGCACTTTCACATCCGGACTCTCTGCCTTAAGTTCTTTGCAGATTTCCGGTGCCAGGTCCGGATATTCCTTATCTGAGCTGCATATAACGATTATCCTTGCCTCACTTTTTAAAGCGGCTTTGACACCTGTTTCTATGTCCTTGAAGCCGGTGTTTTCGATTATTTTGAAACCCGCGCATCCGAAAAAGTTGCCTGAAAAAGCGGCCCGTGCGCTCCTCATTGACGGGTTCCCCGCGGGAAAGAGGAAAACCTCGGGCGAGTTACCCGTGTCCGATATGTATCTCAATGTGCGTAATCTTATTTTTTCGAAGGGCTCTGCCCCCCTGTAGGGCTTGAGCGGGAGTATCCTGACGTCGTGTTTTACAGGCGCTTCGGGGACTGTATCTCCCAATAAAGCGTTTTTATCCGAGAAATAATCCCTGAGCGCTTCGATTGAATTCAGCTCTTCGGGTTTGATTTCGAGGCCCGATTTTTTGAGTTTCACCTCTTTTCTCCTATCCCCGGTATTTTCAGGCATCTTTTCATTGATGTCAGGATACTGGTTTACCCCCAGAAAAATCTTCTTTCTCGCCGCAATGTCCATATCCCTTTTATTTCTGGTCTTTTCTATCTCATCCTGTATGAAGCCTGATTTAAGCGCCTCGACCACTCCCCCCAGCTCCTCTATTTTAAGGAATGTCTCCCAGGACGCTTCCGCTATCGAATCCGTAAGATTTTCGATGTAATAAGCACCGGCCCCCGGGTCTGTCACCCGGTCGAGATAGGATTCGTTCTTTAATATCAGCTGCGTATTTCGCGCCATCCTTCTTGAGAATTCATCCGGGGTCCTGAAGGTCGAATCCATAGGCTGCACATTCAGGGTCTCGCTTCCTCCGATTGACGCTGCCATCGCCTCCACCGTTGTCCTGAGCATATTTACGTAAGGATCGAAAACCGTCTTGTTCCATGAGGACGTTCTCGTCTCCAATATCATTTTTTTCGAGGATTCGCCGCCGGGTTTGTATTGTTCCGCGATTTTAGCCCAGAGGAGCCTTGCGGCCCGGAGCTTGGCTATCTCCATGAAATAATTTGAGCCCACGGAAAAGGAGAAGCTCATGTGATTCAGTATCATGTCCGGTCTTACGTCCATCGATGTGAGGCGGTCGAGGTACTCTACTCCCGAAGAGAGCGTAAACGCCACTTCCTGCGTGATGGATGCGCCCGAGTTGTGGAAATGGTGGCCGTTCACCTTGAGCACCTTGAATAAAGGCATATGACCGCCGACATAGGAAATTACAGCCGCGAGTTCTTCAAAAGAGTCCTTTTCGCTTCTCGCGAATGTGCCTTTCAGTGCCAGATAACCGAGGGGATCGGCGTCTACGGAGCCCGTCAGCTTTTCAGGCTCGACCCCTGTTTTCTCCGCTTCATTTACGAATAGCGAAAGTATCGCCGCATGAGCGGTTCCGCATTTAAAATGCAAGGGGATTTCCCCGATCGGTATGTTTTTGAGCAGGCCGGACACGTCGTCTTCGCTCTGGATAGGGATTCCTCTCATCAGGCCTTCCCCGGCCTCGCAAATGAAGGTAATGGAATCCGCTCCCTGTTTAATGCTTTCCACAGCCAGCCTGTTAGCGTCTTCTATGTTTTCCGCCGAGATATGATCGTCTATCCTCCATCTGTTATCTCGTGCCCTGATCCCCCTCGCATAAGGGAACTCATTCGGCGCCGAATCCGTAAGGTACTCAAGCCCTGTCAAATCGCGCTCTGTATAGAAGGGCTCCACAGTGAAACCTTCGTAGGGTCTCCAGTTAAGTTTTTGAAGGTCAATACCCTTTAAATCCTTTTCAATCTGACTCTTCCATTCCTCGGGCGTAACGGGCGGGAACTCTTCAAACAGTTTTTTGCTCATATTGTCCGTTTCTTTCGTCTCCTATTGATGCGCTGAACGCTTTGTTTATATATGTTGTCAAACATGGCAACCTCATAATAATAAATAAATCTGAATTCGTTGCAACCGGATTCCTTGACACGGTTTCAGCTTATGTTATTCTGAGGGACTTGTTAAATTGAAAATCAATTTCAATAACCCGGGTTCTTGCTTTATACTTATTCGATAATCACTTTTGAAAACAAGCGGAGGCTTGCGAATTTTCCGATATGAGTTCTATTAAAAGGATATTATTTATATTCCCCCTTATTTTTCCATTGTTTCTTTTCCTGGCTCTGCCCTCCTATTCCTCGACCCCAGCTAAAAGGATACTTTCCCTCGTGGATTACATAGGCGGCGACTATAAGAACGCCGTAAGTAACGGGGAGATAATAAATAATGAGGAATATGAGGAAATGCTTGAGTTCTCGACACAGGTTGGGGAGCTCTTCAGGGGCATGAAATCATCCGGAGGGGACAGGGCTAACGTAGAATCGGACGTGATTGAGCTTCAGGCCCTCATAGCAAATAAATCACCCGCGACGGAAGTCGAATCAATATCCGGAAGAATTAAAGAAAAAATAATCACCTCGTTTAATATCGTTCCCTACCCCCAGAAACGACCCTCTTTTGCCTCGGGTAAAAGGCTTTACGGCGCCAACTGCGCTCAATGTCACGGCACGGAAGGAGCCGGAGACGGGCCGCTTTCATACGGGCTTACCCCGGCGCCAGCGGATTTCACCGACCCTGGCGTGGCTTCGGCGCTCTCGCCGTTTAAACTGCATAACACCATGAGCTTCGGCATCGAGGGCACTGCGATGCCCTCATTTCCCAGGCTCTCGGATGATCAGAAATGGGATGTAGCCTTTTACGTTCTTGCTATGAGGTATGGGGACAGGGCCGTAAGTCAGGGGCGAGAGATTTCCGCGAAAGTACCGGATCGATTGAAGGATTATAAAACACTCGCGACACTCTCGAATGGGGAGCTGCGCGAAAAGCTGGCCTCCTTCGTAGTTAGTGAAGATGATATAGACCATGCCGCCGGGTATTTACGAAGGGATATTCTCGGCAATGAGGAGTCGCGTGAATCTCCTCTCCTGCTCGCAAGCGCCCTGATCGGGGAGTCCGTAAACCTCTATAAGGATGGAATGATTGATCAGGCTTATACAAAGTCGCTTGATGCTTATCTCGAGGGTTTCGAGAGGGTAGAGCCCGATCTTGTGGTTAGGGATAAAGAGCTTGCAGCCGGGATAGAAAATTCGTTCTCCGAATTCAGGAACGCAATCAAGTCGGGCAAGCCGGCAGCCAGGATAGAAGAGCTCGGTGAGCAGATTCAAACGGGGCTTTCAACAGCCGGTCTGACTTTGGAAAACGGTAAACCCGCGAGTAAATATTTATCCTTCATAAACTCTTTTGCTATTATTGTAAGAGAGGGTCTTGAGGCTATTTTAATTATTGCCGCAATAATCGCTTTTATGGGCGCTACGGGCGCCAGGAGCCAGATCAAGTATATTCATTACGGCTGGATTCTGGCTTTGGTCGCGGGTTTTTTTACTTGGCTCCTTGCCAGAACCGTTATTTCAATAAGCGGCGCCCAGAGGGAGGTCATCGAGGGTGTTACCTCCCTTATTGCTGCCGCCGTCCTTTTTTATGTCAGTTACTGGCTTGTCTCCAAGATAGACGTAAGGGTATGGAAGGAATATATACGGGGAAGGGTCGAGAAAGCCCTTTCGCGGGGGAGCGTTTTCGCGCTTGCCAGCGTATCGTTCTTTGCAGTGTACAGAGAAGCGTTTGAAACAGTGCTTTTCTATCAGGCGCTCTGGTTTCAGGCGGAAAACTCTCAAACTCAGGTCATATGGGGTATGGTTGCGGGAGCGGCGTTACTTATAGTTTTATTTTTTGTGATCTTTAAGCTGGCCCTTAGAATTCCTCTTAAATATTTCTTCTCGTTGACGAGCGTATTTCTGTACCTGCTGTCGTTTATTCTGCTCGGAAAGGGTATCAAGGAGCTTCAGGAAGCGGGAATGATCGGCGTTACGCCTCTTGAGTTCCTGCCGCGAATAGACGTGCTGGGTTTCTATCCGACTCTGGAGACCGTCCTGCCTCAGGCAATATTACTCGCGGCGTTCGTATTTGCCCTAATCTGGCTCGAATATGTAAAAAGAGAAAGAGAGAAGAGGGAAATTGCCGTAAGCATATCAAGAATCTCGGAAGACATGAAGTCGATGCACGCGGCGTTCGATCACATCAAGGGTCATATAGTGGAGTGGAGAAGGTGTGAGGATATAGACCTCGAGGCGGAGGATTTGGATAAGAGGATTCAGGATGTGATAAGCTACGTGGATGAGCTTGAAGATAAACTGGGCGATTTCTACAGCGCCGTATCGAGGAATTCCGAACAGATAAAACAGTAAAAAACGATAATTACATGCCGTCTGATTTTCCCCTTTCCTTGTTCGTATCAATATAAACATTTAATATAAATATGTATGAGTGGAAAAGCTGTGGTAATAGTGTCAGGCGGTATCGACAGCACTACACTGTTATATAAAACAGTTAAAAAAGGGTACGGCGCGAGCGCTCTCACCTTTGATTACGGTCAGAAACACGTAAAGGAAATTGAATCGGCTAAATACTTCTGCGACGCGCTTGATGTCCCGCATAAGGTAGTTGATCTCTCCTCAATGAGGGATATTCTCTCGGGCTCCGCCCTTACGGATCCGCTCGTTCAGATACCCGACGTCCCCGAGACTGCGGAGCATTACGACACCTTAAAGACGACAATTGTTCCTAACCGTAACGCCATATTCCTGTCTATCGCTGTCGGATTTGCAGTAAGCTTGGGATGTGAGCATGTATATTTCGGGGCGCATTACTCGGATAGAGGAGTGTATCCCGACTGCAGGAAGGAATTTGTCGAGGCATTCCGGGTTGCCGAAAGACTAGCCACTGACAACGCTGATCTTGAGATAGACGCTCCTTTCGTCGATGTGGAAAAATCGGAAATAGTTAAGCTGGGGGCCGAGCTCGGCGTCCCGTTTGAGAAAACCTGGACATGCTATCAGGGAGGCGAGATTCACTGCGGCGCGTGCAGCTCCTGCAGGGAGAGAAAGAGGGCTTTCAGGGAATCCGCGGTCAAGGACCCTACCGAGTATGAGACATGAAAATAAGCGAGATATTTTTCTCACTTCAGGGAGAGGGTGTGGAGATCGGGCTTCCGACCGTGTTCGTACGTCTCTTCGCCTGCGATTTGAGATGCAGCTGGTGCGATACGATGTATGCGGTCGAAGGCAGGGATTTTAAAAACTTTACCATCGCCGAAGTCGGGCAGGAGATAGAGAAATTCGAATGTAAAAGGGTGTGTATAACGGGAGGCGAGCCGCTAATTCAGAAGAAGGAAGTGGAAGCACTTGCCTGGGGCCTCATAGACAGCGGTTATAATATTGTGCTCGAGACAAGCGGCCACAAGATGCCGCCGCCTGTATTCTGGACGGATAAATGCGTCATCAGCATGGATTGTAAATGCCCCGGCTCGGGCATGCAGGACAGGATGGATCCGAGCCTTTTTGAAAAATTGAGGGGATGCGACCAGCTCAAATTCGTTATCGCCGATGAAACAGATTATGAATACGCAAAGGGAGTCATATCCGGCTATTCTATAAAAGCGAATATTATTTTTCAGCCCGTAGGCGGAGAAGGACTCGGCTGGATAAGCCAAAGAGTGATAGATGAAAGGGTGGAGCGTGTAAGAGTGCTCCCGCAGCTTCACAAAATAATATGGGGAAACAAGAGGGGTGTATAATTATATAGCGGGATTATGGCGTATATTGTTTTTGCGGGCAATCATGTTATAATCCGATTTTAGATTTTATTAAATATATATGGGGTGGTGATTAATGCAGAGGTTAATGATGGAAGATATTAAAGAAAAATACGACTATGAGCCGTTTGCCGATACCGAGGATTACAGGGAGGTTAACGGAGATATTATAAAAAGCTGGGTTGACATTATGCGCCGGAAAGGAGTGGATAGTATCGACGCTATACTGGATATAGCTACGGGCGCGGGCACTATGGTGCAGCTTGTTTTCGACCAGCTGCCCAAGAACTGGAAAGACGCCGCCGTGCTTTGCCTCGATCAGTCAAGCGAGGCTTTGAAGCTCGCTCAATCCAAGTTAGAGAATACTGTCGCGAAATTGAAGTTCGTGCATTCCTCGGTAGAGGATATGAATATCCCCGATGAAAGCATAGACGTCGCAGTCTGGGGAAACGGCATACACTATTTATCTGCAAAAGCGCAGCTCGACAGCATAAAGAGAATCAAAAGAGCGCTTAAACCGGGAGGGTTGTTCTTCTTCAATACGGCCTTTTATGAGGAGGCGAGACCTGCGGATACACTGCCCTTTTATCGCACTCAGGTCAAGAATGCCGTTAAATATTTGCGTGACCGCGGCATAAACAGAGAGAGAGACGACTCCAGAACGGAGGCTTCCAAATTCCTCCCCCGGGCCTACTATGAGCAATTGGTTGAGGAGGCGGGCTTCAAGCTGGTAGAAGCCAAAGAGTTCGCTGTCGATATGCGTAGAGAGGCGTGGGAATACATAAGCTCTTTTCAACAGTACGCTGCCGGCGCCCTGAGGGGCTATCCGGTCGACGAGGCGGTAACGGCTATGAAAGAAGCGGTCCAGCCCGCGCTCGAACAGCACGGCGATACTAACCGGAACGGGGAGCTCTACATTACCCGTAAATGGCTTGCCATAAGCACAGAGGCATAAAATAAAGAATCCTCTCTTATAATTTACTTCTGATTTTTCGATTCGAATTTTAAGAAGTGTACGCCGGAAAGGGTTGTTACATTAAATTGTAGTAATCCAGGCCCAGGTGTGTGATTAGCTCCTCACCCTTAATGTGCCTGAGTGTATTCTTCAATTTCATCAATTGGATAAAGACGTCATGTTCCGGGTAGAGCCCTTTTCCGTGCATGGGGCTTTTAAAGTAAAATGACAGCCACTCCTGAATACCGTCAAACCCCGTCCTCTTTGCCAGGTCCAGAAAAAGCACCAGATCCAGAACGATCGGGGCCGCGAGTATGCTGTCGCGGCAGAGGAAATTGACCTTTATCTGCATCGGGTAATTCAGCCATCCGAATATGTCGATATTATCCCATGCTTCCTTGGCGTCCCCCCTGGGAGGGTAGTAATTGATTCTTACCTTATGGTAGTAATCGGAGTATAGGTCGGGGTGCAGGTCCGGCTGGAATAAATATTCAAGCACCCCAAGCTTGCTTTCTTCCTTGGTTTTGAATGAATAGGGGTCGTCCAGGACCTCTCCGTCCCGGTTTCCCAGTATGTTGGTTGAAAACCATCCTCTAAGCCCTATCATCCTGCTCTTGAGTCCGGGGGCGAGTATGGTCTTCATCAGTGTCTGCCCGGTCTTAAAATCCTTTCCCGAGATCGGCACCTTCTTTTTCTTTGCCAGCTCCGTGAGCGCAGGCACGTCGGCCGACAGGTTCGGCGCGCCGTTAGCGTAGGGAACCCCGCACTGTATTGCGGCGTATGCGTAAATCATGCTCGGAGGAATATCTTTGTGGTTATCTTTTAAACCTTTTTCAAACGAGCTTATAGATTGATGAACTGCGGAAGGTTTAATAAATACCTCGGTGCTTCCGCACCATACCATCACAAGGCGCCTGGCCCCGCTTTCCTTTTTAAACCTTTTTATGTCTTCGATTAACTGCTCGGCGAGGTCCTTCTTTGTCTTGCCCCTTTTTAAATGTTTTCCGTTCAGGTTCTTGACATATTTTCTGCTGAAAACGGCGGGCATAGGCTTTAAAGCCTGAAGAGGCTCTTTCAATTCGTCGACCAGGGATTTATCAAGAACACCCGCTTTAATCGCGGCGTCGTAGCAGCTCTCGGGGAAAATGTCCCATCCCCCGAATACTATGTCGTTCAGATCGGCAAGGGGTATGAATTCCTTGATCAGAGGGGACTTCTTCTCAGTCCTTTTTCCGAGCCTGATCCTTCCAAGTTGAGTCAGTGAGCCTATGGGCTTCCCGAGGCCTCTTTTGATAGCCTCCACGCCCGCAATGAATGTTGTGGCTACGGCCCCGCCCATACCCGGAAGCAAAACCCCTAATTTACCCTCGGGCGATACAATTTTCTTCTCTTTTTTTGGAGTAGATGTTTTTTTTCTTTTGGTGGGCAAAGCGGATATTACCTCTTTGAGAACTGCTGTCCCTTTCTTGCCTTCTTGAGCCCGTACTTCTTTCTTTCCACCATTCTCGGGTCTCTTCTCAGCTGACCCGCTGACTTAAGCGATTTTTTGAAGGATTCGTCCGCCTGAAGAAGCGCTCTCGCCAGACCGTGTCTTACGGCTCCCGCCTGACCGGTGAGACCTCCGCCCTTGACGTCCACTACGACGTTATACTTGCCCTTTGTCTGTGTTGTCTCAAGCGGCTCCAGGGCATGAATCATCCAGGATTCACGGGGGAAATACTCACCCGCTTCACGGTTGTTGATCAGGACTTTGCCATCCCCAGAGCGCAGCCAAACGCGCGCAATTGAAGTTTTCCTTCTTCCGGTTCCGTAATAGTTGATTTCAGCCATTTTTATAAATTAGACCTCCAGTGCTTCAGGCTTTTGAGGTGAGTGCGGATGCTCGTTCCCGGTGTAAATCTTTAATCTGGCAATCAATTTTTTCTGCCATTTATTCTTGGGAAGCATGCCCCAGACAGCTTTTTTAATAATATCTTCAGGATGTTTCTTGGCCAGGTCCTCGGCGGTTATGGATTTTATCCCCCCCGGATAGCCCGTGTGCCAGTAATATTTTTTCTGCTCCCATTTTTTGCCGGTGAAATTTAATTTATCGGCGTTTACAATTATGACGAAATCCCCGGTATCGGCATGTGGGGTGAACTGAGGCTTCTCTTTGCCTCTCAATAAAGCGGCGATTTTTGTGGCGACCCGTCCGACTGTTTTACCTTCTCCGTCGATAAGGTACCATTTTTTCTCAATATCTTCACTTCTGGCCATGTAAGTCTTCATTGTTTTTCTGCCTCTGACCTTACGAGTTAAGCAAATCAATTTACCGATTCCGTGCCGATTGTCAAGCTCCGCTTTTTTCCTCCGATTAATTGGTCTCTAGATTTTATAATGATATAATGATTCCGGTACTTAAAATAATGCATGTTTCACCGCCTGAATCCAAATTAAAATCTCCGGACGGGAAAAAGAGATTCGGGGCCAAACTGCTGGACATACTGGGCCCGGGAGGCGTCATTTCGTCTGCGGATGAGCTGATAGCCTACGATAGCGACGCATTGACCGGATACAGGATCAAGCCCGAGTTTGTGGTATTGCCTGAAAATACAGGGCAGGTCTCGCGTATTATGAGACTTTGCTATGAGGAGAATGTTCCGTACGTCCCTCGCGGGGCCGGAACGGGGCTTTCCGGCGGCGCCCTTCCCGCCGAGAAAGGCGTAGTTATCTCGCTCTCGCGAATGAACAAAATTCTCGAGGTGGACATTCCTAACGAAAGGGTCGTTGTTGAACCCGGTGTTGTTAACCTGTGGGTCACGAACGCCGTAAGTTCCTATGGATATTACTACGCACCCGACCCCTCAAGCCAGATCGTATGCACCATAGGCGGCAATGTAGCCGAGAACTCGGGCGGTGTTCACTGCCTCAAATACGGGGTCACTACGAATCATGTGCTCGGCGTCGAGATGGTTCTTCCCGACGGCGAGGTCATAGAGACAGGCGGTAAAGCCCTTGACCGTCCGGGGTATGATATAACGGGTCTTCTCGTGGGCTCGGAAGGTCTCCTTGGGATAGTGACGAAGATTACACTCAGGATTATAAGAAAGCCCGAATCGGTTAAAACCCTGTTCGCCTCATTTGACCGGGTCGAGGACGCGGGCGCTTCCGTCTCGGGGATAACCGCAAGAGGAGTTATTCCCGCCGGTATGGAAATTATGGACAATCTCTGCATCCGTTCCGTAGAGGAGGCCGTAGGCGCGGGTTATCCGACGGATGCGGGCTCGATACTGCTCGTCGAGCTTGACGGCCCTGTTGCGGAGGTGGAAGCCCATATGCCTATAGTCGAGGAAGTACTCAGGAAAAATAACGCTATTCAGATAAAAGTAGCCAGGGACGCAAAAGAGAGAGAGCTCTTCTGGAAGGGCAGAAAGAACGCCTTTCCCGCAATGGGACGGATAAGCTCCGATTATTATGTTCAGGACGGCGTTATACCGAGAAGCAAGCTCGCCGAGGTGCTTGGCAATATAGGAAAGCTCAGCGAGAAATACGGCCTTAGAGTGGCGAACGTGTTCCATGCAGGCGACGGTAACCTTCACCCTCTGGTCTTATATGATTCCGCAAAGGAGGGCGAGCCTGAAAAGGCCCATGAGCTTGCGGGAAAAATTCTCGAAGTCTGTGTGGATTCGGGGGGGAGCATAACGGGGGAGCACGGTGTGGGTCATGATAAAAAGAGATTTTTGTCGCTTATGTTCGATGAAAACGATCTCGATACCATGAATCTGGTCAGATGCTCCTTTGATTCAAAGGGCCTGTGCAATCCCGGGAAGGTTTTTCCGACGCCGAGGACATGCGTTGAGCCGGGGATGAAGCCTTACAGAGAAAACCCGATTCAAAAATCGGGTCTGGGCGAGATGTACTGATAAACGCTGTTTGAGTGACTCCTGAAATTAAACATTAACAAATCGGCTGCCCGGACATATTGACATGCCTGATTCAAAAATAGTGACACGATTGACGGAAATAGTAGGCCAGAGAAATACCCTTACACGTCAGGACGAGATTGGAGCTTATCAACCCGAGGGCGCCAGGCCGAAAGCAGTTCTGTTCCCCGCTAATATTGAGCAGGTCTCGGAGGTGCTGAGATTTGCCGCAAGTGAATCCCTATCTGTAATACCGGCGGGCTCGGGCACGAAACTGAATTTGGGAAATATCACCGAGGGCGCCGATATTGTGCTCTCCACGAAGAATCTTAACCGTATCATAGAGCACGGGGCGTCAGACCTCGTTGCGACGGCTGAGTGCGGGACTCTCCTTTCCGAGTTTCAGTCCCGCCTGAGAGAACAAAACCAGTTCCTCCCGGTTGATCCCCCTCATCTGCTGTCGGGCGCAACTCTTGGCGGCATCATAGCCTCTAATGACAGCGGCCCGCTCAGACTCGGATACGGGACCATGAGAGAGCTTCTTATAGGCCTGAAAGTCGTCCGGGCAGACGGAACGGTTTTCAAAGGCGGCTCCAAGGTGGTAAAAAACGTTGCCGGCTACGATCTGCCCAAGCTGTTCGTAGGCTCTTTAGGGACTCTGGGGATAATTGCGGAGGCGACATTCAGGCTCTATCCGATCCCGGAGTCATCCAGAACGTGCCTCGTAAGTTTTGATAACCTCGATAACAGCCATGAGTCCGTTATGTCTCTTCTTAAATCCGACCTGGTTATTTCCTCGCTCGAGCATTTAAGCCCCGCCCTCGCAAGCGCGCTCGGCGAAAGGGCCGGGATCGATGTTAAGGGGAATAGTTATACGCTTGCCGTGAGGGTCATGAATGTGGAAAAGGCGGTCCGGGACCAGATGAAGACAATACTCGATCTCTGTAGTAAGGCCGGGGGCTCGGGTGTCATGGTTGAAGGTGAAAAGGAAGAAAAACTCTGGGAAGAGATAAGGGAATTTACCTCAAGGCTCTCGGGTCCGGGGGGAACAGTCGCCAGGGCGAATGTTCTCATAACTGATGTGCCCGGAGTCTTTCGACTGCTTGAAGGTTTCCCGGAACGCTCGGGAATAGAGGTTTACTCATCGGCGAGGGCGGGAAACGGGGTTGTTGCGGTGTCAATGGACGGGGAGAGGGAAGCCCTGGTCAGCTCGTTAAAAGAACTCCGAATTTTTTCGGAAGAAAGGGGCGGAAGTCTCGTGATTTGGGCGGCTGATTCCAATGTGAAAAAAAGGGTAGGCGTGTGGGGTAATATCGGCACGTCCCTGGGCATCATGAAAAGAATTAAACGTAATTTCGATCCGGAAAATATTCTCAATCCGGGGAGACTTGTCTAGAAAGATCAAGACTTCAAATACTACTTGCAGTGCTCTTTCGGCTTGGTTAGGCTATTTGCACTTTTTCCGGGGTTTCATGCTGGTCTTAATAGCACGATGATTCGAAGAGAATATAATAACGGGTGGATTCTGATTACGCAGTACGATCACGCGGTCCTCGCCGGTAGCATTATGTCGAATTGGGGAAACGAGCGGTTTTCCCGCCCCGAGCCTCTTGATGAAGTGCTCTTTGCCGTCCGCGAGCACGACTGCGGATGGAAGAGCTGGGACTCCAGTCCGAAAATCAATCCCGAAAACGGTTATCCCGCTAACTTCATGGAAATGGAGCCCGAAGATCAGTCCGGGATATGGAGCAGCTCTTACGAGTCCCACTCCAAGAGCCACCCGTATGCCTCTTCATTGATTGCGCTCCATTTTGCCAGATTTAACCAGAAAATTTTGAGCAGGGAACCGTCAAACGATGCAGCCAATAATCTTAAGCGCGAGATAAATGAGTTTGTCGCTGATAACCTCGACACTGCTGCGTCAGGCCTGAAGCCAAACGGGATACCCGAGCAAGTGAAAATAAACCTCAGAATAGTTCAGATAGGCGATATTATTTCCCTCAGTCTGTGTCACGGCTGGGACTCTATGAAAATAGCCGCTGCCCCTATAAACTATAAAGGTGAAACCGTAGACCTGAAACTGGAATCCAAGGACGGGTTTAACTATGTTATCTCTCCTTACCCGTTTTCAAAGCCTCTTATCAGCTGCCGGATTATGGGAAAGAGGCTCGACCGGAAATCCTTCGCGAGCGATAGGGAATTAAGACGTTATCTGGAAAGCGCCCGGACCGAATCCCTTGATTTCACCATAAGAAAAGGCTAAGAATTAAGTATGCGGGAAACGGCATTCAGCGCTTTTGACGACACGGATAAACCGAGCCGGGAAATTATAGAAGACTGTGTTCACTGCGGGTTCTGTCTCTCGGCCTGCCCGACATATCTCCAAACGGGTAATGAGCTCGACTCCCCGAGGGGAAGAATTTACCTTATGAAGTCGGCGTCGGAGGGGGAAATCCCCCTTCACGGGTCCCTTGTCAAGCATCTCGACATGTGTCTCGGCTGCCTCGCCTGCGAGCCCGCGTGCCCCTCGGGGGTGCGTTACGGGAGACTCATAGAGGCGGGGAGGTCTCAGATTGAAAGGCGGTATGAAAGGCCTTTTTTCGAAAAGCTGTACCGTTCGTTAATTTTCTCCATATTCCCATATCCCGAAAGACTTAGAGTGCTGCTTCCTTTCTTTTATATCTACCAGAAGCTCGGCATAAGGTCGCTCCTGGGTAGCTCAGGGGTTAGGGCTAAATTACCCTTGAAGCTCGCGCAAATGGAAGAGATGCTTCCCGAAGTGACGTCCCCAGTCGTACGGTCGGCGCTACCTCGGGTCATACCTGCCAGAGGGGAGCGCCGCCACCGTGTGGCTCTACTTACCGGATGCGTGCAGAGCGTATTTTTCGCTAAGACGAACGAGGCGACTGTTAGTGTTTTAACCGAGAACGGATGCGAGGTCGTGGTGCCTCAAAACCAGGGCTGCTGCGGTGCGCTATCGGTTCACTCGGGAAGATTATCTGAAGGGAGAGAGTTCGCTAAACTTCTGATTGAGGAGTTTGAAGGCCTTGAGGTCGATGCGATAATCGTTAATTCCGCCGGCTGCGGCTCTACTATGAAAGAGTACGGGGAGATTCTCAGGGAGGACGCCGAATTTGCCGGGCGCGCCGGGGAAATGAGCGGCAGGACGAGAGACATCATGGAATTTCTGTCTGAAATCGGCCTTGCAGGTGGGCTTAAAGAGCTTAATTTAAAAGTTACATATCAGGACGCGTGTCATCTCGGGCACGCGCAGAAGATAAAAGATCAGCCCAGAGATATATTGAAACAGATTCCCGGACTAGAGTTAGTGGAGCTTTCGGAATCGGACCTCTGCTGCGGAAGCGCCGGTATATATAATCTCGTCGAGCCCGAAATGTCCCGGAGGCTTTTAGAGCGAAAGACGGGACACCTGAAAAATACGGGCGCGGATATTCTCGTTGCCGGTAATCCCGGCTGCCTGCTACAGATACAGAAGGGGATAAAGCAACACGGGCTTAATATCAGAACCGCGCACCCCGTCGAGCTACTGGACTGGTCTTATAAAGGCGAATCGGGCTTACCTTAGATTAAACTCACCAGCTAATACCGCGGTTTTTCACTTCCCCCAACATAGCCTTAAGCGGCTTATTTTCCGCGACCCAGTAGCTTCCCTGATTGTCGTTCTTGAACACAGGGTTTGAAATTTCGCATACACTGAGAACTTTTTCGCAGGAAAGCCCTTCGACCGAGTCCTCGTTCATCTTCGAGCAGTTGAGGGCGAAACCGTTCTTATTGACAGCAAAGGCGGACCAGCTCCCTGGATTTATATTAGAAGCCCAACCCGCGCTTGCTCCCGGGTCCTTGCCGACCGGGTGGTTTAACCATATATCCTTTTCCGAAATATTATGAAACAGGTAGAGGGCCTGCCCGGACCCGGTATTTAATATCAAATCGTTCTCACGGAACTCGAAGCCCGACCGGACGCAGCCTTCGGGGAAAGCGTATTTCGAGTCCTCCGCGCTACAGTTCGTAAATGAAACCAGTGTTAAAATTGCTACCAAGATTGTCGGGATTGCTTTTGGTTTAGTCATAACTTCCTCCGTATCGATACTTTGATTCAAAGTTTACTCGAAAGCCTTTTTTTTTAAATAATAGATTGCATTTAGCATAGCCCGGACCCTTCAGTTATGATATTACGCAAATTAGTCCGATGGAGGAGCGGCGGAATGAAATATCTCCACCTGTCTGTATTTATACTTTTTTTTGCCCTTATGTTTAACTCGTGCGACGAAACCGACGATATATTTGGGTCCTCCAACGTAGATCCACTTATTGACGGGGAAGTAGCGGAAGCCCAGACCTATGACCTTAGGACCCCCGTTTACGGGATGCAGGTGGCGATAGACAGCCGTGTCAACAGCGGCACTCAAAGCGTGCTCGACCTTCTGGATAACAGGGCTACGCAGTTTCTGAATTGTCAGTTTATGGAGGGGGCCGAGCTTGGGTTTGAGACTGTAATGCTGGAAAACGGCACAATGGTTCCACCGCTATCGGACCTCAGGGTTTACGTGGTCCCGAGAAGGTTTGAATGCGATGCGGTGGATCGTGACGTGTGCTCCGGCATATATTTTTTCTCGATCGACGCGATAGTGATTGCCGAAGGAGGCTTTTTGGGCTGCGGAGAATTCGCGGTCTGGAAGCACGAGCTTGGACACAGATACGGAATGGACGCCGATCACAGCAACCAGTCCGATTTCGAGCCCTGCATAAATGCCCAGAATTGTAACGCCGGCGATTTGTTCGACTAGACTTTGATTACTGCGATTCTCGGGGCTGGTACTATCATTTTGATCCTCTGCGCAACAGCGCCCATATAGCCATGTTTATGCCGAAACAGAGCGCGATAAGAAGCGCTACCGTATACATGAAAAACCTGCGGGGCATAATGTAGAACGAAAGATCGTACTTGTTATTCATCCACAGGTCGTTTTTAAAGATGAGCGGGTGGAAAATGTCCTTCCAGAAAGTACCGAAGAACGGGAGCACGACCAAAAGGAAGAGAATTATTATTGCGTTCGCCAGCGCGTAGCGGGACGCGCGTCTGCGATCAAATGTGAGGAAAATCAGAACGGCAGCGGCAAGCCCTCCGATCAGCAGCTTGTCGAATATTCCGCGCACTTCCTCGAGATGCGTCTTTTCCTTCCAGGTCCAAAAGTGTAGAAGTCCCTCCCCCTGGTGCCGGAAATAGGCTGTAAGCTCTTCAATTCCCCTGTAGGCGTCGTCATATCCGATTTTGTCGCAGCGGTCATGCCATCCGCAGTTAATCTTCATCCATTGGGGCATGTAAAAAGTCAGCGACATAGGTATATAGAATGTTAGATAGAGCAGAGAGATGAAAAGTGCTATTCCCTTAAGTTTATTAAGAATTCTCATGACATAAAGTATGACGGTCGGAGCTATGTTTTATCATTGTAAACTGGGAAGAACATAACAATCGGATCTTTTCTTTGCCGTTAATCAAGTTCTTCGGACTCGGGTTTTAATGAATAACTTAAAACAAAGTATCCTGCAATTGCCGCCAGAAACGAACCGACAAGGATACCCAGACGCGCCGAAATTCCCGCGTCCGCAACGCCTGAATCAAAAGCAAGGGTGCTTATGAACAGGCTCATCGTGAAGCCGATTCCGCATAGAATTGAGGTTCCGTACAGGGAAAGCCAGCTAATATCGTCGGGGAGTTTCGCCAGCCCGAATTTGACAGCGAGTTTTGAAAACCCGAAAACGCCAATTTGCTTCCCGATAAAAAGGCCAAGCGCGACCCCTATCGGGATCGGCTCGAATAGAGTCCTGAAAGACATTCCCTCAACCGATACGCCCGCGTTGGCGAAAGCAAAAATCGGCATAATGCCGAAGGCTATCCATGGATGAAGCGAGTGCTCCATATCACGAAGCGGGCAGGGTTCGTTTTCTTCGGTTCTCATAGGGATACAAAAAGCGAGCACAACGCCTGCTAA
The DNA here is from genome assembly GCA_040223695.1 of Deltaproteobacteria bacterium. Lineage (NCBI taxonomy): Bacteria > Pseudomonadati > Myxococcota > Myxococcia > Deltaproteobacteria bacterium. Next base: position 42,527 of record JAVKFU010000018.1, read on the forward strand.
AGTCGCGTGCACGCCGGATTTTAATACGCAGATCCATAGAATCACTCCAACTATAACGTAAGCGGCTATTCTTTTGACACCTGTCAAATTCATAACTATGAGTACCGCGACCGCGATTCCCGCCAGCAAGAGAGAGAGGAGAGAGAGTTTTCCCGAATAGAATATGGCTATGATTACTATTGCGCCCAGGTCGTCGATAATTGCCAGTGTCAGCAGAAAAAGCTTTAGAGAGATCGGGACCCGCGAGCCCAGTAGGGCCAGAATCCCGAGCGCGAAAGCTATATCTGTCGCGGCGGGTATAGCCCAGCCGTTAAGCGCTTCCGGATTATTGGCATTGAATAAAAGGTATATGAGGGCGGGCACGACCATCCCGCCTACCGCTGCTATTCCCGGGAGGGCCACCTGCGAGAGGCTTGAAAGCTGGCCGTCCAGTATTTCTCGCTTCACCTCAAGGCCGATAAGAAGGAAAAAGATGGCCATGAGTCCGTCGTTTATCCAGAGGAGCAGGGGTTTTGCGAGTTGAAGGGCTCCTATCTTCACCTCGACAGGCGTATCGAGCAGGAGGTCATACAGGTTTGAGAGGGGAGAGTTATTGAGAATAAGGGCGAGCACTGCAGCCCCCACGAGTATTATCCCGCTTGCGGACTCCAGTTTCAAAAACTCCCTGATTGCGTTAACAGCGCGGCCTGATCTTACTACCATAGTTGATTAATCCTCAATCGAGATCAAAGATTATACGCTACGGGATATTCAATATCAAAATGTCCTTTATGCGGTTGGGTTTGCCGGGCATGGACGCGGGTTTTGAAGAAAAACAGCGTATGTGTTAATATCCTGAATCTTGTAAAGCCTATGAAACAGCGGAGCCTCTAATGGAAATTGGCTATTTTACAATGCCGCTTCATCCTGCGGGTTCGAATCTGACTGAAACCCTCGATCATGATCTGGAGCAGCTTGTTGTTCTCGATGAGCTCGGATACAGGGAAGCCTGGATAGGTGAGCATTTTACTGCGGGCTGGGAGAACATCCCGGCGCCCGACCTCCTCATAGCCAAGGCCATTCCTCTCACGAAAAATATAATCCTCGGCACGGGGGTGTCGTGTCTTCCTGATCATGACCCGTTCGTGCTCGCGCACAGGATTGCCGTTCTGGACCACCTTGCCAAGGGAAGATTTTACTGGGGTGTAGGAGCGGGGAGCTTCATAGGCGACTTCGAGGCGTTCGGCATCGATCCCAGAGCGGGAGAGCACAGAGAGCTGACGGACGAGTCCCTGAAATTTATCCTGAATCTCTGGAACGACCCGAAACCCGGCGTGTACCGGAACAGCAGATGGAAATTCACCGTGCCTCTGCCTCAGGAGGATGTGGGGCTCGGAGTTCACACGAAACCCTACCAAAAACCGCATCCGCCGATAGCGGTTGCGGGTATCACGGAGGGCTCGGGAACCCTCAGAATCGCGGGAGCAAACGGATGGATTCCGATGAGTATAAACTTCGTCACGAGAGATATACTCAGAAGCCATTGGAAGTCGGTAGAAGAGGGCGCTCTCGCCTCGGGAAAGACGCCCGAGAGGTCGCTATGGAGGGTGGCGAGGGACATTTATGTGGCGGAGACCACGGAGGAAGCGCGTAGGGACGTAACGGAGGGGACACTTTCGAGAGACTTCACGGATTATTTTTTCAAAATGGTTCCCAAGATCAGGGGCAATCTTGATATCTTTAAAACGGACAAGTCTATGTCGGATGCTCAGGTCACTCCCGATTACATGATGGACAATCTATGGGTTGTCGGAAGCCCGGATGACGTAGCGGAGAGGATAAGAGAATTATTTGAGTATGTCGGAGGCTTCGGTGTGCTTCTGGCAATGGGTCATGAATGGAAGCCCAGGGACAAATGGGTGAGGTCGATGAAGCTTTTAAAAGAAGAAGTAATGCCCCGTCTTCGAGATTTAACCCTTTCTGCATAGTATATTGAATCCGTGAGAACAAATTATTGATATTCTATTTCCTGTTCGGTAAGTCTTTACTCATAACCAAAATTTAAATAAGCGCTCAAAATTTCTATAGTCGATTAATAACAGTAATATGCAAAGAGAATACTGGTTTTTAATTTTAGCGGGGATCTTCTACGGCACAATCACGCCGGGCGGACAGTTTTTAATGGAAAGGGGACTGTCGATGTTCGAGGTTTCCTTTTACAGGTCTCTCCTGGTTTTCCTGATATTGCTACCTGTTGTGCTTCTCCGGCGCCGGTATGTGATGGAACGGAGCAAGGTTGCCTTTTATGCTCTTTACGGGCTCATAGGGGGCTTGCTCGAGCTTATGATGTTCTCAGGGATTGCTTTGGGGGTCCCTGTCGCGATTGTGGTGCTGCTTCTTTATACGCAGCCGATATGGACTGTCTTTATCGGGAGAGTGATGCTCGGAGAGAAGATTACTTTCGTAAAAATAGCCTCTGTAATTCTGGGTCTATTCGGTCTTGTGTTTCTGCTCGGATCCTGGGAGGCCGGGTCCGGAGGGTCTTACGCCGGTATTCTGTGCTCGCTTGCAAGCGGCGTCCTTCTCTCCTTCTGGGTTATTTTAGGCAAAAGAAGCGCTATGCTCGATCAGCATTATATTACAACCACATTCGGCTGGTCCGGATTCGCGTTTGTTTGGCTTCTCATATTGCTTCCCGTTACGAGGATTATGGTAACCGATGAGACGCTTACCGGGTTTTCTCTTGATCTCTCAGCGCCCAACTTTACCTATTTGATTATTTTCGCTTCTTTGGGAGGCGCCATTCCCCATTTGCTATTTTACAGAGCGCTTGAGAAGATTACGGCTTCAGTGGCGGGGATTGTACTTCTTCTCGAGCCCGTTAGCGCGACTATACTGGCATGGATTTTCTTCTCGCAAAGCATCGGATTTTATATACTGCTCGGAGGGGTTTTTATTCTAATTTCGAATTATATCGTAATTCGTGAATCGAGGAATGAAACGCCCGTATTCTGACCGGGTTCGGCTCTTGTCTTTAATCGCTTTCAACCGGCGTGCCGTGTCCGGATATATCCGAGGAATTGACAACTTTGTTTATTCCGTCCGCATTTATAACGGCAAGCCCGTTTAACCTGAGTATGGTATCAAAGAATATCAACACATCTTCCTTCCTCATACCTCCCTCGGGTGTGATTATGCTAACCTTCCCGGGCTTTACCGAACTGTCAATTACATACGCTTCACCGGTAATTTCGCTTACCGCCTTTATAAGGTCGATTATGTCCATTTCATTCTCGAGATGGACTATGCCGTCTTCGGATACATATTTTTTCTGTTCGGTGGTTTCGGTGATGTTTTCGGTCTGTCCCCGAACCTCCTTCCGGGAGTTAAAGCTTTGCGGAGGATGTGCCAGTATATCAAGGAGCAGAAATATAATGAGGTAATTTATGATTCTGTAATTCATGTTCTCTTTCGGTCTTCATATAGCGAGTCAAACGGCTAAACCGATATAATGTTATCCTCTCACAGATGCGCGTGAGTTGAAATTAAATCATAAGTCGGGGGCTCTCTCGTTTATTCTTTTTACCCTGGCCGTCCTTCTCTCTTTTCTTTCCTCGGCCTTTTTCCAAAGCCTTCTTTCCTCCGGTGTCTCGGGCTCGAACACCGGGACCTGTTTCGGCGAGCCGTCCTTACCCAGATGTACGAATGTCAAAAATGCGGTACAGGTATGTTTTTGCTCGCCGGTCATAATGTCTTCCGAAATGACTTTGATTCCGACTTCAAGCGAGGAGTTCCCTACGTAGGTGATACCTGCCTTGAAGATTATGATATCGCCGACCCTGATAGGCGAGTAGAAATACAGGTCGTCAAGCGAGCCTGTCACCAGCACGCCCTTTACAAACCTCATAGCCAGAATGGCCGCCGTCTCGTCGAGTTCCAGCATGAGTTTCCCTACCGACATGAAATTTCCGTAGAAGCTGTCTTCCGGAAGCACGACCTTTGTGGTCTCGAGCCGCATCCTGACTATCTCGGTCTCGTCTATTATGTTCTTTGCCTGATCGTCCCTCTTTGCTATCCGGGAAAGCCTGCCCTCTCTCCTCTTCTGCGCTTCCATAAACGTCGACATTTCGTTCTCGTCAGCTGGTGTTATCTTCTCCTCTATCTTCCTTGGCTTTCCGTCGCTATCGACGGCGATAAAAGCCATGTGAGAAACTGTCGCAAGCTTTTTCTCCCCCGTAACCGTATTCTCCGAGTGTACTGTCAAACCTAATTCCATGGAGCTTGACCCTATATACTCCACAATGCTTTCCAAAGTCACTATTTCTCCTACTTTTACCGGGTTTACAAAGTCTATGCTGTCCGTCGCTCCGAGAACGGTTATACCCCTTGCAATGCGTGACGAGTTTACGCTTCCCGCAAGCATTATCCAGTCCATCAGTCTTCCGCCGTACAGGGTTCCGAGTATATTCGCATGCTCGGGGAATACGAACTGAACCATCTGGTGTGTTGTCTCTTTTATAGAGGGCATTGGCAGTTCCGTTCTGTTTCAGCTGGTAAAATCGTCATTATTATAAACATTGATCCGAATTAAATCCATTAAAGGCAATTAATCGTATTTTTAACTATTCTCTCCTCCGGAACCGGTATCGCGAATTTCGCCAGGTTGCTCCTGTTGCGGCTCTTCTTTATCCAGATGTACGTCCATCTGGGGAAAGGGAATCGAGATGCCGTTCTCATCGAATGCGATTTTTATTTTTTCAGTCAGCTCCCATTTTACCGCCCAGTAATCCGAAGTGTTGACCCAGGGACGGACCACGAAATTTACGCTGCTGTCCGCTAGCTCGTCGACCGCGACTACGGGCGCGGGCAGGCTGTGTATACGCCCCTCCGATTTCAGAATGTTCTCTATGATCTCCTTTGCCTTTTTTATGTCGTCGTCGTATCCGATTCCGAAGACCATATCTATACGCCTCGTATCCATAGCCGAATAGTTCGTTATGACCCCTGAGTAAATTGCTCCGTTAGGGACGACAACCTGCCTGTTGTCGGGCGTTTTAAACGTGGTGCTGAATATAGCAATATTTTCGACTGATCCTGAAGTGCCGCCCGCGTCGACGTAGTCCCCTTCTCTGAAGGGCCTGAACGTGATCAGCATCACGCCTGCTGCAAAGTTTTTAAGAGAATCCTGGAGAGACAAACCGATAGCGAGTCCCGCGGCACCTATAAGAGCGATTAACGACGTAGTGTTGATTCCCAGCTGGTTCAGCGCCATAATGATGACGATTAGTAAAAGAATCCATGCGACTATTGAAGAAAGAAAGTTTATCAATATAGTGTCAACTTTGGCGTTCGTTAATACTTTTCTGACTAGTCCGTTCAGTAAATTGGCTATGTACCGGCCGAGGATAAATATTATTACGGCAAGAATTATATTTTTACCCCAGGGTATGAGGTAGGTTGTTATTAGCTCGTTAATATTTATAGATTCAAGAATGTTCATAGATTCAAACATTTTATCTATCTCTCCTCCGATTAATTGGTAAATTGCAGTTTACAGGACATTAAATTAATTGCACGGGTTCAATAAGTCAAAAGCGGGGTTTGTACGCTATGGCATGGGGAATCGATTAAGCGAATTCCCGACGCCGATCCGGCGTGAGCACGGAAAATTTTCATGAAGCCGGCACCCTATTGCACTTTATGTTATTAAAAACATAAACTGACGCATTTTGGATATATTGACAAATTTTGTCATATTTTTCTCTTATTATTTCCCTGTGGAAATTTAATGGCTAAAAAAATTATGTTAAATGAATGTCTTATGCGTAATACTTTTTGATGGCATGTTTATTGTAATATTTGTTATTAAGCTAATTGAAACTTTGATATCAGTATAATAATATGATAAAAAATTATCTCCAGAAATTACAAGAGAATACGGCATAAGATAACGCCGGTTACTTCGAACCGAGTAGGGAAATACTGGTTTCCCGTTAAAGTTGATACACAAAAATAGATAAATATATTTACTGCCGCCGGAGAATTGCACAGACCATGAAAGATAATATTAAGATATTGCTGATTGAGGATAACCTGGATTATGCGCAGCTTATAAAAAGGATTCTCACCAAGAAAACGTCTTCCTACATGCACGTGGAACACCACGATACATTTACTAAAGGGTACGAGCGGGCGGGTAAAGGGGAACTTGATTTGATCCTCCTTGATCTCAACCTGCCTGACAGCGGGAATACCGATACCCTCTTAGCCATAAGTGAGGTAACTGAGGTTCCGATAATAGTTCTCACGGGAACCGATGACGAAGCCCAGGCTCTAAAAGCGGTTCAGATGGGTGCTCATGATTATTTGATGAAGGGGCAGGTCGACGCGGGACTTCTCGTTCGTTCGATAACGTACGCAATTGAGCGTAAAAAAGCCGATGATGCTCTTAAGAGAACTGAAGAAAGATTCAGGATGATGATTGAGAACGCGCTTGACTTAATAACGATACTCAATATCGACGGTACGATGAGCTACGTAAGTCCGTCGCACAAAAATTTAATCGGTTACGACGATAAAGAGCTTCTCGGGAAAAGGATTTTTGATTTTATACATCCCGAGGACTTGCCCCGCGTGATGGATATTTTTACGCAGGGGCTTCAAAGCGGCGGAACTCTGTATTCGGTGGAATTCAGAGTGAGACATAAAGAGGGTAATTGGATTACTCTGGATTCTATGGGGAAACTCTTCCCTCCCGAATCAGGAGAAATCGGGGTTATAGTTAACTCCCGCGATGTGACGGAGCGCAAGAAGATAGAGGAACGGTTACGCAATCTTTCAATAACCGACGATCTTACGGGGCTTTATAACAGAAGGGGGTTTATGACATTCGCTGACCATCATCTTAAAGCGGCCGAGAGAAGGACGGAGCAGATATTGCTTGTTTTAATCGATGTCGACGGGTTAAAACAGATTAACGATGCGCACGGACATGGAGCGGGCGACCAGGCTCTGGTTGATACTGCGGGGGTCATAAAACAGACATTCCGCAGCTCGGATGTAACTGCTCGTGTGAGCGGCGACGAGTTTGTCGTGCTCACTACCGATACGGACGGCAAGGGTATGGAGTCGATAAGGGAACGTTTAAAGGAAAATTTTGAAAAATCCAACTCCGCCAAAAGAAGGCCATTTCGTCTTGCCGCCAGTTTCGGGGTAGCTGTTTACGATCCTCATTCTCCGACTTCAATAGACAGGCTGATGAGTCAGGCCGATGAATTAATGTACGAAGAAAAGCATAGCAAGGGCATAGGCTGTGAAGGAAAGCTTATAAGTATGGATAAGTTTACAAAATAGGTTAATTAATCTTGTCTCTCGTCTGCGCATGAGTTCTCGGTCTCTGGGCAGAGTCAGCACCCCCACTATTTATAACAATTTAGGGCATAATTTTTAATTATATTTGTAAAATTGAACAATTTTTGTTCATGAAGTTGTGCGCAATAAATGTACGACTTATTTGCTTTACAAATAATACCAGCAAGTTATAAGCAAAATGCCAGATGGTACGATTATTGCAACTAATTCCTGTGTTTATCTTGGTTCGAGCTGTTCGATAATGGCTGTCCAGGGAAAGGGAGAAGCTATTGGCCAGCAATAATTTGAGAATACTATTAATAGAAGATAACGAAAGCTACTCCAAGCTTGTTCAGAAAAAGCTCGCCGCGTCGAATGAGATAAAATTTGAAACTAAATGCGCGGATACTCTTTCCGGGGGAATAGAATTCTTGGAAGAAGCCGATACTGATGTGGTGTTGCTTGATCTCATGCTTCCGGATAGCGAAGGCCTTAATACATTCATAAAAATACACGACCATTCCCCCCATATGCCGGTAATTGTGCTGACTGCGGTAAGCGATGAGGAACAGGCGGTAAGGGCGCTTCAGCTGGGCGCGCAGGATTACCTTATCAAAGCGGATTTGGATAACAATCAGCTTGCGCGCTCTATCAGATACGCGTTTGAACGCCAGCGGGAAACAAACGAGCGAAGGCAAGCGGAGCAGGCCCTGGCTCAGGAAAAAGAGCGACTTGCCGTAACTTTAAGCTCTATAGGGGATGGTGTTATTGCGACGGATACCGAAGGGAGAGTAGTACTGATTAACAGCGTTGCCGAGCAGTTGACCGGGTGGTCTCGTACCGATGCTGTCGGTAAGTTCATTAACGACGTCTTTTTCATCGTCAATGTGGATACCGGAGAGCCTAAAGAGAATCCTGTAAGTAAAGCCATTAACGCGGACAGCTCCGTCGGTCTTGAAAGCGGCACCGTACTTATTACGAGGAAAAGAGAGGGCTGCAGATATGTATCCGCAAGCTGTTCACCCATACGTGACAGAGACGGCATCATTATAGGAGCTGTTCTTGTTTTCAGGGATATTACCGAATTGAAGAAAATGGAAGAAGAGCTTCTGAAGGTCCAGAAACTGGAGTCGATAGGGGTACTTGCGGGAGGCGTGGCTCACGATTTCAACAACCTTCTCACCTCGATAATGGGAAATATTTCTTTGAGCTCCATGCCTGATATATCAGCCGAAAAGATTCACAAGAGACTTCAGGATGCGCTGAGAGCCTGTCAAAGGGCCAGAGACCTGTCGACACAGCTTCTTGCCTTTTCCACAACGGGGAACGCTCTCGAGAATAAAATCCCGACATCTCTGGAGCGAGTGATAAGAGACACGGCAAATTTTACGATGAGCGGTTCCAGTATCGATTTTGAGTTCATTATTGAAGACAAAATATGGTCTGTAGAAATAGATGAGGGGCGAATAAGCCAGGTTATAAGCAACATTATAATCAATGCGGCGCAGGCTATGACGAACCAAGGCAGGATAACCATAAAGATGGAGAATGTTGATGCCCGGAACGAGAAGGGTGTCCCGCTCGAGGGTGACAAATATGTCAAGACTATCATACAGGACGAAGGAATAGGTATCCCGAAAGAATATTTGTCGAAGATATTCGATCCTTATTTTAGCACCAAGCAGAGCGGCAGCGGACTTGGTCTTGCAACGTCGTATTCAATTATCAAAAATCACGGCGGTCTTTTGACTGTTGAATCCGAGCTCCACGTAGGTTCCAAATTTTATATTTACCTGCCTGCGAAGGGAGATTTTATAGGTGCTGAAAGAAAGCTTAATAATGCGGTCAAGCGGGGAAGGGGAAGGGTCCTGATTATGGATGACAAGATTGAGGTAAGGGAAGCCGCGGGAGAAATGCTATCCCACATAGGTTATCAGGTTGAGTTCGCGAGAGACGGAAATGAAGCATTGAGGATGTACAAAAACGCTTTATTGGAAGGAAACCCCTTTGATTCGGTAATTATGGATTTGACGGTGCCGGGGAGCATGGGCGGAAAAGAAGCAATGGAGAAACTCCTTATTATCGATCCGCAAGTAAAAGCAATCGTATCCAGCGGGTATTCGAGCGATCCGGTTATATCGCAATATAAGCAATACGGATTCAAGGGCGCCTTACCCAAGCCTTACGAGATGGATAAGTTAAGCGACGTTCTGCACGGTGTTCTCCTGGAAACAAATTAAGGCGTAAACAGAACCCTGTCAAATTATCCCTGCCTTTTTAGACAGCACAACGGCCTCTTCGACCATATCCTTTAATAGATTCAGCCCTCCCTGCCAAAACCCCGGGTTCTTTATGTCCACTCCTACCCTCTGTAATAAAATATCCGGCGAGTTGCTTCCTCCCGAGGAAAGAAGCTCTATATAGCGGGGAACGAATTTGTTTCCTTCATTTAAATATTTATAGTATAGCGCGAGAACCAGGAGCTCGCCGAAAGAATACGCGTAGCAATAAAAAGGCGAATGTATGAAATGAGGAATGTACATCCACCAGTTGCTGTAATCTTCGGTCAGCTCAACCGAATTCCCGAACATGGGTTTGTTCGCGTCAATCCAGAGTTCATTGATCTCCTCAGCCGTCAGTTCCCCTTTCTTCCTTCTCTTCAGGTGCAGGCTTTCTTCAAAACGCGTAAGCACAACCTGACGGAATACCGTTGCAAAAATATCCTCGAGCTTGCTGCAAATCAGTGAAAGCTTGATTGCGGGGTCTTTCTCTGATTCCATCAATTTGTGAAAAACCAGAATCTCCGCGAACACGCTTGCGGTCTCCGCCGTCGTGAGCGGGGTGTTAGACTGGAAATAGCCCTGTTTTCTTGAAAGGTACTGATGCACGCCGTGGCCGAGCTCATGGGCCAGGGTCATAACATCCCTCAGCCTCCCGGTGTAGTTTACAAAGACATACGGATGGGCGCTCGGAACCGTTCCGTGGCTGAAAGCGCCTCCTCTTTTTCCGTCCCTGGTCTCGGCGTCAATCCAGTCGCTTTCGAAAAATTTCTCCGCTATCCCCGCCATTCTCGGAGAAAAGTCATCAAAAGAACCAAGGATGATTTTTTTGCCGGCTCCGTACTTTATTGTTTTAGTTTGCGGAGAAATCGGGGCATAGCGGTCATAATCGTAGAACTTTCTTATACCAAGCAGCTTTTTCTTGAGATTGTAGTAAGTCTCGACCAGATCGTAATTTTTTTCGCAGGAGGATATCAGCGCCTCGACCGTTTCCCTGTCGATTTCATTATCCAGATGCCGTGACGCCATAGGGTATTCGAAGGCGCGCAGCCGGTCGTTTACGGCGTGGTCCTGAACAAGCGTATTGAATATAAATGTGAGTACGTGCGAATTTTCCAAAAGCCCTTCAGTAAGCCCTCCGGCCGCAGCTTTCCTTTTTTTTCTGTCGGGGTCGTAAAGCAGAGCCAGAGTTTCGGTTTCACTCAGTGAGTTCACTTTTCCGTCCACCCTTACCCTAAAACGTATATTGTTCAGGACTTCGTCAAACAGGCGTCTGAACGCCCTCGCTCCCGTGTTGGCCTTCTCGTCCAGAATCATCTCTTCGGGCTCGCTCAGCCTGTGCGGTTTGTAACGTCTCTCCTGCTCGAGGAAATGACGGTAAGCGGAGAGCTTTTTGTCCGCGAGAAGGGCTTTGGCTTTACTGTCATGCAGATTGACCCATTCCAGCTCGAAAAACATCAGATGCTTTCTCGCCTCCGTGGCCTTCTCCTGAACTTTCTGTAAAAAGGCGCCGTGAGCCGGCCTGGACGTATCGGCTGCGAATAACAGATAGGCGAAAGAAAGCAGTTTCCCTATTTGCTCGCTAATTGATTCAAGCTCCCGGACGGCCTTAAGAAGAATTCCGGGGGTTGCGGATTTCGAGTTTATTTTCCCCCTGTAGGTTCGCTCGAAAGATTCGGATTTTTTAAGGAGGCGTTTTATGTCCTTCTCGATGCGGGGGTCATTGAGGCCCGAATAGAGGTCTGACAGGTCCCATCTTACTCCCTCTGATCCTGTTTTCAGCTTTTTTGCGGTGCTTGCCATAGTATTCTCCTTTCTTCCGGAATCTGCTTCGGAACCTTTTTATACGGTGTAAAAAGCGTCTATCAAAATTTTATATCCATTCAATCGGTCACAAGATTACGCTGTGTCGCTAGTTTTCAAGCTTTTCCAGCTCCTGCCTTACCACTTTGCTGACCATAGACCCGTCCGCCTTTCCCTTCACGGCGGGCATTATTATCTTCATTACATTGCCGAAGTCTTTAGTCCCGGCCGCGTCTGCTTCCGATATAGCCTTTATTACCTCATTCCTGATTTCATCCTCGCTCATCTGCCTGGGCATATATTTCATTAGTATTTCTATTTCGGCTTTTTCTTTGTCGGCCACGTCCTGTCTGTTAACTTTTTCGAATTCCTCGGCAGCGTCTCTTCTTTTTTTTACTTCGCTCGAGATTACACCTATTACTTCCTCGTCCGTAAGTTCCTTTTTATTATTTTCGATCTCCTTATTTCTGATGGAGGACTGAAGCATTCTGAGAACCGCAAGTTCGAGAGAGTTTTTTTCTCTGAGCGCGTTTTTTATGTCAGCCGGTATCCGTTCTCTTAGACTCATATTAATCTCCTTATCTCACAGACGATTATTTTAACCGGAATGCTGGCAAGTTGGATCATACCGTCACTCCACAAGATAGATGTCCCGGAGGTTCCTGCCGGTTTCCCCCCAATCGGTTCCGTACCCGATTATAAATCCGTTTTCTATGCTGAATCCCAGGTAGTCGGCTTTCACTTCAACTTCCCTTCTCTCCTTTTTGTTTATCAAGGCGCATATTTTGAGGGATGCGGGATTCCTGGCAAGCAGGGTTTCTTTTATAAAATTCATTGTAATGCCTGTATCGAGCAGGTCCTCGACTAAGAGGACGTGCCTTCCTTCAACTGGCATGGTCGCGTCCGTTACAAGCTCGATATCGCCCGGCTCCATACCTTCCCTGTAACTTGATATTCTTATAAAGTCTATTTGTACGTTGAAGTCGAGATTCCTGACCAGGTCGGCGAGAAATATAAACCCGCCCTTGAGGACGCAGATAAGCAAAGGGTCTTTGTTCTCGTAATCAGCGGTAATTTCCCCCCCGAGCTCCGAAACACGTTTTGATATTTCCGATGAGGATAAGAGCAGCTTTAGTTTTCTTCCCCGTATTTCTGTAATCATGAGCCTTTATTTTATCCAATATTTTTACGCTGAACAGTAAGCGAAGAGGCGTCTATATACCGGGTAAAAAATGCCGGCATTGACTAACTATCATGATATTCTATATTTTTGAACGATTTTCGGTTGCCGAATAATTTATCCTCAGGGTGGAGGCATCACAAGGTTGAGTTTTGAAAAGTCCGATAATCGGAGTCATTTTATCAATTCAGGCGGTAAGGACAACACATGAAAAAGGATGTTGGTTTTAACGAGCCGGAGGAGCAGCTTGAGATTATCAAGAGGGGAACAGAGGAGATAATCTCGGAAGAGGAGCTCTTATCCAAGCTAAAGGGCTCAAAGAAAAAAAACAAGCCGCTCAGGATCAAGGCCGGATTCGATCCTACTGCCCCTGACCTTCACCTCGGACACTGTGTACTGCTCAAAAAATTAAGAGAGTTTCAGGACCTCGGGCATACGGTTCTGTTCCTTATCGGGGATTTCACGGCCATGATAGGCGACCCCTCAGGGAGATCGGAGACAAGGCCTCCCCTTACACCGGAGGAGGTGAAGAAGAACGCCCTCACGTACGAGAGACAGGTTTTTAGGATACTGGATAAAGATAAGACGGAGGTTATGTTTAATTCGTCATGGCTCGGGGATATGAGCGCAGCCGATTTGCTCAAGCTTGCGAACCTCGAAACAGTAGCCCGTATGCTCGAAAGGGATGACTTCAGCAACCGTTACAAGGAAGGCGTATCGATAACCATTAACGAGTTCCTGTATCCACTGATACAGGCGTATGATTCAGTGAATATGAAGTCCGACGTGGAGTTCGGCGGGACGGATCAGAAATTTAACATACTGCTTGGAAGGAGCGTGCAGAGGCACTTCAATCAGCCGCCGCAGGTTGCGATTCTCCTTCCCATACTGGAGGGTCTCGACGGTGCGAGGAAAATGTCGAAGTCGCTTGACAACTATATTGCGGTCGAGGACAGCGCAGTCGATATCTACGGAAAAGTAATGTCGATCCCGGATGATTTGATGTGGAGGTACTACGAGCTTTTGACCTCCAGACCGGGGCATGAGGTAGAGGAATTTAAAAAAGGCCATCCTATGGAGGCAAAGAAATCTCTTGCGCGTGAAATTACATCTTGGCTTCAAGGCTCCGATCAGGCGGAAACGGCTGCAGAGGACTTCGCTACAAAGTTTTCTCAGAGGGAATTCCCCGAGGATGCGCGGGAAGTATCCGTAACAAAGGACGATAGCAAGACCGTTCTCGATCTGGTTGTTGAATCGTCTGAAAAGTTAAAGAGCAGGAAAGAGGCCAAGAGGCTCATAGCTCAGGGCGGGGTCAGTATAGACGGCGAGAAATTTTCCGATTTCAACGCCTTGATTCCCGACAAAGGGACACTTCATTTAAGGATTGGTAAAAAGGAATTTGTAATTGTTAAATTAGATTAGAAGCAAGCGAGCCTGTAAGCCGAATTCTGTCTCGGACAATCATTCATCTGGGACATCCATTTCTGGATTTCTCAAGCGACATACCCGGAAGCATAAGACGGGCCGTCTTATTTTTCTCAAGGAAAAACGCTTCTCTATTTTGTCTTTCTCCGAGCGGGGTTTACCGTGCCGCCGATTGTCGCCAATCGGCGCGGTAGTCTCTTACACTGCCTTTTCACCCTTACCGTCTTTTCATGTTGAAAAGCTTGGGCGGTTTATTTTCTGCGGCACTTTCCGTTGCCTCACGGCACCTGGGTGTTACCCAGCGCTCTGCCCTCCGGAGTTCGGACTTTCCTCCAGACCTCGCGAATCCGCGAGGGCCGGCGATTGCCCGGCTCACTTGCTTCTAAACTTAAAGATATTCATCAATTGCAAGATTCGCAAGTCTATCCGCTTCTTTATTTCTTTCCCGCGGGATGTGGCTTATTGAGGTTTCCCTGTAAGCCTTGAGAAGTTTTTTCGCCTCTTTGTTAAGGACGGCGATCTCGGGGTTTTTGACCTTCCATACGCCGTTTATCTGGTTAGCCAGCAGGAGCGAGTCGGTATAGATTTGAATTGATTTTTTACTGTGCTCTTTTGCCGATTGAAGGGCCGTAATAAGAGCCGTATATTCGGCCTGATTATTAGTGCGGGTTCCAAGATATTTTTTGATCTCCCTCGTGCCGCCGTTCTCATCGATTATAAAAACACCTATGCCAGATTCTCCGGGATTACCCCTTGCCGCGCCGTCGATGAATATTTCAACACCTTTCTTCTGAGCTTTTTTAAACGGCAAACTATCCTGTTTTGGCTTCACTATTCAATTCTTCTTCACAGTATAGGATTTTTGTACAGTTGGGGCATTGTATGATTCTCGAAAGGGTTAAAACTTCGTTAAAAAGCTGGGGAGGGATATTCATGTTGCAGCCGGTGCATACCTCGTTCTTGGCAAGAGCGAGCACCTCTCCGTTTCTTTTCTTGATTTTTTCATAAATAGGCAGGATGTCGGGGCTTATTTTTGAAACGATTTTTTCCTTTTCTTCTTTCTTCGGTCCGTATAGAGTTTCGACTTCTTCAAGCTTTTCTTTAAAACCGCTGATTTTTTCCTCGTAGTCGGTTTTTTTCCCGGTCAGTTCTTCATTTGTGGCTGAAATTTGAGATTCGATATTTTCGATTTTTTCCATTTCCTCGAGAAGTTTGTCCTCAAGCTCGGAGTTCATTCTTTTTGTTTCAGAGATCTCCTTCTGAAGGGCTTCGTATTCTTTGTGAGTTTTGATTTCAAAGAGTTTTTCCTCGGACTTCTTGATCGTTTCCTCGTTTTGGGTGAGTTCCAGCTCCATACTTGATTTATTCTTCAGCAACTCCTGTTTTTCACTATTGAGGCTTTCTAACTTTTCTCCGTATGCTTCAAGTTCTTCTTCGTAGGCTGAGATTCTTTTGGGGTACTCGCTAATATGCTCTTCCAATTCACTTAGCTCCATGTCAATAGTCTGGAGCATGTCGAGAACCTCAATCTGGTTTCTCATTTCTTTCTCCTTTTTTTAATGGCTTGGTGATTTCAAGGAAAGGGTGTAGAAGTTCCGCCGGTAATTCTGCGGCCGGCGTCAGGCTTGGCATTTGAAGTATGTTCTTTATCTCGGCTTCTCTATCCATCAAAAAGTTGAATTCTCTTCTTAAGTTTGGGCCCACCCGGACTCGAACCAGGGACCAACGGATTATGAGTCCGCCGCTCTAACCAACTGAGCTATGGGCCCTCTGACTTAATTTAGTGAATTTATTAGTCTAGATAAATAACCGCTTGTTGTCAATCGGCGGAATTAAACTCCGTTAGTTATACGGTCAGTGCCCTGGTGATTCCTATACGCGCCGCTGACTTTGAATGAAACGGTTGTTTCAATTTCAGGTTTGAAATACGGGTGAAATTACTTTTTTAACGCATAGTTCTTTGCTTTGAGCAATTTGTAATATCCGAGTACTTTGGTGATATAATTCGACGTTTCCGGATAGGGGGGTATTGTGAAACCGTGCTTTATTACGGCTCCCTTTCCTGCGTTGTACGCCGCAAGGGACAGATTCAAATCACCGTCAAAGTATTCAAGAAGGTCCTTCAGGTAACGCACGCCCCCGTCCATGTTGTCATGTGGGTCAAACGGGTTTATGACACCGTAATCGTTTGCCGTACCGGGTATGAGCTGCATTATTCCCTGTGCGTTCTTGGGAGACACGGCATTGGGGTCGAAATCCGATTCAGCCTTGATTACCGCCTTCACAAGATAGGGGTCCACACCGTGCTTCTCGCTGACCGTCAGAATGTCCTTATCGTAAGCGCTGATAAAATTACTCGAAAGCAGGTGACTGCCTTCCATGCCCGGGCGTACGATTTTATATTTGGCCAGAGCCGCGGGTCCGCTGAACACAACTGTAGGCATTTTGTTATTGCATTCCATTGTTTCGAGGTTTCCCGTCCTCTCTATCAGTATCACGCATTTAGCTATTTCAACAATTTTTACAGCCTCGGATCTGATAAGATCCAGAGTATCTCCCTCGGCGAATGTGCCGAGCTCTCCCGTGACAGGGTTTTTTATCATAACCCTTGGGGTTTCTCCGCTCGTTAGAGTGCCGAGCACAATTAGATGAAGATTTGACTTTGCGACCTCGACGGAAAGTATTCCGCTTTTTTTTGCGGGCATAATGGTTTCGGGTGCGTCAGCGGAATATTGATCAGTGGTTTCCAGTGCGGAGGGAGCAATAGAGCGGATAATAATCAATCCCGAAAATATAACTACTGTTAGAAGAAGCTTCTTCATTAAGTAAACTACTCAATTCGGTTTAAGTTCAGAATAAATGATTAACTAAGGAATGTAAACAGCGAATTTTAAGGGCTATCCGCGCAATTTCTTACGAACGTATTTAACCGTCCCTCATACAAACCGGCGGTTTTCCTGACCGATTATGCGCAGGCGGAATCTATATTCCCGGGCTCGACCCTTTACAGGGGCTCTCTAATTTACTTTTTAATCGGATAAAACTTATAGGACTTGACATCTTTACCGTCTTTGGTCTTTTTAACGGTTCCGACGGTTACGCCCATTTTCTGACCGATTTTCAGGTTCTCGGGGTTATCGATTTCAACCTGAGCCATTACCCTGACTCCCTCCGGAAAATCAACCAGAGCGAGCGCATAGGGGACGGGAAACTCGGGCATGCTCCTTCTCACGACTGTAAAAGAATGAAGCTCACCGGTAGGGCTCAGCATTTTTTCCTCTACGTCATCTGAAAAGCTAACAGGGTCCGCCAGGTATTTGGGAAATGTCCAGTTATCGGATTCTTCCGAGTATCCTGCGATGAGCCTCACTGCACCCGAATCATCGACGGTAAATAATTCCGGAAACAAGACCTCGTCATTTTCTAAAATCTCTGCCATAGCTCCTTTCTCTCCTTGGGGTTTTTTAGCAGAGAATATATTACATTTATTTTTCATTTAGTCTAGTAGTCCGGGGCAGGCGCGAGTGTGGTTTGTAAACATTTTAAATTCTTAGTAGAATAAATCGCCGTGGGGAAACAGGTTCCTAGAGCGCTGACTATTGCGGGTTCCGATTCCGGAGGAGGGGCCGGTATTCAGGCTGACCTTAAGACCTTTACCGCATTAGGGGTCTTCGGCATGTCTGTAATTACATCCGTCACAGCTCAAAATACGGTTTCGGTCCTCGGGAAAAGCGATCTTTCCGGCGGATTCGTGGAATTACAAATTGACGCGGTGTTAAAAGACATCGGAGTGGACGCGGTTAAAACCGGGATGCTTTCAAATAAACGCATAGTGTTGTCCGTGGCGAGAAAGTTAAAGGAGTACGGGGTAAAAAAAATAGTGGTTGATCCTGTGATGGTGGCGAAGGGGGGGGATATTCTTCTGGACAGTGAAGCGAAGGATGTCCTGGTAGGCGAGCTTCTCGGGCTCGCTCATATCGTTACGCCGAATATACCCGAGGCGCAAGTGCTTTCAGGCACCCGGATAAACTCACTCGACGGGATGAAAGAAGCTGCGGAGAAAATCAGGAAGCTCGGCCCCGAGTATGTGCTCCTCAAGGGAGGACACCTTGAGGACATGACGGACGCGATAGATATTTTTTATGACGGCTCTACATTCTACGAGCTGAAGGCCCCGCGAATAGAGACCCGGAACACGCACGGCACGGGTTGCACGTATTCGGCTGCCGTATGCGCCTCGCTTGCCAGGGGGTTATCCCCGCTGGATGCGGTAAAAGAGGCCAAGGATTATACAACTTGCGCGATTAAGAGGTCTTTTGAACTGGGCAGGGGGCACGGACCCTTGAATCACTTTTGGAAATATGAATGATAAGGAGTCGGAAATGGCGGATATAATAGACGGAAAAAAGGTTTCCCTGCATGTAAGGACCGGGGTAGCCGAGGGCGTTCAGACGCTTAAGAACGAAACCGGAGTAACCCCGGGGCTGGCTGCCGTGCTCGTGGGCGACGACCAGGCGTCCGAGATTTATGTCAGAAACAAGAGAAAGGCGTGCGCCGATGCCGGAATCTATTCGGAAGAGCATAAGCTGCCCGAGGAAACAACCGAGGAAGAGCTGCTCACACTTGTGGAGAAGCTGAATGCGGATGGCAATATACACGGCATACTGGTTCAGCTGCCGCTGCCCGATCAAATAAATGAAACCAAAGTGCTGAGGGCCGTCTCTCCGCTCAAGGACGTTGACGGCTTTCATCCCTATAACGTCGGTCTGCTTGTGGAGGGCAACCCGAGATTTATTTCCTGCACTCCGCACGGGATTATAAAAATGCTCGAATTCTATAATATAGACATAAAAGGCAAGGAGGCCGTTGTCGTCGGAAGAAGCAATATCGTGGGCAAGCCCGTTTCGATGCTGCTTTTGCATCGTCATGCCACGGTCACGATTTGCCATTCCCGCACCAAGCCCCTGGACGAAGTCACCAGAAGGGCGGATATACTGGTTGCAGCGATCGGGCGGGCGAATTTTATAACCGCCGATATGGTGAAGGAAGGGGCGGTCGTAATCGATGTAGGCATAAACCGTAACGAAGAGGGGAAGCTAACAGGGGACGTAGATTTCGAAGCCGTTTCTAAAAAAGCCTCATACATCACTCCCGTGCCGGGCGGGGTGGGGCCTATGACAATCTCTATGCTCCTCTGGAACACGCTTGAGTCCGCAAAGAGTTTTTCGGGGCTGTGATTGAGCCGGGCAGCCCTGTGGATAAACCCGGGTTTTAATTGTGACCGGTTATTCACATTTTCAGGGCTGGATTTTCATGAGCTACTCCAACTATCCGTGAATATTAACCTTATAGTTCCTTCCGTGGACTCTATCTATGTGTATAATTTTAGGAAAAAGGTGTTTTATTTCTGTTTATAGGCTGTTAATGGCTGTGGAAATAATGTGGACGGACTTCCCGCCTTCCTTACAGATTTTGAGTCCTCGAGCTTATCAAGTAGCTGTGAGAGAGGCACATCGAGCGCGGGGTGTATGAAATCCGGGCTTATCTCCGACAGGGGCTCCAGCACGAAACGCCTCAGGTGAGAGCCGGGGTGCGGTATATTCAGCTCATCGCTATCGATCACGAGATTGTCGTAAAAGATTATATCGATGTCTATCGTCCTGGGTCCCCATTTCTCTTTGCGTACCCTTCCCAGTTTGTCTTCCACAGCTTTGAGTTCTGCCAGGAGTTTTCGGGGCGGGAGCGAAGTTTTAATCTCCACGGCGCAGTTTAAAAAATCAGGCTGCTCCTCATTTCCCACGGGCTCCGTCTCGTAAGCTGAGGAAACCATTACAATTTCCGTAAAGGCCGACATCATTTGAACCGCTTCTCTCAGGTTTTCCTTCCTGTTTCCGAGATTAGAGCCCAGTCCTAGAAATACGCGCGCCATGAACTTATATTAAATCACAAAATTTTGACTATCCAACCGCATTTTATAAACTTAAATAAGCGAGGTGAAATTATATGGCTTTATTATCGGAAGAAAAAATCAGGGAAGAACTCGAGGATTTGGAGGGATGGGAGCAAAAGGGGAATGAAATTGCTAAGCAATTTAAATTCAAGAATTTCGTGGAATCCGTCGGTTTTGTGAATAAGACGGCCATTTTAGCCGAGAAAGCCGACCATCATCCCGATATTCTAATCCAGTACAACAAGGTAAATTTAACTCTTTCGACGCACAGTGAGGGAGGGCTGACCGAAAAGGATTTCAATCTGGCTCACGAGATCGAGAAAGTATCCTGACCCCGCGGATCATCAGTTCTTTTTATTTTCGATTACTTCGAAATCCTCTTTATCGAGAATAACCGTGGTTCTGCCGTTTTCCTCAATGGTTTTTCTTGGCTTCTTTTTGTTAAAGGACGAGAACAGCTTTAAAACGCCGAATACAAGGGCTGCCGCGCCGATGACGATACCGAGAAAGAAGCCGAATACGGCCAGAATAGCTAATATCACGATACCGAGCAGCAAAACAAGCGGCAACATATATACCGGCGGTTTTCCCTGGTAAAAAAAGATTTTTCTATTTGGATTCATTTTTTCCCCCGTTCGTGATCTCTCGATCACCCGGTAAACATATGGATAGTTTACCATGTAGTGTTTCCCGACGCCTGTTTTTTAGATAGGCACCTTTACCCTTTGAAGAACTTCCCTAAGCGCCTCTTCATTCCCTTCCTGACCCATCATGTGCTCGTTTCGCACCACAACCCTGTGAGCAAGCACCGCGACTGCCATTTCCTTAACGTCGTCCGGAATGCAATAGTTCCTTCTGTCGGTGAGGGCCCGGGCTTGGGCGACGCTTTTGAGCGCAATCGCTCCTCTCGGACTCACACCGAGTTCGAAAAACTTCGGATTCCGGGTTTCTTTTATTATTTCCAGAATATAGTCGAGTATCGATTCGTCAATTTTCACTCTTTCGGACATTTTTTGAAGATAGATTACTTCATCCGCGGATATAACGGGTTTTATGCTGTCCCAGGAGTTCACCGGGCTGAAAGTCGAAAGTATCTCCTTCTCGCTTTCACGGTCGGGGTAGCCGATGCTTATTCTTATTGAGAACCGGTCGAGCTGGTTTTCCGGAAGGGGAAAAGTCCCCTTGTATTCGAAAGGGTTTTGCGTGGCGATGACCATAAAGGGCTTCGGTATATCGTGAATATTGCCGTCCACAGTGGTTCTGGCCTCGTTCATTGCCTCAAGCAGCGCGCTCTGGGTCTTTGGTGTAGCTCTGTTTATTTCATCCGCCAGTACGATGTTTGCGAAAATTGGGCCCGGCTTGAACTTAAACTCCCCTGTGGACTGATCCAGCACGGATACTCCAAGTATGTCGGAGGGCAGGAGGTCGCTTGTAAACTGAATTCTTTTAAAGGAGAGATCGGTCGAGCTGGCAAGCGCGTGGGCCAGTGTGGTCTTCCCCACCCCCGGCACGTCCTCTATCAGCATATGAGAGCGGGAAAGGAGCGCCACAACTGCTGTTTTAACAATCTCTGGTTTTCCTTTTATTACTCCGCCTATGTTGTTTTCGAGGCTTTGAATTTTAGAAGTAAAATCTGACGAGTCCAATCGGGGTCCCTCTATGTTTTGCCGCAGCACTTTTTATATTTCTTCCCGCTTCCGCAAGGGCAAGGGTCGTTTCTTCCCACCTTTTTCTCACTTCTCTTTACGGGTTTCTTCTTCTCTTCCTCTTCCCCTCTGCTAAGTGTCATACGCTGCTGCTCGGCTCTCCTTCTCCTCTCGAGGCGCTCCATGTCCGTCTCGCTCACCGGCTGCACCCTGAAAAGCTTCTCGCATACATCATACGAAAGCCTGTCTATGAGTCCGGTAAACATTTCGAATCCCTCCCTCTTGTACTCATGCAGCGGGTCTCTCTGAGCATAGCCCCTGAGCCCAATTCCCTCCCTGAGGTGGTCCATATTGAGAAGATGGTCTTTCCATAAAAAGTCGAGCGTCTGAAGCATCACATATCTTTCTATCTGCCTCATTGTCTCGGAACCTATCTCCTCCTCCTTCCGCTCGTAGAATTCGTGGACTTTGCCGCGCATGAATTCCGCTACGGCCTCTCTCTCTGTCCCGTTTTCGGTTAAACCGGTAAAATCTATCTCAAAATTGAATGTATTCTGTACAGCCTCTTTAAGATCGGTTAAATCCAGTTCGTCTGAGTTGGCTTTTTCGGGAACCATGGCTGAGGCGAGATCGTCTATCACCTCGTCCGACATCTCATAAAGGTTTTCCTTGAGATTCTCTCCGCCGGCCAGAAAATCCCTTCTTTTTTTGTATATCACCTCTCTTTGTTTATTCAGCACGTCGTCGTAGTCGAGAAGGTGTTTTCTAATATCGAAATTTCTGCCCTCCACCTTTTTCTGTGCGTTTTCAATCGAGCGGCTGATCATCTTGTGCTCTATCGGCTCACCTTCTTCCCACCCGAGCTTGTCCATGATTTTGGTTATGGTCTCCGAAGCGAATATCCTCATCAGGTCGTCTTCAAGAGAAACGTAAAACCTTGAGGAGCCGGGGTCTCCCTGTCTGCCGGCTCTACCTCTCAGCTGATTGTCGATTCTCCTGGATTCGTGTCTTTCGGTTCCTATGATGTGAAGGCCGCCCAGTTCCAGAACCTTTTTCTTTTCGCTCTCACATACGGATTTGGCTTCGAGCATTGCCTCTTCGAAGTGCTCCGGCAGGGCTTCGGCGGGATCAACTTTGAACTTTGTTTTAAGTATATTCATTGCCAGATACTCGTGGTTGCCGCCCAGAATAATGTCGGTTCCGCGGCCGGCCATATTAGTCGCTATGGTAACCGCGCCGATTCTTCCCGCCTGCGCTACTACCTCGGCCTCGTTTTCATGCTGCTTGGCGTTCAACACCTGATGCTTAATCTGGAGCTTCTTCAGCAGGTTGCTCAGTTTCTCGGATTTTTCAATCGATGTCGTTCCTACGAGTGCGGGGCGCCCCTGGGAGTGAAACTCCTTTATCTCCTCCGCAACGGCGTTGAATTTTTCCGTCTCCGATTTGTATACGGAGTCGTTCCTGTCGTCCCTTATCATAGGTTTGTTTGTCGGAATCACATTCACGTCAAGTTTATAGATGTTCTTGAACTCGAATGCCTCCGTATCGGCCGTACCCGTCATACCGGCGAGCTTTCGGTACATTCTGAAATAATTCTGAATCGTGATCGTGGCAAGGGTCTGGTTCTCGTTCTCTATCTCTACACCTTCTTTTGCCTCAACCGCCTGATGAAGCCCGTCGCTCCATCTCCTGCCCGGCATAAGCCTCCCCGTGAATTCATCCACAATGATAACCTTTCCGTCCTTGAGCATGTAGTCGACGTCTTTGTGAAAGAGGTTGTGAGCCCTGAGTCCCTGAATGACATGGTGAAGTATTTCCAGGTTCACAGGGTCGTAAACGTTGTTAATGCCGAGCGCCTTTTCCACCCTTGTCGAGCCTTCTTCAGTCGGCGTTACCTGCTTTGTTTTTTCGTCCACGGTGAAATCGACGTCTGGTTTAAGCCTTTTCACCACGTTGTTGATATCGTAATAGAGCTGTGTGGAGTCTTCCGAAGGGCCTGATATTATGAGAGGCGTTCTGGCCTCATCGATCAAAATGCTGTCAACTTCGTCAACTATAGCAAAATTGTGCTCCCTCTGGACGTAATCCTTCAGGGAGAATTTCATATTATCTCTCAGATAATCAAAACCGAATTCGTTATTGGTCCCGTAAGTCGCATGAGCCTGATAGGCCTCTTTTCTCGAACATTCGACGAGTTTTGTCTTGAAAGCCGCGAGCACGTCGAGGTTTCTCTCGGGCGGTATCTCCATATCGGAATATTCCGCGGGCCATACGCTCAAATTATTTTCTATCGCGTTCCGGGCCCTGTCCGGGTCTTCCCACTCGACGAGATATGAAATTTCATGGTTAACGACTCCCAGATCCAGGCCGAGAAGCTTGTAAATGGGTCCCATCCACGTAGCGTCACGTCTTGCCAGATAGTCATTTACGGTTATGAGATGCGCGCCGTAGCCCGTGACGCCGTTTAAGTAGAGGGGCAGGGCCGCGACAAGGGTTTTACCTTCTCCTGTCTTCATTTCTGCGATTCTTCCCAAATGCAGTACCAGGCCGCCTACGAGCTGCACGTCGAAAGGCCTCATTCCGAGAGTCCTTCGCGAAGCTTCTCTTACCAGGGCAAACGCTTCAGGAAGCAATTCTTCCAGGGTTCCTTCAAGTTTTGCGAAATGGGCTTCGTCCGTTGCTTCACCATTGCCGTTCAGGTTATTTTTGATTGCTTGTCTGAATTCCTCTGTTTTTTCCGTAAGCGCTCCGTTCGGGAGCTTTAACATCTCGCTCTCGTAATTATTTACATCCTCGACAATGGATCCCAGTCTCTTGATTTCCCTTTCGTTCTGGGAACCTATAATTTTTTTCATTATGTAGGAAAGCATAAGTTAATGAACCTCCGATTGTAAAACCATAAAAGTATAAGTGTAAAAACCTGGTATCACAAATAACAGGTCTCTATTTCCCTTTTGATTGAAACGTGATGTTTAAGCGGCGGTGCGGTATGGTGCTGGCTCTCTCGGACGGGTATTTAATTGAGGTCAACCGAAACTACGGTCGATGTCCCGGATTTGTTGGAAGTTATGCCTATGAGGGAGTTTACTTCCTGCATGGTTTTTTTGTTGTGCGTAATGATAATGACCTGCGATCTGTTGTCGATTTCCTTTACCAGCTCTAGGAAATAGGATGTGTTCCTGTCGTCGAGCGGCGCGTCGATCTCATCAAAAAGGAGAAACGGGGCCGGTTTAATAAGGCATGCGGATATGATAAGCGCTATTGCCGAGAGGGCTTTCTCTCCCCCCGAGAGTAGATTTATAGATTGAAATTTCTTCCCCCTCGGTCTTACCATAACCTCGACCCCCGACTCGAGCAGGTTATCAGGCTCCGTCAGCACCAATTTCCCCTCCCCCCCGCGGAAAAGCCTGCTGAATATCTCCTGAAATTTCTGGTCCATAATCTCAAAGGTTTCTTTGAATCTTTTTTCCGACTCCTTGTCGATTTTATTGATTGCCTTGCCCAGCGACGAGAGAGCCTGCAGGAGGTCCTCCATCTGCTCATTAAGGAAATTGTGTCTTTCCTCAAGCTTATTGTATTCTTCAGGCGCAAGCAGGTTCACGGGGCCGAATTTTTCAATCCTCGCCTGAAGCCTCCTGAGTTTCGGCTCCTCTTCTTCCAGGTTTATGTCTGTGAAGTCCCCTGCTTCCGGGGAGGGTATTTTCGCTCCTTCTACCGCCGGTACGGACAGGTTGTTTCTCCGCATATTCTCATGTATGTTCTCGATCTCTATTTGTAAACTGTTGAGGTCGAGCTCAAGTGAATTATTCTTCATTCTGAGTTCTGATAAACGCAAATTCAAGCTCTCCTTGTTTTCATTGATTATTCTTATTTCATCGAGAAGACGGCTTCTTTCGTTTTTCATAAGTGAGAGCTTCTCTTCATTTTCGGCAATATTTTTGTTGATTGCGCTTATTCCCTCGACTGTGTCCCTGTCCTTTTCGATGAAATCGAGTTTCTCTCTTTTCTTATCCTCGATATTCCTGGCCTCAAGCTGCATGCGGTCATTTATAGAATTTATTCTTTTCTCCAGTTCCGACAGGTCCTCAAGCAGTCCGTTCTGTTTTTCGATTAAAGAGGCGCAGGTAACATTCTTGTCGGAGATCTCCCTTTCGATGGATTTCTCTTCTTCCTCCGCTTTTTGAATTTTTTCCTCAACCTCACCGAATTTGTGCTCCAGCACCGATTTTTCGCCGTCAAGTTTCTCAATAGCCTTTTTGATCTCGTCTATCTGAAGGATTTTCTCGCCGGTTTCAGCGCTGGTCTCTCTTAGGGTTTCGTTCATTATCTCGATACGTCTGTTTATTTTGTCCAGGTTAGTATTAAGGTTGAATATGTCTTTTTTGGTCTCGGCTTCTTTAATGCCGAGCTCTATCAATTCCCGCTCATGTTCCTTTATTTTGGAGTTCAGGTCCCTGATTTCGTTTTCAATTACTTGCACTTGGCTATCTATATCCTCAATTTCCGTCTCTAGTGTGCCGACGTCGTTTTTCAGGTTTTCTATTTCTCTTTTTCTCGTGAGGACCCCCGGTTGCGCCGTTCCTCCTGAAATTGCGCCGTTTGAGTGAAGGTAATCCCCGTCTGTCGTAACGAAAGAGGCGCTTTCCGCCGCACTTGAGCGAAGTCTAAGCCCCTCCTCAAGTGAGGGCACCAGAAAAACACTGCCCAGTATATTTTCTATAGCTCCAAGACTTACGTTCTCTATGCTTACGATTTCCGAGAGAGACCTCGCATCAACGCCGTTATCGTCCTGTTTCCCCTGATATTGGCCGCCCGCCGGGACGAACGTCCCCCTGCCCAGATCCCGCTCCCTCAAGGAATTTATCGCGTTTAAGGCTTCTGAGCCTTCTTTGACGAGAATCCATTTTATTTTTTCACCCAGCGCCGCTTCAACCGCCTTCTCATAGCCTTCAGGGACCGAGATGAAGTCCGAGACCGTGCCGAGCACTCCGTTTCCTTTGTTTTCCAGTATAAAGTTTCTTATCCCCTCGGGGAGCCATTCGTAGTTAGTCTCAATTTGCTCAAGGGCGTTCAGCCTCGACGCGCTTTCCTTGAGTCTTTCCTTTAAAGAATCGCCCTCGCTCGCCTTAAGTCTCCGGGTTTGCTCGAGCTCGGATAGTGAATTCCTCAGTTCATCTTTTAGTTCCGAGATATTGTTCTTTCTTATATCGTTTTCTTCCAGAATTCGCTCGAGCTTTGAAACTTCATCGGAGGTATTCTTTTTTTCCTGCCCTAGCTCGGATATTTCTTTTTCGATCCTTTCTTTTTTGGAATATAGCTCTTTCAATTCATTCTCATGCCCCAGAGCTGCTCCCTTTAGCGAGCTGTATTCGTCAAGTGTTCTGAACAATGAGCCTCTGATTTCCTGATGTTCCGTACGAATCCGGGTAAATCCGGTCCTGTGAGCCGCGAGCTTTTCCTCGATCGCCGAAATTTGTTCGCGCGCTACCTGCAGGTCCGCCTTAGCTTCCTCCAGCGCTTCTTTTTTATTATCCAGCTGCTGCTTGAGCTTTTCCCTTTCCGTGCCGAGTAAAACGGATTCGCTTTGGATTTTCTCTATGAATCTGTCGATATTCGAGATTTCGCTTTTTATTAATTGCTGAGATGATATTCTTGAGTTGAGTTCGGTTTTCGTCCTGTAGAGATCGCTCTCAAGCCCCCGGATGCTCTCTTCCGATACGGAAGCCCGGTCGTTTAAGGCCTTTTGATTGTTTACAATTTGGATTATCTCTTCTTCGGATTTGGCAACCCTGTCGTCGATACCCGCTTTTTCCTGGTTGATTTTGCTCTTTTTGCTCTCGATCCTCCAAAGCTTCGCTCTCAGTATGGTTGATTCCAGCTTTCTTGCCTCATCCGATAATTCCCTGAACTCTTTAGCATGCTTTGCCTGCAGGCTGAGTGTGTCCATCTGACGCTTTACTTCATTGTTCATGTCCTTTATTCGGCTGAGGTTCTCTCTCGTTGTTTTGATTCTGGTCTCGGTCTCACGACGTCTGAGCTTATATTTTCTGATGCCCGCGACTTCTTCGATAAGAGTTCTCTTTTCTTCGGGCTTGGCGGTTATCATCTGATCCACTCTGCCCTGTCCGATGACCGAATACGCTCTCGCGCCGGATCCGGTATCGATGAAAATGTCGGTTATATCCTTAAGTCTGCAGTTAACTTTGTTCAGGTAATATTCGGTCTCTCCCGAACGGAACACGCGGCGCTTGATCTCGACTTCCTCAAAATTGTAATTGGGGACGTTCTCCATGACGAGCGAGACTTCCGCCATGCCTAGCGGTTTGAGAAATTCGCTGCCGTTGGAAATTATCTCTTCCATTACGTTTGCCCTGAGCTGTCTCGGGTTCTGCTCGCCCAGTATCCATCTTATGGCATCAAGGATGTTTGATTTTCCGCACCCGTTCGGACCCACGATGGCGTTTAACTCTTTGTCGAAACGGATGAGCGTCTTGTCGTAGAATGATTTAAAGCCTTTAATTTCCAGGGATTTGATTTTCATCTCTTAAAGTTATTGAGTGAAGATAATCAAAAGTTTAAAAAATGTAAATAACCGGCGCAAGGTTAATGCTGCAAGTTTTTTTAATCGAGAACGATTCGGTTATTTCTTAAACAGGTTCGACCAAAATTTTTTCTCCACCCTTTTCTGGTTCACTTTGCCGGTCTTGCGGGTATTGAGGAGCCTGATTTCTCTTTTTGCCTCGATATAATCCGGATCCAGCTCAAGGGCCTTTTTGTAATAATCCTCGGCTTTCCTCAGGTCTTCGTTATATTTGTGTATAGAGCCGAGATAATAGTAGTTTTCAGGTACTTTGTCGTTTAACGCTATTGCTTTCTCGATTGATTTTCTTACCTCGTCAAGCACCTTGGATTTATCATCCGCGGCCAGGAACATCGTCCATGCGTGAGTTCCTATGTAGGCGGCTTCCTCGGGGTTCATGTTGAGGGCTTCCCTGGTTTTCTTTTCCGCTCCGACATAATCTCTTTGAACCAGTAACGCGACCCCCTTATTGAAAGCAATTTCAGCCTCGTATATATATTTGGCCTGACTTTTAAGCTCTGCAAGCTCTTCGCCGGAGTCGTACTGTTCTCTTTTATAGGGATCGTGGAGGGTTTCGTAAGCGGAGGTGAGTTTAGTAAATATTCCTTCCGCCTTTTCCCGCACGGCTTTTTCCGCGTTAGGCTTGACGTCAGGATGATATTGTTTAACAAGACTGTAGTAGGCGTTCTTTATTTCTTCACCTGAAACATCCCGTCCGAGTCCGAGAACTTCATAATAATCCTTTTCTTCCATTGCCGCATGAAACTCGTTCACCCTTGTGACAAATTCTTCTGACTGCTGTGTTTCCGGAATATCGTGCTCGACATTTAATTCATTCACCGCAAGCGCGGCCTCTTCGTCGGAGGCGTATTCTGCATCTTTAAAATCCCCCCACTGTCCGTCTGCCGCGTTTCCAGGTTCAGCCTCATTGTTCCCGGGCGGGGTTGTAGAGCCGCCTGATGAAGCTTCCTCGCCGTCTGGTTGTTCCTGAGAGTCAAGCTCCAGTTCCATACCCCCTTCATAAGGGAGGGAATAATCTTGTTCGGGTGGTCTTGCCTCAAGACCCTCGGGCGCGTTTATATCGTTTTCGGCTTGACGGGTTTCAGGCCCCGATTCATCTGCCGTTTCGGTTTTTTCTTCGCCAAGACCCATATGCCTGAGAGAGTCGTCCTGCTCCGGTTCGGGAGAAATATCTTTTTCGTCGGTATTTTCTCCCCATGTGTCCTCCGGGAGCTCAATCGCTATGTCTTTATTCTCTTGATCTTCTCCCGAATTAGAATGAAAATCATCTTTACTGGGTCCGGGTTCCTGCTTTATCGGGTCTTCACCGGGGATTTCGTTTTTTGCCTTTTCCTCAAAGAGCTCGGAGAAGTAATCGCTTCCGATTCCGATGTCATCCGGGTCTTTTTCAAGGGTTTCGTAAGTTAAGCCGGCCTCTTCCACGCCCTGTTCCTCTTCACTCTGGCTCTCACTTCCCTCGGGAAAGTTATATTGTTGATTATCTGTTTCTTCGAGGCCTTCCGGCGGTACTCGTGTTTCCGTATCGGGTATTCCGCTTGCTATATTGTTATCAATGGCCGGGGATTCTTCTTCCGTTTCGACCGGAGGATTCTCCGGCGCCGCGACGGGGCCCGTTTCAGCCGTGAAAAATCCCTCTTCGTCGAGCTTAAGGCCTTCAATCCGTCCGCCGTCCTGCAGCGTATCTTTTTCTTTGATATGCTTTTCCATCGACATTCTTCCTATCTCGTCTATGGAAATGTCGGTAATGCTGACTAATCCGAAGAGTGTCAAAAAGTATAGCAGCTCAAGAGCGTCACTCTTCTCCAGATTAGCTGTTTTTAGGGTCTGTTTTAGGCTCGCCTTGTTTTTGAGCAGCTGTACAAACCTTGACTCCGCCGGCTTCAGTCCCAGTTTGTTGATTTCTTTTTCCAGGTCGGGACTAGTTTCTATAAACGGGTCTTTTGCTTCGATGATTTCCGCGCTTATGTATCTTTTTACTCCAGCATAGATTACTTTCGGTAAATCAATACGGTACGAAACTATTTTATCCGTGAAGTCGCTGCCGCCTGCAAATTCGTAACTACCCTTTATGTAGTAAAATCCGCTTAGTATTTTCTCTTCGATCTGAAGTTCTAAAAAACTATTCAATTCGTGCGGTGAGGTGATTCCCATCTCGAAAAGGGTTTCCCCGAATTTTAGTTTTTTTTCCGAAGACATCTCGATTGCTTTTTCATACGTTTCCCGGTCTATCTGCCCCCTGTCCAGCAGAATTCTCCCGATAGCCGTTTCAATATCTCCTCCCTCTGCAAACACAGGCGCGCCGTTTGTGAAATAGATATGAAGGTTTGTACTCGAACTAAGCGACAGCACTCCGCTCCGCTTCTTCTGGTAAATGTCTACGAGTAATTCGGGGTAAAATATCGAGCCAAGATTTCCTTTGTCCCCAGACACGGGAGACGGTTCATTTGCTTCTTGATCTGAAAAATTGATCTTCAGGAAATCGAATAAGGAGTTAATGTGGGTTTTATCTTCAAAGATCAATACCGGTTTGGTCTGATTATTTATTTTCCGAGTGTTGGTAAAATCGACAACTTCGAATTCTTTTGAGGAACTTATTGAGCCGATGCGTGCGGAGCTTAACCCCTCCTCCAGAAGCTCGAGCACCGTTAAGTCGGGTTTCTCGTAAAAAATCCTCTCAAGCCCGTCCTTATGGTTTAAAACTACAGTTACCGATAAACCTCTGAGCTCCAGAAACTCCTTGATTACATAACAGTAATCCCTGTCTGTTCCTATTACGAGAGCTCTTTTCAACAATTTTACCTTTCGCTCCTCAATTCAAACGTTTATCCCTGGGCCGGAAATAGATCGGAATTAGGTATTATTTCCGCCTGCCGTCTCATATCCTGCAGCCAATTCCGTATAATCTCCGAGCGCTGTTTAGCTAATTCGAGTTCCCTTAATTCTTCTCTTTTGAGTTCGAATTCCTCGGACTTCGCGTCTTGCTTTTCCTTAAGTGCCACAATATAGAATTTATCCCTGTTTGCGTGGATTTTATCGGAAACGCCGGATCCTTCATCCAGCTCGAATGCTTCTTCCCTTAATTCATTCACGTTTATATCGGGAATCGTTTCCACGCGTGAAAAATAACCGGTTTCTTTGACCTCAAGCCCGAGCTTCTCCGCTTCAGCTTTTATTCTATCGCTTTTTACGGTCTTTAGCTTCTCAAGAGTTTCGTTTGCCTTACTGCGCGCAAGCTCTTTTGACTTCTCACTCTTGAGCGCAGCTGTAATGTCTTCTCTGGCCTCCTCGAGTGTTTTCTCGCGTGGTGGAATGACTTCCTTTAATTCCGTCACCCACAGAGCTGTCCCCACGGGAATAATAGTCGTTCTGCCCTTTTCCATACTGAAAATTTGACGCGCTACAGCGGGCGGGACTAGGTTCAGACTTTCTCTGGCGGAAACCGGTTCGCTTTCGTTTATAGTTACAGAGAATTCTTCTGCAATGGAATCTATCGTCTTCCCTTCCTCTTCGGGATTTTCCAGACTCGCCAGAAATTCCTGACGAAGAGCTTCTCCACGCCCGTTCTTGAGATTTGCTTCGATTTCCCCTTTTACATCCTCGAAGGGCAAAGGCTCTCCCTCCTCCGATAAAAACTCTTCGGAGTAGGCCTCATAATAAGACGCTATCTCTTCATCCGTAACATTCAGGTTTTGTCCGAAGTTTTCGGCTCCTAATACGATGTGCCGTATTTCTCTGAGCTCAGGTGTTTTGAGTTGGCCCTTATTATTCTCGTAGTATTCAGCAATTTCTTCTTCCGTCGGAGAATACTCGTCCCCAAAATCCTCTGCCGGGAAGGCTATGTAATAGAGATTTACCTTATCGTTCTCTTTCTTGAATACATTGTATATCTCGTCATCCGTGACCACGGCGGTTTCTTCGATAAAGTTCGAAAGCTTCCTTGCGAGAATTTCATCCCTGTACGCGTTTTCAAACTCCCCGACATCCTGATTGAAATATTTTCTGATGATTTGTTCGTATTGCTCCTTGCCGACGAATCTGCCCTCGGACTGAAACGCCGGGTCCGAGTGTATGGCATCGCTGAGATCATCATCGGTAACGTTGAATCCCAGGTCCCTGGCCTTTTGGGACATTAGTTTTAAGTTTATCAACTGACTGAGGGCTATGCCGTCGATCTGAGTGGCGTATTGCTCAGGCAGTTCCCCTCCCTCCTGGTTCAACTGCCTTTTGAGGCCCTCCCTGTACATATTAAAGCTGATAAGACTTATCGGCTCCCCATTCACCTCCGCCGCGGTTTGGCTTGGCACATGGGTTATCGCGCCCCAGTCCGCTAAATTGTATCCTATGCCCAGGACAAAGGTTACCGCTATGACAATCAATACACCTTTGGTAAACCAGCTGTGCTTGTTCCTGATTAGATCGAGACTCATAATATGGAATTCCCCTTATATTTGTAATTTCTAATAAAAATTTATATCACTTCCGGTTTAGTTTCAACAAATGCCCCAATTTGACATCGGTGCGGGGGACAGTGTCGCGAGCTGTATTTAAGCATTCCGACGCCACTTGTAATTCAAGCTTGTGAATACTGCCGCTTCTTATTCTTGACAGTCTATCCGCGCTCAAATATTCTTAACCCCTCTTAGGCATTAACATAAGTATTTAAGAAGGATTCATTCTATTTTCTTTATATTTAAAGGAATCTCCCTATGATAACTGCCCTGGGCGGTGGGGTCGGAGCCGCTAAATTCCTGGAGGGTCTATCTTCCGTAATCGGCGACGAATCACTTAACGTGATTGTAAACACTGGCGACGACATAAACTTGTACGGCCTTAATATTTCACCGGATGTGGATACGGTTATCTACAGACTCTCGGGCAGCATAGATAAAACGAAGGGGTGGGGTATTGGCGACGATACCTTCCACACACTTAAGACGCTCGAAAGATTCGGCGAGGAGACATGGTTTAATATAGGGGATAAGGATTTCGCCACGCATCTGTACAGGACTTATCTAAAAAAGTCCGGCCTTTCCCCGACCGATATAACGTCGAGGATAGCCGGGGCTTACGGCGTGAAAGGAAATATCAAAATACTGCCCATGACGGATCAGGATGTAGAGACCTGGATAGTCACGGATGAAGGGGAGATGCATTTCCAGGAGTATCTCGTAAAGAGGAGAATGAGGCCCGAGGTGATAAAGGTCATTGTCAAAAACATAGAACGGGCAGAGCCCGCCCCCGGAGTAATAAGCTCGATTGAGAACTCGCGGGGGATTATTCTCTGTCCGAGCAACCCAATTATAAGTATCGGCCCCATACTTAATATAGACGGAATAAAAAAAGCACTTAAGACAACTCATGCCAAAATCGTAGCTATAAGTCCGCTTATAAAGGGCGCGCCTCTTAAAGGGCCCGCGGACAAGCTAATGAAGGGAATCGGGCTTGAGGTTTCATCCGTGCAGGTCGCCAGGCTCTACAGGGACTTTCTCGATATAATGGTAATAGACACGAAAGACTCGCCGGAAGCCGGACAAATATTGGACATGGGCGTAGAGCCCCTTGTAGTCGACACTCTTATGTCGGACCCCGATAAGGCGGCGTCCCTCGCCTCATCCGTGCTTGGACAGCTCTAGCCGACTTAATAATTCAGCTTGACAAGATAAACCTGTTTGTGCAAATATACATAGGGCAATTGGGGGCGATTTGAGCTTGAAATACCCGTCCTGTATAATTTTTAGTTAGTGCTTGAACTATTAATTAGTTGTATTGGGTCCGGAGCCTAATTCATACAACGATTAACGATATTTGAGTTTCTCCGATATGAGGCATGAACATATGAGACTGGAAAGTTCGCAAAGTTGGTTGTCGGCTTTTCTGAAGGGTGAGACAAAGCCCTCGAAAAAACCTTCGCCCGAACTCGAGAAAACAGTTGAAAAGGCTCTCTCGAATGAAACTTTGGGACGCGAAGATATGCTGTCCATAGTAAATTCGAGCGTTGATGAGATACCTTGCGTGCTTCTGGCGGCATCGGAACTGAGAGACAGGGGCAGGGGAAGGACCCTTACGTTTTCAAAAAATGTTTTTGTGCCCCTTACACAGCTCTGCCGAAATCACTGCGGTTACTGTACTTTCAAGTATGAGCCCGGAGAAGGGCCTCTTTTTATGACGCCTGAAGAAGTTGTTGATATGGCGAAAAAAGGCGCGAGCCTTGGCTGCACGGAGCTCCTCTTTGTTACGGGAGACAAGCCTGAGCTCTTATATCCCGAGTACCGTAAAGCCCTCGGGAACCTCGGTTATGAAACTACTGCCGACTATTTGATCGCTATGGGAGAGTCCGGGCTCAGCGAAAATATATTTCCTCATACCAATCTCGGCCTCGCGACCCTGGGGGAGCTGGAGGCTTTCAGAGAAACCAATCCGAGCATGGGACTCATGCTGGAGAATATCAGCCCGAGGCTGCTGAAGAAGGGGCAGGCGCACTACAGGTGTCCGGACAAGGTCCCCAAGCAAAGGATCAAGACTATGGAGCTTGCCGGGGAGCTCGGTATTCCCTGGACTACGGGTCTCCTGGTCGGAATAGGGGAGACCTGGGAGGAGAGGATAGACTCGCTCCTGGCGCTTAAAGAGCTCTCGGACAGGTACGGCAATATCCAGGAGATTATAATTCAGAATTTCAGCCCGAAACCGGGAATCCTTATGGAAAAATACCCGCCTCCCGATTTCATCGAGATGTTAAAAATTGTCGCAATTTCAAGGCTTCTTTTCGGCGGGAGCATGAATATTCAGATACCGCCCAATCTCAATCCCGAGACTTATCCGTTGTTTGTCCATGCGGGTGTTAACGATCTGGGTGGGGTGTCGCCGATTACCATCGACTATGTAAACCCGGAGGCCCCGTGGCCCAAGCTTGAAAAGATGACGGCTCTCGTTCAGGAGATGGACTTCGAGCTGCGTGAGAGGCTGCCTGTTTATCCCGAGTACATAGACGATAAATATATTAAAAAGGAACTGCTGGAAGTTGTGAGAGGTTTTGTTGACGAGCGGGGCTATGTGCCGCTTGAGGAGGTGTCCAATGGACCAAATTAAAGAAGCGATCGAACGTATAGAAGAAAACAGAGTTCTCGGCCTTGACGGTATCCTGGGAAAGGTAAACGGCACGACTGGCCGGATTCTCGATAAGGCTCTTACGGGCGGAGAAATAACGGTAAAGGAAGCCGAAGAGCTTTTTAGCATAGATGATATGGACGAGATTTCCGCTCTGGCTATTTGCGCCGATGAGATAAGGAAGGTTGACGTCGGAGACGTAGTCACCTACGTAGTTAACAGGAATATTAACTTTACTAATATATGTAATACGTACTGCGGGTTCTGCAATTTTATGGCCCCTGAAGGGGATGAAAGAGCGTATTTTCTCTCCATGGACGAGATTGCGGACCGAACTAGGGAAGCGTGGGAAATAGGGGCTACGGAAGTATGCATGCAGGGGGGAATGCATCCCGATATAGACGGAAATTTCTATGTCGAGCTTATAAAAGCTGTCAAGAAAGCGGTACCCGATATGCATACTCACGCGTTTTCCCCGTTTGAGATATATTACGGGGCCGAGACGCTCGGCATAAGCGAAGAAGAGTTTATCGACAAGCTCAAGGACGTGGGTCACAATACTTTTCCGGGTACTGCGGCCGAGATACTCGTAGAGGAAGTGCGGAAGATAATAGCCCCGAGGAAGATGCCCACGGAGGCCTGGATAAGGATAGTTAAAAAGGCTCACAAGTCAGGAATGAGGACAACCTCGACAATTATGTACGGGCATGTGGACAGGCCGCGTCATTGGGCGGAGCACATAGGAATACTCAGGGATATACAGAAAGAAACGGGCGGGTTTACGGAGTTCGTGCCGCTCAGGTTTATCCCTTGGAACACGAGGCTTTTCAAACACTCCAAAGGGAAGGTTATGGAAGGCCCTACCGACCTTGACCAGTTAAAGATGTACGGTGTCTCCAGGCTCATGTTAAGGGGGCATATTAACAACATTCAGGTCTCCTGGGTAAAACAGGGGCCGGAATTCGCACAGTTCTCCCTTACGGCAGGCGCGAATGACTTTGGCGGGACGCTTATGGAAGAGCAGATATCCCGTTCCGCGGGAGCAAGCTACGGACAGTATTTCCCGCCCGAGGAATTCAGACGCCTGACCCGGGAAATAGGACGCATCCCCGCTGAGAGAACTACCACCTACGGAATACGTCAGATGTTTGATGGAAACGGGTCTAATTAAGGGTTTATACTGATTTGATTTAGTTAGTCTGTTATTTCCCCGTAAAGATCGTAGATATCGGTACCGGTAATCCTGATACTTACCGGGTCCCCGATTTTTAATTCTTTTGTGCGTGTGATATGCGTATAGCCGTCCACCTCGGGGGCCTGTGAGGGGATTCGCGCTATATAGCTGCCGTTTTCCCTCCCCTCGATGAAGCCCTCGTGAGTCGTGCCGATGAGGGACTCGTTCTTCCTTAAAGAAACCTCTGACTGCGTCTCCATAAGCCGCTCGTATCTCTCGTCTTTCACCTCTTCGGGTAGCTGGCCTTCCATAGTGCCCGCGGGCGTGCCTTCCTCCCGGGAGTATTTAAACGCTCCCGCCCTGTCAAATTCCGTCTCCTGAACGAAATCGAGAAGCTCCTCGAATTCCCGGTCGCTCTCACCGGGGAATCCCACTATGAAAGTCGTGCGCAGAGTAGGGTTGTCAATCCGCTCTTTTAGCTTGCGGATAATATCCCGTATCCTTTTGGAAGGAGTTTTCCTGTCCATTAATTTCAAAATTCTGTCGTTTATATGCTGAAGGGGCATATCGATGTATGGGAGGATT
The DNA here is from genome assembly GCA_040223695.1 of Deltaproteobacteria bacterium. Classification (NCBI taxonomy): domain Bacteria; kingdom Pseudomonadati; phylum Myxococcota; class Myxococcia; species Deltaproteobacteria bacterium. The sequence goes on from JAVKFU010000018.1 coordinate 79,603, forward strand.
TTTTCTTCCCGAGCGATAAGGTCTACCAGGGAGTCCGTAAGTCCCCAGGGATAGCAGTAGTGAATTCTTATCCATTTTACATCCTCGACTTTCACAATCTCTCTCAGCATATTCTCGAGGCTTGTGCCAATGTCCCTGCCGTAGCTCGTCATATCCTGAGCGATCAGGTTTATTTCCTTTACTCCGCTGTTCGCCAGGTTGAATACTTCGCCCGTTATAGACTCGACAGTCCTGCTTTTCATGATGCCCCTCATTTTGGGTATAATGCAGAACGAGCAAGTCCTTGAGCAGCCCTCGGATACCTTTACGAACGCATAATGCGGCGGAGTGAGCTGAATCCTCGGTGTGTCGGGGTCGTAAATCGTCCCCGGCGGATTTCTGTGAACCGTGCACGCAGTGTTTCTTTCAAAGACCCGGGCGATATTTTGAAGGTTCCCCGTGCCCCAGAAAGCGTCCACTTCCGGGAGCTCCCGACCGAGTTCTTCCGAGTATCTCTCTACGAGGCAGCCGGTTACTATCAATTTCCTGCAGTTGCCGTTTAGCTTGTGTTCGGACAGCTCGAGTATGGTGTCGATCGACTCTTTTTTCGCGTCCCCTATGAATCCGCAGGTATTCACGATTATTACCTCGGCATCCTCTTCGGATGATATTTCATGTCCCGATTTTTTTAATGTCCCCGAAATTATCTCACTGTCCACGAGATTTTTTGAGCAGCCGAGGCTGACAACCGATATCTTCATGCGCGTCTCTTCACGATATGACTAACCCCGCCCGAGTCAAGCGTTAGCACTATCTCTCCCTTTTCGCTCTTTCCGAAAGTTTCGAAAGCCACCTCTTCGAGATATTTCGAAATAATGACATCGAGCCCCCTGGCCCCGGTCTGTCTCTTTATGGCTTCGTTAACGATGAAATCTACCACAACCGGCTCTATCTCGAGCTTAAAGCCCTCTTCCTCGAATTCCCTCTTGTAATTCTGAACCTTTATCTGGATTATCTCCTTGAGCGTCTCTTTATGCAGAGGAGAGAAGGGGACGATTCTGTTGAACCTCGAAATAAGCTCGGGAAGAAAGCCGAAAAGATGAAACTTCGTTATATCGTCTGCTTCCTCTTCGCTCATATTATAGGCTATGGATTCTTCATCTCCTCTGAATTCCTCGAGTATCTGCATAAATCCTACCCCGCGTCTCTCCATCAGGTTTCTTATGCCTGAAAAAGCTCCTACCGAAAAAAACGTTATGTCCCGTGTGGAGATGAGCGCTCTCGGGCCTCTGCTGGAAAAACCGAAATCAAGGGGTATCTGCACGTCCGTGCCTTCGAGTATTTTGAGCAGCTCCCTCTGTACTCCGTACCCGGAGACGTCTTTCGTGGTTCCCTGGCCTGCGAACCTGGCGCTGCTGTAGGCGCCCGCAATCTTGTCGAATTCATCGAGCACTATTACTCCGCACTCGGCGATGTCTATGCTCTCGTTCGCCGCGTAAACGAGCTGTACGAGTATATTCACCACGTCATCCCCCACATAGCCCGATTCGGTGAACTTCGTCATATCGATTATTACAAAAGGGAGCTTGAATATCTCCCCGAACAGAAGCTCGATGAGGTAGGTTTTACCGCATCCCGTCGGTCCCATAAGAATAGAGTTCGGTCTCGGAGGAAGGCTGGACCTGGGGGTGTTTTTGGTGTGCAGAAGCTTTAATCTCTTTACGTGCCGGTAAGCCGCAAGTGAGACTGCCCTTCTCGCCCCCGGCTGGCCTCTGTAGCCCAGCTTCTCAAGGTCACTGAAAATTTTCCTGGGCGACGGAAGAGGAACCGTCTGAATGAAGTCCTTCACGTAATAAACTTTTTCTCCTCTTCTCATCTGCTATCTGACCCCTGAGAGTACTATTCTATAAATTTTGTTTTTCATTTGCAAGCCAACCCTGATATTATACCACCCTTGGTATCGGATATTGAATTCCCGGGTTCGCTCGATTCAAACGGGGGCTCATTGTTAATTCCAGGCTTTAACTATGCGTTTTAACCGTTTGCTATGTTATAGCGAGCCCGTTGACTAAATAGACCACTATCATTATAATTTGGATGAAGAAGTTGATAGTTTACTTTAGAAAAGGAGATGGACATGAAATATATTACGGGATTGATTTTGGGAGTTTTATTGTTTGGATCCTCGGCTATGGCGGGAAATCCTCAAATAACCAATTACAGCTACAACCCCGGTGACGCTCTTCATCCTTTCAAGCTCCTTAGCCTCGCTATCAGGCCCCCGATCGCAATAACCAACGTTTTCGTAAAGGGCGGATACTGGGTGCTCGATTCGGATCCTATCAGAAGGGGATTTAATATCGAATACAGTCCCACCATCAATATAGACGAGGACTATTAATCGTAGATATTAATCCGTCGGGTTGTATCTGAACGCCTGTTGGACGGAAGCTCAGTCTTTCATGAACATTTCAAGTACGGCCTTTCCGACGTGTAATTTATTTTCGGCCTGATTGAATATAATCGAGTTAGGTCCGTCGGCCACATCGGAAGTGATTTCTTCCCCTCTGTGCGCTGGAAGACAGTGCATTACAAGTACGTCAGATTTTGCGTGTGAGAGAAGCCCTTTATTTACCTGATACGGCTTCAGGGTTTTTTTTCGCTTCGCTGTTTCATTTTCCTGACCCATGCTTACCCAGACATCCGTGTACAATACGTCTGCTCCCACGGCTGCCTTTTGAGGGTCATTCAAAATTTCGACATTGGGACATTCGGCTTTTCCTCGGTCGCTCAGCGCTTTGAAATCGGGTTCGTATTCTTTAGGGGCCGCTATGGACAATTTAAACCCGAGAATTGCCGAAGCGCCAATAAAGGAGTTTACGATGTTGTTTCCGTCGCCTATATAGGCCATTTTCATATTCTCTAGGTCAATTCCTTTCTCCACGATGGTAAAAAGGTCCGAGACAATTTGTGTGGGGTGCTCGAGGTCGGTAAGAGCGTTTATAACAGGCACGCTTGAGTATTCGGCGAATTCCTCGATTCTCTCCTGCTCGTAAGTTCTTAGAATTATACCGTGCAGATATGACGAAAGGATTTTTGCCGTATCCCCTATAGTCTCTCCCCTTCCAAGCTGCATGTCGCCGGGGTTCATATATAGAGAGTTCGCGCCCAGATCGTATATAGCCACTTCGAATGAGACCCTCGTTCTGGTGGAAGACTTTTCGAAGACGAGTCCTATGGATTTACCTTCGAGCGTGCTCCGCTGCTTGCCCGATTTCTTCTCGGTCTTAAGCTCGGAAGCGTTCTTGAAAATGTCATAGAACTCTTTTTTTGTTAAGTCTTTTATTTTGAGAAAATGTCTTGGCAACTCAAACCTCACCGAGCGTTTCGCGTATAATTTTGACAGCGTAGTCTATTTCCTTTTCACTCACAATAAGAGGAGGGAGGATTCTCATTACTCTCTGTTCCGTAAGAATTGTAAGCAGTCCCTTCTCCATGCATTTCGTGACTATTTCCTTTGCTTTTTCCTTTTTCCTGAACTCGATCCCCAGAATAAGCCCCCGGCCCCTCACGTCCTTGATCAGCTTTCCGTATGTATCCTTGAGCGAATCAAGCTCCTGTAGAAAATATTCCCCTTTACTCGCCGTATTGTCGAGAAGGCCTTCTTCCGCGATAGTATTCAGGACCGCAATACCCGCGCTCATAGCGAGAGGGTTCCCCCCGAGAGTCGTTCCGTGTACTCCGGGCGTAAAGTGCTTCGCGACTTTATCTGTCGCCAGAAACGCGCCGCACGGTATTCCGCCCCCGAGCGCTTTGGCCAGGGTCATTATGTCGGGTTTAATGCCGGAGTGCTCGTACGCGAACAGCTTCCCCGTTCTGCCGATCCCGACCTGTATTTCATCGAGGATGAGCAGCGCGTTATTCTTCCTGCAGAGTTTCCTTACTTCTTTCAGGTAATTTCTGTATGGAATGATAACGCCGTTTTCCCCCTGCATAGGCTCTAATATCACAGCGCATATTTTTTTATCCCGAAGGGCCTTCTCGAGAGGCTCTATTTTAGCGTAGGGGACTGGCTTGAATCCGGCTAGAAGCGGCTTGAACCCCTGTTGATACTTCTTGTTCGTAGCGCTCAGCGCTCCGAGCGTTCGTCCGTGAAAGGAATCGCGCGCGTGCACTATTTTATACCTGCCGCCGTTTGCCTCTCCCCATTTCCTCGCCAGTTTTATAGCGCCTTCATTGGCCTCCGCCCCGCTGTTGCAGAAAAACACCTTGTCGGCAAAAGAGTTTTGCACAAGTATTCTTGCGAACTCGGCCTGCTGATCTATATGAAAAAGATTACAGACCTGCATGAGTATTTTTGACTGATCCCGGACGGCCTTTACCACTTTCGGATGGCAGTGTCCAAGATTGTTAACCGCTATGCCGGTAACAAAATCGAGATATTTTTTGCCGTCCGCGTCCCATACCCAGCACCCCTTTCCCCTGGTCATCGCTATGGGGTACCGCCCGTAAGTATTCATAAGATACTTGCCGGTGGCTGAAATTATCTCCGCCGTCGTCAAATCAGTATCTCCGTTCCGATTCCCGAATGAGTGAAAATTTCCAGTATGAGCGCGTGCTCTATCGTTCCGTCTATGACGTGCACTTTTCTCACCCCTTCATGAAGCGCGTCTATCGCGCACATTACTTTGGGTATCATGCCGCTCGATATTACTTCGCTTTTTATCAGTTGCTTCGCCTCTTTCTCCGTAAGGCTTGGAAGCAGGTTATTTTCCCTGTCGAGTATTCCGGGAACGTTCGTCAACAGGATCAGCTTGACGGCGTTTAGCGCGCCCGCGATTTTTCCCGCGACATGGTCCGCGTTAATGTTAAACGTTTCCCCCCCTTCGCCAAAGCCGATCGGGGCTATAACAGGTATGAAGCCTGAGTTTTCGAGTACCTTGATAAGCTGCGGGTTTACCGATTCCACCTCTCCGACCATGCCGAGGTCCGCGCCTTTGGGGATTTGCACGCCGTGGTCCCTTGCGAATTTCTTAACGTCGAGCTTCTTGGCGAGGATCATTTTCCCTTCTTTGCCGGATGTGCCTACGGCTTTCCCCCCCATCGAGTGAATCGCCTCTATTATCTTCTGGTTTATCTTTCCGACAAGCACCATTTCGGCTACTTCCATTGTCTCTTCGTCCGTCACCCTGAGCCCCGCTATGAATTCCGATTCTATGCCCAGCTTCTTCAGATGGTTCCCGATCTGCGGCCCCCCCCCGTGAACTACCACCGGGTGTATGCCCACATATTTCATGAGCACTATATCGCGGGCGAAATTCTGGAGGTCGTCGTCCCCTACGCTCCCGCCGTATTTAATGACTATCGTTTCCCCGTAGAACTCTTTTATGTAGGGCAGGGCTTCGACTAGAGTTTTGGCCTTCTGGATCAAGTCTTTCATCTGATTTTATTCCGTGTTTTATTCTATAAGAAAAATAAGCTGATTATTATAAAATAAATATGGTTCTATGCCAATTAATTCTTTTTTTCGACGAGCCTGAAAAGTCTGACGAGCTCATCCCGGCTACCATGTTCAATTTAGGACGCTATGCTGCTTCCCGTTAAGAACCTGTTAGAAATAAGATGGTAAAATGTGTTGGAGAAACGTATAAGGAAAGGGAGCAATGGAATGAAGAAAATGGATTTCAAAGTTAAAACAAAGATAGTGCTCGAAGTTTGCCGGGGGTAGCTATTTCAGAGCTATGAGACGAGCTTGCTTGATGAGTTTTTATCCGAAACTTATAGAGCGCCTGAATTTGGAGAGGCGGCGGAAAAGTAAACCGCCTCCGTAAAAAGAATCAAGCGCTAAAATAAATAATCGGCTCATTTGCCGTTGAATTAAAAAAACAAAGGTTATTTTTGGCGCGAGTTTTTCAGGCTTAAGCCTGGGTGAGTTTTTAACGAGTAATTAAGCTTCTGTATCTTGACTGTAATGTGACGATTTATTTCAAGGGATGAGCCCCGAGTACTGTTTCCTTTAATCTTGAATGCAAAAAGAAGCCCCGTAGTAAAAACGGGGCTTCTTAAAATAACAGGCCTTTTTTGAAGAACTAATACGCAAACTGTTTTCCCCTTTCTCAGCCGCTGTCTTTTGACAAATACTCCCTCGCCTTATCAATTCTGGGTCTGGGGCTATCCGCCTTGGCCGTAACCGTTATGAGTTTCTCATAGTACATTTGAGCCTTCTGACTATCTCCCGCAAGCTCTGCTGCATGACCGGCGCCGTATAGGCTGTAAAAGCGGTTAGGGGATATTTTAAGACTTGTCTCATATGCCGTAAGCGCCTCTTCAGGCTTACCCATATCGATCAGCATGTCGCCCAAAAGGTCGCGGGCCGGGAGTACCGCCCCCGGCGTAACCGGGTGCTTATCGACGGAGTCCTCAATATCGGCCGCTTCCCGCATCATTGTAAGAGCTTCTTTCTTATTGCCTTTTGCGTACTCAATCCAGGCGGCAACGGACTTACGCTCCGCATCTACGATAACAGACCAGTATTGATCCCCGCTTTTTACGGTCGCGTCGTAGAGGGCGTTTAGTTTCTCAAGCGCTTCCTCGGCCCCTTCTACGTTGCCGCTCCTCGCAGCTCCTATGCCCCGCCCGAAATAGGTAATCGATTCATATGCGGGGTAATTGTCCCACGGGAAATTTTTATGTGTACGCGCTTCAAGCGAAGCCGCGTCCTCCCACTGCATCCTCTCCAGCGGGTAGCGCGCCTGAGCCCCCGCAATACCGTAAGCCGATGCGAAACTGTCCTGATAATTAACCACGTTGTTTACTTCGGACAGGAGTTCCATCGCCTTCTTGTCCTGCCCCTCCTGGAGGTAGGAATAAATCAGGTAATCTGCCGCGTGGATATAGTGGAGCGACATTGTATCCTCCGTTGACTGACTCTTTGCGGCATCTGCGGAGCGCACATTCCAGTCAATTACTTCGGGCCACATGCCGAGCCTTACGAATATGTGGCTGGGCATGTGCAGGGCGTGCGGCACATTGGGTGCAAGCTTGTCGTAGCCTCTCGCTGTGGGTACTGCGCGCTCGGCCAGCGCCGGGTTGTCATAAGCATGAATCGTGTAATGGAAAACCCCTGGATGCTCGGGAGCCTCCTTGTGTAGTTCTTCAAGTAATGCGCCTGACTCTTTTTGATGAGTGAACGTTTTATCAGCTTTTGGCGCGGTGGCCAGATGAGAGAGCGCGTAGAACGCCCCGGCGTCAATGTCATCCGGATTGGCTTCTTTTACTTTTTTCTGACCCGCTTCCCACAAAGCTATGCGGGTAGGGTGGTCTTTGACATCATAGCCCTCGTAAAAAGCCTCGACAGCCGTGATATATCCCTGCTCCCGCTCTGTCGGAGGGTTCATTGCTTTTGCCTTTTTGGCGGCATCAAGTCCCTTTGCAAGCTCTTCTTTGCTGGGAGGCGCCCAAAGGGGGTGCAGCTGAGTCATTGCAATGCCCCAGTATGCCATCGCGCACTCAGGGTCTTTTTCGGTAATAGTCACAAACACCTGCTCGGCCTGCTGGTACATCATATGGTGAAGGAGCGCAACGGCCCGGTTAAAATCCCCTGACACCGATTCGCTGCAAGAGGTCTGAAAATTCACCTTGCCGAGTGAGCCTTCAGCCATCTTTGAATCCTTGCCGCTTTCGGCGATCCCCGTATTTACGGAAAGTATTAGAACTCCGATAAACAAAACCATTCTGAATATATACATGACAAAAACCTCCCATTAGTTTTTAAATACATGTTAAATAAGGCTCATTTATAATTAACCGGAGAATAGCACCGCTTACCCCATTACCCATTATAATATAAACAATAAACGATTGTAAACAGTAAGGTGTCAACACACCAAAAGGGCATGGATACTCAAGGTATATTTTTATAACACCACACTATATAGGAAGTTTTAGCCGGTTGGAATTTCTAGTTTATTCTTACTTATACCAGATAATAGATTCTGAGTAAGACTGATCGAATAAATTTCTATCATGCGGATAATATAAACCTTTACACTCCCTATATATCAGTTTCGTACTTGCGCTACTGCTCTTTGCCATATTGAACATGAGCCGAGTCGCCAATGCCGGCATTACCTGTTATATTTTCAGAGTTCAGGAGGAATCTCTAATGTCTGCCGATAAGGAATCCGCGCATCTTGATTTAAGTGAGAAGGGAAGGGCCAAGGACGGCACTGCGCTGTCCTCGAACCGTCGTTTGTTCATGCAGCTTCTCGCGTTCGGCGGCTGCATGGACACAAAAAAGCTCGTTGAGAAGTTAGAACGGACGGAAATGGACGCCGCTCTCTACGCCGATATCAATGACCCTTACGGAGTTGGCCTCATCGCTATGAGCGAAGACCCCGATTTCTTTGTGAGCGAGCTAAGGAGCTTTCTCACGCAGAAGCCGTTTACGGACCTCACTCCCAAGCCGGAATACACCATGCTCGGCAGGACCTATTCATTCGGCTATGAGCCCGACCTCGACAGGGTGCTTGTCGAGGGGCCGCGGGAACGGGTGCTTGACCCGGGTCTCCCCTGGGTAATATGGTATCCGTTAAGAAGAAACAAACAGTTCGAGACACTGCCCGAAGACGAGCAAAGGGCGGTGCTGGGCGAGCACGGAAAGCTCGGTTTTAAATTCGGAAGCGCGGGCTACGCAAAGGATATACGCCTTGCCTGTCACGGCCTCGACAAGAACGACAACGATTTTGTAATAGGGATTCTCGGCAAGGAACTCCCCTCCATGTCCATACTCATTCAGACCATGCGCAAGACGAAACAGACATCGATGTATCTTGAAAGCCTCGGGCCTTTTTTTGTCGGCAAGGTTTTATGGCAGGGTGAGTCCCGGGGTTAGGGCCTTTACCCGGTTTAGTCTTTCAGGCGTAACGCTTTCTATAATATGTATCTGCTGAGGTCCCTGTCCTTTACTATATCGGCTATCTTTTCCCTCACGTATTTAGCGTCGATAACGATTTTCTCGTCCCCCATATCGGGCGCGTTAAAGGATATGTCGTCGAGCATCCTCTCCATGATAGTATGAAGCCTTCTCGCCCCTATGTTCTCCGTCGACTCGTTTACGTTCTGCGCTGTCTCGGCTATTTCCTGTATGGAGTCGTCCGAGAACTCAAGCTCTATGTTCTCTGTATTCAGCAGTTCCACGTACTGCTTGATGAGCGCGTTTTTGGGCTGAGTCAGGATATTTACAAAGTCCTCCGTCGTCAGGGGTTCGAGTTCCACCCTGATGGGGAACCTCCCCTGAAGCTCCGGTATCAGGTCTGACGGTTTCGATACGTGGAAAGCTCCAGCGCCGATAAAAAGTATGTGGTCGGTTCTGACCATCCCGTGCTTCGTGTTAACTGTACATCCCTCTATTATAGGCAGCAGGTCCCTCTGAACACCTTCCCTCGATACGTCTGGCCCGGCAGAGCTTTCGCGTCCGGCGACCTTGTCGATTTCGTCTATGAATATAATCCCCGACTGCTCGACCCTTTCGATCGCGAGCTTTACCACGTTGTCCATGTCGATTAACTTCTGCGCCTCTTCCTGCATGAGCACTTCCATGGCTTCGGGTACTTTAACCTTTCTCTTTTTAGTCTTTTTCGGAAACAAATTCCCGAGCATGTCGGATATGTTTACGTCCATTTCCTCAAGCCCTGTAGGCGAGAAAACCTGTATAGGGAAGTTTCTCGATGTAACTTCTATGTCGACGAATCTATCGTCCAGCTTTCCCTCTCTGAGCAGCTTTCTCAGTTTCTCTCTTGTGTCGGTAGGGGTCTCGGCAGAAGGAGTCTCCCCCGGTGCAACCGGCGTAGACGGAAAGAGCAGGTCAAGCATTCTTTCTTCCGCGAGTTCCTCGGCTTTCGCTTTGACCGTCTCTTTTTCTTCATCAGTTATCATTTTAATGGCTATATCCGTAATATCCCGGATCATTGACTCGACGTCCCTCCCCACGTATCCGACCTCCGTGAATTTCGATGCCTCCACCTTGAGGAACGGCGCCTGCGCGAGTTTGGCGAGCCTCCGGGCTATCTCCGTTTTCCCGACGCCCGTAGGACCTATCATCAGGATGTTTTTAGGGGCTATTTCATCTTTGAGTTCGGGGGAAACGCGCTGGCGTCTCCAGCGGTTCCTCAGCGCAATGGAAACCGCCCTCTTAGCTTTATTCTGCCCGATAATATATCTGTCGAGCTCCGATACTATCTCTCTTGGCGTAAAAAATGTCTCACTGCTCATTGGATTCAAGTTCCTCTACTGTAATTTTGTCATTAGTATAAATGCAAATTTCCGACGCGATTTTTAGAGATTCCTCAGCAATTTCCCGGGCGCCCAACTGGGAATGATTTGAAAGCGCTTTTGCGGCCGCCTGTGCGTACGCGCCGCCTGATCCCACGGCTATCACGTTGTCGTCCGGCTCCAGCACGTCCCCGCTTCCGGAGATAAGAAACATGCTCTCCTTATCCGCTACCGCGAGCAGCGCTTCGAGTCTTCTCAGTATCCTGTCTGTCCTCCAGTCCCTCGCAAGCTCCACGGCGGCTCTTCTCAGATTGCCCCTGAACTCCTCCAGCTTTGCTTCGAACTTGTCAAACAGCGTCATGGCGTCGGCTGTGGCGCCAGCGAATCCCACCAGCACCTGGCCTTCGAAGATCTTTCTCACCTTTTTAGCGGAATGTTTTACAGCCGCGTTTCCGAGTGTAACCTGACCGTCCCCCGCCATAGCGACCTTTCCCCTGGCTTTGACGCATACTATTGTTGTTCCGTGAAAGTTTTCCATATCTATGCTCTCGGATGAGTTTTGTCGTATATCTCCATTAATTTTTCGATAGAGGTATGAGTGTACCTCTGAGTCGTGGAGAGGCTTTTGTGGCCCAGCATCTCCTGTATAGCTCTCAGGTCGGCCCCTCCCCCCAGCAGGTGTGTCGCGAACGTATGCCGAAGCACGTGAGGGCTCACGTTCTTGGGTATTCCCGCCTTCTTGGCGTACTTCTTTATTATCCTGTCTATGCTCCTCACCGTAAGTCTGCCACCCCTTGCATTCACGAAAAGCCAGTCTCCCTTCGGATTCAGATCGAGCCTTCCCCGGAGGTATTTTTTCAGGGCATCAGCGGCTCTTGACCCCACGGGAACCATTCTCTCTTTATTCCCTTTGCCTAACACCTTTACCGTGAGGTTGTCCAAGTCCAGATTGTTTAAATCTACGCCGACAAGCTCGCTTACCCTGAGCCCACTCGAGTAGAGTAATTCGAGTATTGCGCTGTCCCGGTCTTCGAGCACCCCGCCGCCGCCCGGCTTTTCAAGGAGTTTTATCACTTCATCTACCGTGAGAAAGGTCGGAAGCCTTTTTTCCCCCCGGGGCGTCGGAACGAGCTTCGCAAGGTTATTTTTTATAACTCCGTTCTTCATTAAGAACTCGAAAAACGTCCTTACGGAAGCCAGCTTCCGTGAAATAGAGGTCTTGTGATTTCTTGTATAGAGGCTGCCTATAAACGCCCTCACGTGGCTCTCGTCCAGGAGCGCCATGTCAGGGGTTCCCTCATCTTCCGGTATTAGTTGTTTTACCCTTATTACGCCGAAGAACTCTTTGATGTCGGTAAGGTAGGCCTTCACGGTGTGATTCGAATAGTTTCTCTCGGAAGTTAAGTAATCCTTGAAGCTTTGAATGTATCGGTCCATGACTTTATTCTTATTAATATAAACACCGCTCTGTGTCTTTCAATGGATTAAAATTATTATCCCAGGAATAAGGAAAATCTGTTTAAGTCGGTAAGATTCCGAATGAGCCGGTCAATATTAATATGTCAGGGCAGCCGGGCCGATATTCGAATTTTAATTCTTTGAATTTTCAAAGCCTCTGTAATCTTCGGTTAATTCATCGTAAAAGAGGCCCGAGAGCTGAACTCTTTTTGCGCCTATGTATCTGCTTCTATAATAACGCTTGTTGATATTATCTATTGTGACCATCTTAGACGCGGAAGAGGCGTGGATGAATTCTTCGTTTCCCAGATAGATGCCGACATGCGACGGGTATTTCGCATACGTCTGGAAAAATACCAGATCTCCGGAATCGAGCTGGCTCCTTTCCACTCTGGCCCCAGCCCTGTAGTAAATATCCCTTGCGGTTCTGGGCAGTTCGACATTGAACCGGCTGAATATTTTCTTCACATAGCCGGAACAGTCTATACCGGTCGTGAAGTCATAACCGCCGAATTTATAAGGCGCGCCCAGATATTTCTTGGCTACCTGTATTATGCTTTCCTTTGAGAATCTGCCGTTTTTAACCCCCGAATCATCTACCTTGTGATGTCCGTTGGTATTGTTGAGAGCCTTTTCCGATACGGCTACATACTTTGTCGCCTGTTTGTTGTGTCCGGGTATGTAGAGCACCTGATTTACTCTGATTATATTGCCTTTAATATTATTTTCTCTCTTAAGCTCTTTCACGGATACACCGTGCCGTTTTGCTATGGCCCCCAGCGTGTCACCCCTCTTGACCACGTACTCACTTTTTACGGCAGGCGTTTTAGCTATAACGGTGTTTGTTGCCGCACCGCCGGAATCGGTTGAATAGATTCCGGGGATGTTCAGTTTCATGCCGACCCATACTTTATCGCTAGTGAGACCGTTTGCCGATTTCAGCTCTTTTACCGAGACGCCGAATCTGCTCCCGATTTTACCCAGAGTGTCTCCCGCAGCAACAGTATATTTGGAGGTTGTGACCTTTTCCTGCGGGACCGGTATGAGAAGTACGTCGCCCGCGTTGATCGTATCGTTTTTTAAAGCGCTTGTCTTTTTTAATTCGCTGACAGTCACGCCGAATCCGCTTGCTATTCCGCTCAGTGTATCTCCACTCTTCACCACATATCTCTTTTTGATGTATATATCGCTAACCTGAGAAGGGTCTTTTTCCCGGACTACAATCGCTATCTTTTCTTCAGAACCGGGGACTCTCAAAACCTGCCCAATTCTGAGTGTGCTGTTCTGTAGTCCGTTCAGGTTTTTCAGCTCCCTCTGGGATATCCCGAATTTAATAGCCAGGTGCCCCAGCGTATCGCCTTTCTTAACAGTGTACTTGTCTGTAAGTTGTGAGTTTGATACGGTCTCTACTTTCTCTTCCGCTCCAGCCGTTACGGTCCGAGCGGTTCCGGAGGTATTTAGAATCAGCTTTTGACCGATTCTTATATTGTTTGTTTTCAGGTTATTTCTATTTTTTATCTCATTTACCGAAACTCCGAACTTCCGTGATAAATCATGGAGATTATCGCCCCTTTTTACGGTGTATTCGGCGGGAATGGATGATACGGGTATTTTCGGGGTTTTTGCTGATTTCCCCTCATCGGTTTTTGTTTTTTGATCTTCCCTGTCGGCAAGCGCGCTCTCCGGGGTTACGTCCCGGGATACGGCGCCGGGTACGGCAAGTTTCTGTCCGATCTGAAGCACCTTGCCGTCGAGGTTATTAAGCTTTATCAATTCTTTAGTGCTGACGCCCAGTTTTTCGGCAATCTCGCCCGGGGTGTCGCCCTTGCGTACGGTATATACGGCGGGCACTGAACGAGTTTCTACCGACCTTTCAGTAGGCTCGGACTGTTTTTTGTCCTTGGTTGACGGTTTACCGGACGCGACTCCCGGGTCCGGGATTTTTTTATCTTCGGGGCTGAGACCCGGAACCCTGAGTACCTGCCCTATCCGCAGGTTTCTGCTTTCGATCCCGTTTAACTTTATTAATTCTCTGGTGCTGACGCCCAGTTTCTCGGCAATCTCGCCCGGTGTATCCCCTTTACGGACAGTGTATCTGCCGTTAGGCGCGTTTGTTTCAGGCGTACCGGATTTTGCCGTGCTTTCGTTTGACTGAGCAGGCTTTCCCTCTTTGGCAAGGGATTTGATTTTGAGGACCTGACCGATCTGTAAACTATCGCTTTTCAAGCCGTTTAATTTTTTTATTTCACGGCTTGTAGTGCTGAACTTTACCGCGATATGCCCGAGCGTATCGCCCTTCTTGACCACGTATTCATTATTATTGCTTATACTGCCTGTATTAGTAGTTTTACTGCCTGGACCTTTTGCTTCGGGAATTTCTAATACGTTACCGATGTCTAATCTATTGCTTGTTAAGTGGTTTGACTTTTTTAAATCTTCGACTGATACTCCGAATTTTCTGGATAAATCGTAAAGGTTATCTCCTTTTTGCACGACATATTTTGTTGCCGCCAGAGCTGTTGCCGGAAGGAGAATTGCAATGAGTATTACAAGGGAACGCCTAATTACCATACCTATACCTCCTGCAGAGACAAATTCTGTAATTATTCCTTTGCCGGATTAACTCCGGATACTCGGGCAAGCCTCTTAAATCGGATTTTCAAAGAACTAAGTAAATTACTTAAATATTGGGACAGATTATACACGATAAATTTCGGATATGTAAATGGAATTATACAAAATCGGCTAATTTTCCGGCGGGGCTTCAAAAACAATTTTTGCCTTTAATTCTTAAGCAAATTTCCTATTGGTTGAGGATCGGATTATTTTTAATCAGCCATTCACGGAGCGGGAGCCCCAGGAAGTGCATAATATTTATCGAGCCGTCCTCGTCCCTTTCCCTTATCAATATCTGTCTAATCAGACGTGAAGCTATTTTTTCCAAATCCTCCGGGTTCAAGCCACCCGTGTCGATAATTTCCGTAAACCTCAAAGTAATAACCCCCATTTTCGGCACGCTGAACTCCGCATCCCCGGAGTACTCGATGTTGAATGTAACATCGGAATTTCCGGAGTTGTCAGCGGGAATATCTGTTATTCCAACTATTCGGATGTAGTCGAGTGTAGGCAAATCCCGCTCCGTTTATCAAGTTATTTATCGCCTGAAGTGGCCGCTTGACTGACATACCGGGCCGACTGCTTCAATCAGCAAGTTAATCGATAATGTTCGTGCATACGTAGAGAAACTCTTCCCCAAGCTCCCAGTTGAGCGTCATTATCTGGATTTCGCCCCTGTCGGATAGCTCGCGCAGCGATTCCACGACCTCGATTTTGGTTTGATCGTGGTTGAGATCCGGATTGGATTCCATGATCGCCCGTGTCAGTTTGTCGGTGTTTGAGTTGCCCTGACCGGCGCCCCCGCATAGAATTTTGAGAATCTTTTCTCCAAGATCATTCATCGAATTGCAGCCTTGATTGTACAGTTTAACGGACAAGCTCGTTTCATACTTTCCCAACCCGGTTTCCCGGTATCTTATCTTAAAATCTATTACGAAATATAGTGTATTATAGAGTAAAGCGCAATACTGCCTGTCTCGGATTCTGACGTGCCCGATCGTTTGGCGGTGAATAATACGGCTGATGAAAGTCTTAATATACACTCATGAATTTCCGCCCTTTCTGGGAGGGCTCGCGACGACAAGCTATAAGCTTGCAAAGGGAATTTCCGTGTCCGGCGCCGATGTCGCCGTGCTCGCGCCCGGCTACGGTGCGGGCGACAGACTTGCGGATGCTGAGCTTGAGCGCAGGGTCATCAGGATACCCGGACTTGGCGGGAAATGGGTGAAGGCGCTGCCGCTCTTCGATATCATCCTGGGCTGGCTCTATCTCTGTGTAACAATACTCCGCGGGAAACCGGATATAGTCCTTTTTATAACCGAGGAGGCTGAAGCGGCGGGCGGGCTATTGCCTTATTTTCCCTTTAAGCCGGTCGTCCGCGTTGCGGGTTCGGGTATTACAACATGTTTTTACGGAAACAGGTTCTTTAAAAAAATCATGCGTTTTCCTATGAAGAGGCTTTACGACCGTTCCCGGCTGATTATCGCGGTGAGTAAAAATACCGGTGAGCTTCTCGAAAGCGTTGGGGTGCCGGGCGGGAGAATAAAGGTCATCTACAACGGGGTGGAAGAGGAAATGCTCACCAGAAAGCCCCACAGGGAAAAGCTCTCCGGAATGAGAAAGAGATACGGCATACATGACGACACAAAAGTTCTTCTCACGGTGGCGAGGGTGCTTCCCAGAAAGGGCCAGGACACTGTCATAAGAGCTCTGCCCACGGTCCTCGAGGAGTTTCCGAATACGGTATATATAATCGTTGGCGAGGGCAGGTACAGGGAACAATTCAGGGAGCTTGCGATTGACACCGGGGTTGGTGGCAGGGTTATTTTCACCGGCGGGGTGAGGCATGAGGAGATTATGGATTACATCGATCTATGCGACATCTTTGTCATGCCCAACAGGTACTGGAACAATAAAATCGAAGGGCTTCCCAATGCCCTCATAGAGGCGAGCGCAAGGGGGAAGCCGGTAATAGCCGGAAGTCACGGGGGCTCGGTCGAGGCCGTTCGGAGCGGCGTGACGGGATTGCTCGCGGACCCGGAAAGCGCAAGCAATGTCGCCGAAGCGGTGCTCGCTCTACTAAGAGACCCGGAGAAAGCCCGCCTCATGGGCGAGAACGGAAGGCAATCGGTCGAGGAATTTCATACAGTGACAGGGATGATAAATAATTATCTCAGCGCTATAAAAACTGTCTATAATAACGACGGAAATGCTTGAGTTGTGACGGAATCACATGCCCGATTCGAATAATCTCCAGAGAAAACTTTTTTTAAACGCCTCCTGGCTCTTTAGCGGTAAGTTCGTATCAGGGGTTTCGGGCGCGCTTCAGACGGTGCTCCTGGCAAGGATTCTCGGGGTCACCGATTACGGGCTCTTTCAGCTGGTTATCGCCTATATCGCGATTATGAATCAGTTCTTCGACGTCAGAGTTTGGGAAACGGCGATCAAGTACATCGGTACTTACTGGGGAAATAATGAAATAGATAAAACCCTGTCCATGATAAAACTGTCCTATCTTCTCGATGTGGCGAGCGGCGCGTTTTCATTCGTAATCGCCATAGTTACGGCAAAACTCATCAGCACGTATATAATTCATTCTCCCGATGCGTACATATACATCTGGATTTATGCTCTGAGCCTCTTCATCGAGACCGCGAAACTCACATCAGACGCCATATTGAGAGTGTTCGACAAGTTCAAAAAGATAGCTTTATTAAATACCGTAGAGAGCATTATAAAACTTCTTTTAGTAGCCGTTTTTCTATTTGCGGGATATGGAATAAAGGGGGCGCTGTACGCTTTTGTACTTTCTAATTTTATAGCGTTTGCGCTAAGAATGTGGGTCGTGATCAGGACTCTTTACGAGAAGAATCTCGGGAACTGGCTGGGGGCGGATATATTTTTAATAAAGGGTCAGTGGAAAGAGATTGCCTGGTTTCTCGGAAACACGAGCTTTATGGCGACGCTCAAAACCGGTAATGACAAGTATCTGGGAATGATGATTCTCGGATTTTTTGCCGGAAAGGAAGCGGTCGCTTTTTACAGAATAGCGAATTCGGTCGCGACGATTGTGAACCGCGTGGTCGATACCCTCTATGAGGCTATTTTCCCCGAGTTGATTAAATTTACGAGCTCAAGCTCCTTAGGTCAGTTCAGGAAATTTATAAAAGAGTCCACAAAAAACCTCCTGAAGCTAATAATCCCTGTGACGGTAATAATTATAGCGCTTGCCGAACCTATAGTGAGATACGCGTTCGGGTCTGATTACCTTCCGGCGGTAAACGCCCTCAGAATACTCGCTCTGGGAGTGCTGATCGCAAGATATACGTACTGGATCAACCCGGCGCTCCTTGCGTTGGGGAGACCCGGCGTCAGAACCCTGTTCTACGTGGTTACAACCGCCGCTTATCTTGCGCTTATGCTGATTCTGGTTCCCCCGTACTCGTATATCGGCGCGGCTTTCGCCTTTCTCGGGTTTGCCGTAATCAAATCGGGGCTCTCTTTTGCCGTATTCGGGAAATTGATGAGAAAGGCTGAAAAAGGGGGCTAGGAGACCTGCGCCTCTCACGCTTATAGCCCAAAAGCCTGCTGGCTTCGTCTATTCCGAAATTAATCCGTTTTTATGGATAAAGTCGGCAAACAGCTCTGCCTTCTTCTCGGCGCCCAGCTCGTTTACGTGTCGCCCGTCCGCCCAGTATTTTTTGTCTTTGGGCATGACGGAGGCGAAGTCGAATAACGGGGCTCCGTTGCTCGCTGCAACTTCTTTTACAACCTCGTTATTTTCGGCGAAACCCTTTTGGTAAAAATCCATGGAGGCGTAATCGTCGAAGTAAGGCGAATACGCCCAGGTAGAAAGCATTATATCCGCGTCGTTCGCCCTGGATACCGCAATCATATTGTTAAGGTTCCTTCTGAAATAGACGGGCGGGTTCTTTTCAAGAAGCTCACCGGGGTTGTGGTCTTTTACCGAATACGGGCCGTAGCCGGTATCCGCGTTTACGAAATTCCCGATACCCACCTGGGTCGTAATCCCCGACTTCCTGAGGAGCACCCTGAACAGCGCGCTGTGCTCGAGTAGCGGGACCGAAGGGGATTCCCACTGCTTTCTTCTGCCTGAATTATCTCCCCTGTACGATTCGGGGTCTACCAATCTGGTATGGACGTCGTTCGTACCGTGATAGACGATTATTAGATCGGGCTCTATATCCAGCACACGGAATTCGAGGTTGATCAGGGATTCCCAGGAATTGTATCCTCCTACGCCCGCATTTATTACCTCCACTTTCTCGTAGCCGTATCTGTCCCTTAGTATTTTTTGCAGTTGAGCCGTAAATGTCTTTTCGTTGTCTTTGACCTCAATGGTGTATGTGCTGGAGCCGCCCAGAGCGACAATCCTGAACACGCCGTCAGGCTTTTTGGCCGGGAATTCCCTGTCCCTGTACCCGAGAGAGTTATGGCTCGTTTTTCCTCTTCTGTATTCCGGGTTCGGATAGTAGTTCAAATAGTGGTGGCGTATGTATCTCTGGTTGTCCGGGCTCAGGTAGGAGTACAGGGAGTACTCCAGCTTCACCTCCTCCGGCGCGATGAGCTCAAGCCAGATACGTGTTCCAATCTCGAGCGCCAGAAACGTAAAAAGGATACTGAGCAAAATCAGGATAAACTTGTTTTTAAAGGGGGTGCCGCTTGGCGCGTCGTTCATATTATGTTTCTCAGTTTATGAATAATTCCAGGGGAATTTTAAAGGTTCCGGTTTGTGTGCCGCCTGATTTTATTGATATATATTATATCACATGCATTTTAACAGTTTTTCTTTTACAAGGATCATGGATATTTATGTTTTGCGCAATATATTAACCGAGGAAAAGATTAACTTATTTCCGGAATTTTCCGGCAATCCGGAAGACCGGGTAATAGACTAGATGAATAAAATCCTTAGAAACCTTGTTTTGATATTGTTTTCAATAATCGCCGCGCTTCTCGTAGCCGAGGGTATTTCGAGGGTCCTTTTCGATCCGATCGATTTCCTCAAGCCCAAGCGGGTCTCAGACCGCATACTCAGGTACAGGATTGAGCCCGGCACCGGTGCGCATGACTCGTTGGGTTTCAGAAACAGTCTCGTGCCGGAGACAGCGGATGTAGTCGCAATCGGCGACTCCCACACCTACGGTATAAGCGCCACTGCGACCGACTCATGGCCGTCTCAGCTTGAAAGGCTTACCGGATACAAGGTCTACAACCTGTCCCTCGGCGGCTACGGCCCGGCGGAATACTTGTATCTGATGGAGGAATACGCAGTCCGGTTTCATCCGAAGATCATTATCGCCGGGTTTTATCTCGGTAACGATTTAGTCGACTCTGTAAGAGCGGTATATAATGTCCCTGTCTGGAAAGACTTCAGGAGGCCCGGGTCGGTTTTATCAGAGGAGGGTGTGACGGCGGCTGATGAGAAATTCTCATACACAATAGGCGACTGGCTTCCGGGGCACAGCGTTCTATACAGGCTCGTAAGCTCGTCCTTCGTCGGAGATAGCTTGAGGCAGAGGAGGAGGCTCAAGCGGGGGGAAGAGATAGTTATGTATGAGAATGAGGATATCGGTATCAACACGGGGTTTACGCCTGACGAAAGGCTCGAAGGCCTTGATTTAGGCAGACCTGAAGTCAGGGAAGGTCTCGAATTAAGCCTGGAGTTTTTCAGGCGTATGAGTGAGCTTGCCGTGAGGAACAATATTGAATTTCTCGTGGTGATGATTCCAACCAAAGAGAGTGTGTTTAAAGATTACATCGAGGGAAACAAGGGCTTGCCTTCATCACGAGAAATTGACGAGCTCATAGAAAATGAACACGAGGTAAATAAAATCGTAAAGAGTTTCTTTCATACAAACGGCATCGATTACGTAGATACGCTTGAACCGCTTTCGAATCGGGCGGGCAAGGAGCAGCTGTATCCCAACAACTTCGGCGGCCATACGAATAAAAACGGCTACAGGATAATAGCCGAGTCCGTTAAAAATAATCTGGGGAATAATTAGAATGGTTATTACGTTTCCCGGGCGGCCCGGTTTACATGTCGTGATCGGGCTTTTATAATTTTCCTTCTCTATGACGAGAATAAAGATATGCGGAATTACTAATCGGGAAGACGCGATGAGGGCGGCTAAGCTGGGCGCCGACGCGCTGGGATTCATCTTCTACAGGGGAAGCAGGAGATATATTGACCCCGGTATCGCCGCGCGGATAGTCGGTTCTCTCCCCCCTTTCATTACCACTGTGGGTGTCTTTGTAAATCAGAGCCTGGATGAGATAGCTTCGCTGAAAGAGAAGACGGGTATTGACGCTGTTCAGCTGCACGGGGACGAAAGCCCGGAGTTTTGTAACGCAGTTCCATACAAGCTAATTAAGGCCCTCAGGATTAAAGACAATATCGACAGAGAAGAAGTTGAACTTTATTCCGTACAGGCTATCCTCTTTGATAAGCACTCGGAGGATAGTTACGGCGGGACGGGCAGGAGTTTTAACTGGGATATTTTAAGGAATCTCGATATATCTAAAGAAATTATTCTCTCCGGCGGACTCACTCCCGAAAACGTCTGTCAGGCCATGGAAACGGTAAAACCTTACGGGGTCGATGTGAGCAGCGGTGTGGAAGACTCTCCGGGCAAAAAAAATCACGTGAAACTTAGAAAATTTATTGAGGCGGTGAGAAATGGCTACTAAACAGGTGCTGCCGGATGAATTGGGGCATTACGGAATATTCGGTGGCAGATACGTGTCCGAAACACTTATGCCCGCAATATTGCAGCTTGAGAAGGCGTATGAGGAAATAAAGGATGCCCCCGAATTCAATAGGGAGTTCGAATACTATTTAACGCAATATGTAGGACGCCCCACCCCTCTTTATTTCGCCGAGAGGATGACGAATGAGCTCGGCGGGGCTAAGATTTACCTCAAACGCGAAGACCTCGCCCACACGGGGGCTCACAAGATCAACAACACAATAGGTCAGGCTCTTCTCGCCTCCCGTATGGGGAAAAAGAGGATAATAGCCGAGACGGGGGCCGGGCAGCACGGAGTCGCAACGGCCACAGTAGCCGCGCTCCTCGATATGGAGTGTGAAATATTCATGGGGCTTGAGGATACCAGGCGCCAGGCCCTCAACGTTATACGGATGAAGCTTCTGGGCGCCGGGGTGAGAGAGGTTTCTCAGGGGACGCAAACCTTGAAAGACGCCATGAACGAAGCCATGAGGGACTGGATAACGAATGTAAGGGATACATTCTACATAATAGGAAGCGTCGCGGGACCTCATCCCTACCCGATGATGGTGAGGGATTTTCAGTCTGTGATCGGAAAGGAGGCGAGGGAGCAAATACTTGAGAAGGAAGACAGGCTTCCGGATCTTCTTGTGGCATGCGTCGGCGGCGGTTCAAACGCAATGGGTCTTTTCTACCCGTTTTTGGGGGATGAGAGCGTCGGGATGGCCGGTGTTGAGGCTGCGGGAGGAGGGATAGAGACGGGGCGCCATGCCGCGAGCATCTCGGACGGGACCGTGGGTGTTCTGCACGGCAGCAAGACCTATCTTCTCCAGGATGAAAACGGGCAGGTGAGGGGTACGCATTCTATAGCGCCGGGGCTTGATTATCCTGGCGTAGGGCCCGAGCATTCGTATTTAAGCGATTTGGGGCGCGTAAATTATACAAATGTTACGGACGGAGAGGCACTTGAAGGGTTCAGGTTCATCTCACAGGTCGAGGGTATAATCCCGGCGCTTGAATCCGCGCACGCGGTAGCCTATGCTATGAAAAGAGCGCCTGAAATGCCGAGGGACTCGATTCTCATGATCTGTCTTTCGGGACGCGGGGACAAGGACATAAATGCCGTAGCGGATATTCTCGCGGAGGACTCCGGTAAACAGTGACGGCAAAGTAATTAATAGCTGAGAGTCCGGGTATTTGAGCTGATAACTCCGCCCCCGTTCGGTCCCCGAAATCTCTTGACTTTAGTTCTGCAGGTGTTAGAGTTTGTCCGAGAAAATATTATTAACGGGTCGGGTTTCCTGAATAATATTTAGTAAAAAGTATCCTTATGAATGCCCATACCATAACGCTTGCGGTTAGAAGCAAACGGCTGTCAAACGTTTACGCCCTGTTTAGATCAAAATCAAAAACACATGAACAGAATAGACCATAAGTTCAAGGAACTTAAAGAAAAGGGCAGAATAGCGCTCGTTACATATATTACCGCGGGTGATCCGTCGCTGGAAATGACGGCTGACCTCGTTTTTAAGCTGGAAGAAAGCGGCGCGGATATAATCGAGCTCGGCGTTCCGTTTTCCGACCCCATGGCGGACGGGCCGGCTATACAGCTGGCTTCCGAAAGAGCGCTGAAAAACGGCACGACTCTCGGAAACGTCCTCGAGCTCATAAAGCGGATAAGGGAAAAATCGGAAATACCCATAATTATTTTCGGGTATTACAACCCGTTTTTTAAATACGGTCTCGAGAAATTCTCAATGGATGCGGCGGGCGCGGGCGCGGACGGGGTTCTTGTCGTTGATTTGCCGCCTGAGGAAGCGGCCGAGCTCAAAATGCACACTGACGGCCCCGGGCTCGATCTGGTCTTTCTTCTCGCCCCGACAAGCACATCCGATCGAATCAGTCTTGTGGCCGAGAGGGCTAGCGGCTTCGTGTATCTCGTTTCCGTAACCGGGGTAACGGGCGTACGACCCGATATGGACTATTCCCTCGATGAGCTTGCGGATGAAATTCAAAAAGCCACTAATCTGCCTGTGGGCGTGGGATTCGGTATTTCTACCGCAGAACAGGTAAGTAAGATAGCCCGGTATGCGGACGCGGTTATAGTCGGGAGCGCGATCGTGCGCATAATAGAAGAGCACGGCGATCAAAAGGAAAAGCTTCTCGATGAGCTTTCTGCGTTCGTGAGCAATTTGAGCGCTGTCTGCGTCACCCCGGATGATAAAACCAGGACAAGGGCTAGTATATAAATGCAGAAAGAACTCAGAAGATACCTCTTCATAGGGGATTTCGATTCCTTCCTCCTCGGCCTTTTCTCAAAAAGGGGAGAGGTAATATGGGTCAGCTCGCTCGAAGAGGCCCTTAATCAAACCGGTAATTTCTCGATAATAATGATAGAGAGCAAATGTTTTACGACAGATCTTACCAAGGAACTTACTGTACATTATCCGCAAACCCCTCTGATCGTGAGCAATGGAGAACGTACTGAAGAGCCTCCTCCCTCCGTCAGATTTGTCGCTTTTCACAAGATACTGTCCGATGAAATCGCGAGGGAAGAAAGGCTGGCAAGAACGGAGCTTCGCGTAGAGGAGCTGAGAAAGGTCCATGCGAATGCCAAAAAAATGCTGATACTCCTGCATGATCATCCTGACCCCGATTCAATAGCGAGCGCCCTCGCTCTGAGGACGCTCCTCAAAAGAAACAAGCAAACCGCTTTTATAGGTCACCTCGGCGAGAAAATCTCACGGCCCGAGAATGTGGCGATGATAGAGCTGCTCGAAATCGATCTGCTTGAGCTTACTCTCAAAGACCTGAAGGATTTTGATTCGATAGCCCTGGTAGATGTGCAGCCGCCGTTCTTCGGCGACCAGCTGCCCCCTGTCGATACGGTAATCGATCACCACCCTCTGGTGGATAACTATGAAGTTCCTTTTAAAGAAATCAGGGCCGAAGAGGGAGCGACCTCTACAATTTTCACCAAGTATCTCAGGGCTTCTCAGGTAGATATATCCGAGCGGCTCGCCACTGCGCTCCTTTACGGCATTAAGACTGATACGATAACCCTTAACCGCGATGCCAATCCCGATGATATAGAGGCTTTTACTTTCCTTTATCCCCATGCCAATCTGGGCTTGTTGAGACGAATTGAGCGCGCCGAGGTCCCGCCTTCTGAAATTAAATCCCTCGGACAGGCGCTCGCCGACCACTGGATTTCAGACGGCATATTCTTTGTAAACGTCGGCAGGGTGGACAGGGAGTACCTGATCCCGAAAATGGCTGATTTCGGAATTCAGGTCAAGGGCATCGACTGGTCGGTGGCTTTCGGGATACTCGGGAAATCCCACCTCACTATTTCTGTCCGTAACGTGGGGTATGTTAAGAGCGCGGGCCGTCTTGTGAGGGAGATGTTTAAGGATATCGGCAGCGCAGGCGGTCACAGATCAGCCGCCAAGGCCGTAATTTCATTGAGCAAGGTCCGCAAGACAATTGGCAAGGGGTCTCAGGAAAGCATTAAAAAATGGCTTACGGAGGAGTTTACAAAGGCCGTTACGGAAAAGCCCGAGGAAGAGAATTAACGTATTTCGCCTTACCAGCTTTTTGTTTTTGCCCTTATCATTTTTACCTTTATAAAATTAAGCTCCGGATCGGGTAAATTGATCTCATAAATAGCTGCTCGGTTTGATTACGCTGAGGCGCGGTAATATAATCCTTCGCTATGAGAATAATTTTCATGGGTACGCCAGATTTCGCCGTTCCGTCCCTTGAAGCTCTGATACGTTCGGAAGACGATGTAGTCGCGGTTGTCTCTCAGCCGGACAAACCCAGGGGGAGGGGGCGTAAGCTTGCTCCGCCGCCGACAAAGCTTGTCGCTGCAAAATATGACATCCCCGTGCTTCAGCCTTCCAAAATTCGAACCGCAGAATTTCTCGACGAGCTTCGGAAACTAAGTCCGGATCTTATCTGTGTCGCCGCTTACGGGAAAATACTTCCCAAGGCTATACTCGAGCTGCCGCGTTACGGCTGCATAAATGTTCACGCGTCGCTCCTGCCCGAATACCGCGGCGCGGCTCCGGTTAACTGGGCAATAGTGCGGGGTGAAAGGGTCACGGGCGTAACCACGATGCTCATGGACGAGGGCATGGACACCGGGGATATACTCCTTCAGCTCGAAATTCCAATTGACGACGAAGACACAGGGGAGAGCTTGTCTCGGAGACTTGCCACAGCAGGGGCGGAGCTCCTCATCGAAACGATCGGCAAGCTCGGGGGAAACAGCCTGACGCCTAAAAAGCAGGATGAGTCCAGGGCCACTTACGCGCCTATGCTTAAAAAGGAAGACGGGAGGATTGACTGGAGCCGGTCTCCCGGGGAGGTGAGGAATCTTGTACGGGGCATGCTTCCCTGGCCCGGGGCGTTTACATATCTCGGCGGAAGGCTGCTCAAGATTTACAGAGTTCGCGTAACGGAGGGCAGTGGAAATCCGGGAGAAGTAATAGAGTCCAAGTCCGGGATTCTCCGGGTATGCGCGGGAGATGGGGCCGTCGATGTGCTTGAGCTTCAGCTCGAAGGCGGCAGAAGGATGGATGCCGGGGCCTTTCTTGCCGGGAGAAAGATCGAGCCAGGCACAGTTCTGAGCCGATAGTTAAATAATTTATTTTTCAGATTCGCATCCTTCGTATTCACCCAATTCTGCAAGATGAGATTTTATCTCCTCTTTCAGCTCCTCGCTTCCCGAAGCGGATTTGCAGGCTTCCGTCAGATATTTACGCGCTTTACCCCTGTCGCCGGTCTTCAAATAGAGAACCCCTACCGTGTCGAGGGCGTATGCGGGGACAGGTTCTTGTAACTTGGTAGCGGCGAGCAGATAGCTCAATCCCTCCTCAAGGTTTTCCCCTGTCTCTATATATGCTGATGCTAGGTTATTTGCCGCCTCGATGTTGGCCGGGTCTTTTTTCAGCGCTTTCTTGTAGTACTTTACAGCTTTTTTATATTTGCCCAGTTTTAAATAAACGTTTCCCGTGTTTACGATTGGAGTGACAAGCTCTCCGTCTATAGCGGAGGCCCTCTTGTATTCCCTGAGCGCGAGCTCGTGCTTGCCCTCTCTTTCGTATATGACTCCCAGGTTATTGTGCTCTTCAGCGGTGAGCGGGTCTTTCATGAAATAGGACCCGTAAAGCGAAGCGCATCCCGGCAAAGTTATGCTGAGAGCAATAAAAAGTATAAAAAGTAAAATCCGGGATTTTTTCACTTTGAGATGACCAGCATCAGGCGGTTCATTTTTTCCCACTGCCTGTCGAGCTTATCGAAGCCCATTTCCCTTCCGCCTTCGTCCCCGGTGTGTAGAATGACCGTTTCCCCGTTTTCACTGTAGCCGTAGGCGACATAGTAATGAGGGACGCTCACCTTCCACATGCCCCTGTCAACTAGCATAATTACGGGCTTGCCGCTGTCTATGGCCGATTTAATCCCCTCTATGCTTCCGTTTACGGCTTTAACCTTGTAGCCCCGGTCGCGGGCGTAATTCTCCATATCGGAAATGAGGGCTCCTTCGAGCTTGGGTATATAAATCTCCTCTGAGACTTCTTCCTGGCTCACGTCGTCGCCGTAAAACTGTATCACTGATGCCATCGACGCAGGACCGCAGAAATTATCTTTTTGCTTTACGAAGGGCACGCCCTCAATAACCGTTATGTCTCTTTCCGGGCGGAATTCATCCTGCCCCTGCTGTTTTTGAGTGCATCCCGCCCATAGAAGAGCGGTAAGCATGAAAATTATAAACTTGATGTAATTACCACCGTACATAAATCATCTATACTCTCTTGTAAAGGAATATTATTAAGAGAACGAGCGCCACGACCACAAGAATCGTTATCAGGATTCCGATGCCCGCGTCACCACCAGCCGGCATTCGGTCCGCGAGTGAGGCCATTTGATGCACCTGCTCGTCACTCATTTGATTGAGCTTCTGGGAAACCTCTTCCGGAGTGAGGCCGTGACTCGACAATTTTTCAGCGACGATCTTGTTTTCAAGGGCTCTTCTAACCTTGATTTCGTCTATTTCCCTCTTGGTTGAGGCGTTGTGTTCCGGTGAGATCATTTGAGAATCGACTGTAGCCGCATTCACGCTTGCGGTTATGAGCGATACCGGCGTGAATGTTATCAGTATCAACACTACAATCGGAATATGGATTTTTCCTGAGTAAAAATTCATTAATTATCCTCCTCGATCATTGGTTTGAATAACTCAGCAACTATTTTATCCAATATAATCGGTAAACAAAGCGTTTTTTAATACAAATAGTGTTAAATGATCTATTTGCGTCACCGGTCTTGCGGCTTTAATGTGATTTAATCAAAGCGCTTTATAAGCGAAAACGGACATCCTGACCGGCCCCGTATCGAGATACGGATCAGGGTTTCTAATCCGCATCTCGATTTTTTTAATTATTAGCTTGAATCAGGGTTCTGGCGAAGGCTCTGGAGACGGTGATGGCTCAGGTGACGGAAACGGAGATGGGGGTAAGCTTTCTATAATTTCCTCGCACCCGCCGGTGTCGATTAACGCATTTCCGTTTACATCAAACGTGTCTTCACCCGAATCAAAAATACAGGCATCGGCAAAGAATGAGATGCTTGAATTACCCTCCGCACGCGCTCCGTTCTCAAAGGCCGATACATTTAAATCACCGTTTGCCTCCACTACGACATCGGCGTTGCCGCGGGTTCTGATGCCGTCCTCGGTGGCGTCGCAGGTTATGTCACCGTCAACCGTAAGTAGTGTCACCTGCGACGTTCCTCTCGCGTCGATGCACCTATTGCAATTGGTCAGTACGATGTCCTCGGGGTCTATTATCAAGTTGCAGTTGCCTGCCGTTCTGATACAGTCCTCTCCCCCTCCGTCAATGATGATATCCTCGTTCACATTCTTGGTAATCTCGAGGGTCCCGTTTTCACAGCGGATCGGACCTTCCACTTCGGAGATTTCGACAATATCGACTTCATCTCCGGGAGGTGAATTGAGATCTATAGCGACTACTATTTCTAGGATGGAGCCTTCCTCGACCAGAATGCTCACAGAAACCGTAGTTCCGTCTACGTCGAAGATTAGGGTCACATTTTCAGCCGAATCCAGTAAAAAGCTGAGCGAGAAACTTCCGTCAGCGTCTGTTATGTCCGTATCCACCGTGACTCCGTCTATAATTGCCGTAACCGTGATACCGTCCTGAGCTTTTGCCTCTTTTATCAGACTCAGAAGCTTCATCAGCTTTGCGAACCTTACTGAGTTCGCGTTTCCTTCGGTCATGGCGACCACAGTTGAAACCCTTCCGTTAACAACCGTTGTCTGGCCGGTCCGGTTCTCGCCGTTGTCCCCTCCTCCGTCACAAGCGAGGTGAGTAATCGACGGCACTAGTGCCAGGGCCAGGATTATTAAAATATTTCTTGCCTTCTTCATATCTTTACTCCTCCTTTATTTTTTTATGCTGTATATCCAACATAGTTGCATACAGTACTGAAAGTTATTTTGGGCAATATTCAGGCCAGTGTTCTTTTAGCCTAAATTTCCAGTAATGTAAGAGGATTAGATTCTCAATCGTGGCTTTACACGTAAGATGTGTGTCAAAACACGCAATATTAATTGTACAATACTGTACAGAAATCAGGCGGCAGGGACTCCCTTACTCGGGATTTTGCCAAAAAAAGTCCCTGTGGTACTATATCAAACTTTATGTTGCATGTGCTAACAGGTACACACAAGGGGAGAAAACTTAAAGTCCCCAAGGGACAGAAGATACGCCCTACTACAAGCAGGGTAAAGAAATCTATATTCGACAGATTAGGAGATATCTCGGGCCTGAGGGTTCTTGATGTATTCGCCGGTTCGGGGGGGTTGGGAATCGAGTCCCTGAGCCGGGGCTCGTCACACGTGACATTTGTCGAAAAGGACTCATCCGTCTTCAAGATACTCCTTCAGAATTTAGCCGTCTGCGGATTTGCGGACCGGTCAACTCTCATATGCTCTGATTACGAGGAGGCGCTTAAAGGTCTCGGCGGGGATAACCGGACTTTCGACCTCATATTTATCGACCCCCCCTATAAGCTTTACGAGAATAAAGAGGTGAGTGATTTTATTTCGCCTGCCTCGAATTTGCTTGTAGCGGGCGGGATTATAGTGATAGAGCATGACCATAAAACAGACTATACGCCGCCCGGTTTTGAGAGATTGACAAAGCCTTTCGGGGGAACTCATGTCAGTTATTTCACCAGGAGCTCTTAATGCGTAAAATAGCCATATATCCGGGTTCGTTCGATCCCTTTACGAAGGGGCATCAGAATGTGATTGAGCGGGGAGTCAAGGTGTTCGATCAGGTTGTGGTGGCGGTAGCTCATAATACCTCTAAAAAGACAGTCTTTACGCTTGAGGAAAGGGTCGAAATATTAAATGAGATATTCCAGGGCCGGGACGATGTAAAGGTGGATTACTTCGAAGGTCTTCTCGTTCAGTATGCTAATAAAATGGGCACCAATGTCGTCCTCAGGGGAATGAGGACGGTGTCTGATTTCGAATACGAGCTTCAGATGGCTCTGGCTAATAAAATGCTGAGTCCGGAGCTTGAAACGGTCTTTATGGTTACCGACAGCGAGTTTTCTCACGTAAGCTCGTCTGTCATCAAAGAGGTAATTGCGTTAGGCGGTCCTGCCACACATATGGTGCCGGAGATTGTGGAAAAAAGACTGAGGAAAAAACTTAAAAGAAGTTAGGAGGAATTGTATTTTATGGAACTCTCTTCACGTGCGAAAAGATTAAAGCCCTCCGCTACTATGGCGATTACGGCTAAGGAAAAGGCTCTCAAGTCACAGGGTGTGGATGTGATCGGTTTCGGTGCGGGGGAGCCCGATTTCGACAGTCCCGAACACGTGAAAGAAGAAGCCATTAAGGCAATCAGGGCGGGACTTACCAAATACACGGCGGTCGGCGGAATCGATGAGCTCAAGGAAGCGATAATTCACAGAATAAAAGAAGACTATGGTCTCGAATACGAAAAATCGGAAATACTTACCTCTATAGGGGCCAAGCATACTCTTTACAATCTGACCCAGGTGCTCTTCGATACAGGCGACGAAGTGATAATACCCTCTCCTTACTGGGTATCTTATCCCGAACAGATAAAGCTAGCGGAGGCCACGCCCGTAATACTCGAGACCAGCGAGGACGATGGTTTTAAACTGAAGCCCGGCGCGCTCAGGGAGGCTATAACTTCAAATACGAAGGCCCTTATACTTAACTATCCTTCAAACCCCACCGGGGCTACTTACAGCGAGGAAGAGTTGAGAAAAATTGTGGATGTGGCAATGGATGCGGGGCTGATCATAATCTCGGACGAGATCTATGACAAAATTATTTATGACGGTCTTACGCATACACCTGTTGCGGCGCTCGGAGAGGACGTAAAAAAATCCACCATTCTCGTAAACGGTGTTTCCAAGACCTATTCCATGACAGGATGGAGGATAGGCTACGCCGCAGGGGACAGGGAAGTAATAAGCGCTATGAGCAAGCTTCAGGGGCAATCTACATCGAATCCGGCATCGATTTCCCAGTGGGCAGCCATAGGGGCATTCAAAGGTCCGCACGACGAGATCGAAGCGCGGACCCGGGAGTTTGAGAAGAGAAAGAACTACATCGTGGAGCGTTTAAACTCCATGCCTGGAATTGAATGCTTCAGTCCTCAGGGGGCTTTTTACGTTTTCCCGAATGTATCGGGATTTTTCGGGAAAGGATATGACGGGAAAGAGATCACTGGTTCGATGGATTTTACCGGGTTCCTTCTCGATGAGGCCAAGGTCGCCGTCGTCCCGGGCAACTCGTTCGGATCGGACGACCATGTGAGAATTTCCTACGCTACTTCGATGGAAAACATCGTGAAGGGAATGGACAGGATGGAAGAAGCCGTGAAAAAACTGGGCTGATCCGGAGTATCCCGCACTTCGCCTGATTACCGATTAACACCTTCCGGTGTAAATGCATATAATATGTATGTGTCCGTATCCGTTTGTTCACGGGTACACGCGTTACAAATATGCGTACGGTCAAAATAGGATTACCTGTATCGCTGACAGGCGATTATTCAGTCCAGGGCAGAGAGAGCCTCAGGGGCGTCACGCTCTGGGTCTCGGATGTTAACAGCCGCGGCGGGATATTCGTAAAAGATTACGGGAAAAATATCCCGATCGAGCTCATCCATTACGATGACCGGAGCTCGGCTGAAAGATGCGGAGATTTAACCGCAAGACTGATATCGAGAGATAAAGTCGATCTTCTCCTGGGCCCTTATTCGAGCTCTCTTGCGCTTGCTTCAGCCGAGGTCGCGGAGGAGCACGGGAAAACACTGTGGAACCACGGCGGCTCGACGGATGAGGTTGAGGCGAGGGCGTTTAACTTCGTGGTAAGCGCAATCACACCTGCCAGCAAATACTCGGCGGGAATTATAGAGGCTGTAAGAAAATCGGATAGAAATGCGGATAAAATAGCTATCTTCAGCGCCGTGAATAGCGGCTTCTCCCGGAACATCGCGCGCGGCGCCCAACGTTACGGGCTGGAAAACGGCTTTCTTGTAGAGGAATTCAGCTTCATGTCCGGGGAGCAGGATTTATCTCGCTTGTTAGAGAAGGTGAGTGACTTCGGGCCCGATCTGATAATGGGAATGGGCCGGGCCCATGACGACCTGTTGTTAGCGCGGCAATTGATAGAGCGGAAGGTGAAAGCAAAATCCATAGCGCTTGTGGTCGCTTCGATCAGGCTGTTTAAAGATACGATCAATGAATACGCGGAAGGTTTTCTCTCCGCAAGCCAGTGGGAGAGCGGCGCGGCGCTTAAGCCGGATACCGGGCCGACTCCGGAGGAGTTTCAAAAGGGCTTTGTAGCCGCTTACGGAGAGGAGCCCGATTACGTGGCGGCTCAGGGGTATAACATAGGTGTCATAATTCAAAAATGCATACGGGACGCGGGCACTATTGAGGACAGGGTGCTGAGGGAAGCAGCTTTAAGGCTGGATTTAAATACTTTTTACGGGAATTTCAAAACCGATTCCCGGGGAAATCAAACCGGGCATGAAATGTTTGTAGTCCAGTGGCTAGAGGGTAAAAAGGTGATTGTTCATCCCGAATCCTCATCACAGGCCGAATTGGTTTACCCGGCCCCATTCAAATATTAGTCTCGATTTACGGTAAAAATAATAAAGATAGATTGCTGAAATCCGTTCTTTCATGCTTAGAATCCCGGGGTGCAGAAAAAATGCCGTGGGTATTCATATTATGTGCTGTAGAATTATTATATGAGTGAAAATGAAGAAAAGATAGATGAAGCTAGGAGTATAATAGAGAGTTCTGAATCCGTAGTAATGCTTACCGGGGCGGGAATATCTGCCGAGAGCGGAGTTCCCACTTTCAGGGGCAAGGAGGGGCTCTGGCGCAACTTCAGATCGGAGCAACTGGCTACGCCCGAGGCCTTCTGGAATAACCCGAAGCTTGTCTGGGAATGGTATGACTGGAGAAGGAACGCGGTAAAGGACGCAAGACCCAACCCCGGACATTTTGCGCTGGCCGAGCTCGAAAATCAAAAAAAGAGCTTCACGCTTATAACGCAGAACATCGACGGCCTGCACCAGATGGCGGGCAGCAGAAACATCATAGAGATGCACGGGAATCTCTGGCAGATAAGATGCACGAAGTGCGGGGATATAAAACAAAACCATCAGGTTCCGTTAGATGAAATCCCTCCCAGATGCGCCCTTTGCGGTGAAATCGGAAGGCCGAACGTCGTATGGTTCGGTGAGATAATCCCGATGGAAACGATAGACAAGTCCCTGAGAGCAATCGAGGAGTGCGATGTAATGCTTATCATCGGCACATCAGGCGTGGTGGAGCCCGCGGCGTCTATGGGACTCGTCGCTAAACAGGCCGGTAAATCCGTAGTTGAAATAAACCTTGAGAAAACCCCCAATTCAGCGCTGTTTGATTTAACCCTGCTCGGGAAATCAGGGGAAATACTCCCCCTCCTATATAAGTCCCAAAAGATGTACAGTTGAGCGGTATGCGGGGTTTCAGCCGTTCTGCGACTTCCTGTTCTCCGCAATCCTGACGGCGACGTCGATGGCAGCGATCATGCTCGACGGGCTGGCCTTCCCTTTCCACGCTATATCGAAAGCCGTGCCGTGGTCGGGGGATGTCCTTATGATCGGGAGACCGATTGTCACGTTAACACCTTTATCGAAGGAGACCATTTTAAATGGAATCAGCCCCTGATCGTGATACATTGCGACGACGGCGTCCCATTTCCCCTGATTTGCGTGATAGAAAAGGGTGTCGGCGGGCAGGGGGCCCGTGACATCTATTCCGGCTTTGACAGCTTCACCGACCGCGGGTGTGATGTGAACGATCTCCTCGTTCCCGAATGCCCCCGATTCGCCTGCATGCGGATTCAGACCGCAGACGACGATTTTTGGCTCGGCAATTTTGAAGTCGTCTTTCAGGGACCGGCAGGTAATTTCTATGGTCGATAACACCCTTTCCTCTGTTATCAATTCAGGGACCTTTGCGAGAGCTTCGTGAATCGTTACAAGTACGACCCTGAACCTTCCGCCCTCGAACATCATTACCGCTTTCTCGGCTCCGGTGAGATTTTTAAGCATTTCCGTATGACCCGGGAAGCCCGACCCCGCCAGATGGGTGGACTCTTTGCTGATAGGGGCCGTGACGATTGCGTCTATCTCCCCTTTGAGCGCGGCTCCGGCGGCTATTTGTATATATGAAATACTCGCCTCGCCCGCTTTTTTGCTCACCTCTCCCGGTTTTAAATCCTCACTCTTGATATCCCCGGAGTTGATGATCTCATATTCGCAGTCGATCCCCGTAAGCCTTTTTGCAGCTTCCATAATTTCTTCAGAGCCGATTACCACGGGGCTGCATAATGCCCGGATTTCCTTCGAGCCGAGAGCCTTTGCTATAATCTCGGGACCTATTCCGTTTGGGTCACCCATTGTAATGCCGATTTTAGGTTTCATGCTCATTGTTATTTCGTTTCCGCCGCCTGAATTTTATTGATAATCTGAGAGAAACTGCGAGTTGTCTTTATTGATCTTTGAATTGAAATAATGCCTGTGCGTTTTCTGTCGTGATTTCCGCTATCTTTTCGACCGAAACGCCCCTCACACGGGCTATCGTTTCCGCGACGAATTTTACATACGCCGGTTCGTTTTTCCTTCCTCTGAAAGGGACCGGAGCCAAGTAGGGTGAATCCGTTTCGATCAATATCCTGTCGGCGGGGATTTTTTTAGCCGCGTCTCTTATCTCTTCCGATTTTTTAAAGGTCGCGATCCCGGAAAAAGAAATGTAAAATCCGAGATCGAGGTAGTTACATGCAGTCTCGTAATCGCCCGTAAAACAATGAATTACCCCTGTTCTCTCGGAAATCCGCTCTTTTCCGAGTATCTCCATGAGGTCCCGGTCGGCATCCCTGACATGGATTACGAGAGGTAGCTCGGATCTCCGAGCCAGATTTATATGCTCGATCAGGGAGTCGATCTGCACATCTTTCTCCGAGTTCATGTAATAATAGTCAAGGCCCGTCTCACCGATGGCAACCGTTTTAGACTCCTTTGAAAGTTTCTCTATGCCTCGGATAACGTCGTCGTTTAAGGTTTCTGCTGCGTGGGGATGAACGCCTACAGCCGCAAATACGTTGTCAAGGGAGTCGGATATGGATGTCGTCGATTCCGAGGAAGGGAGGTCTGAGGAAATCGCTACTATTTTTTCTATGCCGTTTTCGCGTGCCCTTTCCAAAGCGCCCGAGAGGTCTTCCAGCGATGTCAGGTGTGCGTGCGTGTCGATAAACATTATTTATCGTTCTTATTCTGTATGAGGGTTAAAGTCTGGCTCGCCGAATCGGATTCGCCGCCTAATTTCTTCTCTCCGCCTTTTTCCTTTAGCAGATCCTTGAGTTCATTTAAAAATTGATTTACGTCCTTAAAGGACCTGTAAACAGACGCAAATCTTACATACGCCACTTCGTCAATCTCGTAAAGCTTATTTATCACCCTTTCTCCGATTTCGGTGCTGTCCACCTCGCGTTCCCCCCTTTCCTGTAGCTCGCGTTCAAAATCGGATACGAAATTTTCAATGACCTCCATGCTGATGGGCCTTTTCTCGCAGGCCTTTATCATGCCTGCGATTATTTTGCTCCGGTCGAAGGGCTCCCTTACGCCGCCTTTCTTGACAACCAGCAGCTCCACTTCTTCCACTCTTTCATATGTGGTAAAGCGGCTCTTGCAGTCGAGGCATTCCCTTCGTCTTCGTATGGATGTTTCTTCCTTGGCGAGACGTGAGTCGACTACCTTGCTTTCCAGGCTAGAACAAAATGGACATTTCATTTAAACGAGTCTATGTCGGTAAATCGGAAATTGATTGCAGAGCTCCCGGACATCGTCCTTTATTCCTGAAAGTATTTTTTCATTTCCCGGATTGTTCATGGCTTTAATGATGAATTCCGCAATCGATTCCATTTCCGTTTCTTTCATTCCCCTTGTCGTGACGGCAGGGGTTCCAATCCTTATTCCGCTGGTTACGGCAGGGGGATGCGGGTCAAACGGAATAGCGTTTTTATTCACGGTTATGCCCGCCCGCTCGAGGGTTTCCTCGGCTATCTTACCGTTAAGCTCCGTTTCCCTCAGGTCTACCAGCACGAGGTGTGTGTCCGTTCCCCCGGACACGAGTTTAAGCCCGGTATCTGAAAGACATTCTCCGAGCCGTCTGGCGTTTTTCAATATCTGCTTCTGATATTCGTTGAATTCGGGCTGAAGAGCTTCCTTGAACGCGACCGCTTTCGCGGCGATTACGTGCATCAGGGGTCCTCCCTGCGTGCCGGGAAACACCCTGCTGTTCACCTTCTTCGCGTGCTCTTGCTTCATCATGGCCATCCCGCCTCTAGGGCCCCTGAGAGTCTTGTGTGTGGTTGTCGTAACGAAATCGCAGTGCGGCACGGGGTTTGAGTAAAGCCCCGCTACTACCAGGCCCGCCGGATGAGCTATATCGGCCATTAGAAGAGCGCCGCATTCGTCGGCTATTTCCCTGAATTTTGCAAAATCGATGTCTCTCGGGTACGCGCTCCAACCCGCGATTATCAGTTTGGGACTGTGCTCCAGGGCAAGCCTTCTCACCTCATCGTAGTCTATGAGATTTGTATCTTCGGTAACCCCGTAGGGGACCGTGTTATAGAGTCTTCCTGAAAAGTTCACCGGGCTACCGTGGGTCAGGTGTCCCCCGTGAGCGAGATTCATGCCGAGTATTGTGTCCCCCGGCTCAAGAGCCGCGAAGAAAACCGCCATATTCGCCTGGGCGCCTGAATGGGGCTGTACGTTCACCGCGTCACATCCGAAGAGCTGCCTGGCTCTGTCTCTCGCCAGGTCCTCGACTATGTCCACGAATTCGCACCCGCCGTAATATCTCTTTCCCGGCAGTCCCTCGGCGTATTTATTTGTGAGGACGGACCCAAGCGCTTCGAGTACCGGTTCGCTGACATAATTTTCGGATGCTATGAGTTCAAGCTTGTATTCCTGACGCTCGGTTTCGGATCTGATAGCACGCGCGACTTCGGGATCGACTTTTTCGAGATTCGACATCTTTTATACCCCCTGATAGCATGAAAAGCCTATCAAAGATTACCCGAGTTGGCAAGCTGTGAGCGGGTCGTGCGGCTCTATGGGGCCGACCTTCCGATCCTGAACGGGATTTGATCCGGTTTTAACATCTTAACTGCCTGTATATAAATAAAATTTGAGAAATGTAACTGGACAATTGAGCTTTCAGATACAAATTTTATGAGACAGTAGTTTTTCATCTCTGATAATCTATTTTGATCCACGACACTTATTTCCGGAAACGTAATTTAAGAGCAGGGCAGGTTTAGCGCTTGCAGCATATTGTCTGTAAGTAATAAAAATGCTCTCACCCCGTTACAGAAATGAGAGGTTTCGTTTGGCCTTTTACTTTGCAGATAGAGTTTTGCATATATAGCGGTCCAGGTTCTGAAGCTTCCTGAAAGGATTGCAAGTATCTAAAATTTTTATTAAAATAAGCCGTGGCGCGCTATTTTTTAGATTCGTTAATTAGAAATAAATTTCGGTCCGTTAAACGAGGCTCCATTACAAGTCGGACGGGGGCCTGGTGGTGATTAAGTGAAAAGTAAAGGAATTAGCATAACTGAGCTCTTGAATGATAGCTGGCATGAAACCATAGATATGGGACAACCTGCCGCTTCGCCAGGCTTCGATAATGCTATCTCGCCGTTTTTGAAAGAAGAGGTTAAAGATAACGAGGGTTTTTTCCGCGACCTGGTTGAGACTGTTCCGGAAATGATTTTCAGTCTTTCTCCTGAAGGCCAAATTACTTTCCTCAACTCGGCATTTGAGAAACTCACGGGATGGAGGCGGCTCGAGTGGATAGGAAGACCCTTTGCGGAACTCGTATGTTTCGAGCAGAGGGGAAAATTTAGAGAGGCCTTTTACCTGCTCGAAAATGAGCGGCTTCATCAGCTTATGGAAATTTCGATTAATTTAAAGAACGGTGGATATTTAACCGCCGAGGTGATTGCCAGGCCTCGGATGAGGGATGGCAAGGTTATAAGGATACTCGGCACTGCGAGGGACATAACCGAGCGCAAGCAAGCGGAAGAAATGCTGGCCCTGCAGAATAAACGCA
The DNA here is from genome assembly GCA_040223695.1 of Deltaproteobacteria bacterium. Classification (NCBI taxonomy): domain Bacteria; kingdom Pseudomonadati; phylum Myxococcota; class Myxococcia; species Deltaproteobacteria bacterium. Next base: position 117,432 of record JAVKFU010000018.1, read on the forward strand.
TCAGATCTCTCTATGAAATCTCCTCCGAGCCGGGGGTTGGAATCGAAGGGCAGCTCGTCGAGACTCTCAAGACCGGAACGGAGATGCTTGGTCTCGAAATAGCGATTATCGGACACATCGTGGACAGAAACTATACGGTCGGATATTGCTACGATAAGCTCGGTAAGGTTACGCAGGGGGCCCGGTTTGATTTCGACAAAACCTACTGCAGGCTCACTCTTCAGGCGGATGATCTTATAGCCCTCGATCATGTGGGCAAGTCGGCATACAACCGGGAAAACTTCTACCTTGAATTGGGTCTCGAATCCTATATTGCCGTGCCGCTTCGCATAAACGGCGTCGTTTTCGGCACTCTCAATTTTTCAAGCCCCGAGCCGAGGCAAAAACCGTTCACAAAGGCGGATAAGGATTTTGTAAGACTGATGGGCCGCTGGATAAGCACAATGATCGAACGCAAGCATGCAGAGGATATGCTTATAGAGAAGGAAGAGCTTTACAGAACCCTTGTTGAAAATGCCCATGACCTGATAGTTGAAACCACCTCGGACGGCCGTTTTTTATATGCCAGCTCTAATCACCATGAGATACTCGGCTACAGGCCGGAAGAGCTTCTGGGACAGAATGTATTTGATAAGATGCACCCGGATGACCGCCCCCAGGTACTGGAGAAATTTATACAGGGTGTCGGCGCTCTTTCCACAGGACGGGCTGTCTTCAGATATATGCACAAGGACGGCAGCTGGCGCTGGTTTGAGAGTACCGGAAAACCGTTTATGACCGCTGCCGGCGAAATACGCGCAATAATCGACTCGCGCGAAATTACGGAGCGCAAGAAGACGGAGGAGCAGATTCAGGAATCACTGGAAGAAAAAGAATTTCTGCTCAAGGAAATACATCACAGAGTAAAAAATAATCTGCAAATAATCTCGAGCCTCCTGAGTCTCCAGTCCGATTATGTGAAGGACAAGAACTCTCTCAGTCTGATTAACGAGAGCCAGAACAGGATTTCCACAATAGCGCTTGTTCATGAGCAGTTGTATCAGTCAAGGGATATCGCCGAAATCAAGATGGCGGATTATGTGAATACATTAACAACCAACCTGCTCAGTATTTTTGATAACGATGGAAGCTCGATCGATGTCAGGGTTAAAACCAATGATATTTCCGTTGACATCGATACCGCGATATCCTGCGGGCTCATTATAAACGAGCTGTTTTCGAATTGTCTCAAGCACGCTTTCAGGACAGACGGGACAACTCAGGGGAAAGAGACAAAAAGCGGCACCGTATCGATTGAAATTCGGACCGACGGCTATCAAAACCTGATACTCTCGATAATGGATGACGGGATCGGATTCCCCGGAAGGCTCAATTTCAGAAAAACCAAAACACTTGGACTTCAGCTTGTATGCACTCTTGCCGAACAGTTGAACGGGACAATAGAGCTCCGGAAGCAAAGAGGAACGGCATTCAATATAAAGTTCCCGGTGACGAGGAATACAGGAGTGGTATGAGAAATTTGAAGCGCAGGTTCTTCAAATGTTCAACATTACTTCGAAGTTGCCGATATTGACTTTGGCCGCGAGACCGTTTTTCCAGCATATGTCCCTTGCGTCTCCCTGAAACTCCCTGGGCACAAGGAGAGAAAATTTTACTCCCAGTCCGGATAATTCCTTCCACTTCGCGACCCTGTCGGCGTTTATAGTTTCACGTGTTTCGACCTCCACTATCTGGACAACCTGGCCATAGTTAATAATGATAGCGTCGGGATACATTTCTTTATACGCGAAATTTCTTTCCTCCCCGGGGTTAACCTGTACTTCACTGAAAAGTCTTGAGTATTTTTCATGAACTTTTCTTATTACCCAGTCATGCAAGAACTGTTCATCCGTTGATCTTGCCATATCTTTCCCCCCACATGAGCTTTGTTTTGAGAATGGTAAAGAAGTCTCTGAACGGGGACTTTATCAACTTAACGAAAGTGTCGGATTCAATCACCTCGACGACATCCTCAGTTTTGAGCCTGATTCCTATTTGTCCGTCGAGTGTGAGATAGGTGTCGGGCTGCCGAGTGGCAATCCTTATTTCCACCTTCATTTCGCTTGAAACCACAAGCGGCCTGTTGGTGAGTGTATGGGGACAGATCGGAGTAATGATAGTCACCGGAATCGTGGGGTGTACTATCGGTCCCCCGGCCGAAAGAGAGTACGCCGTGGAGCCTGTCGGCGTAGAGAGTATTATACCGTCGGCCTTGTAGGTGGTGACATGCGAGCCTTGTATGTAAATTTCCAGATCTATTATTCTGGCGACCGCCTCCTTGTTAATTACGACCTCATTTAATACCTCGTAACTGCCTATCAGCTCTTTCCCTCTTCTTATGGTTGTGCGGAGCATCCTCCGGTCTTCAATCTCGTAATCCCCGCTCATTATCCTTTCCATCATAGGGTAAATTTCATCTACCGTTATCTCGGTGAGAAAACCCAGCCCCCCCAGATTAATTCCCAGAATCGGAGTTCCGTGACCGCATGCGAGTCTCGCCACTCCGAGGAATGTCCCGTCGCCCCCGAATACGAGGATTATGTCGACCAGATGAGGTATCTCGGAGCTCGGGAAAGAGTTTTTATGCCTGGTTTTTTCGCCCAGCTCTTTTTCGAGATAGACCTCAATTCCCTTTTTGCCGAACCATTCGCAAAGCTCCTTTGTCAATTCGAGCGTTTTTTCAATGTCCGTTTTACCTATAATCCCTACTTTCAATGTGCCGGACCTCCGGTTTGATAGAGCTTGCAAGACTCTGCAGCCAAGGTTTATGATTTTCGGGATAAATATACCACTATGGCTAAGGAATCAAAGAAATCAAGCCCATGACGGTATGCTTATGAACGGAGGTGCGGATTTAATTCCCTTTCTGGCCCGACTTCATAATCAGATAGCTTTTAATAAACTCGTTGAGGTCGCCGTCAAGCACGGGGTCTATATTGCCCGTCTCGTAATCGGTTCTGTGATCTTTTATCATTCTGTACGGATGCAGCACGTAGGAGCGGATTTGACTGCCCCAGCCGATATCTTTTTTGGTGGATTGAAGCTCTTCTGCCTTTTCCTGCTGTTTTTCTTTTTCAAGCTCGTATAATCTCGCCCTCAGGATCTTCATTGCCGTAGCCCGGTTCTGGTGCTGGGAGCGCTCGTTCTGGCAGCTGACCACTATTCCGGTCGGGATGTGCGTTATTCTTATCGCCGAATCTGTCTTGTTTACGTGCTGCCCCCCGGCCCCGCTTGCACGGTAGGTATCCACTCTAAGGTCTTTCTCGTCGACTTCAACTTCGATGGTGTCGTCAATTTCCGGTGAGACGAAAACGGACGCAAACGAGGTATGCCTTCTTTTATTCGAATCGAAAGGGGATATTCTGACGAGACGATGTACGCCGCTCTCACCTTTTAGATATCCGAACGCGTAATCGCCCTTTACGAGGAATGTTGCGCTTTTCAGCCCTGCTTCGTCACCTTCCTGATATTCAACCATTTCGGTTTCGTAATCGTTTATTTCTGCGTATCTGAGGTACATCCTGAGAAGCATGTCGGCCCAATCCTGGGCTTCGGTGCCCCCGGCCCCCGCGTTAATTGATACGATTGCGTTATTCCGGTCGTCCGGCTCCCCGAGTATTCGCTTGAACTCCAGGTTCTCTATGCGGTTCTCTATTTCGGATAGTTTTACCCTGGCTTCCGCGGCGGTCTCTTCGTCTTCTTCGGCGAGAGAGAGCTCATCCAGCACTTCCGCGTCTTCAAGATCACCGGACAGCTTCTGCCAGTCTTCGATTACGCTTTTAATCTGGGCTTGTTCCTTGAGAATTATCTGGGCTTTCTCGGCATTGTCCCAAAACCCTTCCCTGCCGGTAATATCCTCAAGCTCGCTCAGGCGGGACTCCTTTCCGGGCAGGTCAAAGAAAGTCTCCGAGCGCTGATAATCTCTTTTTAAGGTCTTGTATTTGTTCTTTATTTTCTCCGATCATGTTATATTCCTCTCGTTTTTAACCTATTAATATAAGGGTTCATGTCTCAAAAGCAAGAACGGTTGAATTATCCGCAATTTTGGGTAAAGTCATATGGTTTTCGGGGGGATACATTCACAACTGTTCGCTATTAAAGAAAAAAATCAATATTTAGACCCTGTATCCGGTCTCAGGACAGGTGGAAAAACCCCGTAGGAACGAGATCATGGCGGATTTGAATTCACGTATTACCAAACATTTACTGAGAGGAGATTGAAAAAGTGAAACAATATATTTTTACTCCCGGGCCGGTATCCGTACCCAGCGAAGTTCTGATAGAGATGGCCAAGCCTATAATCCATCACCGGACAGAAGAATTCGAAACGATTTTTTCAGAGGTGAGAGAGGGGCTCAAATACATTTACGAGACCGAACAGGAAGTATTCGTACTGGCCGCGTCAGGCACGGGGGCCATGGAGGCTTCCGTAGCGAATACACTCTCACGCGGGGATAAAGTCCTCGTCGTAAACGGGGGCAAATTCGGAGAGAGGTGGGGCAAGATATGCCGCGCTTACGGGCTCGACGTGGAGGAATTGATGGTCGAATGGGGGCACGCCGTTGATCCGGCGGACATTAAAAAGGCATTGGAAAACGACCCCTCCGTACGCGCCGTGCTGGTACAGGCGAGTGAAACTTCTACAGGCGTAATGCACCCGACCGAGGAAATAGCGAACATAACAAAAGACCGTGATGACGTAATCTTAATAGTTGACGCGATAACCGGCGTAGGCGTGTTCCCGCTTCCTTTCGACAAGCTCGGTATAGATGTTATGGTAGGCGGCTCCCAGAAAGCCTTCATGCTTCCTCCGGGTCTGTCTTTTGCCGCGATGAGCGGAAAGGCATGGAAGTTTAATGAAACATCCGACCTCCCTAAATTTTATTTCGACTTTAAAGCCGCCCTTAAGAACGCTGAAAAAAACACGACGCCCTACACGCCCGCAGTAACCCTTGTCATAGGCCTCGCCGCTGTGCTCAGAAGGTTCAGAGAAGAGGGTAGGGAGAACATGCACAAGCGCCACGCGAAGCTGTCTCTGGCCGTGAGGGAGGGCATGAAAGCGATAGGGCTTGATCTCTACGTAAAGGACACCCCCAGCACGGCGCTCACCACGATTGTCGCCCCCTCTGAAATAGGCTCGGGCAAGGTAATAAAGGCGCTCAGCGAGGAATTCGGAATTACCGTCGCCAACGGACAGGATCAGGCTAAGGGAAAAATTTTCCGCGTCTCCCATATAGGTGATATTAGTAAGACCGATACCCTGACGATGGTGGCGGCTATAGAAAGCGTCCTTGACGCACTCGGCTACAAATTTGATTTCGGCGCCGGAACGAGAAAGGCAGCCGAAATTCTGAATACCTAGTAGAGATATCTGCTTGCAATAATGGGGTGTGTCTCGGGATAACCCGCTTTTGAAAAAAATAAGATTTATCCACCTTTCCGATATCCATATCGGTCTCCTCGCGCACGGCAAAATAAATCCGTCTACGGGTTTAAACACGCGGCTCGAGGACGTGCTGGGCTGCCTCGACTATGTTTTTCATACCGCTCGAAAGGAATCCGTCGATCTGGTATTAATCGCCGGGGACGTGTTTCACAGGGGAAATCCGCATCCGGCAGAGGAAATAGAGTTCGCGAGAAGGATAAGGGGGGTGTCGGGGGAGGGCGGAGCGCGGGTCCTTATAGTACTCGGAAATCATGATTATCCCTCCTCTGGGAGCAGCGCTTCCGCGGTCGAGATTTTCCCTGCACTCGAAATCGACGGAGTAACGATTGTAAGAAAACCTGAGCTAGTCCGTGTAAACACCAAAAACGGAGTCGTTCAGGTTGCGTGCCTGCCCTGGGCGGGCCCGGCGGCTTTGGTCGCGAGAGAAGAGTACAAATCGCTCTCCCGGCAGGAACTGCAGATTGAAATTGAAAAAAGGTTTATAGCTATAATCCGCGATTTGACTAAAAAAGTCGATTCATCCGACCCCGCTTTGTTTCTGGGCCATCTCGCGGTAAGGGACGCCAGGCTTTCGGGAACGGAAATTGATACGCTTGCGACCTCGGACCCGGTTGTCCCCGTGGGCGAGCTCGCCGTCAGGCCGTTTGGTTATGTGGGGCTCGGTCACATACACCGTTTTCAGAACCTGAACCCGGGCCATGCTCCCCCTGTTGTGTACTCGGGCTCTATTGAGAGAATAGATTTTACGGAGGAGAAGGAAAAGAAAGGTTTCGTCCTGGGCGAGCTCTCAAGCTCGGACGGCGGATGGAAATGTGAATTCGATTTTATCGAGACGCCGGCGAGGAGGTTCGTTACAATTGAAATCGGTGAAAATGATAAAGACGGGGCCGGCGCGGTCAATCCCGGGCGGTTTTTGCCGGAAAATACGGACGATGCGATTGTCCGGGTTAGATATGAGGTTTCCGGTCCCGGAGACGAGATCGACGAGAAATCCATAAAGGAGATTTTTAAGAACGCCCACTCGCTCAAGATCGAGAGGGTTTTCACAAAGCCCGGAAAGGTCCTCAGGCAGGCTGAGCTTTCAAGCTCCATGAATGTGCTGGACGCACTTGAAAAATATATACAAACCAAGCCCGGACTAAAGAAGATAGGGAAGGATATGAAGACCTACGCGGAAAAGCTTATTCGCGAAAACGAATAATTAGTTTTTATCACTACCGTAGGCGCCGTCTTCATAGCAGGTGTCGTTTGCGGTTTCACACTCCTCTGTCTCCAGCTGCAATGTTACGTGGTTAATATGAAATGTCCCCGAGAGCAGTATCTTTATTTCGTCAATTAGCTTCTCGCTTTTAGACATATTATCTACTACCAGATGTGCGCTCAGGGCCTCGAATCCCTGAGTAAGTGTCCACGCGTGAAGGTCGTGAACACTGATTACCCGTTCGTGGGAGCATATTGAGCTTTGCACCGCCTTCAGGTCGATGCCCCTCGGGGTTCCCTCTAGCAGAATATGAACTGATTCCCTCAAAAGCACCCAGGCTCCCCTTATTATCAAAATCGCTACCAGGACGCTAATAATGCTGTCCGCATAGTACCAGCCCGTCGTAAGCATAATGACACCCGCCGTTATAGCGCCTACGGAGCCTACGGCATCGCTCAGGACATGATACAGGGCACCACGGATATTCAGATTCCCGCTTTGATATTTGTACAGAATATAGGCCGCTAAAATATTGATGAACAGGCCTGTTACGGCGACTATTGTCATCTCCAGGCTTTTTATCTCATGGGGGATTTGTATCCTTTTATACGCCTCCACTAAGATTCCGAGCGATATTGCGAAGAGCAGTATTCCGTTTATGAACGCCGCCAGTATTTCCGCTCTGTAAAATCCGAACGTGTTGGTGTGCGTGGCGGGTCTCATGGAAAACCAGAGCGCGAAGAATGCAATCGAAAGTGCGAAAACATCCGTCAGCATATGAGCGGCGTCCGAGAGAAGCGCGAGACTTCCGGTGTAGAAGCCCGCCGCGGCCTCTATAACCATGAAAGACGAGGTCAGCGCGAGAACTATAATAAGCGCCTTTTTCTCTTTCGTGTTTTTCAGGTCGTGACCGTGATCGTGAGGTTCCATCTGAAATAAAAATACCAAGAGCCCGAATACCAGTCAAAGAGTAATCGGTGATCGGGGGTTTTGATTTATAACTTTGTGTTAGCCGGTTTCCTTGAAGTGTTTCTCTCTCAGGGGGTCATGATCGATTTCGGAAATCAGGTACGCGATGTGGTATTGGTCGCCCGGGTAAAAGTACAATCTGATACCCTGGGGCGTGACAAAGTATAATCCGTCCTTTTTTGTATCATCCGGCAGTTCCACTTCATACACCGGATATCCTACTGTGCCGGATCCCAAATTAACCGGTTTTCTGTCCTTCCTTAATTCCCTTACGTTATCTGCAATTTCCCATACCTTGGGAAAAATCTGTCCTTTTACTGTAAGCTTCATTTTTCAGTCTCTCAGCAGTCGGAGTTGGGATGAGTAAAAGGGTTAACGTCGACTTGTATCAATCTTCCGACACCTGAACCCTGGTAATCATTCCGATACAGGTGATTATCATATCCAATTTGCTGTTTCGTTCATAGAGGTAGCGCTGAGAGAGTTTTTCTCCGCAGTCCCCGCATTCCGCCCCGCCTTCGAGGTTAACCGATTTTTCGCAGTTCTCGCAGTAAGTCTCTTTGTCCTCGTACCACGCAAGATGCGAGTATATGAGCTCGTTTAATCCCCTTTTCCCCAGCGAGTTCGCCCATTCGGACAGATCGCGTTTTATTGTGTTTCTGAATTTAGGGGGAACCTCGTTCAGATCACCTGAATATATCTCGTCTTCATTCACATAAATTTTGCAGGTAAAGGGGGTTGGTTCTTCTGTTCCCGCCATAACAATGGGTTATCTGCTGACTGCCTCTGCGCCAAGCACCCTGGAAACCGCGTTTTGTATCTGATCGACTGAGAAGGGCTTTTTAATGATGTTATAAGCCCCTTCGTCCGACAGTTCGTCCGGGAGCTGTTCTTCCGGCCTTGCGCTTATAATCACGATTGCCGAGTTCGGGTCTATCACTTTTATTTCCCTGAACAGCTCGAGGCCGTCTTTTTTAGGCAGGGAGAAGTCCAGAAATATTATATCGAAATGGTTTTTTTTGATAATTTCTACAGCCTGTTTCCCGTCTCCGGCGGACATAACGTTGTGACCCGTGCTCGACAGGCATTCGCTCACTATATCCCGGATGAATTCCTCATCGTCTACTATTAGCACGTTTCCTTTTCTTCTGAGTTCGATTACTTTTCCCGTGTCGTGAATCCTGGTAACAGGCTCAGCATCCTGTGTTCTCGGAGCGGACTGGACGTTCGGAAGGAGTATGGTAAAGGTTGTTCCCTTGTTCACTTCGCTTGAAACTTCGATGCAGCCGCCGTGTCTTTCAATAATGGCGTATATCACGGAGAGTCCCAGTCCCGTTCCCGCTTTTGTTCCTTCGCTCTGCTTGGTAGTGTAAAAGGGCTCGAATATTCTCGACAGGTTCTCTTGAGGTATTCCGACGCCTGTATCGGAAAAGTCTATCCTGACATAGTTATCCTCAATCTTCGTGTTGATAGCTATGGCGCCTCCGCCGGGCATCGCGTGTTTCGAATTAATGGCCATATTGAGGAAGACCTGCTGGAGTTCTCCCAGGTTCATTCTGATTGCGGGGACTTTCTCGTAATTGCGGAGAATCCTTATCCCGTCGGTTTCGAATGTATGCTCAACTAGGCCGAGCGCATCCTCTATCACGCTCTCAATCTGGCCAACCTGGAACTTCTCTCCCTTCTGTCTGGAAAAAGAAAGAAGTTTGTTCACAATCTCGACCGCCCTGTCACAGGCCTTTTCGATAATTTTAAGATCCTTCTTCACACTCTCCATATCTTCCCTCATTAAAGCAAGGCTCGTATAGCCTATTATGCCGGAGAGTATATTGTTAAACTCATGGGCAACCCCTGCGGCCAGCTGTCCGACGCCCGACATCTTTGCCGAGTGTATCAGCTGCGCTTCAAGCTTCTTCTTCTCCGTAATGTTCTCAGTCGCCGCAATAACGCCGAATATCTCCTTTGATTCGAAGTCGATCAACGGGGAAAGCGTCACCTCCAGGAACTTTCCGTCATGCCTCACTTCATGTTTCGTCGAATATGAGGGGTCGCTCAGTATCTTGGGAACAACGTTATTAAAGTTGATCCCGTCGAACAGGGAGGTTAACTTTTCTCCTGTACAGTCTTTGCTGAAAATTTCTGCGGTTTTGGGATTCGCGCTGATTATTACAAGCTCCTTGTCCGTGGTGATTATACTTTCATTCGTACTGTTCAGTGTGTTTTCAAGCTGTCTGTTTCTTTCCTTAACCTTTAGCTCGAGGTTTGAATTAAGCTCTTTCAGGTCTTTGAGGAGCCGCGTGTTTTCCTGATGCAGTTCATATCTGTCGACTGCGTGCTCGATGACGCTTTTTAGTTTTCCGTAATCGAGGGGTTTAATCATATAATCGAAAGCCCCGTTGTGGACCGCTTCGACAGCGGTTTCAAGAGAGGCGAAACCCGTCATCAGAATGACAGGTATATTCGGGTCTTTGTTCTTTATCTCCTCCAGAAGATCAATCCCGCTCTTAATCGGCATTTTGATATCGGATAGTACGACATTGAAAGAAGCCGATTTTAAATTTTCAATCGCTTTCTCGCAGTTATTGGCGATGATTACCTCATAACCCTCTTTAGTTAATATGTCTGAGATGATTTTTAGAATTAGCTGCTCGTCATCGACTACCAGAACCCTTTTTGCTCTACCCTTCATTTTCCTCTCCTCTATTAATATTATAGTTATTTGTCGGAAGTTCAATTGTAAAGGTAGTTCCGTTACCCTCTTCGCTGCTCACTATTATTCTGCCCTTGTGTTTTTCGATTATCTTGTAAGCTATCGAAAGCCCCAGACCGGTACCCATGTCCTTCTTGGTAAAAAAGGGGTCGAAAATTTTGGAGATATCCTCCTTTACGATCCCCGTTCCGGTATCTTCAAAGTTGATGTACACGTGATTCGAATTGTCGTTTCCGTAATCCTCGTAATGAGTGGTTGTTTCTATTTTTAGATTGCCGCCTGTGGGCATCGCCTGAATAGCGTTCAGGATTATGTTGATAAATACCTGCCACAGCTGGTTCGGGTCAGCCATGATTTGGGGGATATTTTCATCAAAGTCCGTAGTGAGATTGACATTGTTGTCTGAAAGCTGCTTCCGGACCAGAATGACCACATTTTGAAGGACGCTGTTAATATTTACGTTCTCGAAATAAGGCTCCTCGGATTTCGAGAATTTAAGGAGACTGTCTATAAGGCGGTTGGTTCTGTCTATTTCATGTTTGATGTAATCCAGATACTCTTCGACCATCTCGGAGTTTTTATCGTTTGTCATATAGGTTGAAAGATAGTACCTCGCCCCTTCTATTATATTTAAAGGATTTCGTATCTCATGAGCGACGCCCGCCGCGAGCTGTCCGATCGCCGACATCTTCTCCGCATGCACGAGCTGTTCCTGGGTGTCCTTCAGCTCTTTATTCGTATTCTCCAGTTTTTTCGCGTAGTCCTCGACGAGTCTAAACGCAATAGCGTTCTCGATCGCGATTGCGCTCTGGTTGGCCAGGAGTCGGAGAAGCTTTACGTCGCGGGACGTGTAGGAGAGTCTCGATTTTTTATCCCCTAGAGCTATAAAACCTATAAGCTGTTTCTTGAACAGTAGAGGTATGAACAGGGACGCCTTAAACCTTTCGAACTCGTTCATCAGTTCTTGAGAATTATGTATGTATCTCTCATCTGCTATCAGGTCTTCTTTAAATATTTCCTTTCGGTAGTAATTAAGCTGCTGCACCAGGATGTTGTTTTCGTTAATTGTGCTTTCCGGATAGTATTGAACGTCTCCGTCTTTTAAATATTTCTCGTAAACACCCAGGTCCTGATTATAGATAGAAACCGAAACCGGGGAGGAAAACATCGTGCTTTCAATTATCCCGATAATCTTATCGACGATTTTGTCGAGACTGAGAAGCGAAGTCATCGCATAGCTTACTTCTTCCACAGTGCCCCGGTAATCATATTTCTTTCTGAAAAAGGTAAGGTCCACCAGGTTCTGTATATGATTTTTCAGCGGGTTAAGGGCGATAACCAGAAAACCGCTCAGGATTACGAAAAAGGCAGGATTTTTCCACCCGCCGTACTTGGCAAACGCCACATTGAAGCCGAATACTGTCACGGCGAAAATACCCCCGACAGCGCCGGTAAGGAGCCCGTATGTAAGGGCTTTTTCAAGTATCGCGTCGATGTCGAAGAGCTTATGCTTCAGAATGGCATATGCGATGGAGAGAGGGAATACTATCACCGGAAGCGCCATTAGATTAAAGGGCATGTTTATTTTGAATACGGTAATACAGGCAACCGCCAGAGCCGGCACCAGGAGGCCGAAAATACAACCGAGCAATATTATCTGAGCCCTTTGTTTCTCCAGCGATGAATGCGGTTTCAGATAAGTCCATACTGAAGGGAGCGGGAATATGAGAGTGCTTAAAACAATGTATATCCAGATTGAGGCATTTAGGTACTTCCAAATATAATACGAATCAAAGAAAATGAATTGCAATATGAAAAGTAAGGAGGATAATAACAAAAATAAGAGTGAGATTAAATTGTGCGTTGTCGCCTTTATATTGGTATCCGAAGGAAAAATGAACATCAGATAAATTCCGAAAAACGGGCTGAACGTCAATCCAAAAAATGTTAATTGATCGAGGATATATACTGCCTGCCCGTTAAACGAACCTACGAACCAGATACATATCGATGCGCAAAACAGGAAAAACGCCTTACTCGCTTTAAGGTAAGGCTTGTAATAAAGAACCAGTGTCCCTATAGTTAAAAAAACTATACCTATTACATATATGACACCGAACATTGTAAGTAAATCTTTTGCCGAGAATTTCTGTGTCGGTATCTTAAAGCTGAAAAGTTCCCCGCTTCTCTGTATCTTGTATTCGACGGCAGTGCCGACAGGCAGAGGGTTTATTATTTCAAAAACATCTCCGGGAGTCTTTACCCTGGTTCCGTTGATCTCGTAAACCTTATCCTTGAATCTTTTCAAAATGCCGTCCTCGGATATGTCCGGGGAGATGTCAGTGATTACTAAATTTTTATAGAAGAAGAAACCCGGGTATGACCGGTTTACCCAATTCAAGCCGGAGAAAATATTCCCGATACAATATATCAGGAGGGCAAAAACGAGTATTGTAAATGCGGTCTTTTGGATGTCTTCAGGATTTTTAAATGACATTATCGACTATCGGTCTTTATTCCCTGATGTCAGCTATTCAGGACCTTTTACATACATGTCCCAGTACAAGTCGACCTTTCCTCCTAGACTTTCTAGAATGCGCCGTGACTTCGTGTTTTCCTCAAGCGCATAAGATAACGCTACCTTGTCGTAGCCCTTTTCAATCATGGCCTCACAAGCGCGGCCGAGAAGAACCGCTCCCAGCTTCCTGCCCTTGTACTTGTCCAGTAAACCGACTATCAATATCGCCCCTTCCCTGATTCTACGGAGCTGGAGCGGGAGCTTTAGCAGATTCTGGGGTTTGAGTTCTCCGTTCAGACCTCTGAAAACCGGCGAGTACTGAGGGAAGCCTCCGACAAAACCGATTGCCTCACCTTCAGCCTCCGCAACCAGCCAGAATTCGGGGTCGATTAGACTCTTGAATTCATCGGCGAACTCTATGAATTCATCGTAATCGAATGGGACATTTCCCCAAAGCTGGGCCAGTGATTCATTGAATATCTTCACTACTCCCCGAACCTCCTGCTTCCAGTCCGATTTGTTAATTTTCCGAATCTTAACCTCGGCGAGGCTGAGCCCGCGGGAGTGATTTAATATACTCTCCACATTTTCCGGTGATTTGAGGTCGATCGTATAATGAAGCAGCTTTTTGAACGGCCTGAAGCCCGAATCTCTAAAATATTCATGATAGTAAGGCTGTGTATATACCTGCAGGAATGACGGGATTCTACCGAAATTACTCGAAAGGAAACCCCCGCCGTAAAGACCGAAGATACCGTTAACAGGACCCTGTATCTCGGCGCATCCTTCCCCGGCAAGGAAGTCGTTTGCTTCTTTAAGCAGAAGACCGATTGCTTCTTCTTTTTCGGGCAAGGCCTCGAAAAAGCCGAGGAACCCGACATTTGTATTGTGATAGCGGTTGAAATAGTTATCGATGAAAGCGCTCACCGTGCCGACTATTTCTCCTCTTTCCTCAACTACGAACCTTTTACCGTAGACCTTTCTGAAATAAAAATAATCATTTGATATGAGTTTTACGTGATCCTTAATCAGAAAGTAAGGGACCCATGCGGGGAAATCCTTATAGACCTTCCAGGAGAACTTGACGGACTTCTCTATTTCTTCCCTGGAAGATATCTCTCTCACATTGTATTTCCGCCCCTCTGGAATATTCATTGAAACCGGTTTGTCTATTATCCCGAATTCCCTTCCCAGCTTTTCCGTGACCTCGAGAGTCCTGTCCAGGTCCTCGCGCGTGTGGGTGGCCATGACGCTGAACCTGAATCTTTCCTGCCCCTTGGGTACGGCGGGGTGGGGGATTGCGTTTACATAGATACCCTCTTCGTGCATCCTCCTGCTCATCTTCTTTTGAGTAAGCTCGTCTCCGATCAGAACAGGGATAATCGCCGATTCTGTCCGTCCGGTATAGAATCCGAGGAGTTTTAGGTTCTCTTTCATATATTTGATATTTTCCCATAGCTTCCTGTGGAGCGACTCGTCCGTTTCCATGATCTCCATGGCCGCGAGCACCGAGGCCGCCACGGACGGGGGGAAGTTCGATGAGAAGAAGAATGACCTCGTGTAATATCTCAGATAGTTGACTACTTCTTTTGTGGAAGCCACGAAGCCCCCGACTCCGCCAAGCGACTTGCTCAACGTTCCCACTACAATGTCTATGTCGCCCGGCCTCATCTTGAAATGGCTTGGAGTGCCCTTTCCCTTCTCTCCTATAACCCCGGTGGCGTGAGCCTCGTCCACCATAACCTTAGCGCCGTAGTTGTGCGCGATCTCGGTGATTTGACGAAGCGGCGCGATATCTCCATCCATGCTGTAAACCCCGTCTACGACAACTACCTTTCCACTGTAATTATCTTTAGCTCTCCTTAGGACGTTCTCCATGCTCTCCATATCGGAGTGTTTAAAGGTCCTGAAGGTTCCCGAGGAGATCAGACAGCCGTCAATTATGCTCGCATGGGCAAGCCTGTCTATGATTGCTACATCTTCTTTCTTTACAAGGGCCTGTATGGTTCCGAGGTTGGTAACATAGCCGCTCGGGAAGATTATCGCGTCCTCACAACCTTTCAGCTCGGCAAGCTTTAATTCCAATTGGCGGTGAATGTCGAATGTGCCGGCTAGAAGAGGTACTGACCCAGCTCCCACCCCGTATTTTTGAGTCATTTCTTTTGCTACCTTGATGACACTCGGGTGAGAGGTAATGCCCAAATAGTTATTGCTGCCCATCATGATCATCTCTTTCTTTCCGCCGGTAAAGTCGTCATCTATCACGACTTTGTGAGCGGAAGCGGAGGCAAGGGGCCTTCTATACCTTATATAGCCTTTTTCCTCCATATCCAGTTTGTACTGCCAGAATACTTCCGCCTTCTTAAAAAGGTCCTCATCCGGTATGTCAGCAAAGTCGGATAGATAGTAATCGTCGGAATTAAGTTTTGTCTGTGTGCCTTCCATGTAATTTACTAACTTGTCTCTGCCCGAATCGAAAATATTTATAAATTCGACGCCGATTCCCCCGGGACCGTTACCGTTAGCCTCTATCCTCTTTACCTCGCAGTATGCCTTTACGGGCATAGCACTGCCCTTGAGCTCACACTCCACGAGGAGTTTCGTGCCCCGTTTGTATTCGTCCTCTGTTACTATAAACAGACCTTCGGGGGAGAAGTCCCTGACCTGCCCTATAACCTTGCCGGTATTCCTGGATAAGACGCTGAAGTCCGCCGGAATTCTCTCATGGGTTCTGCGGTCTTTCTTTTCCCTGATTACGATCCCCAATATTATCCCTCTCTAAAATAATAGATTTTAGTAATGTTCTTTAACATACTTAAGAATATTGTTTACAGCTATCGTACAATTATCTTCTATTATTAGAAATATTGCAAGTAATTCTCTTTTCGGCAACTCAACCGCCATAGACTATAACTCGCATGTCCGTAGGCTTGAAGTTTTGCGTCCCATCCTTTCGGATAGTTTGCCTTTTCGGAGGGAACCAACCCTATATTAAAATTCTAGTCCCATTTGTAATAATTTTCAATATATTAATTCTTATTAGGGTGAAATTGTAATTAATACAAATATTTTAAAAACATGGAATATATCTGGGCTGTTAAGAGAGAAAAATCGTATTTATGCAGACGGCAAATTCGTTTCAAAAGGGTCCTTTGATAGACGGGGTAATCGATGGAGAAAAAGATTCACTGCCGTGACTTGGCTATAAGATTCAGATCCGAATTTGATTTTAATGAAGAAACACGGGATATAGGCGGCTTAAAGTTTCGATGCCTTTGAGAGCAGCAGGTGGTCGACAAGCACGAGGTTGACCATGGCCTCCGCAATCGGAACGGCTCTGGGGCAGAGGCAGGGATCGTGTCTTCCCTTGACCTTGAGCTCTTTCGGGTTGCCGAATTTGTCCACTGTATGCTGCGTCTTGGAAATCGAGGACGTAGGCTTTATAGCGATTCTCACTACGAGGTCTTCCCCGTTCGTGATACCGCCCAAAAGCCCTCCGGCGTTATTTGTTTTGAATCTTAGCTTTCCGGACTCGTCTTTATACATTACGTCGTTTACCTTGGACCCCTTCCGCTTTGAGGCCTCGAATCCCATCCCGACCTCGAACCCTCTTATTCCTCCCAGGCTCATGAGCGCGGCGGCGAGGTCTGCGTCGAGCTTGTTGAAAACGGGGCTGCCGAGACCTGCCGGGAGGCCGCTCGACACTACTTCAACCGTTCCCCCGATTGAGTCCCCCTCTCTCCTCACCTCATCTATGAGCTTAATCATTTCCTCTGCCTTTTCGGCGTCCGGGCATCTCACGATGTTCTTTTCTATTTCATCGAAATCCACCTTGCGGGCTACGATTTTTCCAACCTGCCTGACGAATCCGCGTGTGGTTATTCCGTGCATGTTCAGAATTTTCTTGGCAATCGCCGCGGCGGCCACTCTTCCCACCGTCTCCCTTGCCGAGGACCTGCCTCCGCCCCTGTAATCCCTGAGACCGTATTTGGCGTCGTAGGTATAGTCTGCGTGGCCCGGCCGGTAAGTGTCCTTTATGTCTTCGTAGGATTTGGATATGGCGTCCGCGTTTCTTACCATAAGAGAAATCGGTGTGCCCAAGGTCTTGCCCTCGAATATGCCCGAGAGTATATCAATAGTGTCGGGCTCTTTTCTCTGTGTAGTAATCTTGCTCTGGCCGGGACGGCGGCGGTCGAGCTCGAATTGAATATCCCCGGGGGATATCTCGAGTCCGGCAGGGCAGCCGTCTACCACCACCCCCAGGGCGGGCCCGTGGGATTCTCCCCAGGTTGTTATACGGAACAGATTTCCAAAAGAGTTGCCTGGCATAGGAAGAGTTTATATTAACGGGAAATACGTTGCAAAAAAAGATGTTGCCCCGAAATTACAGATAGCCGTTTTCCCTGAACCACTTAACAGTCTTTTCTATAGTCTCCTCAAGGGGCCGGGGTGAAAACCCAAGCTCCTTTACCGCCTTGGAATTGTCGAAATACCAGTAATGCCTGGTCCCTTTTATGGAGTCCACATCCATTGCGACGTAGTTCGGAGCGGGAATCCTTACAAGCTCCGCCAGATACGCTCCGGCAAGCGCAATGAAATACGGTATCTTTAATTTGGGCCGCGGTATCCCCGTAACCCTTTCCAGCACCTCGAAGAGCTCTTTAATAGTGATATTGCGGTTGCTCAGGATATAATGCTCCCCGACCTTTCCTTTTTCCTCGGCGAGAAGATGGCCGATCGCGACGTCTTCCGCATCCACAAGGTTGATCCCGCCGTCGGTATAGCCGGGCAGTCTCCTCTTGCAGTACCAGAGAATCATACCGCTCGTGGAGACGTAAACGTCCCCGGCTCCTATAACAATGGACGGGTTTACGATAACGAGCGGCAGGCCCTTTTCAACGAATTTGAGCGCTTCCCGCTCCGCGTAGTATTTCGATAATATATATTGAATATCCGTGCTTCCGGGATCAAACGGGGTTTCCTCGTCCGCCAGCTCCTTTCCGGGTTTTAGGCCGATTGCGGCAACGCTGCTGGTGTAAACGGCTTTTTTCACCCCGGCCTCCATGGCGGCCGTAAAAACGTTATTCGTCCCCTTAACATTGATGTCTTCCATCTTTTGGTAATCCGCCTGTTTGAAGGACACCATCCCGGCCGTATGAAAAAGCCTGTCGCATCCCTGGAGGGCGCTCCGTATGGAGTCTATATCGGTTACGTCCCCGTAAACCCTTTCCGCGTCAATGTCGTCGATGTTTATTGTCTTGCTGGTTTTTCTCAGAAGAATCCTGACCTCATCCCCTCTTTCCACAAGTTTTCTGGCAATGTGGGAGCCTAAAAAGCCGGTCGCCCCGGTAACCAAAGTCGCCATTTAGAGAGCCTCCTTGCAGGTATAAAGAAACTCATATTACAACACATGCGAATTAAAAACAATGCGTTTCTATCTATAGTTACCTCCCGCGCCGTCCTTGACATGATAACTGCCGATTACGTCCGGAATACTTTGTTGATACCGGGTTTTATACAGGAGGCATTGAGAACCCCGTCTATCGGGGTATATTTTTACGACTACCCGGACTATTGGGGGGACAAGATGGATCTGGAAGAACTTTTAAGAGACAGGGAATATGAGGAAGGTGAAAAGAGGCTCGAGAGGGCGCTTGAGATAGCCCGGAGGGAATGGGGGAATGTCAGGGAGTCGCTTGAGCGCGCAGGCGATACAGGGGAATTCGAGAAAGAGGATTTTATGATAGGGATTATCGAGGAGGATGTGATAATCCGGGAGCCTATCGAAAGTCGCACAAAGTCCGTTTCATTTTACTCCCCCACCTTTTACCCGATGTATTTCGTTAAGAACCTCCTTACGATGGAGGAAAAATTTGAAGAGTGGGGCTACAGTACGAGCGAAGCCCTTTACGTATTTATCGAGCTTGCCGCCAGGGCATCCGAGAGGCTCGGCCTTCACGGTACCTTCGCCATGGCTTTCGGGGCCGGATACGGAAGCGTCCGCACCGGATGGATCGCTGAGAAGGGCTTCCCCGTAGAAAGAGAAATATTTGAAAAGATGTTTTTCAGGGGAAAAAAGAAGGCCTACGACTGGGATTTCAACTGGGACTCCGTACAGAAAAGCCTTGCCGAGATATACGGCAGGTTCCATGCCTGGCAGGAAGACGAGAAGCTCTTTCACGAGGAAGTCAAGTCAGGCGCCGTCGTGGTTCCTATGATGGTATGATCAACGGCCAACAGGTTCTTTTGCCGGCCTCCAAGGCAGTCCGTATAATCGATTATCAGAAATCGTCTTCATATTCCTGAGCGAGATTCTCAAAGCTCGGAACGCCCATCTTATCGAGAAAAGCGAGTTTGATAGTGCCCACGGGACCGTTTCTCTGTTTGCCGATAATGAGCTCGGCAATGCCGTCCTTTTCCTCGGGGTTCTTTTTATAAACATCCGCCCTGTGTATGAACATAACCAGGTCCGCGTCCTGCTCGATTGCGCCGCTCTCTCTAAGGTCCGAAAGCTGGGGGCGCCTGTCCGCGCGCGTCTCCGTCTGCCTGCTCAGCTGAGATACGGCTATCACCGGAACGCTGAGCTCTTTTGCCAGCGCCTTGAGCGAG
Organism: Deltaproteobacteria bacterium; assembly: GCA_040223695.1. Lineage (NCBI taxonomy): Bacteria > Pseudomonadati > Myxococcota > Myxococcia > Deltaproteobacteria bacterium. The sequence continues at coordinate 136,924 of JAVKFU010000018.1, forward strand.
CCCGAAATCTCCGCTATCTCCCGCTCCCTCGTTTCCGTTCTTCTGCTGGATCTCATTAGCTGCAGGTAATCCACGATAATCAGGTCGAGCCCTTTCTCCCTTTTCTGCCTTCTGGCCTTGGCGCGGATTTCCAATACGCTTATGGCCGGCGTGTCGTCGATATAAATTTTCGCCCTGCTGAACTCGTCCGCGGCCCTGACCAGCTTCTCAAGGTCTTCGTCCTTGATATACCCGCTTCTGATATTAGAGTAGTTCACCTTTGCCTTAGTCGAAAGCATCCTGAGCATTAGCTGCTCCTTGGTCATTTCGAGCGAAAAGATGCCGATGGACATTCCGTAGTCGATTGCCGCGTGCGTGGCAACGTTAAGGCAGAACGAGGTTTTTCCCAAGCCGGGCCTCGCCGCCACAATTATCAGGTCGGAGGGCTGCATGCCGGAAGTCATATAATCGAGTTTCTCAAACCCGGTCGGCAGTCCGGTCACGAGCTCCTTTCTCGCATGAAGCGTTTCTATTATTTCGAGCGCCTTGGCCGCAAGCTCCCTTGAGCCGTAAAAGCTCGGTTTGATCTTGTTCTGGGCTATATCGAGAATTGTATGCTCGGCCCTGTCTATGAATTCATCTATGTCGACATTGCTCTCATTGCCCCTGTGGGCGATGTCGCTTGCGGCCATTACCAGGTTTCTTATTATGGATTTTTCCTTTACCAGCTTTGCGTAGTAACCCACGTTTTCCGTAGCCGGCACGAGTTCGGTGAGATAGGTTAGATAGTTGCTCTCTCCGACCTCTTCAAGCAGGTTGCCGTTGGCCTTCAGGTAGTCGAACAGGGTGAGGAGGTCTATGGGTTTATTGTCCTGGTCGAGATCGATCATGGCATTGTAAATCTTCCTGTGGGCTTCTTTATAGAAGTCTTCGGGTATAAGTATCTCCATTACCTGATTTATGGAGGAGCTCTCTATAAGGATTGCTCCAAGTACCGCCTGCTCGGCTTCTATATTCTGCGGAAGTGACCGCGTCAGCATTTCCATGATAATCTATATTAAATCACTTACGGTGTTGATTTCAACCTCGGGAATTTAAAAGGATGTACGGTAATCCAATTTTTCCACGCGGCCGGTCAATAACCGTACGAAAGCCTTTCGGCGAGAATCCTGTTAAGTCCATTTTTTATTATCTTTTCTTGTGCGCCTTTAATATCGTATTCCACCCTTTTAAACGCCGCTTCCCCTTTCTCTCCGTCATATACGAGAAATGAGGCCCTCGGGTCTCCGTCCCGGGGCTGCCCCACGCTTCCGGGGTTAATCAGATACTTCACCCCGCTCTGTAACTCAAATATTTCATCTGTATTGCGGTCTATGCGGCTGTTTGCCTTTGCAAAGCACACGGCTGTGTGCGTATGGCCGAAAAAACATAAATCACGTTCGCCGAAGAGATTTAATTCGTCCTCAGCGTCATATGAGGAGATTATATATTTGTCGGGGTCCGAGATTGCCCCGTGAACAATCATGAAATCGTCAACTATCTCTCTCGCGGTCAGACTTCTCAGAAACTCACTGTTCTCGTCCGTAAGCTCCCGCCTTGTCCACAGTACCGCTTCCCGTGCTACAGGATTGAAATCAAGGGGCTCGGAAATTCCGCACGCCGCGGCGTCGTGATTGCCTATGATCGCGGTAATATTTCGGTCTCTTATTATTTCAACGCATTCGTTAGGGTCTCCACCGTACCCCACTATATCCCCGAGACAGAGGATTCTGCCGGCTCCCGAAGCCTCGATATCTTCGAGCACCGACTGAAATGACTCCAGATTTGCGTGTATGTCTGAAATTATGGCGTATTTCAATTGGATCGCCTGTGGCTCGATTCGGGCTATCCTATGAGCACAATTCCGATATCCATTACGTTTGTGCCTGTGGGTCCGGTGATAATCAGGTCTCCGAGTTTTTCGAAGAAGCCGTAGGAATTGTTCTGGGCGAGGTGCTCCCTGGCGCTCACGTTGATTTCCCTCGCAAGAAGCCTGCTCCGCCCGTCGCATATCGCCCCCGCCGCGTCTATCTGGCCGTCTATGCCGTCGGTGTCGCAGAAAAGTCCCACGATATCGTGCCCTATTATTTCCATGCAGAATGAGAGCGCGGTCTCCGTGCTTCTTCCTCCCTTTCCCGAAGCGCTGTCATTATGGACGGTCACGGTCGTCTCCCCGCCGAAAATTATGCAGGACGGTTTTTCCATAGGTGTGTTGAATCTTTCTATGTCGAACGCGATTGCCGCCGCGACCTTGGCGACTTCTCTTGCCTCGCCCCTTATCTGCGAGGAGAGCATAAGTGTATTGTATCCGAGTTCGTTTGCCTTTTTCTCGGCTGCGATGAGGGATTTAAAATTATTCCCCACAATAAGGCTCTGTACCTTTTCCGGATCGAACTCTCCTTTCTTCAGTGTCTCCTGCGCGTGCCCCCTCCTGCCCTCTTCCAGATGCACCACTACCTGGGGAGGGAGCTTGTGCTCGAGGTCCAGGGCTTCGATCACGCGCCAGGCGTCTTCGAAAGTAGTGGGGTCGGGCACGGTATGGCCGGACGCTATTGCGTCGAGCTTGTCGCTTACCACATTGGAGAGTAAGAGGGTGATGACTTGCGCCGGGAGGGCCTTCTTCAACAGCCCTCCGCCCTTGATCCCGGATATGTGCTTTCTCACCGCGTTCAATCCGTATTTATCGACACCCGATCTCAGTAGAGCCTCGGTGGCTCTCTCCTTGTCTTCGAGCGATATACCGGTTGCGGGCATTGCCAGAAGTGCGCTTCCTCCGCCCGAGATAAGAAATAATACAAGGTCCTTCTCTCCCGCTCCTTCCAGTATGGATACCACTTCTTTTGCGGCCGTCAGACTTCTCTCGTCCGGTACCGGATGACTTGAGAGGTAGAATCCGAGCTTGTTGAAAGGGTTTTGAGGCTGGGAATTGGAAACGACTAATCCACCCGCCACCCTGTCTCCAAGAACTTCTTCCACCGCTTCGGCCATAGACGGGGCGGCTTTACCGAAAGCGATGACGTATATGAACTCGAAATCATCTAGGTTATAAGATTTGGAATCTACCGTAAGTATATTATCCGTCAGTCTGAAGTGGTCCTGGATGCATTTTTTCGGATTAGCCGCTTCTACGGCTTCCCGGTAAATCTCAAGTGCGCTTTCTCTTGCTTTCTGGAAATTCATGTAAGTCAACCGAGCCTTAGGTGTTTACGCCGCTCTCACGTCTAACCTTTTTTCAGTCCTTTCTGAGCTCTTCAATAATTTTGTCGACTCTTTCCCTTGTCAAATTCTCTTCGAGTTTATCGTCAATCAGCATTACGGGGGCCGTACCGCAGGAAGCGAGGCACTCGGCCTCCATAAGCGTAATTTCCCCGTCTGCCGTTGTTTCCCCCGTTTTAATTCCCAGCTTGTCGCACATGTAATGCTCGACATGCTCGGCTCCCCTCAGGGCGCACGCCAGTGTCCGGCACAGCCATATGACGCGCTTTCCGACCGGCTTTCTGAAAAACATCGTGTAAAATGTAGCGACGTTCTGTACGCTTGAGGGTGAAATCTCGAGGATCTTGGCCGTCTCTTCCATTGCCTCGTTCGTCAGGTATCCGTATTCATTCTGTACTTCCCTCAGCACCGGTATAAGGGCGGACCGTTTTGTTTCCGATGTGGAAACAATAGTATCTATTCTTCCTCTTAGGGATTCGGAAAACTGCATAATGTCATACTCCGGATACTGAAAATTTGCACCGATAATGTTACATGGATTGAACCTCTTATCAAGATATATCCGCGAGTGCGTGTGTTTCAGTCGTACCAGGGGCCGCGCCGGCGGCGGAATCGGCTGAAAAGGCTCCACCGACTCAAAAATAGCCGCAGCCGGGAGGTAAGTATTGGAAATTTACGGAGGGTTTGTTAAATTAAAAGACTGTGCGGGAAGTTTAACTGATTAATTCCGCCGGAGAGAGCCCGATCATGCTAAGCGTGTTTAAAAAATTTTTTGACGGATCGTCCGGTAATGCGGGCGGTATGGAGAAAGAGGACCGGGGGGCCAAATTGAGGACCGCTACATGCGTACTGCTGCTCGAAGCGGCCACGGCGGACAACAATTTCTCGCCTGAGGAGCAAAAGAAGGTCATCGAAATCCTGCAGAAAAGGTTTCAAATGTCGGACACCGAGGTAGGGGAATTAATCGACGAATCCAAAAAGGCGAGGGAAGACGCTACGGATCTCTGGTATTTCACCAATCTTATTAACGAGAGTCTAACAAAAGAGGAAAAGTACGACTTGATGGAGCTTGTATGGGAAGTTATTTATTCCGACGGCACTCTCGATAAATTTGAAAACTATATCGCGCATAAGCTCTTCAATATGCTTCGAATAGACCATTCTAAATTCATTGAGCTTAAAATGAAGGTGAAAAACGAATATCGAATAACCTGAGTCTCTTCAGGCCGGGCGCGGTCTCACCTCGCAATATTGGATCAAGGGTTCTTCTTTGCTCGGGGCTGTGAGCTCGTTAATTATAACCTTCGGATTTTCTTTCATTCGGTTAGATGAGTGCTTTCCTAACTTTGAAGTCGCAGATACAATAGATCAATTATCCTTTTGACGGAGTCTTTAGTGAGTCGATTTCAAAACGGCAGACGGGTCGCGGTAATAAGCGGACTGAGAACGCCTTTCATTAGATCCGGTACATCGTACGGAAATCTCACCTCACTGGACCTGGGCAAGTTAGTCACCGTTGAGCTCCTGAACCGTACTGAAATAGACCCCGGTGAAATTGATAAGGTCTTTTTCGGCAATGTCGTTTCGTCCGTTCATACTCCCAATCTTGCGCGAGAGATCGCGCTCGGCTCGGGTATCCCCCCCACAGTGCCGGCTTTCACCGTCACAAGCGCGTGCGTATCCTCGGGCCAGGCCTTCACAAGCGCGGTTGACAGTATTATGTCGGGTGATTCCGATGCCGTATTGACGGGAGGCGCGGACTCGGGCACGGACATTTCCATTCTCTCGGGCGCGGCGCCCGGATCAAAAATAATTCATTCGTCAAAGGGCGGGAATTTAATCAGCAGGGCAAAGCCCCTTTTCAAAATGAGGGGCGAAGAGGTTGTTCCCTCGGTCGCCTTTTTACCGGAACGCTACACGGGACGTATGATGGGAGAAGCGGCTGAGAAAGCCGCGCGCCGATACAAAATCAGCAGGGAAGAACAGGACGAGTTTGCGATGAGGAGCCACGCGCTCGCTTCAAGGGCCCAGGAGGAGGGTGTATTCGAAGATGAATTAATACATACATACGTACCCCCTGATTTTTCGCAGGTCGTTTCGCGGGACAGCGGGGTGATGGATGATATAAGCCCTGAGTATCTCGCTCGGTACGAGCCTGTATTCGACAGCGAGTTCGGTACGGTTACAGTTGGAAACTCCTCGATCCTCTCAGACGGAGCGTCGGCGCTGCTCCTTATGTCGGAGGACAAGGCGAAGGCCCTCGGATACAAGCCTCTGGCCTACGTAAGGGCCTATGCTTACAGTGCCCTCGATCCTTCGGACGATCTTCTCATGAGCGCCGCCTTTTCCACGCCCGCCGCACTTGACCGCGCGCGGGTCTCCTTAAGCGATATCGACCTTGTAGAGATTCATGAGGCTTTCTCTTCGCAGGTTATCGCGAATCTGAGGGCCCTGGCCTCCAGGGGTTTTGCAAAAGAAAAACTCGGGAAAGCCCAGGCGGTAGGGGAAATAGACATGGAAAGATTGAACGTCTCCGGCGGGTCGATTGCGATTGGACATCCGCTTTCGGCTACAGGCGGAAGGATTATAATGACGCTCATATACAGGATGACCAAGAGGAGCGGCAAGCTCGGGCTTGTCTCCATGCCCGCTTCGGGCGGTATCGGCGTATCTATCGTTTTTGAAAAGGAATAATAATGAATTTGGGATAATTATAGATGAGCAGAATATCAATAAATATCGGTAGCGACGGCGTTGCCGAGATCAGGGTTGATACCCCTGAAAGCGCGGAGAATAGACTGAATCACGAGAGCTTTGTCGCGCTTGACGAATTTCTTAACGGTATAGAGCGGCAGCTGGACATGGTTGAGAGCGATGACGAGATAAAGGCTGTCGTAATATCGAGCGGCAAGGAAAAGAGCTTTATAAACGGTGCCGACCCGTCCGAATTCCTCAACTTTACGCTCGCCGATGAGGGCAGGTCCTACAGTTTGAAAGCCCAGGAAGTAACGGAAAAGATTGAGAATTCGAGAGTGCCTTTTGTAGCGGCTATTAACGGAGCGTGCCTGGGCGTCGGACTTGAGCTCGCCGCAGCGTGCAAATACAGAATAGCGGCGGACGGAAGAGACGTGGTTTTGGGTCTCGATCAGGTAGATTTGGGGTTAATTCCCTGTGCGGGCGGCATGCCGAGGCTTGTAAGGCTTACGGGCTCAAAAGAAACGCTCGACATGATATTGAGCGGCGAAACCCTGGATCCTCATTATTCAAAACAGATAGGACTTGTGGACGAGGTCGTTCCGGGAGACCTGCTTCAGGACATAGCCCGCAAGCGCGCGAATGATCTTGCAAACAGGGAATTAGTCCCCAGGCGTCAGCGTTTCGGGGGTATGACAAACGCTCTCTTAAGGGAGAATCCCGTTTCACGGAGAATGTTTTTCGATAGAGCCAGGAAGCAGATAAAGGAGAATCGGGAGCATTATGTGAGCGCCCTGAGGATGACGGTTGAGGCCCTTGAAATCGGGGTTTCGAGCTTTAACCGGGGTCTCCACGTCGAGTCGGTTTACTTTGGCGAGCTTGCAGTCACCAACTATTCCAGGCAGCTGATAAGGACAAACATTTCTCTCGATGAAATTACCAACAAAAGCAAGTTTTCTAAACGCGCGCACAAATTGATAAAGCATGCCGAGAAGATTGCGGTGGTTGGCGAAGAGTACCAAGCTGCCGGCATAGCCTGCCTCGCCGCCGACAATGGAATACGTGTAAGAATGAAGGGGAGGGACAGTGAAGCCGCGGGGCGCACGCTCAAGGCGTGCTACGATTTTTTTAATGATAAGCTTTGCAGGCGGGAAATAGATGAGTTAGAAACGGAAAAAAGGCTTGATCTTATAAGCGCGGCCACCGATTATTCTGGTTTCAGAAGAGCGGATATCGTGATTGAAATGGCGGGGGAGGATGCTGAGGTTAAACGAGCGCTGCTAAAGGAGGCGGAAGCTCTGCCGGACGCGCATTTTATTTACGCCTCTAATTCTTTTGCCGTTCCGATAGCCAGGATCGCTGCGGGGGCCAGGCGACCGGATAAGGTTGTGGGAGTCAAGATTTCGAGCCCGGTGTTCGAGACCGAGCTCATGGAAATTTCTGCAGGTGAAAACGGTTCTCAGGAGACGGTCGGAGAGATGTTCGAATTCGCCAGGCGCCTTGGGAAGATTCCGCTTGTCATAAACGGCCAAACCGGTTTTTACACGACCAGACTGCAGCTGACCTATTTCAATGAGTCGCTCAATCTCTTGAGTGAAGGCGTGGGCGCCGAAGATATCGAGGACGCTATGGTGTTGTTCGGATTCTTGGAAGGGCCTTTAAGCGCTATGGATGAAGTAGGCATCGATCTGGTCAGAAAGGGCTACGATAATATATACAAGCAGTCGGGAGAAAAGCCGAAAGCTCACCCTCTTCTCGACGAGCTTATTGCGGAGGGAAGGACCGGCGCCAGAGGAGGCAGGGGATTTTACAGATACGACAGGGATGAGAAGAGAATCGACAAGTCCCTTTATAAAATGCTTTCCGGCTACGAAGAAGGCTCAAAGGGTCTTTCTCACGAATACATACAGGACCGTCTGGTGCTTGCCCTTGTTAACGAGGCTATGGTTTGTCTCAATGAGGGAGTGATCGGAAGCGCCAAAGAAGGCGATGTGGGGGCCATGCTGGGACTCGGTTTTCCTGCTTACAGGGGAGGGCCGTTCAGATATATGGATTCAGCGGGCGCGGGGGATATTCTAAAAAAGCTTCATAACCTGAGTGTCAGATACGGGACGCGCTATACCCCTCCGGTGCTCCTTAAAAGCATGGCGGTGGGGGGAGACAAGTTCTACGAAAACTGAACGGGCTGGTCTATTCATCGTTGTCACGGTAAAAAATAATTCTCATCAGGAAACGCAATATATGTTAATTCAGGCCGAGTGGTTATAATTTAAATATTAAACTTTCGGATACTACCATGAGTGCTAAAAAACATAACGCGCCCAAATATTTCAAACCTGCGCTTTTAGTCCTGTCGGCTATCGGGATATTACTGTCCCTTTATCTCACATACCTTCATTTTACCGAAACGGAGGCCGCTTTTTGCGCCGCGGGTTCCGATTGCGAGGCCGTGAGGCAGAGCGGCTTTTCAACATTCCTCGGAATTCCGGTCGCGGCTTTAGGTGTACTCGGGTATTTGGTGATATTCATACTGACCCTGCTCACCACCCTTACCAAGCGCGCCAGATGGACAGCACTCTATATATTATCTTTGTCGGGCTTCATATTCTCGGCCTACCTCACCTATCTTGAGTTTTTCGTCATAAAGGCGATATGCACGTACTGCGTCGTATCGGCGGTCCTGATGACGATTATTTTTATTATCCTTCTCAGGGAAAAACCCGCTCTCTACCCGAAATTGTCGGCTTTTAAGACCCTTATTCTGAGCGTCTTTATCGCGTTGGTCGTCATTTTCAGCTCGGCTGCCGTGCAATATGGCAAGTTCGATGAAGCCCGCGACCTCGCCGGCCTCAATTCAACAGCCGACGCTTTCCAGACCGGTCTCGCTAAATATCTCGGAGGGAAAGGCGCGGTTATGTACGGCTCTTACAAATGCCCCCATTGCAATGAGCAGAAAAAGTTATTCGGAGGCGCGTTCAGGTATATCAAATATGTGGAATGTCATCCCAGGGGCGAGAACGCCAATCCCTCACTATGCTTTGCCAATGGAATTACTAACTATCCGACATGGGAAATCGGAGGGAGATTTTATCAGGGCGCAATGTCGCTTGAAGAGCTCTCTGAGGTATCCGGCTATGACGGTTCTTTCTAGCTCCCGCTCCCGGGATTACTGCCATTTAAAGTATCGCGGAGTTTCCTGAAGAATTATCCGGTCTCAAAATTTCGGTTCAGGTTGTATATTAAAAATGTTATTATTATTTATAAATCGTGTAATGGATGGTGATTTAAATGGCGCAAGAAAAACTAAGTCAGGATATAGAAACACTAAGGGAAGACGTAACGAAACTTCGCTCGGACTTGTCACAGCTCGGCAAAAATCTGGTTGAGCGTGGTAAGAACGAGACGGATGCGGCCAGGGATAAAGTCCTTGAAGAGCTTAAATACGAGCTTCAGGCCGCCCGCCACAAGGGCAGGGAAACGGTTGAGTCGGTCGAGAGTCAAATTCAGGAAAAACCCTTTGTAAGTCTCCTGATAGCTTTTTTGGTTGGCCTGGTTCTGGGCAAGCTTTTTGATCGCGGGTAAGCCGAATTGAGCGGTATATTAAGCATTCTGTTCAGATCATTCAAGCCCGATTCCGAAGCGTTGCGTTCGATGCTTCTGAGGATACTCCTGTTATTGTTCGTCCTGTGTGTATCCTCTGTCGTCGCTTCTCTGGGTTTGGGATTTATCATCTGGTCCTCGTACCTGTACTTGAAGACATCTGTTGACCCCTACTTGGCGGCGCTGATAAGCGGGGCGCTCGCCATAGTCACAGCCGCCTTGCTCCTCTTGATAACCGGCCTCTTTCTAGGATATTTTAAAGGCAAGCGGGGCGCTCGATTCGAAACCGCCGCCCCTCAGGCAGGGCAGATGCCCGACCCCGAGGCCCTGATCAAGCGGTATCCGCTCGAATCGGGCATTATAGCTGCGGTTGCGGGCTTCATCGCGGGTTCCTCCTCTCATACTCCGAGGACTCTGGCGGAGCTCATTATGCTGATTAAGGAGAGCGGAATCAAATAACGATACCTTTCTTCTTCCCCGTATTAGAGCCTTTTTATGCATTCCTCTATAAAAGAATTCAATATGCGCTCGGATATTACGTTGTCTTCGAGTTCGGGGTGCCACTGAATTCCAAGCACGAAAGGGGGGTCAAGCGATTCAATACACTCCACTATCCCGTCGGGCGCCCTCGCCGAAACCCTTAAACCCCTGCCCGTCTCTTTAACGGCCTGGTGATGATAGCTTTTCGAGGAGAACCTGTCCGTTCCGGTTATTCTGAACAGGAGTGAGCCGGATTCTACCAGTATTTCATGAGCCGCCCCCTTTTCGTGAGGCCCGGCGTCAGGAATAAAAGAGTGTATATCCTGATAGAGAGACCCCCCGCAGAAGACGTTTATGAGCTGCATACCGCCGCAAATTCCGAGGACCGGAATTCTTCTTTCCGTGACCTGCCTCAATACGGCAAATTCGGTCTCCGTTCTCTCCAGGCTCATGGGCCTCAGTTTCGGATGGGGCTCCTCGTTGTAAAACCCGGGGTCCATATCCCGTGAGCCGGGAAGCAAAAGACCGTCGATCGCAGCGGCTGTGTCTTCTACCAAACGGTCATTTCCGGTTATGGACGGTATCAGGAACGGGATTCCCCCTGCCACCGCTACGGCGCGGGCGTACTTTTCCTCGATTAAGAAATTCCCCTCCTTGATATCCGTTGTAATTCCGATAACAGGCTTGTGTCTTTTCATTTAATCCGAGCGGTTGAATATAGATTTCCGGCTTTAGCTAAAGATAAATATACGCGCGGAAAATGCAAGCCTCTGTCAATGAAATCCTTGTCGAGGCCCCCGTGGCTGGAGGTTGACCGTAAAAAAGAAATCTTTCTTTGAGAAGCCCCTTCCTGTATTATTCTTACCTTCATGGCAAGCGGGAATAAAGAGATATACAAAGGGATTTACTTCGTTCTTCTCTCGACGCTGCTTGCGGGGTTGTTTTTTCTCCTGTTCGGACTTTTCTATGGATACGAGCACCCCTTTTTCAATCTGACACTGTTTCTTGTGTTTCTGGGAGCGAATTTAATTCTCAGCGCTGTTGTATATACGGTATCGATACGGGATGATAAAAATGGCAGGTCCATGGGCATTACGGTCAGATTTCGGAATACTTTATTAATGCTGGTCGCGGCACTGTTACTCTCCGTTCTATTTCCCGCAAGCGCAATCTTGGGCCTGTACCCTCTATCCATGGCCATGTTTCATCTGCTTATTCTATTTTGCGCGAGTCTCTCCCTGAGTGCGGTCAACTTGTCGGCAGTGGTTTTTTTGTGGAGAAACGGCACCGTCGTTAAAGGCTTTAACAGAATTGTTTTTGCGTTTGCTTTAATAATATCGCTTGGTATATCCTATACGACATTATATTTATTCGGGGTACTGCCTGTTAGTTGATAATATTCATGTTCGATAAGGAGACGGTGAATGAGGAACTGCGTAAGAGTACTTCTGGTAATATCTTTTCTAGCCGCCCCGCTTGCGGGCTGTAATGTCATAAAGGGTCTTTTCAACCCTTTTGTGGGAAAATGGAAGTCGGGAATATTTACCCTGGACATGAAGAGCGACAACTCGTTTGAGTTTACAATAGGCAGCACGGTTTCGGTTAACCTCGAGGGCGAATATACTTACGATGAAAATAAATTGACGCTCAATTTCGATGGGAAAAGCAGTGTGATCTTTTCTTATGAATTCGGGGAAGATAAAAGAGAGCTGGTTCTTGTGCCCGAGACCGATTTCGATTACTTCAAGACCAAACTGGAATTTACGAAAGAATAATTTTTTAATATCGGTATCATCCCGTTTTAACTTCATATGATCCAATTAAACGACATTTCACTCTCCTTCGGGTCGAGGGGAATTTTCAAGAACCTCGAATGGAACATAAAGGACGGCAAGAGGATAGGACTTTTCGGCCCCAACGGGGAGGGCAAAACGACGCTGCTCAATGTTATCTCCGGCTTGACCGGGCCTGACAGCGGCGCGCTGATAATCCCTCCCGACCAGGTAATAGGCTATCTCCCTCAGGAGGTCGAAGACTCGGCTTCCGAAAGGACGGTCGTGGAGGAAGCCCTGACGGCATTTCAGGATATACTCGTCCTTGAGAGAGACATGGAATCGGTCAGGGCCGGGCTGGGGCGGATAGGGGATAAAAATTCGGATGAATATAAAAAAGCCTTGCACAGGCTGGATGAGATACAGAACGAATTGAATACCCGCGAGGCCCATACGATCAGGTTTCGCACCGAGAAGCTTCTTATGGGTCTGGGCTTTGAGCCGGGCGATCTGGCCAAACCGATCAATACGTTCTCCGGGGGCTGGAGGATGAGGGTAGCGCTCGCGAAATTACTCTTGATAAAACCGGATTTCCTGCTTCTGGACGAGCCTACGAACCATCTGGATATTGAAAGCATAGACTGGCTCGAAACCTACCTTGAGGAATTTCAGGGTACTGTGATTCTGGTATCGCACGATAAGTACTTTCTCGACCGCATGGTCGATACCATCGCCGAGCTCAGAGCGGGACGGATTACCGAGTATTCGGGGAATTATTCCTCCTATCTGGTCGGGCGCAGGTCCAGATACGAAATCCAGAAGTCCGCTTATGAGAACCAGCAGCGAAAAATCAGGGATACCGAGCGTTTCATAGAAAGATTCCGCTACAAGAACACCAAGGCGAAGCAGGTCCAGAGCAGAATTAAGATGCTCGAAAAGCTCGAGCGTCTGGACCCCCCTCCTTCGGATCAGGCGGCTATACATTTTAAGTTCCCCGAGCCCGAGCGCTCGGGCAAGGTAGTGCTTGAGCTGTCCCGGTTCTCGAAGTCGTACCCGAACGGTGACGGCGCCTTGCTCCGGGTATTCGAGAACGCGGGTCCCCTCACGGTATCGAGGGGCGACAAGATCGCCCTTATCGGCAAAAACGGAGCAGGTAAGAGCACACTGGCAAGGATACTGTTGAGAACGGAGCCTTTCGATGGAGAAAGGAAGGAGGGGTATAATGTCGAGGTTACTTATTTCGCCCAGCACCAGGCCGAGTCTTTAGCTCCTGCGAACACCGTTATTGAGGAGCTGGAATCCGAGGCCGCAGGTAAGAACGAGACTCAAATCAGATCTCTTCTCGGGGCTTTTCTATTTTCTGAGCAGGAGGTGTATAAAAAAGTAGCCGTTCTGTCGGGAGGGGAGAAGAGCAGGGTTGCACTTGCGAAAACCCTTCTCTCGCCCAGGAACTTTATGATCCTCGACGAGCCTACGAATCACCTGGACATTCAATCGAGAAATGTGCTTGTTGACGCGCTCAGACAATATAAGGGCACATTTATCGTCGTAAGCCACGACAGGCATTTCCTCGATAAGATCGCCAATAAGATCTGGTACGCGGAAAGGGGGTCGATAATAACCTATCCCGGAACCTATTCGGAGTTCAGATACCATCAGTCGCAAAGGGAAAAGAACGGAGCCGAAACCGCCCCGCGCGCTGTTCCGGCACCGGGTAACGACTCATCAGGGATTTCGGAAATAGCCTCCGTCGATTCTTCAGCAAGTGAGAAAAAGAAGCTTGAGGCGGAAAAGCGGAACCGTCTGTACAGGGAGCTCAAGGAGCATGGAATTGAAAATATGGAAAGATGGGAGCAGCTTTCCCCTAAGCAGCTCGCGAGCGCATTGACAGAGCTTGAGGAAAGAATCCATAAAATTGAAGAGAAGAAAACGGAGATAGAGGCTTTTCTGGCCGACCCCGATAATTTCAACGACAACGTGCGCTCTCAAAAATTCACCGAGGAGTACAGCCATCTCGACGATAAACTTAAAAAGTTGTACGAACGCTGGGAGGCCGTTTCAGCCTATATGGAAAATCACCGCGGCGATTGATTTCGCTGTTCCGGTGCGGCCGCTAAAACAGCGGGTATAGAATCAATGCTTGGTGGTTTTAGCCGGCTTCCTTTTCGTATTCCTCGATTTCAAGTTCGGGGTGATATCCCGGCACAGCCACTCTGAACCAGATAAACGGCAAAAGGGGGTTTGGGAGCCAGTAGAGCCACCCGAGACTTTTAACCCTGTTTCCCTTATCCAATACCAAATCCATCCAGACGTAGAGGAATTTATAGGGACAAAAGCCGGGCATGTAATTCGCCTTGAATCTATCCGTAGTGAGATACTTGCCGCTTATATAAAAATTACCCTCGAAAGGTGTGATACCCCAGCCGCGGGGTCCTTCCGCTATAAGCGTCCCGCTTGGTTTATGGATTATACGGATAAATTTTCGGGGTTTTGGCATCGATCATTCGACAGCCTCGAAAGATAACCGCTCAATTAGCGCTCTATAAAGGCCCTTTAAGCCGATCCCCCTCCCGCCATGGCCTCGAGTCTCCTTATGCGTTCCTCCATCGGAGGGTGGGTGCTGAATAATCCCGCAAGCCCTTTGCCGGAGAGCGGGCTTGCTATCAGCATATGCGAGGTGCTGTCCGCCACCTGCTCGCTTACCCGTAAAGGGATCCTTCCGGACGCCGCTCCCAGTTTCCTGAGCGCATTCGCAAGATAGACGGGATTGCCGCATATCTCGGCCCCGCCCTTGTCGGCGCCGTATTCCCTGGTTCTTGAGATGGCCAGTCTGATTACGGTTGCCGCCAGAGGCGCTACAATCGCCATTATTAAAAGCGCAAACGGGTTCCCGCCCCGGTCCCTGCCGCCTCCTCCGCCGAAGATAGCCGCGAACTGCGCCATGTAGGCCAGGTAGGTTATCGCCGTCGCGATTGTGGCCGCTATGGAGCCTATGAGGATGTCCCTGTTCTTCACGTGAGCGAGCTCGTGTGCGAGCACGCCTTTAAGCTCTTCCCGGCTGAGGAGCCTCATTATCCCCTGCGTTACAGCGACTGCGGCATGACTCGGGCTTCTGCCCGTGGCAAAGGCGTTCGGCTGCTCCTGAGGGGTGATATAGACCTTCGGCATTGGAAGCCCGGCGTTCTGTGCAAGCTCCTGTATGTCGCCGTAGAGCTCCAGGGCGTCCTCGTATTTCACCTCTTTTGCGCGGTACATCTTAAGAACTATTTTATCGCTCCACCAGTAACTTGCGAAGTTCATCACCATCGCGATACCGAAGGCTATAACGAGTCCGTTTTTCCCTCCGATAGCGCCCCCGATCCACATCAAAATCGCTGAAAGCGCAACAAGCAAAATCAAGCTTTTTAATGTATTCATTTTCTTTTCTCCCGGATTAAACCTTTAAGAATGTAAATCCTATCTACTGTAAAATTATATCTGATAGTTAAAAAAACCTGTATTTTATATAGAATTACCAACTGCAATAATAAGAAAATAATGATCCACGGTTAAATTTCAAGTGTGTACTTAGTCCCTGTAAACGGGAATTATAAAGACAAAATGGATACTCTGATGATGTGGCGTCTCGTAGGCGCTTTCATAAATGTAACCATACTTTCACGGGCGGCGCAGTGGATTCTTAAGAGATGGGTGTCTAATCCGTATAAGCGGGCCGCTCTTGTATTCGTAATAGTTGCGGCGATTGACTTTCTCGGAATGTGGTCTTTGTATGACGATCTCTCGACAGGGGCGTACGTGGTGCTCTTTTATTACATTCCCCTTCTCCTGATATGGCTTTTGAAAGATATAATCGACGAGGCGAGAAAAAAGAAAAGCGCCCCCGGCCCGGCTGATTGAAATCAAATGGCAAACATGATCGCCAGGCGAAAGATGATTAATGCCGTAATTTCTAAATACGATGATTTTCTTTCGGAGCTGGTGGTGCCCTCAATGCAAACGGCCTGAAGACCGATTTCCCGGGGCTCGGGTCTGTGGCTGTCTGCGTGCTTGATGAGCGTCTTTCGGAAAAATGAATTGTCCGCGCTCCTCCGGATAGAAGGTAAATTAAAGGGAAGCTTCCCCGGCGTCGGGAGTGGAATAAAAAAGCTGCTGCGAAAAGAAATAACGGATTCTCTCCTCAAACAAGTGCGGTAAACTGCACGCGGCGCGAAAGCTGTACCAGTCCTTATATGCCCGCCCTCTTTTGACATATATTTTTATCTTTACTACTATTTTCTGGCGACTGTTTGCTTTAGTGCATATACTTACAAGGGACGTTGACAATATGACTCAGGAAGGGGTTGTACAAGAGACAAATTTCGAAGGCGCCGGGACGCCCCGAAGAGGGAAGGTGAGGGATATATATGATCTCGGGGCCGGGCTTCTCCTGGTGGCCTCCGACCGCATATCCGCCTTCGATGTGGTGCTGCCCGAGGGGATTCCGGGCAAGGGCAGGGTGCTGAACCGGATCTCTGAATACTGGTTCGGGAAGACAAAGGACATTATTCCCAATCATCTTATTTCCACAGTTGTAGATGATTACCCGGAGGTGTTCCATCCGTACAGGGATGTGCTTGAGGGCAGGAGCATGCTGGTAAAAAAAACAAGGCCGCTTCCTGTAGAGTGCGTCGTAAGGGGCTATTTGGCGGGCTCCGGCTGGAAGGAATATCAGGAACAGGGGTCAGTATGCGGAATTCCGCTGCCCCCGGGGCTTGTCGAGTCCTCAAGGCTCGAGAACCCGATATTCACCCCGGCCACCAAGGCCCTTGATGGCGAGCACGACGAAAATATCACGTTTGAGAAAGCCGAGGAATTAATAGGGAGGTACCTGGCCGGGAAGGTGAGGGATATAAGCGTCGCGCTTTATTTGAGGGCCGGGGACGTAGCCCGCGGGAAAGGCATCATAATTGCGGATACGAAGTTCGAATTCGGCATTGATGAGCAAACGGGGGAGCTCATACTCATAGATGAGGCGCTCACTCCCGATTCTTCGAGGTTCTGGCCCGGGGACGAATATAAACCCGGAGGCCCTCAGAGGAGTTTCGACAAACAGTTCGTCAGGGATTATCTGAGCTCAATCGACTGGGATAAGAACCCGCCCGCGCCCTCTCTCCCGCCCGATGTGATTGAGAAATCAGCGGAGAAATACCGGGAAGCCTTGCGGAGGCTGGTTGATTAAGCGATATACTGATCAACCGTGCGTATTTTCCCCTTAGCGGATAAGAGGTATTGAGGCGGGATTCAATCCGGGCTGATCCGGCGGCCGGATATAAAATTTAATTTTCAAGCTTGTGATATGGAAACGATAAGCGTATTGGGATGCGGCTGGCTGGGTCTTCCCCTCGCCCGTTATCTCATTGAAAAAGGTTACGATGTAAAAGGCTCTACCAGGACCCCGACTGAGCTGGAGGTAATGAGAGCTTCGGGCATAGAGCCGTTTTATCTGGTGCTCGACCCTGACCTGAGGGGCGATAACCTGGATGATTTCTTCAAAAGCGATGTGATTGTAATCAACTTTCCTCCCGAAAGGAGACCGGACATAGTCGATTATCATAGGGATCAGATAAATGCGCTTTTGCCGCGGCTCGGAAACTCCCCTGCAGGCAAGGTTATATTTGCAAGCTCGACTTCGGTTTACCCCGAGCTCAACCGGGAGGTGTCGGAAGATGAGGAGGCCCTTCCCGCAAAACCCTCCGGGTTAGCCCTTATGGAAGCCGAAAGGCTCTTACAGGGCTGCCCCGAATTTGAAACCACTGTAATCCGGTTCGGCGGGCTCATAGGTTACGACCGCAGGCCGGGCAGGTTCCTTGCCGGAAAAAAGGAGATCGCGAACGGCGATTCCCCGGTCAATCTGATTCACAGAGACGACTGTATCGCCATCATTCTGAAGATAATCGAGAAGAGCGTATGGGGCGAGACCTTCAACGCATGCGCCGATTCACACCCGAAAAGAAAGGATTATTATACGGCTCAGGCCGGGAAACTAGGACTCGAGCCCCCCGTTTTCAATAAGAGCGGCCAGAGTTCGTATAAAATAGTGACAAGCGATAAATTAAAGCGCCTTCTCGGTTACGAATTTATATATCCCGATCCCTCTTCTATAGACGACGGGCAAAAGTGACTCCATGTTTGCTTTGCCTCTAATGAGCCCGGATGTTTGGAATTGAATTCCCTTCTGTTATACTATTTTCACGGCAGATTATTACAGCTTACAATCTGTCCACGCGTACACATTTGAGAATATTAAAACCACAAAAGTACTTTTATCTCTCTTCGGTCCATCCGAGTTTTAGGTTTTTCCGGATACTCAGGCATAAATGAATAATTTTACCGTACTTGAAATTTACGCGCCGGGACTGAAATTATATTCGACAGGCTCTGTCTGCGGGCGAAAAAGGGGAGACTCTACAATAACATGCAGGGAACGATAACAGCCGAAGACCGTATTTCCAGGGAACTGGAATTCCATGATAACAACCTCGTTAAAGAGCTCTACGGTGAGCATAACGAGAATCTTAAGGAAATAGAGAATCTGTACGGAATAAAAGTCCACGCCAGGGGAGGGAAGCTGAGCCTCGAAGGGAGCGCTGGCGAGGTCGAGCCGGCCTACAGGTTCCTGATAGAGATTTATGGACTCCTTGAGAAGGGGTATGTGCTGGACCCGGCCGATATAGAGCTTGCTTCCAAAATAGTGGATGAGGGCAAAATCCCCCTTGAAGATGTCTTCCTGGATACCGTTTGCGTATCGACGAGAAAGAGGATAATCGCTCCGAAGAGCCTGGCTCAAAAGCTCTACATCGAGTCAATCAGAAAAAACGACATAGTATTCGGTATCGGTCCCGCCGGGACGGGAAAGACATATCTTGCGATGGCTATGGCTGTGTCTGCCTTCGTAAACAAGGAAGTAAACCGTATTATACTGACCAGACCCGCTGTAGAGGCTGGAGAAAAACTCGGATTCCTCCCCGGTGATATAACTCAGAAGGTCGACCCATATCTCAGGCCGCTGCTGGATGCCCTCTACGATATGATGGACTACGACAAGGCTTCGCGGCTTGTGGACAAGGGAGCGATCGAAATCGCGCCTCTCGCGTTTATGAGGGGCAGGACGCTCAACGACGCCTTCGTTATACTCGACGAAGCGCAGAACACCACATCGATGCAGATGAAGATGTTCCTTACAAGGCTCGGATTCAGCTCCAAGGCGGTCATAACGGGGGATACCACTCAGGTGGACCTAGCTTCAGACGAAAAATCAGGGCTGCTCGAAGCGGAAAAGCTTATCAGGACGATAGATGGAATCTCCTTCGTGTACTTCTCTAAAAACGATGTAGTCAGACACCCTCTCGTCAGAAAAATTATAGAGGCGTATGAGAAAATAAACTGAAGATTGTGTTATAATTTAACATTAATTCGCACCCTGACCGGAGGCTCTTTTAATGGGAAAAACATTATCTGTTTTGACTCTTGCGACCACACTTCTCCTCGCTGCCGCCTGTTCCCATACTTGGCAGGACCCCGATACGGCGCTGCCCGCGCAGGAAGTCTCGATTGCGACTATACTGGCCAGTCCGGATGCCTATGATATGTCGGGGGTTTCAGTCATTGGTAAAATATGGCACCTGGAGTCCGTGCCGCTCGAAATAAATGAAGGGGGCGTGCAGAGAATGTACACGAAGTTTCTGCTTGCTGATAAAAGAGGTATCGGAATAGATGTCTATGTACCCGGAGAAGTCCCGGTTGTCGAAGGTGATTTCATCAAAGTCGTAGGCCTTTACAGAAAAACATTCCAGCAGCAGGGCCAGGGCCAATATTTTTACAGCAGGATTGACGCTGTACGCCTCGAAAGCTGGAACCCCGGACTTGCCTACTGGATAAGAGAATACGAATTTGATTGACCATGATTCCTATTTAAAGGAGTTCGGTAAGAAATAGAATTTTTTCCCTCGAAGGACCCAAAGAAACCGCGTAAATGGTAACGCCTGTAGCCTCTTCGATCTTTTCGAGATACTTTCTGGCCTGCTCGGGAAGCCGGGAAATGTCTTTTACCTGAGATACGTCTTCATCCCATCCCTCAATTTCTTCGTATACAGGTTCGCAGTCACCGAGAATATTAATATTTGACGGGAAGCCGGATAATAATTCGCCTTTATAACGATACCCTACGCATATGCTTATCTTCTCAAATCCGGACAATACGTCGAGCTTCGTTATCGCCAGGCGGGATATACCGTTGGTCATGGCGGCGTACTTAAGAGCGAAAGCGTCAAACCAGCCGCATCTCCTCGGTCTCCCGGTCGTCGCTCCGTACTCGCCCCCGGCTTTTCTGAGCCGGTCGCTGGTCTCGCCCTCGATCTCCGTGGGAAAGGGTCCTTCGCCAACCCTTGTAGTGTACGCCTTTGCAATACCCAGCACGCCGTCTATCCTGGTCGGACTCACCCCTGTGCCGGTACATGCCCCTCCTGAGCTCGCGCTTGAGGATGTTACATAGGGATAGGTCCCGAGATCGATATCTAGGAGCGCTCCCTGCGCTCCCTCGAACAGTATATTCTTACCTTCCGAAATGGCTTTGTTGAGTAGGCTCGATGCGTCGCACGAAAAATCCTTCAGCTTTTTCCCGTATTCTATGTACTCCTCGTATATTTCATCAATATCGAGAGAGGGTCCGCCCAAAACCTTTGTCATATATATACTCCTTTCCTCAAACACCCTTCTCAGCCTCTCCCTGAAGGTGTCGGGATCGATGAGGTCGGATATTTTGATCCCTCTTCTCGCCGCCTTGTCTTCATAAACGGGTCCTATCCCCCTTCCGGTCGTGCCGATTTTATGATCGCCGCGCGAGGACTCGCGGGCAAGGTCTATCTCCCTGTGGTAGGGCATTATTATGTGAGCCCTGTCGCTTATTCTCAGGTTCTCCGGGTCCGCTTTGAATCCGGCTGAGCGGAGTTCCCGAAGCTCCTGCAGCAGCACCCCGGGGTCTATTACAACGCCGTTCCCTATTACGGACAGCTTCCCCTCACGGAGTATGCCTGAAGGGAGGTGGTGGAGTATTATTTTCTTGTCGCCTATGACTATTGTATGTCCCGCGTTGTTGCCGCCCTGGTAACGGGCTATGATGTCGACTTCTTCCGAGATGAGGTCGACGATTCTCCCCTTGCCCTCGTCTCCCCATTGAGCGCCTATAACTACTATATTTGGCATTCTCAGATTCCCCCTTTGAGGAGTTCCTCGAGATTCGAGAATTCTTTGCAGGCACCCCTTCTGGATTCGATCAGCTTGAGTTTGCGGGGTGTCTCAAGCAGAATGACGCCGTAGAAATTCGAGGCCCGGTTTTCCTTGATTCTCAGCTCTCTTTGTTCCGGGTTCAGATTCAGATCCAGCACCACCTTGAAACCGCTGGATCTGAGCCATTCGGCAAGCCTGATCGCCTCACGCCTCAGGCCTGATTTTTTAGGAATAACAACGAAGTGTATCTGATTGTTCTCGAGGTCTTTCTTGTACGCGTTCAGGAGGGATTCTACATCCACGGCAAACCCGGTAGCGGGCGAGTCATGACCGTATTTCCCCATCAGCTCGTCGTATCTGCCCCCCCTTATCAGAGGAGCCGGGATATCACGGGAAAGGATTTCAAATGTGACGCCCGTGTAATAATTGAATCCCCTTATCTCGGCCAGGTCTATATTGATATCGCAATCGGACTGGTAGTCGCCTATAACGCTCAGTACGTTCTCCAGCTCGTTTATGTACTTGCTTATGGATCTGATCTTTTTCGCTTCTTTGAGTATTTCCCTTCCGCCGAAGAGGGAGGGCAGGGACATTAATGTGTCCTTCGTGCCTTTGGGCGCCTTAGAATTTTTAATTGCTCTCGAAAGAGCCTCCTGGTCTTTTTTTTTAAGCGCCTCTTCGATGTCCCCTCTCCGCTCACCTGTTTCCCTGAGCAAGTGTCTCAGTATCCCCGTATGTCCTATATCCAGGACCAGATTTTTTATGCCCGATTTACCGAGGGATTTGACGCCGAGCGCTATAATTTCCGCGTCCGCCTCCGCCGATTGGAGACCGATCAGCTCGCATCCGACCTGGAAAATCTCCCTCTCCTTGCCGCTCCCCTTTTCTTCGAACCTGACCACCCTGCCGTTGTAGCAAAGTCTCAGCGGAGAGCTGTGGTCCTTCATCTGCGTTGCTACTATTCTTCCTACCTGCGGCGTTATATCGGGCCTGAGGGCGACCACTTCGCCGGAGGAGGGGTCGACAAACTTCATTACCTTATTCTTTAGCTCGTCTCCGAGGCCGATCGATAAAGGGTCTAGGTATTCGAAAAGCGGGGTGATTATTTTTCTGTACCCCCACCTTGCGAACTCTGCGAGCAGCCCTTCCTCTATTCTTCTGAGCTCTTCTGCTTTTTCAGGAGTGTAGTCCTTGACACCCTGGGGCAGACTGAGGCGGTTTATCATTTAAATTTTGACCTGCGTGACGGAAATAATATCCTGAAGATTCATAATTTTCTCAATTACTTCCGGAGAAACGGGAGAGTCAACATTCGTAAAAACTATCGCCCGTCCGCCGATTGATTCCCTTCCCAGGTGGAGAAGCCCTATGTTCACCCCGTTTTCTCCTAGAAGCGAAGTCATTGATCCTATGAAACCGGGTCTGTCGTAGTTCTCGCTCACCAGGAGATATCCCTTGGGGACTACATCTATGGTAACGCCGTTAATTCTCACGAATCTCGGCTCTTCCTTCCCGAAAATCGTGCCAGCGACATGACTTTCGCCCTCTTCCGTTATCACCTTCATCGAAATTAAGCTCGTAAAATCCTTGGTTTTTGAGGATTTAGCCTCGACTACCTTTATTCCCCTTTCCTTGGCTATTACCGGAGCGTTCACGTGGCTGACCACGACGTCCATCATGGGAGTTAGAAAGCCCTTTAAGGCGGATACGGTTATAGGAGAGGTGTCGAGCTCAGAAATCTCGCCGTCGTATTCTATGTGTATCTCCTTTACTCCTCCCTTGCACAGCTGTCCCTGGAGACTGCCGAGTTTCTCCGCCAGATTGAGATACGGTCTCATCGTCTTAAGGAGCTCCAGGCTTACAGAAGGCATATTCACCGCGTTTTTAACCACCCCGTTGAGTAAAAAATCCACTATTTGCTCGGCGATTGCCACTCCCACCTTTGTTTGAGCCTCGCCTGTGGACGCGCCCAGATGCGGGGTGAAAACCACGTTATCCTCAAGCGTCAAGATGGGGTTTCCCTCTTCGGGCGGCTCGTTTACATATACGTCGAACGCCGCCCCCGCCACCTTCCCGGATTTTATAGCCTCGGTTATATCCTTTTCGTTTACGACTCCGCCCCGGGCGCAGTTTATCAGAATCAGGCCGTCCTTTGTCTTCTCGAGTGATTTTTTATCTATGAGGTCTTTTGTCTCCGCTGTCAGAGGCGTGTGTATGGTTATAATGTCCGCTTTTTTCAACAGATCGTCGAGCGATACAAGCTCCACACCGAGTTTTTCGGCGGCGTCCTTCGACAAAAACGGGTCGTAGGCGATTACGTTCATCTTAAGCCCGATAGCCCTTTCGGCGACGAGCTTCCCTATGTTGCCGAGCCCTATACAGCCGAGCGTCTTTCCGTATATCTCTATCCCCTTGAATTTGCTTCTTTCCCATTTCCCGGCTTTAAGCGATGCGTGGGCCTGGGGAATCTGCCTGGCGAGTGAGAGCATAAGCGTAACCGTATGCTCTGCTGTAGTTATTGCGTTGGCCTCGGGCGTATTCATAACCACTATCCCTTTCCTGGTGGCGGCCTCTACATCCACGTTGTCCACACCGATGCCCGCCCGCCCGATCGCTTTCAGGTTCTTTCCCGCTTCGATGAGGTCGGAGGTGAGTTTGGTCGCGCTCCTTATTATTACTGCGTCGTAATTACCGATTATTTCCATTAATTCTTCTTTGGGCGTGCTCTTTCTTACATCAAGCTCAAGTCCCTTGGCGGATTTAAGGATGCTCAAACCTTCCTTGGCCATTCCGTCCGTAATCAATACTTTCAATTTTGCCTCCAAGTGCTTTCAAGGGATTATTTTAACGGGATAACAATATATGCGAGCTATGAATTGTTGTCAATTTACCAGCTCTACCTGTGCGGATAAACTGCTTTTTTTAACCGGCTTATTTATCTTCGAGCGCTACAAGCAATTACAGGACGGTTATTCGCGCGGATAATTGAGAACATCAATCCGTTAAGTTAATATTGTCCCGGCGCTATGAAAGAATCTAAAATGTCGTTTCTGGATCACCTGGGCGAACTCCGGCTCAGGATATTGTGGTCGCTTATCGTGGTAGTGGTTTTATTCATTCCCGCGTACGTATATTCAACCGCGATTTTCGATTTCCTGATGCGGCCGATAATAGACAATCTCCCCGAGGGCAGCTCCCTTATATTCACAAGGCCTGCCGAAGGGTTCATTACCTACCTGAAAGTGTCTTTATTCGTGGCGCTGTTCGCGGCAGTCCCGTTTATTCTCTATCAGGGCTGGAAGTTCGTTGCCCCCGCTCTTTACAAGCACGAAAAGCAGATAGTGATACCTTTTATCTTCTTCGGAACGTTATTCTTCGCCCTGGGCGCGGCATTCTGTTATTTCGTCGCCGCTCCCCCCGCGTTCAGGTTCCTTCTCAACGAGTATTCATCCGAGTATGTAAAGGCTTTCCCCTCCATAAGGGAAGCCCTTTCGTTTCTTATGGCTCTTATTTTAGGCTTCGGGATAATTTTCGAATTCCCGCTCGTAATTTTTGTCCTGGCCAGAGTAGGGGTCGTAACCAGCGCCTGGCTCAGGCAGAAAAGAAAGTACGCGCTGCTCCTGAGCGCCGTCGCGGCCGCCTTGCTGACGCCGACTACCGACGCCGTATCGATGATGTTCATGTTCGTTCCGATAATCGTATTCTACGAGCTCGGAATTCTGGTCGCGTGGATGTTCGGAAAGAAGCGCGCGGAGGCGAATCCGGACGATTCCGGCGTCCCTGACTAGAAGATTGCGTTCTTACCCCCTCATAAAAGCGTTTTTGCGCATTCGAATTCAGATTAAACCGGGATTTACTTTCTTCCCTCAGGGGCGTTATATGATTCCCGTCCCGGAAGCTTGACTTTTCCTTATAAGAAAATAAAGTAGAAAATGAAAATTGCGGGAGAACGAAATCCTTATTCCGGATTGATAGTCGTCCGCCTGAATTTTTTTGATCCCCGTTAAAGAGGTGACCGGTATGGCTCGCAAGCCCGCCCGAAAAAAGACAAGGGATTTAAGGCATCCCATTAATTATAAAAGAGAAAACGGCAAGTTCGACGTTGAATGGTATCTGAATCAGGATAAAAGGAATTGGGTACTTCCCAATATATTAAAGGAGCAGGCGAAAAAATTAGGCAAGAAGCCGTTTCTTCAATTCGGGTACAACAAACCGCTCAGCTTCTATCAGACTAATCAGCTCGTGAATAAGATCGCGAACGGCCTCCTGAAAATGGGGTACAAAAAAGGGGATAAAATAGCCGTCTATATGCCGAATTCGGACGATTACGTCATTACGTGGTTCGGTATTTTGAAAATAGGCGCAGTAATGGTTCCTATAAACACAGCGTACAAAATGGATTTTCTCCAGTACATACTGGACAGCTCCGATTCAAAAGTGCTTTTCATAGCCGAGGAATATCTTGACAGAATGACGCCTATCGCCAAAAAGCTGCCGCAATTGATGAATGTAATAGTGTGGACCAGGAGCGGCTCCGGGAAATTCGACAAGCATGGGTTTAATTTCAGGAAGATGATCTCCTATTCCAAATTTATAAGTTCACAGAAAGGCTCGGACCCCGGGGTTGAGGTAACATTCATGGACTACGCGCGCCTCATGTACACGTCCGGGACCACAGGAAGGTCGAAAGGGGTGATGAGGCCGTGCGCCGCCGATTATTCGAGCGCCAGGAATTACGCAGAGATAATGGACGTGGGTCCCCGAGACGTATGCTTCACGTGCCTCCCGCTCTATCATTCGAACGCCATGGTCATGTCCGTCTACCCCGCCCTTATTAAAGGGGCGAAGTCCGTTGTCGTTGAAAAATACAGCGCGAGCCAGTTCTGGAAATGGATCAAGGATTTCGGCGTTACGAAGTTCAATATCGTCGGCACTATGGCGTATTTCATGTGGAATACCCCGCCTGTGCCGGAGGAGAAGCAGCACAATGTAAAGCTCGTGCTAGGCTCCCCGGCTCCTCACGATATAATCGAGGATTTTATGAAGAGGTTCAATATAAAATTTATGGAGGGGTACGGTCTCACCGAGATAGGGCAGTGCACGTGGATGAGGCCGGGCGAGCCGTTCAGGGTTGGGTCCTGCGGTAAGGAGGCTCCGGGTTACGAGATAATAATCGCCGACCCGGAGACAGACGAAGAAGTTCCCAGGGGGCAGATAGGGGAGATAATCGTCCGTCCGAGAACCCCTAATATCATGCTTCATTTCTACAACAAGATGCCCGAGAAAACCGTTCAGGACTTCAGAAACTTCTGGTTCCACACAGGGGACGCAGGCAGGATGGACAAGGACGGATACATCTATTTCGTCGACAGGGTAAAGGACTACATCAGAAGAAGGGGCGAGAACATCAGCTCCTTTGAGGTCGAGAAAATCGTAAACTCGCATCCCGACATAGAGGAATCGGGCACTATAGGCGTAAAGTCCGAGGGCGGAAGGTATGCCGAGGATGAGGTAATGATAGTAGTTGTGCCCAGGAAAGGAAAGAAGATAGACCCGAAGAAGCTCATGAAGTTTCTCGAGCCTAAAATGCCGCACTTCATGCTTCCGAGATTCATCCGTTTTGAAACATCCCTTCCAAAAACCGGAACCGAAAGGGTTCAGAAAAATAAGCTCCGCGAAAAGGGAGTTACCAAAGACACTTGGGACAGGGAAAAAGCGGGCTATAAGATTAAGCGCTGAGAGTTTTTCTTCCCGATATAAAAGCTGGCGAATCTCAAGTTTTTTAAGTCACTAGTATCCGGTCTGATTTCTGAATACCGGATGAGAATCTTTTTTATTGAGCCCGGTTTTGGTAAAATGGGAAGGTGTACATGAATTTCAAGAGGAGGAAGAAATGAAAAGGCTCTCATTATTTTTGGTAATCTCAGCATTTATCACGTTTACGCCTGCCGTCGGCTCCCTGGCCGGAGAATCGCTCAACATCCAGGAGTTCAGAAAACTATACGACAGTCTCCTTTCAGGAAAGACCCTTGTTACTGAAGGCGAGGAGGACGGAATGTCCGTTAAGAAAGAGAGGCGTTACGGGAAAGCGCTTGATCTCGGAGACGGGGATTTCGAGATACCGGTCGAGCAGGTGATCACATATACCAAAGACGGGAAAACCGACCGCGAAATCACAATCGATATTGTGGATATGGTCAACGATCTGGGAGGCAGCGCTATGATACAGGAAGAGGTGAGGAGTGTCACCGTGCTCGAAGAGGGAGACGAAAAACCCGAAGAGTCGAAGGGTGTGGAGTTCGGCGGTGTCTACCGGGTCGGAAAAAACGACAAGGGCGGCTTTGAAGTGAACAACTTCTCCCTTATCCCCTCACTCAAGGTAGACGGCGATACCCTGACCCTTGCAGGCTCCATGATCTCCTATTCTTGCTATCCCGAAAAAGAGAGAAGCGTATGCAGCCTTACCGTACGGGATTTCGATGTACAGGAGTATGAGCGTTTTAACGGGTACAAAATCGGCGAGCCTATAGGCGGTGATTTTGTCGAGGTATACGAAGAGGCCTCTGCCGCTAAATGATCTGAGTATATGTTACGAAGCCGGAATAAAAAGGAGGGCATTCTTATGAAAAATTTAATCTACCTTGTATTACTATTGATAATTCCCGCAAGCCACGCGCTTGCCGACCCCGTGATCGATCCCGCGAGCATAAAGAATGAAGATAAGTACTACAGGGATAACGCCGAATGTAAGGCAATCGCGAAGGATAGCGGCAAAGGCGCCGGGAATATTGCGAAAGACACGGCTATTGGGGCCGGGGTCGGGGCCGGGACGGGCGCGCTACTCGGAGTGATCGGCGGGAAAACGGGCAAAAAAGCGGGTATAGGCGCGGTTATCGGCGGCGTGGCCGGAGGGGGGATGAGCGTTTACAAAAATAGCAAGGACAAGGACGAGGTTTATAAAAACTGTATGAGGGGCAGGGGCTACAAAGTGCTTAACTGAGGCTATTCAATAGTTGAAGTGCTTTATCTTCTCGCCCTTATCCCCGATCTCGGTCATGGCGTCTATCCCGATCTGAAGGTGTATTTCCGACCACTCCTTCGTCACCTTGAGGTCCAGCTCCCCCGTTTTAACCCCTTCCGGAGTAAGCGGGACGTCCGATACAAGTAAAAGCGCTCCGCGGGGTATATCGTTATGATGTCCGACGATGAAGATCGTAGCCGTCTCCATATCGATTCCGATAGCTGTTATGGCTTTCAAATAATCCCTGAACTCTTCATCGTGCTCCCAGACCCTTCTGTTTGTGGTGTAGACCACCCCTGTTCTGTATTCGTAACCGTGTCCTGCTATCTTTTCCGAGACGAACTTGTGCAGTTTAAACGAAGGCAGAGCCGGCACTTCCGGAGGGAAGTAATCCCCGCTCGTTCCTTCACCCCTGATTGCCGCTATCGGCAGAATGAAATGTCCCAGCTCGGTTGATTTTTTTAAGCCTCCGCACTTCCCGAGAAACAGCGCGCCCTTGGGTTTTGCAGCGGTCAGAAGGTCCATTACGGTAGCCGCGTTGGGAGACCCCATTCCGAAGTTTATTATGGAAAGTCCGTTTTTATTCGTGGCTGCCTGCATGGGCATTCCCTGCCCGTGAATCCTGCACTTGAATTTTTCGGCGAACCTTGTGACATAGTTATGAAAATTGGTCAGAAGAATGTACTCTCCGAACTCCTCAAGCGGCATCCCGGTATATCTCGGAAGCCAGTTCCGGGCTATCCCTGCTTTCACGTCCGGAGGCACACCGGCTCCCGGCAAAGAATTTCTGAATTTTTTCATGTTATATCTCTGTAAAGATGCCCTGGATTAACTTTAGCTTTGTGATTGATTTATTTCAAATTATAAAGTCCGTGATTCCGATAGCTGGACGGCGCATGCCGTAATATAAATTTTAATCTCACGATTAAAATTCAGGCATTGTGGTTGAAAACGCCCGGTGCTAGAATTATGCGGTGATTGAGTATTTAGCCTTGCTTTTCAAATGCAGCCAGGAGGAATGTAATGTCAAAAATAATCAAGACTTCATTGCCTTTTTTTGCGGGTGTGTTCTTTGCCCTGGTGCTTTTCGGCACATTCAACATGTTCGGATCGGCAAATGCACGGTCGTATCAACCAAATATGGAACAGGCCCTCGGGTCTCTGCATTCCGCCCGGGTTAGTCTGGAAGTTTCCTCGCCCGATAAGGGCGGACACAGAGTAAGGGCTCTTGAGCTTGTAAATCAGGCGATTGAGCAGGTCAGGCTCGGCATTGAATTTGCTGAATGAGGATCTGTAGCCTATCTATTATTTCTTTTTTGATACTCACGGCGGGACTTAGCAGCAGTTTTTAATTATGCTAATATCCCTTGAAATCTGCTTGTTTGAAATAGCTCGAATTGAGATATTATCTTCAATTTTTGCAGGACCCTCGTAATTAATATTTAATTGGTAAGGCTTTCGAGTATGAGTATCGAAAGGAATCCCACGAAGAACATAGCCGTTGTAAAGGCGGTATCGGGCCCGTCGTGCGCCTCAACTAGTAGCTCCTCTGTGACCAGATAAAGTAGCGCGGCTGTCGCAAACGCTATAATAACCTCGAGCCCTCCACCTGACAGACCCTCGAGCAATGTGCCTCCGAGTGTAGCGCCTGCCAGTACCAGCAGCGCAAGAAGCGTAGTCGAAGCAATGATCCTCGCTTTGCCGGCGTTCTCCTTGGCGAGTGAGGAGGCGACGGAAACCGCGAGAAAGAGAAGCTCGATTGTAAGCGCGATCGTGATTATTATCCCTTCCCTCAAGCCTATATCGAAGCTTATACCGACCAGAAGCCCGTCTATAAATACATCCACTCCCGACGCCACGAGAAGCCCTCCGGCGCCCTTTTTCCCCGTTTCTCTTTTTTTCTCGAGCCTTCCCATGGCCCATCTTACTGCGAGCATCAAGGCCACTCCGCTAGAGAACCCCAGGAGAAGCGGAATTACTCTCAGATTGGTCACCAGCTCCGGCAGCAGCTCCGCCGCTACGGCGGCAAACACAACGCCCGCGGCAAAGTGCTGTACCGATATACGTGTTTTTTCCCCCGGCGAGCGGAACGCGGCTATAATACCGCCCGCTATAGTCGCAACAACAGGTATAAGTGTATAGGTCAGTACTTTCTCAAGCGGGTCAGACACAGGCTGGCTCCTCGGTCATATAGGGAGCATTTTAACAGCAGAAAAATGTTAATTCGAGTATATTACAATTTAATATGCGGAACTTTACGAACCTTTTTAATATAAATTAAATCCATATACTTTATAGACGCGTCATAATTCAATGTTCGTCGGTATTGATTCGGCAAAAAAGAGGGTTAGACATGAAAAAGCTTGTCACAGCATTAATTGTTCCACTAGCGGTTATGCTCGGCTGCGGCAGGGGAGAGTACAACCCTCCCGATCTGGGGGGGATATATTCGAGCGCGGCAATGCGCACCCATGAGTTAGGAAACCCCGTAATAGTTATTCCCGGAATACTGGGGTCCAGATTGAGAGACGGTGAGAGCGGCCAGCTTGTCTGGGGGGCGTTCGATAAGGGCACCGCGGACCCGGAGAAACCCGAGGGAGCCAGGCTTGTCGCCATACCGATGAGAGAAGGCGTTCCTATCGAGGAGCTTACGGACGATGTTCACCCGGACGGCGCGCTCGACAGGGTGAAAGTCAGCCTGTTCGGACTGCCCATTGAGCTAAACGCCTATATTAATATATTGAGCACTCTCGGAGCGGGCGGTTATCTGGACGAATCCCTGGCGTCCAACAAGCTGAACGAGATAAACTACGGGGACGATCATTTCACCTGCTTTCAGTTCGATTATGACTGGAGGCTCGATAATGTCCAAAACGCCAAAAGACTAAAGAAATTTATTCAGAAAAAGAGGGATTACATAGCTGAGGAGTATAAAAAACGGCGTATCGAGAGGGACGAAATCAAATTCGATATAGTTGCCCATTCCATGGGAGGGCTGCTCACCAGATATTTCCTCCGCTACGGTGATGAGGACCTCCCCCGGGACGGCTCTCCGCCTGAAGTGACATGGGCTGGCGCCGAGTACGTGGAAAAAGTGATAATCATAGGCACTCCGAACGCGGGCGCTGTCGGTGCCGTAGAGACTCTGGCCCTCGGACGGGATATAGGTCTTTTCCTGCCGAAATACGAGCCCGCTGTAATAGGCACCATGCCCTCTCTCTATCAGCAGCTCCCGAGGACGAGACACGGGCTTGTCACGGATCAGGATGGAAACAGGATAGATTTATTCGACCCCGAAGTCTGGGCAAGGCTCGGCTGGGGCCTTGCGGATCCCGGACAGGACTATGTGCTCGAGTGGCTCCTGCCGGATGTGCCTGAAGCCCGGAAGAGACGTGAAATCGCCCTCGACCATTTAACAAAATCCCTCGAAAGAGGGAAAGAGTTTCAGCGGGCGATAGACATCCCCGCCGAGCCTCCCGAGGCTTTGACGCTTTATCTCATCGCTGGCGACGCTATCCTTACCGGGTCCGAGGTAAAGGTGGATACCGGTAGCGGTAAGTTCGAAGTCTCGGATTACAGCCCCGGAGACGGCACCGTAACACGCTCAAGCGCGCTCATGGATGAGAGAGTCGGAAACTACTGGACGCCGGGCCTCGTATCCCCTATAAAATGGTCTAATGTGATGTTTCTTTTTACGGATCATCTCGGACTTACCAAATCCCCTGCATTCAGTGATAACGTGCTTTTTATACTGCTCGAAGAACCGAGATCGTAGTATTCGCGCTGTTCTCCCTGTAAGATTCTCCCACCGGCTCCGGAAATCGTTGAAACTTCCTGACCGTTCAGTAGATTATCAGGATAGTTTCTCAACTAACCTTCATAAGGAGAGGGAATTTGGCGGCAAGTAAATCGCTCCGTGAAATAATCGGAAATACGAGTAAGGCAATCTTAATCGGTATAGGCGGCGGAGGGGATATAGTCGGAACCATACCCACTGCCGACCTGCTCGGTATGTCCGGTATAGAGTGCGTACTGGGCGGGCTCTCGTGGGAGAGGTCCGTAATAGACCCCGCCCCCGGCCCGAGAAGATACGAGGAGACTAAAAATGCGCGTAAGCTGAACGATGTCGTATGGTCTGCCAACGCGAATACGGTTACAAGCACCGGCGTCAGGTTTGCGGAGGCGGGGGTGGCCGAGGTTCTGGGAGCGGACACACTGCTTATAGGCATACATTCGGGCCCGAAGGCTGTCGCCGAGGGTATTCTGGGCGCGGCAGAGGAGCTTGGCGCGGACTTAATAGTGGGCATAGATGTGGGTGGGGATTTCCTGGCCCGCGGTGACGAGCCCGGGCTGATGAGCCCTCTCGCCGATTCCATCATGACCGCCGCTTTTTCCATAATCGAAACCAGGACGCCTGCGATGATGGGGCTTTTCGGTTTCGGCAGTGACGGTGAGCTTACTCAGGAAGAGCTGGAAAAATCAATGAAAATCATTGCAAGGGAAGGGGGTCTTCTCGGCGGCTGGGGAATCACCCGGGACGCCATGCGGCTCCTGGATAGGCTTATTCAGGTCGTTCCGACCGAGGCCAGCCGCATGCCCGCGCTCTACGCGAAGGGGGAATTCTCCGATACCACGATAAGGAGCGGCACGAGGCGGGTAAGGCTGTCCATGTCCTCTACCGTTACATTCTATTTCTCTCCCGGCGTAGTGTATGAAAAATTATCGCGCATGGCTCGTTCCGTCATTAATACACGCAGTCTTGAAGAGGCGAATGAAGCCCTTCATTCCATCGGGATCCGCACCGAGCTTGACATTGAGCTGGACAGGATAAAGGAGGGAAAAGGCGCAGTCTGAGCGCCGGCCCCGGTTTTGAGTTCGTTTCGGCGTTTTCTTAAATGGGAGCTGGCCGTAAATTCGGCGGTTTTTCGAGAACGGCGGCGCGAAGCATGGCTCTTCGCTGAAAAAACAGTTGCCGCGCCCTGTTTGACAGTATCTCTATTTCGGGTTAAATACTTACGATTTTTTAATTTCTGCTCTTGAGGAATCAAACCCGTTAATGAGTCTAGAACAAGTCGGTCATTACCCGGTAGAAAAATTTTTTATTGCATTTGCGCTCATACTTATTTTTTCCAAGGTTTTCGGAGAATTGGCGGAGCGTATCAAGCAGCCTGCAGTTCTGGGAGAGCTTGTGGCGGGGGTTATTCTCGGGGCAAGCGTCCTCGCCCTCGTCCCTTCACAGGCCGGGATGGCCGGATATGACATATTTCACCTACTTGCGGAGGTAGGGGTCGCTATACTGCTGTTTGAAATCGGTCTTGAGACGGACCTCAAGGACATGCTCAAGGTCGGAGTTGCTTCCGCATCCGTAGCCGTTGTAGGCGTAGTGGTTCCGTTTGTCCTCGGGTTCGGGAGTGTTCTGGCATTCGAAAAGTACGGTTTGATGGGGGATTTAGACCCGTCACTGATGATACTCATAGCTATAACCGCGGGGGCGACGCTTACGGCCACAAGTGTGGGTATTACGGCAAGGGTATTGTCGGATATGAATCGTCTTCAGACCGGAGAGGCGAAGATAATACTTGGGGCGGCCGTAATAGACGACATTCTGGGCCTTATAATCCTGGGTGTTGTGAGTGGAATCATAGAGTCATCCAAGGGCGGCGGTGAAGCTATGACCGCGGGCGGAGTCTTTATAATATTCCTTAAATCCTTCGGTTTTCTGGTAGCGGCCGTCGTAATCGGCAATCTCACCTCCAAGAGATTATTCGACCTGGTAAATAAGATGCGCGTACGCGGCGTGCTCCTTCTGAGCGCGCTGGCGTTTGCGTTTATTTTCGCCTTTCTTGCGAGCGCAGTCGGGCTTGCACCGATAGTGGGCGCGTTTGCGGCCGGACTGGTTCTGGCTAATACCAATCAGTTCAAATCCATAGAAGAGCGTCTCAAGCCTGTCTCGGACGTCTTTACGCCAATATTCTTCATTATGGTAGGCGCCGCGGTGGACGTAACCGTGTTCAATCCCTTTGTGAGAGAGAATATTCCTATACTAATGATTGCCGGAATACTTTTCATTGTTGCTGTAGTGGGTAAATTTGTAAGCGGTTGGGCTGTATTTCAAAAAGGTATTAAGAAGAGCGTGATAGGCTATGGAATGATCCCGAGGGGCGAAGTTGGGCTTATATTCGCCCAGGTGGGTCTGACCTACGGTGTTTTTAACTCACAGCTCTTTTCAGCTGTAACCGTAATGGTCATGCTGACTACCTTTATCGCCCCGCCTCTGCTTAAAATGGGGTTTGCGCAAAAAAGTGAAGCAGCTCAGGGGGCTGATTGATTTCAAAGGAGATATGTATCATATGAGGCGAACCAAATACGCAGTCCTTTTTACATTCATACTCATAATCTTGACCGCTGTTGACGCCGCCGCGGCGGGAGAAGATTTGCTGAGCGTTAATAAAACGGTATTCATACAAATCGTCATTTTCTTAGCCGCGATCTTTGTCTTGAACGCCCTTGTTTTCAAACCCTTCATCAAGCTGATCGACCGCAGGGAAAAGCTGACCAGAGGAGCGATTGAAGAGGCCAGAGAGCTTGAGGAAAAGGTTAAGGAGATAATAGAGGAATACGATGCAAAGCTCTCCGAGGCGAGAGCCCGGGCTCAGGAGGAGCGCACCAAAATACTCCGTGAAGCGGAAACGGCAGCCGAAGGAATAATTTCCGAAGCGAGACAGGAGGCGTCGGGTGTTATAGAGGAGGCTAAGAGTAAGCTTGAAGCCGACACCGGACGGATAAAGGAAAAACTCAAGGGCGACGTGGAATTGCTGGCCAGGGATATCGCGTCCAAAATTCTGGGCAAGGAGGCGGGAGTATGACGGACTTTGGAATAATAAATCTACTGATTACAGGAGCTTCAGAGGGCGGTGCTTTTAACTGGCGTTATGTTATGGAGCATGCCGTAAACCTGATAATCCTTCTCGGTGTGCTTGTCTACTTCCTTAAAACGCCAGTCAGGAATTTTCTGGTTGAAAGGCGCGGAAACATCGCACAGGAGATAGATGAGGCTCAGCAAACCATAACGGGGGCAAAGGCTAGGTATGAGGAATACGCGCAGAAGTTAAAGGCGATAGAAGGGGAAATAAACAGCATCAAGGATACCCTTACCAAGCAGGGTGAGACCGAAAGGGCTGAAATTATGAGACACGCCGAGGCGGCTTCCGAAAATATTAAAAAGGAGGCCAGGGAAACGATAGCGCTCGAGGTGGAGAGGGCGAGGCACGAGATCCAGACCGAGGTTGTAGATATTGCGCTTGGACATGCCGAAAGAATAATAAGAGAGAGCCTGGGGGAGTCGGACAAGGAAAGATTCATAGAAGAATTCACTAAAAATATAGAGGGACAAAAATGGCATCAATCGCAACACTGAGAGACCTCACTGAAGCGCTCATCGAAAGCGCTAAGGAAGAAGGAAGCCTTGAGCTGGTAACTTCCGACATGGAGGATTTCTTCCGTCTTCTGAGCGACAATGAAGAAGTAAGGAATATCCTCTGGAGTTCCACGTTTGATCTTTCTGAAAGAAAGGGAATTTTAGATGACGTGGGCTCGAAAAAGGGTTATGACAAACTGAGTGTGAATTTTCTGAACCTGGTGGTTGAGCTCGACAGGTTCAAGTCCCTTGTGAAATCCGAGGAGATTGTCATACAAAAGCTCAGAAGAGCGTCGGGGAAATTAAGGGCGGAAGTAATCATGGCAACCGAGCCTTCCGAATCCGATCTTGCGCGTATCAAGAGCGCGCTTACAAAAGTTATAGGTCAGGAAGTTGAAATTACCTCTAAAGTTGACCCGTCCATCATCGGGGGGATAATAACAAAGGTTGAAGATAAGGTGTTAGATGGTAGTATAAAAGCCCAGCTCGAAAGGGTAAGGGGAGTACTATCTCGATCATGAAATCCTTCTAATTTTTAAAGGAGCGAAGAAATATGCAGGAAATGAAAGTAGAAGAAATCGGAGAAATACTGAGAAATAGAATTAAAGGTTACGAAACCAAGATCGAAACATCTGAAGTCGGGACCGTTATATCGATCGGGGACGGCATAGCGCGCGCATACGGTCTGGATCAGGCGATGGCCGGAGAGCTGGTGGAATTCTCAAGCGGGACTATGGGGCTCGTGCTTAACCTCGAAGAGGACAACGTCGGTATCGCTCTTTTCGGCGAGGACCAGGAAGTCCAGGAAGGCGATATGGTAAAGCGGACCGGGAAAATCGCCGAGGTTCCCGTAGGGGATGATATGAAGGGGAGAGTGGTTAACGCGCTCGGGCAGCCTATAGACGGAAAGGGCGAGATCAAGACTTCGGAAACAAGACCGATCGAGGTTAAAGCCCCAGGCGTCGTGTACAGACAGTCCGTTAACGAGCCGCTACAGACGGGGATCAAGGCTATCGACGCGATGATACCGATAGGAAGGGGACAGAGGGAGCTTATTTTGGGCGACCGCCAGATCGGGAAAACGGCTATTGCGGTCGACACGATCATCAATCAGAAGGAAGAAGACGTTTACTGTATTTATGTGGCGATAGGTCAGAAGCAGTCGACCGTGGCGCAGGTTGTCGATAAATTAAAAGAGCACGGCGCGATGGAGTATACGACCGTCGTGGCCGCAAACGCGAGCGATCCCGCGCCTTTTCAGTTCATAGCCCCTTACGCCGGGTGCGCGCTCGGAGAATATTTCCGGGATACCGGCAGACACGCGCTGATTATCTACGACGACCTCACCAAGCACGCATGGGCATACCGTCAGCTCTCCCTGCTCTTAAGGCGTCCCCCCGGGCGTGAGGCATATCCGGGTGACGTTTTCTATCTTCACTCGAGACTGCTTGAGCGCGCCGCCAAGATGAGGGACGAAGACGGAGGAGGATCACTCACGGCGCTTCCGATAATCGAGACCCAGGCGGGCGATGTGTCGGCCTACATCCCTACGAACGTTATTTCCATTACTGACGGCCAGATTTACCTCGAGAGCGACCTTTTTTACTCAGGCGTAAGACCGGCTATTAACGTAGGTCTTTCAGTATCCAGGGTAGGCGGCTCGGCGCAGGTAAAGGCCATGAAAAAGGTTGCCGGTACGCTCAGGCTTGACCTGGCGCAGTACAGGGAGGTGGAGGCGTTTTCTCAGTTCGCCTCTGACCTCGACAAGGCGACGCAGATGCAGCTTGCCCGCGGTAGCAGGCTTGTGGAATCCCTTAAACAGGGGCAGTACGAGCCTCTGGCAGTGGAAAAGCAGATACTGATAATTTTTGCGGTAACCAACGGCTATGTGGACGATTATCCGGCCGATTCGGTCAAGAAGTATGAGAAAGAGCTCTATTCGTTCTTCGAATCCAAGTACCCGGATCTCCTCAAGGACATAAGAGCCAAGAAAGAGATTACCGATGATTTAAAAGAGGGTATCGTAAAGGCGCTTGACGAGCTCAAGAATCAGCTTGGGGATCTCACATAAACGGCACTTAAAACCCTAACCGGAGAGACAGATTACATAAAATGGCCAGCCTAAGACAGATTAGATCGAAGATCAGCAGCGTAAAGGGCACTCGGAGAATAATGAGCGCCATGAAATTGATTTCGGCGGTGAAGCTGCGAAGGGCCCAGGACCTTCTTCTGGCCTTCAGGCCTTATTCGGACGCGATTCAGGACATAACGCTGAACATAGCCAAACGCTGCGATCCGAAATGGAACCCGCTTCTCAGAAGACCCGAACAGAGAGACAGGCTTCACCTCGTGTTTATGACTTCGGACAGGGGGCTTTGCGGGAGCTTCAACAGCAGTCTTATAAGAAAGCTCGAGACCTATGTGGTGACAGACGGGAAGCACTACAAGGAGATAAAATACACCTTCCTCGGCAGGAGGGGGAGAGACCATTTCGTCAGAACGAAGGTGGATGTGGCGGACAGTTACACCGGGATAACGGAAAGGAACTATGAGGAGATCGCCGAAAAGGTAGCCTCCGCGCTGACCGAGGAATATATAAAGAAAGAAAGCGATGAAATAATTCTCGTTTACAACTTCTTCAAATCGGCTCTTACTCAGGTCATGGTTTATGAGAAGATTCTTCCGATCGAACCTGAGGCGGAAAATGAAGATGATTCCCCTCCGATTGACTATCTCTACGAGCCGACTAGGAAAGCCGTATTAAAAAAAGTTCTTAAAGAATACATACGGATCCGCGTTCAAAGGGCGATTCAGGAGTCGCTGACAAGCGAACATGCTTCGAGAATGACAGCGATGGAAAACGCCACCAATAATGCGGACGACGTTATAAAAAAACTTACCCTTTTAGCCAACAAAACCAGACAGGCAATGATCACTACCGAGCTCATGGACATCGTGAACGGTACCGAGGCTTTAAGGAAAGGAGGAGCGGATTAAAGTGGAATCAAGTAACGGCAACAAAATGGGAAAGGTCATTCAGGTTATGGGACCTGTTATTGACGTTGAATTCAAGGAAGGCGGCCTTCCGCCGATTTATACGGCCCTTAAACTTACCAACCCGTTGATTAACGATCAGGAATGGAATTTGATTGTAGAGGTGGCCCAGCAGCTGGGAGGCAACCGCGTACGCTGCATCGCCATGGATTCGACAGAAGGGATCAGAAGGGGCGAGGACGTGGTTAACACCGGAGAGGGCATAACGGTTCCCGTAGGCCAGGAAGCCCTCGGACGTATGATTAACGTAGTAGGCGAGCCGATTGACGAAATGGGCCCTGTCGCCACCGAGAAGCGCTGGCCCATTCACCGGGAATCCCCCGAGTTCGTCGAGCAGAGCACCAAGCTCGAGCTGTTCGAGACCGGCATCAAGGTTATCGACCTGATCGCCCCGTTCCTCAAGGGAGGAAAGATCGGTCTTTTCGGCGGCGCCGGTGTGGGGAAAACTGTTCTCCTGATGGAGCTTATACATAACGTCGCCAAGGAATACGGCGGTGTTTCCGTTTTCGGTGGAGTCGGAGAGAGGACCCGTGAAGGAAACGACCTCTGGATGGAGATGAAGGAATCGGGCGTTATCGGAAACACAGGACTTGTGTTCGGGCAGATGAACGAGCCGCCGGGAGCGAGGGCAAGGGTAGCCCTGACGGCGCTCACTCTCGCTGAGTTCTTCCGGGACGAGCAGGGACAGGACGTTCTCTTGTTTATCGACAATATATTCAGGTTTACACAGGCAGGCTCCGAGGTGTCGGCGCTCCTTGGAAGAATCCCCTCAGCGGTGGGTTATCAGCCAACGCTCGCTACAGACCTTGGTGAGCTTCAGGAGAGAATTACATCGACGGTGAAAGGCTCTATTACCTCGGTTCAGGCTATCTACGTTCCCGCGGACGACCTTACTGACCCCGCTCCCGCAACCACGTTCGCTCACCTCGACGGTACGATCGTTTTATCGCGTCAGCTCACGGAGCTTGGAATTTACCCCGCCGTTGACCCGCTCGATTCGACGTCCCGAATCCTGGATCCGAACATCGTGGGACAGGAGCATTATCAGGTGGCGCGTGACGTACAGGAGGTTCTCCAGCGCTACAAGCAGCTTCAGGAAATAATCGCGATCCTCGGCATGGACGAGCTCTCGGAGGAGGACAAGCTCGTTGTGGCGAGGGCGAGAAAAGTGCAGCGGTTTCTCTCTCAGCCCTTCCACGTTGCCGAACAGTTCACCGGAACGCCCGGTAAGTATGTTCCGATTAAGGAGACGATCGAGGCCTTTAAAGAGGTTATCGACGGCAATATGGACGAGGTCCCCGAGCAGGCTTTCTACATGGTCGGGAATCTTGAAGAAGTGCACGAGAAAGCAAAACAGATCGTATCTTAATTGAAACCCGCGAGACCCCGGGCATCCGATTTGACTCCGGGGTAGCTTAAGTGTTTCTATTTGAGAGCTGACGTAATTGAGGAGATAAAAATTGGCGGAAATTCATCTTCAGGTAATCACACCAGTCAAGCTTGTTGTTGATGACAGGGTGGATGAAGTAGTGGCCCCGGGCGAGGTTGGTGAATTCGGAGTCCTGCCGGGCCACGTGCCTTTCATTACCACCCTGAGTGCGGGTGAGCTTAAGTACAAAAAAGACGCGGTTGAGAAAAAGCTCATCATTGAAGGCGGGCTCGCCGAGGTAAGAGACGACAAAGTAACGGTTCTGACGGATAGAGTGAGTACGGACTGAAACCCGCCCCCTGTTCGACTAATCCATCCTGTTCCCGGTCCCTTTCTGAAAAACTGTTTGAACTAGCCGATACCTTCTTGGTATACTATATTATTAATATTCCCCATTAACATTCCCTGCACATTGGAGGCTTTTAATGCAGTTAATAAATACAAACGCAGAGGATCTTGTAATCAGGAGCGATAACGGTGCGATATGTGATCTGATAATTAACAGGCCTAAATCGTATAACTCTCTTTCAATTGATTGCATGGAAGCTCTCATCGAGGAGTTCGAATCGCTGTCCGGTGACCCTTCTGTCAGGGTTGTAATTCTGTCAGGTTCGGGAAAGGGATTTTGCGCCGGCCACGATATGAGGGATCTGAGGGCAAATCCTGAAAAATCATTCTATGAGAAAACCTTTCAGACCAGCGCCAGGATGATGCTTTCCATAATTAATTGCGCCAAGCCCGTGATTGCCAAGGTTCACGGTGTCGCCACGGCGGCAGGCTGCCAGCTGGTAGCTACGTGCGATCTGGCGGTTGCCGACGAGAGCGCGAGATTCGCCACCCCGGGCGTCAATATAGGCCTATTTTGCTCCACCCCTATGGTCGCCCTTTCGCGTAATATCGCCAGGAAACAGGCTATGGAGATGTTATTGACGGGTGACTTCATCTCTGCCGCCCGCGCCTATGAAATGGGGCTCGTTAACCGTGTTGCGCCGTCTCAGGAGCTCGATCAGGCGGCATATGAGCTGGCGGAGAAAATTGCCTCGAAATCCCCCCTTACGCTCAAGATTGGTAAAAAGGCCTTTTACGAGCAGCTGGATAAGGATTTGGGGGGAGCCTATGAGCACTGCTGCCGGGTAATGGTGGAGAATATGATGGCCCGTGACGCCGAAGAGGGTATAGACGCTTTTCTCGAGAAACGGGAACCGGTCTGGCAGGGCAAGTAGGATTTCTTATACCCTTAACAATTCAGGGTTAGAATCTGGCGGGTATCTGTTTTTCTCAGGATTTACCTGTTAGAGGGGGCATTCCGCGCTTTCGATACGCGGCTCGAATCTGAATCAATCCCGAAGTATAACAAAATTACGGGAAATTATGAACGGTAATACCCTGCCCCGTATCTCTGTTTTGAAAACGACACGCTGGTTAAAATCGATGATTTGTGATAACGGGGTGAATCCTTATAGGGAGCAAAAAGGTGCTCGTCATCGGGGAATCCCGAATCCACTTTAATCTGTGACCATTACCGCATCACGTCCAAGCTCCATCCGTAATCCCGCTGCGGGATTATGCAATTCAGAACTGCTTCTTGCGGGCCGACCGTTACCCGTACCAGTCCGGGATACTATTGTATATTCTGGATATAGAAGCGGATTTACTCCGCGGTAGCTGTTTCTTCAGTTGCTTCGGGCGTAGCTTCCTCTGCTACCGGTTCAGCAGCCGCCGTTTTCGGGGATTTCTTTTCAGCGCCTATTTGATCGTATCTTGACCTTTCCCTGATTCTGCTGGCCTTCTTCGAGCGGCCTCTAAGGTAGTAGAGCTTCGCCCTTCTTACCTTACCCTTCCTCTTAACCTCGATCTTATCAATCAGCGGCGAGTGAAGCGGGAATATCCTTTCAACTCCGACGCCGTAAGAAACCTTTCTCACGATAAAGGTCTCCCGCACGCCTCCGCCCTTCTTAGCTATCACCACGCCCTCGAAGACCTGTATTCTCTCCCTGTCGCCCTCTTTAATCTTGTAGTGTATGGCGACCGTATCCCCCGCGCGGAAATCGGGAAGGTCCGTTCTCATCATGGATTTTTCAATTTCTATTACAAGG
Source organism: Deltaproteobacteria bacterium (assembly GCA_040223695.1). Lineage (NCBI taxonomy): Bacteria > Pseudomonadati > Myxococcota > Myxococcia > Deltaproteobacteria bacterium. The sequence continues at coordinate 178,985 of JAVKFU010000018.1, forward strand.
TTCATCTTACTTCTCCCTTCTCATATTGCACATGAGAATAATCTGTCCATTATTATTGCTGCTGCGCTCCTGACCGAAAGGTGATTGTAATCCGTGTAGCCGCTCACCGGTTTTAAAGTATAATCGGCGCTTTTGAGTATATCTTCCGCCAATCCCCAGCCTGTTCCGAAGAGTATCAGGTACGGCTCGTTTTCCTTTTTAAACATCTTTTCCCTGAGCTCCCCGTAACCGATCATGTTTTCCCGCGGACGGGCGTCCGTTACCACGATCCTCGGTTTCTGTCCCTCGGCGCTTTCTATATCTTTCACCGCGTCTTGGAGTGTGTCTTTAATTTCGACAAACTCGAGTGCCCTCGACCGCGACCTGTTATGCGACGCCCCCTCACCATCGGTCCAATGTTTCAACACGCGTTCGGCCAGCCTCTGCTGTTCGGGATTGGGCTGCACGAGATAGAACTTCCTGATCCCGTACGTAGTTCCCGCCCTGGATATATCATGTACATCCAGGTTTGTGAACGCGGTATTTATAACAGTAAGCCGATTATTGTATACGGGATAATGAATTAATGCAATATACGCCCTGAAAAAAGGGGAGTGCGTTCTTTTAAGGGTTTTTATATGGTTTATGTCTTCGAGGGATATTTTCGCCCGGTCCAGTAGATCGGGCCTTTTGATATAGGTTTTTTCCAGACTCTGATCTCTTCTCCACTGGCTTACGGCCTGGTGGTGTCCTGAAAGTAGAATCTCCGGGGCCTTCCTGCCCGCATAGCTCTCAGGCCTTGTATACTGAGGGTACTCCAGAAGCCCGTCTTTAAACGATTCGCTTTCCGGGGACTGCGCGTTGCCCAGGACTCCGGGAATGAACCTTGCCACGCTGTCGACAATCACGGAAGCTGCGTACTCCCCGCCTGACAGCACATAATCCCCGATTGAAATCTCCCTGTCGACATACGCGTCCCTTACCCTCTCGTCTATTCCTTCGTACCTGCCGCAAATGATAACGAGCTGATCGAATCGGGACAGCTCCCTCGCGGTCCGGTCCGTGAATATCTCCCCCCCCGGCGTGGTCAGAATTACAACCGATTTCAGGTCCTTCCTTTTTATGCTGTCTATCGCCTTCCCGATCGGCTCGGGCTTCATGAGCATCCCGCCCCCGCCTCCGTACGGTGTATCGTCAACGGTTCTGTGCTTGTTTTCGGTGAAATCCCTCAAGTCATGCGCATTCATTTCCATCAGTTTTTTCTCCCGGGCCTTTTGAAAGATTCCGAAAGAAAAAGGGGACTCAAAGAATTCCGGAAATATTGTTATAATGTCGAATTTCATAACTTTAGGTAAGAAGGTGGAGTTTATTTATTCCTGAATAATAAGCCCTTTTAAATTGGATGTTATTATTTTTGACTCTTTGAGGTTGATTTCCTTTACGAAAGGCTCCGTAAGCGGAATAAGGAGTTCTTTATCTCCGTCCTTTACGACGAGCACGCTTTGATATGCCCTGTCAATCAGCTCTTGAACCTCTCCCAAATAACGCCCGTCATCGGTATAAATATCAAGGCCTATAAGCTGGAACCAGTAGAATTCGTCCTCTTTAAGCGGGGGAAGCTGGGAATTGTCTATATAGACATTCTTCCCGGTTAGTTTATCCGCGTCGTCTACGGAATCTACACCTTCTAGTCTTACTATGGCCGAGCTCTTGTGAGGCCTGCATTGTAGAACTCTGGTCTCTACCGGACTCAGGCCGGGCCCCGTCTCAATGAAAATTGTCTTAAGTGAGGAAAGGCTATGAAGCTCGCGGCTGAAGGGTGTAAGTTTTACCTCCCCTGATATCCCGTGTGCCCTGGTGATCTTTCCGTATTTTATGAGACCCATTTCAACGGATGGGGTATCAATTATTCCAGGATCTCAAGTACGGCCCGCCTTCTCATTTTCGCGGCTGAGGCGCTAAGGATTGTCCTTATCGCTTTTGCGGTTTTCCCCTGTTTCCCAATGATCTTTCCGAGATCTTCCTGAGCAACCTTTAACTCGAGAACAGCTGTCTGCTCGCCCGAAACCTCGCGTACCTCGACCTGGTCAGGGTTATCCACAAGAGATTTCGCAATAAGAGCAACAAGGTCTGTAAGCTTATCCATAACTGATACCTCCCCTGTGTTGTGTAACAACTATCTTTAAGTATTTTCTATACCGTTTCAGTCTCAGCGGTTAGTTTAACTCGGAGATCAGTTTTCCTACTCTCTCGGATGTTTGAGCCCCTTTGGATATCCAGTCTTTTACCCTTTCGGTGTTGACTTCAAGAACATGCGGTTTTTTCTTGGGGTCATAATAACCCAGAATCTCTAGAAATTTCCCGTCTCTGGGCGAACGTGAATCCGCAGCCACAATCCTGTAAAAAGGCCTTTTCTTGGATCCGATTCTCATAAGTCTGATCTTTACCAAAATACTTTTACCTCCTTAATTGCCTGATGATATTATATATTCTTTTGTTAGTAATGTTAACTTAACTACATCATTTTCATCATTCTTTTGGCCATCTTTCCCATCTTCCCCATATTCTTCATCATGCCCCTCATCTGCATATAGTTTTTAATAAGTCGGTTAATATCCTGCACTTTAGTCCCGCTTCCTCCGGCTATTCTCTTCCGTCTGCTCCCGTTCAGTATTGTATGATTAAGTCTCTCTTTTTCAGTCATCGAGTCTATGATTGCGATACTTTTCTTTATCTCTTTTTCGGCCATATCGAGTGCTTTGGGGTCGTTGGCAATCTGCTTCATTCCCGGAATCATCTGGGTCATGCTGTCAAGCGGGCCCAGTTTGCCCATTGCCAGCATCGCTTCGCGGAAGTCAGCGAGTGTAAACTGATTCTTGAGGAGCTTCTTGGCCATTTGTTCGGCCTGCTTGTCCTCGAATGCCGTCTGCGCTTTCTCAACTAAGGTAAGCACATCGCCCATACCGAGGATTCTGGAAGCGATCCTGTCGGGATGAAAAACCTCAAGCGCATCGAGCTTCTCGCCCGTTCCGAAAAATTTTATGGGTTTTCCGGTTACGGCCTTTATAGAAAGCGCCGCGCCGCCCCTCGCGTCCCCGTCCATCTTGGTCAGTACCACCCCGTCTATGTCCAGCGCTTCGTCGAAGCTTGAGGATACGTTAACCGCATCCTGTCCCGTCATGGCGTCCGCGACGAGGAGCACCTGATGAGGATTTACATCCGCCTTTATGCTTCTGAGCTCATCCATCAGTTCCTCGTCTATGTGTAGCCGCCCGGCCGTATCAATGATGACGGTGTCGTAACCGCCGTTCCGGGCTTCCTCCATTGCGTTCACGCAGATGTCGACGGGTTTTTCGCCGGGCTTTGTATCGTATATCCCCGCCCCCGTTTGTTTCGCCAGCACCTTGAGCTGATCTATGGCGGCGGGTCTGTACACGTCAGCGGGAACCAGATAAGGACTTCTGTTTAATTTTTCCTTGAGATGTTTTGCCAGTTTCGAAGCCGAAGTGGTTTTACCCGATCCCTGGAGTCCGACGAGCATTATTCCCACGGGAGGTGTGGATTTCAGGTCCAGTTCGGAGCTTTCCTCACCCAGCACCTTGATTAATTCTTCGTGTACGATTTTTACGAATTGCTGACCGGGCGAGAGGCTCTGCATAACCTCCTGTCCGAGCGAGCGGTTTTTGACGGAATCTACGAATTCCCTTACAACCTTGAAGTTAACATCCGCTTCAAGCAGGCTCAGGCGTACCTCGCGGAGGGCGTCCTGAATATTGCTTTCGCTCAGCTTCCCGTAACCCCTGACTTTCTTTAAAGTAGAGTTTAATTTCTCGGATATTCCTTCAAACATAACGCTCTAAAGACACAACTCCCCTGTTTAAAATCCAAACGATAATTATTAGCACAGGAGAGGTCTCTTGTCAAACCTAAAAGCGCTTTCCAGAGGGGGTTTTCACAAATTTCCATCTATGTGTAATTGATGGGTCCGCTGAAAGACGAGACCGCTTCCGGAATGAATTTTTAAGAATAGGTGTAAAAGGAATTCGGGGCAGTTTTCTCCTTCCTCGATAGAGAATTCCGCGGTGAGTACACGTTCGAGCCTCGCCTCTACCTGCTTGTCTCCCTTGCCGGAGAGCCCGAATCGCGCGACGCCGTCGTTTATGCGCGGCAAATAACAAGTGTAAATAAAATTATGAATTTGATTGGCGCGGTCGATTTCCCATCTCTGTTATGAATTGCGGAAGACTCAATGTTATGTCGCGATGTCAGCTCAGTGTATCACCTGGCTTGAGTTCTATGATTTCGAGTCCTTTAATGTCCCCTGTCAGCTCTCTTAATTTGGCCGGCGTGCCCGTGAGCGCGGGAAAGGTGGCGTAATGCATGGGTATGACGTATTTCGCGGACAGGAATCTGCATGCGTGCGATGCCTCGAGAGGGGACATCGTGTAAAGATCGCCTATCGGTATCATTGCCAGTTCCGGTTTGTATATCTCCGCTATCAGCTTCATATCGCCGAATACGGCCGTGTCGCCTGCGTGATATACCTTAAAGCCGTTTTCAAACTCAATTACATATCCCGCCGCTTCGCCGCCGTAGATTATAGATCCGTCTTCTTCCTGTATTCCGCAGCTGTGGTCCGCGTGCACCATGGTGAACTTTATTCCGTCCACTTCCTGAGTGCCCCCTTTGTTCATGGGCGATATGTTTTCGACCCCCTTCGAATTGAGCCATACGCAAGTCTCGAATATTCCTACCACCTTCGGCTGATGCTTTTTCCCTATCTCTACTGCGTCGCCTATATGATCGAAGTGTGCGTGTGTGACCGCAATTATGTCGACGTCGCAGACTTCCTTCAAATCCTCGGGACAGGCCGGATTGTTCATAACCCAGGGGTCCACTATTGTCACTTTCCCGCCGGGCGATTTGATTTTAAAGGTTGAATGTCCCAGGTACGTCAGTTCGATTTCTTTATTGAGCCTTCCCACTGTTTCCTCCGTAATCGTTTATTACAACTGTGTATGATAACCGCTTTTATTACAACTGTTTCTTCCGGCAACCCGATAGATGTCGTTTTTGCAAATCCCCGAAGGCCCGTGTGCCGGGGGTTCATGTTAGAATATCGGGATATGCCATTCAAGATACTCGACCACACGGCCGACATCCGTGTGGGGATCTCCGGGAAAACATTTGAAGAGCTGCTCAAGAGCGCGGCGCTAGGGCTGATGAGTCTCATAACGGATAGAGAGAGTGTGGAAGCAGCGGAGAAAATCGGATTTGAAGTCGAGGGCGAAAACGGAGAAGAGATTCTTATAAGGATGCTTGGCGAGATACTTTATCTCCATCAGGCTGAAAAAAAGGTTTTCAGGGACATAGATATCAAATTAATCGCGACAAATAAATTACAGGCTGTATTGCACGGGGAAAAAACCGATCCCCGGAGGCACGAGCTTGAGCTGGATATTAAAGCCGCAACCTACCATAATTTGAAAATAGTCGGAGCGAATGATAGATTAATGGCCGAAGTGGTTTTTGACATATGATGATTAAATATTCCTTTATTGTTACTGGCTTACGCGTACGGTAGATACTTTGCATGAGACTGGAAAAGGTTAGGGAAAATCTTTGGGAGATACCCAGGACGGACGGTATGCTCGTCCCCGCGAGGCTTTACGCGAGCGAGAGGATGCTCGAAAGGATAAAAGAGGACAAGGCCCTTGAACAGCTCGTAAACGTGGCCTGTCTGCCCGGAATAAAAAAGTACTCTCTGGCTATGCCCGATATACACTGGGGATACGGGTTTCCCATAGGAGGTATAGCCGCGGTGGATTCCGAGGAGGGGGTCATTTCTCCGGGCGGGGTAGGATACGATATCAACTGCGGCGTCAGGCTTATGACTACCGACCTGGCCGAGGCGGATGTAAGACCACGGTTGAGGCAGCTGGTCGGGGCGCTCTTCAACCGGATACCCTGCGGCGCGGGTGTGAGCGGGAGTATAAAGCTCTCGGAGGAGGATTATAAAAGGCTTTTTTCCAAGGGCGCGCGCTGGATAGTCGACCGCGGGTACGGAGAAGAAGATGATCTTGAAAAAATCGAGGACGGGGGCGCTTTTCCCGGCGCTGACATCGGTGCGGTAAGTGAAAAAGCCCTTAAGAGAGGCGGGGACCAAATCGGCACCCTCGGGTCTGGCAATCATTTTCTGGAGATTAATGTGGTAGACACAATTTATGACCCGGCCGTGGCCGATGCCTTCGGCCTCCACGAGGGGCGCGTCTCGGTGCTGATACACTCCGGCTCAAGGGGCTTCGGTCATCAGATATGCACGGACTATATAGATACGATGCTCTCATATATGAGACGCGCCGGGATAGAGCTCCCCGACAAGCAGCTCGCGTGCGCGCACATCGGTTCTCCTGAAGGGCGGGAGTATCTCCGGGCCTTTGCGGCGGCTGTCAATTACGCGTGGGTGAACAGGCAGGTAATGATGGATTCTGCGAGGAAGGCCTTTTACGAGGTGTTCGACATAGGTCCGGCAGAGCTGAACGGCCGCCTTGTATATGACGTCAGCCATAATATAGCAAAATTCGAGGAGCATAATATTAACGGCGAAAGTAAAGTCGTCTGCGTTCACAGGAAGGGGGCTACGAGGGCGTTTCCAAAAGGGCACGAGCTGATACCGGAGGCTTACAGGGAGGTGGGGCAGCCGGTATTCATTCCCGGGGATATGGGCAGGGGGTCGTTTGTCCTCGTGGGTACCGAGACCGCGCTCGATGAGACTTTCGGCACATGCTGTCACGGGGCGGGGCGCGTGCTTTCGAGGAGAAAGGCTCTAAAGGAGGGAAGGGGGCGGGATCTTCTCTCCGAGCTGGAGCGGGAGGGTGTGATAGTGATGGCGAGGGGAAGGAAAACGGTGGCTGAAGAGATGCCCGACGCCTACAAGGATGCGGAGGAGGTATGCGACGTGGTTCACGATGCCGGCATTGCAAAAAAAGTGGCGAAACTTAGACCCATGGGTGTCATAAAGGGGTAAACGAATATGCTCGATTCAAAATACCTTGAAGAGAATCTTGAAAACGTAATAGTAAAGCTCAAGGCGCGCGGGACTGAAATAGATTCCGAAAAATTCAGGACTCTCGACAGTGAAAGAAAAGAAATCATAAAGACTGTGGAAAAGCTTGAGCACGAGAGGAATCTTGGCTCGAAAAAGGTCGGCGCTCTCAAGAGAGAAGGGAAGAACGGGGAAGCCGACAGGCTTCAGGCCGAGCTTAAGACACTTTCCGAGAAGATTAAGGATCTTGGAAACAGGAGGGCGGGGATCGAGGAGAATTTCAGGGCTTTCATGCTGGAAATACCTAATATCCCGCACGGGTCTGTACCGGTGGGAAAGGATTCCTCGGACAACGTCGAGGTGAGGAAGTGGGGAGAGCCTCCGGTTTTCGACTTCGAGCCCAGGGATCACGTGGAGCTCGGAAAGGACCTTGACATTATCGACCTCGACAGGGCCGCCAAGATTACAGGGGCCAGATTCGCTCTTTACAAGGGCCCGGGAGCGAGGCTCGAGAGGGCTCTTATCAATTTCATGCTCGACCTCCATACGAAAGAGCACGGATACACCGAGGTGCTTCCGCCCTTCATGGCTAACAGCGAGAGCTTTATCGGTACGGGGAATCTGCCCAAGTTCGAAGAGGACCTCTTTAAGATAGACGGCACTGATTATTACCTGGTGCCAACTGCCGAGGTCCCCGTGACGAACATACACCGGGACGAGATACTGAGCGAAGACCGGCTGCCTGTAAAATACGTCGCGTACACCCCTTGTTTCAGAAGCGAGGCGGGATCTTACGGAAAAGACGTCCGGGGGATAATCAGGCAGCATCAGTTCAATAAGGTTGAGCTTGTAAAATTTTCAGGCCCCGAAAGCTCTTATGAGGAGCATGAGTCCCTGACCTCAGACGCGGCGAGGGTGCTTGAGCTTCTCGGGCTTCCTTACAGGATCGTGGTTCTGTGTACGGGGGATATGGGCTTCTCCTCCGCAAAGACCTACGATATCGAGGTCTGGGTGCCGAGTGAGAAAACCTACAGGGAGATTTCGTCCTGCAGTAACTTCGAGGATTTTCAGGCGAGGAGGGCTTCTATCCGATTCAGGCCAGCAGGCGGGGGTAAACCCCGACTCGTGCATACCCTGAATGGCTCCGGTCTCGCGGTGGGCAGAACGGTGATTGCGATACTGGAGAATTTCCAGGAAGAAGACGGGAGTATTAAAGTCCCTCCGGTCCTCGTGCCTTACATGGGTGGAATCACGAAGATTACGCCCCGCTCACGCTGATTTGCTCACTCAAATGTCGCGAGTGGATCGAATCCTCTTGAATACGAGCTTTCTCAGACCGGCAGGTCGATAAAAAAAGTGACCCCCTTTTCCTCGTTCGGTCTCGCGTAGATTTCCCCGCCGTGCTCCTTGATAATTCCGAACGATACTGAAAGTCCGAGTCCCGTGCCTTTCCCTTTGTCTTTTGTCGTGTAGAACGGATCGAATATTTTTTTCATAATTTTCTCGGGAATTCCGGGTCCGTTGTCCTCAAATGAAATTTCGATTACCGGAATCATGCCTGGTTTGCCCGGGGACTGTTTCTCTTTAACCTTTGTTCTCACGGTGAGCTGCCTATCGTCCCCGGTTTCCATCATTGCATGCTGTGAATTTATGATCAAATTGAGAAACACCTGCTGGAGCTGATTCGGATCCCCCACCGTATCCGGCAAATCAGGGTCCAGTTCTTTTATCACTTTTACGGAATGCTTCTTTAGCTCGTATTCCGTAAGCCCGAGTGTTTTTTCCAGAATGTCGTTAATCTCTATGACCTCTTTCTCCGGGCTGTGCTTCCGTGCGAAAGAGAGGAGGTTCTGGATGACCTTTCTTGCCCGTTCGGCTTCGCCGTGGATTGATTTAATCGCCTCTCTGGATTCTTCATTGTTCATATCCTGCTCCGAAAGCAGCATTTCGGCGTACCCTATTACGACCGCAAGCGGGTTGTTCACCTCATGGGTAACTCCCGATATAAGCTCTCCGACCGCGGCCAGCTTCGCTGACTGCAGTACCTGCTCCTCGAGGTTTTTTCTTTCGGTTATGTCAAATATGATCGCGGTCAAAATCGATTGGCCCTCTATCTTGCAGGTTGATAACGATATGTCTACGGGGAATTCCTCGCCCTCTTTGTTGAGTCCGGCGAGCTCTGAAGCGGACTCGACGAAATAGACAGCCGCGCTTCCTCTGCCGTTTCCGATTTCCGAGCTTATTATCTCTTGATACCTGTCCGGGAATAAAGAACTGAATTCCCTGTCGAGAATTTCTTCTTTTTCGTATCCGAAAATTTCTTTCGCGGCAGGGTTAAAAAGTATAATCTTCCCCTCTTCGTTTACCGCTATGATCGCGCTCTTGGCCGTCTCCACAAAAGTCCTGTAACGCTCTTCTGATTCCTTGAGCGCCTGCTGGAGCCTTTTCTGCTTGGTTATATCATCTATGACGGACACAATTCCGATCTGCCTTCCGCCCTCGTCCTTGATGACCGATGTTTTCTCATAAGTCGGGAACGCGCTTCCGTCTTTCCTGAGCGCGAGTCGCTCACCTTCCCACCCCACCATAATCAAGGCCTCGTAAATCTTGCTGCTCACTCCTGAAGCGTCTTCAAGCGGGTAGAGTATGTCGCTCTTCTTTCCCTTGAGTTCTTCGCGCAGGTACCCGAAGGTTCTCACGTGCGCCTTGTTTATGTAGATAATATCCCGGTTCATGTCAGTGACCATTACGGCCGAATTCAGACTGTTCACGGATGCCGACAGGAGCTGGCTTTCGGCGCCGCTTTTCCCGGGTTCCATATTACTTTTCCCTCTATTTTGTGACGCTTTCTCGACCGACTTCATCAATTTCTGCTTCTCAAGGGCTTTCATTGTAAGGGTTGCGAGGTAGTTAGGGTTAACGGGGGTTTCGATATAAGCGTAAACGAGATTGTCAAGGGGGTTGTCGAATCCGGTTTTGGCGCCCTCGTTCTCTCCGGGATCCGTAATTGTGATAACGTCGGTTTTAGGAGAAATTGATTTTATGACCGTTATCAATTCGTGGGTGGAAACATCACCGGAAGTTGTATCGATTATGGCCACGCTGATGAAATCTTTCCGCAGCTTTCCGATAAATTCCTCTTTAGTTGGTGACTGAAGGAATTCGACATTTCGTTTTTTGAGAATCCCCTCAAGGTGTGAGAAATCCTTATCACTCGATCTTACAAGAACAGATGGGCTTTCTTTCTTGTTCATTTTAAACCACTGTCGGAATTAATGCATTTTCTTTAGTCTCTTGCGAATTGTATATAAGGCGCTGTTAAACCTCATCCACCCGCTTGCCGTATTTTTCCAGCTTGTTCGATATAAAAAGAAAAATCGGAGCCAGAATTATACACGCCAGGAATATATATAAGAAAATAAATCCCGTTTGTTTCTCGATTTCGCTTATTTCAACGATAAATGAGCGTATAAGTATTAAAATTATTCCGAAAGCGGAAATCACGGAAATAAAAACCGCTGTCATGAAAAGATACGAAAAAACGCTTGATAGTGAATCTCTCATCTCCGTTCGGTAGCAATTTGCTTTTCATCCTAATTATAAAGCAATCTGTTAAGACCTACAATGAAAAAGCCGGATCAGAGAGGAGCTTATATATTTCTACGAGGCTCTACGGAAGATGAGCCGTTCGGAGACGCTAGACTTCGAGGATTTCCTTTTCTTTTCTCTCCAGTCGTTCGTTGATTTTCTGGATGAAATTGTCGGTAAGTTCCTGAATATTATTCAGGTTTTTCTTGACCTCATCTTCGGCGATATGCTGTTCTTTCTCGGCCTCTTTTATTTTGTGGTTCATGTCTTTTCTGATCTGTCTGACCGAAACCCTGTAATCCTCCGCCACTTTACTTACATGTTTTACGAGTTCTTTCCTGCGCTCTTCGGTAAGAAGCGGTATGCCGATTCTGATTACTTTCCCGTCATTTGAAGGGGTTACGCCGAGGTCCGATGTCATAATCGCCTTCTCAATATCCCCGATAGCGTTCATGTCCCAGGGCTGAATTAATATTGTTCGCGCCTCGGGGGTGGATATCGTTGCCAGCTGGTTGATCGGGGTCTGAGTTCCGTAATAATCAACCATTATGTGCTCGACAAGAGCGGTCGAAGCCCTTCCGGTCCTGATCTTTGATAGCTCGGAATCGAACACATGCACGGATTTGTTCATTTTTTCCTCTGCTTCAAGAAGCAGTTCCTCCAGGTCTATTTCTTCACTCATCTTTCTCGCTCCTTACCATGGTTCCTAATTTCTCTCCCATTATTATTTTCTTAATATTTCCGCGTTCGAATAGATTGAATACTATTATCGGGATGTTCCCCTGCATGCACAGTGAGATGGCTGTCGCGTCCATAATTTTAAGCTCTTTTTTTAGTACCTGCATATAGCTCAACTCTGTGAATTTAACGGCGTCTTCATGTTTCATCGGGTCCTTGTCGTAGACGCCGTCAACCTTTGTGGCCTTGAGTATCAGGTCGGCGCCTATTTCAAGCGCCCTCAGGGTGGCCGCCGTGTCTGTTGTAAAGAAAGGGTTGCCGGTTCCTGCGGCGAAAATAACAACTCTACCCTTTTCAAGGTGCCTGATGGCGCGCCGTCTGATGTAGGGCTCGGCTACCTGTCTTATTTCAAGGGCGGTTTGCACTCTTGTGCGAATGCCTCTTTTTTCCATGGCATCCTGGAGGGCGAGCGCGTTTATCACCGTGGCCAGCATGCCCATATAGTCCCCGGTGGACCTGTCAATGCCGGTTGTTGTCCCGGCGACACCCCGGAATATATTGCCCCCTCCAATGACAATGGCCGTTTCGATCCCCAGGCTGTTAACTTCGGAGATTTCATCGGATATGGTTTCAAGCGCCTGCGCGCTTATTCCATATCCTTCAGGACTCTGCAATCCCTCTCCGCTCAGCTTGAGAAGGACTTTCTTATACTTGGGGGTGGGTAAAGTTTCCGGAGAATTCATATTTTTTCTAGGATTAATCTATCGGTTCTCCCAACTGAAATCTCTCAAATCTTCTTACTCTGATATTCTCTCCGATCTTCGCTATCAGCGCCTGCAGCAGATCGTTAATCTTTACTTTGGTGTCTCTTATATAGGTCTGATCCAGCAAGCATACCTCTTCATAAAATTTTTCAATCTTCCCCTCGACTATCTTCTCGGCGATGTTTTCGGGTTTCCCCGATTCTATTACCTGAGCCTTCATTATTTCCTTCTCTTTTTCGAGCTCGGAATCGGGTATACGCTCCCGGCTGACGTATCTGGGATTCCCGGCCGCTATCTGCAGCGCGATCTCCTTGGCGAATGCCTGGAATTCCTCGTTCCTGGCTACAAAATCTGTCTCGCAGTTGATTTCAACCAGAACCCCGATCTTCCCGCCGGCGTGTATGTAAGATGTTATAGTGCCCTCCGGTGTTTCCCTGCCGACTTTTTTCGACGCTTTTGCCACGCCTTTAATCTTTAATATCTCGATCGCTTTATCGAAATCGCCGGAAACCTCCTCGAGCGCTTTCTTGCAATCGATAAAAGGCGCGCCCGTCCGGTCTCTTATTTCTTTAACCATCTGTGCCGTAATATCAGCCATCGTATAATAATTCCTCCTTGCTTTCTTCTCTGAATTGATCCGTTCCGGTTATGCCGCGAGCAACGGGCGATTAAGACTCGTCAGTGGCGTCGTCGGAAGGAGTTTCTGCCGGTGCTGTCTTCTCAGCGGCTTCAGGCTTGCTCTCAGTTTCAGCCTTGGCGGTCTGTTTCTCTTTTTTTTCTGAATCATTTTGCTGAGCGGGAGCTTTGAATTCCCCCTCTCCGGGCGTGCTCTCCGATACCGCTACGGAGGTCGACTCTTCTTTCCTCGTTTCTTCTCCGAATTCCTTGAACACGAATACCTTTCTCTCAACGACGACCTGAGATTCTTCTTCTTTCTTGACAACTTCCCCTGCCTGAAGTTTCTGCTCGTATATGTGCTTGCCTTCGATACAGGCATCCGCAATTCTCGATGTAAAAAGCTTTATGGCCCTTATTGCGTCGTCGTTGCTCGGAATTATATAATCGGCGTCCGCCGGGTCGGAGTTCGTGTCCACTACAGCCACTATCGGAATCCCGAGTCTCCGCGCTTCATGGACCGCGATGTGTTCCTTCCTCGTATCTACTATATAGAGCGCTTGCGGGATTCTTTTCATATTTACGATTCCGCCGAGCAGGTGCTCAAGCTTCTGTATCTCCCTCTTAAGCCCTTTCGCTTCCTTCTTGGGGAGCCGCTCCATCTGGCCTTCCTCTTCGAGTTTCTTTAATTCGAGCAGGTAGTCCACCCGGGATCTGATCGTGTGGAAATTGGTAAGCGTGCCTCCCAGCCAGCGCGTATTAACATAAGGAATGCCCGCCTTCGCTGTCTCTTCCGCTATTATCCCCTGTGCCTGCTTTTTCGTGCCTACGAAAAGCACCTCCCCCCCGTCGGCGACGGTATCCCGAACAAAGCCGTAAGCCTTCTTGAAAAGTCCCACTGTCTGTTGAAGATCGATGATGTGAATTCCGTTTCTGTTCCCGAAGATATAATCCTTCATTTTGGGGTTCCAGTGACTTATCTGATGACCGAAATGCACCCCGGCTTCGAGAAGTTGCTTCATGCTGATTACCTCACTAACCTGATCGGTAGTTTGGGTTTCTTCTACCATTAAACTGCCTCCTGAATCATGCCGATTTTAATTTTGATAAAACAAATTTATCTAACATATAATATTGCATTTTTCAAGTACAGCGGGATTAGTTTTGTAATGAATGTTGAAAAATGCTATGTTAAATCTGCTTAGATTTTACTCGAAAGGCTGAATTTTGAAAGACTTGAGATATTTATTCATTATCAACCCGGCGGCCGGTCAGGGCAGGACAGCCGGATTTTTCCATTCGGTCAAAACGCTTATCGATAAACATAACGTTCCCTACGAGCATAAATTCACCTCCGGTCCGGGAGAGGCGACCGCACTCGCGCGCAATGCCCGGAACGAAGGGTTCACTCATATCGTATCGGTCGGCGGCGACGGCACCTCGCACGAGATCGTAAACGGCATTATCGGGTCCTCGCTCGTTTTCGGCGCCCTGCCTTCGGGGAGCGGAAACGATTTCCCCAAATCGGCGGGGATTTCCCTTGACGCCGAACGCGCCGTAGATACGCTTTTTTCAGGTTTCGAGAGGCAGGTTGACCTCGGCAGGCTGGGGGAGACCTATTTTATAAACGGGCTCGGTATAGGGCTCGACGGCTCCGTTTCCCACCGCTTTAAAAAGCTAAAGCGCATGAGGGGTCAGCTTGGCTATCTGATGGGAGCCGTCCGGGAGGCGCTCTCCTTTAAGGGGTTTGGGGTGGAGCTCGCAATCGACGGCTGGAGTTACAGCGGAGTGCTCTTGCTCACAGGGGCGTCTAACGGGGTTTACCAGGGGGGCAAGTTTAAGCTCGCCCCGGACGCCAGCGTTGACGACGCTTTTCTTGATTTCCATATCATCAAAGACATGCCTTCGCTCGACAGGCTCTTAAAAATCCCCAAAGTGCTTCAGGGGACTCATTCCGGACTGGCCGAGGTGGAGCTCAGGCGCGGGAGCATGATGGAGATAACGCTTACTCGCGCGGTGCCGGCGCACATGGACGGGGAGCCTTTTTACCTCGAACCGGGCAAGCACAGGGTGGAGGTCGTTCCGGGAGCGCTCAGGATAATGTCAGGCGCCGAGGGTTGAATATCGCGGCGCTGCGATTAAATTAATTCCGTGACTCAAAGTCGATTATTCTTTAAGATACGAACATGATCAGAACCGTAATTAGCTGGATCGCGTTTATTGTTTATACTGTTTTTTTCGGCATCATAGGGATTATTCTGGCTGTGATTTCCCCCTCATCGGCTGTTAAATACGCGGTCAGGCCGTGGGCGCGTATTATCCTCTTCACTACCGGCGTAAAGCTCGATGTCAGGGGGCTTGAGAATCTTCCCGCCGAGCCCTCTATCATAATGTATAACCATCAGAGCGTATTCGATATATTCGCCTACATGGCCGCGCTGCCGATTGACTGGAAAGCGGTAATGAAAAAAGAGGTAGCCGGTATGCCGTTTATAGGCTGGGTATCGAAGCTCGCCGGCCACTACTTTGTCGCGAGGGACGGCTCAGGCAGGGATACGAAAGAGGTAAAAAGGATCGTTAGCAATATTCGCTCCGGGCCCTCGGTAATGATCGCCCCCGAAGGTACGAGAGGGAAAGACGGGAAACTGCTTCCTTTTCAGAAGGGCGGCTTTTTCATAGCGATGCTCGCCCGTGTTCCGGTCGTTCCAATGGTTATTACGGGGGGGCTTCAGATAATGCCTAAAGATTCAAGGGTGTTGAAACCCGGCACTATGAAAATAAGAATATTGCCGCCGATTCACGTCGAAGACCTCCCCCCAGGAAGAGAAGGCAGAGACGAGCTTATGCGAACGGTAAGGAATCAAATGGAAGAGGTACTGAATGAGCTGCAAACCGGTCGGGCCGCCTGATCATCCGCCTGCCGCGTTATAAAATAATTGTCATATTTGTTCCGTAGTCTATAATAATTGCCGATCTAACCCTTTCCGGTCGTTTATTGAGTAACCACGCGCAGTAGTCTATAATTGATAAGCGGTTAATTTTTATACGACAGAAAAAATTAATAGAGATACATTTTTATATTTTGAATCCTGATGCATTTAATTGAGTCAAAAAACTACATACTCTTATATTGCGGGCGGTTCTCAGGGAATGGGAAGTATCTGGAGTTTGGGAAAGATGGATGATTATATATTAGCGGACCTGGAGCTTGAGACAATAATCGCTCTTGCGGGAATGCCGGTTCAAAAAGAGCTCGTCAATCCCCGAATGCCTGCCGAGATGGCGAAAAGGGTAAGGGTAACATTCAGGCCTTTGCCCGCTAATTACGGGAATCAGATTGTTAAAAGGTTCAGGGATAAGCTCGAGGAAAAGCTCAGGGAAAACGGAGTTCAGGTAATACCCTGGGATGAGGCCGCGGAGGTGCCTCCGGGTCTTGTTTCCAAGATTCTGCGTACCAGAAAGGTTAAGAGTAACATTCATGCGGTAGTGGATGTAAAGAGGGTGTATTCCCTCATGAGAAATATTCTGAGCGGCGTTGCCGAGAGGATTTATGTCCATACGCGGAAGCCCGACCGCTCCGTTATGGAAATCCTGAAGATAAGCGGCTGGGCGGACGACTTCACTGCCAGATACGTACAGGACCCGTTCAACACGCAGATAATTACCCTTATGCCGCTTGAGCCCGAATTCGCCGACGGCGCCACCAGTTATGACAGGAAGATAGCGATAGGACTCAAGAACCTCATAACCACGATGTCCGAGATCGTAATGGGAATCGCCCCCGACAGGTTTTCGCTCGTGAACATGAACCTGTCGGATTCCATCTACGTTAACGAAGAGCTTGACGATTTTATTTTAAATTCACTGATTCCGAAAATATACGCTCCTATAAAGCCCCCTGTGCTCAACAGGTTCAAGAAGGGGGAATACGACCCATCCCAGTCATTGTTCGCCGGGCAGCTTGCCGAGCTCGGCAGGCGGATCGAGCCTACTTCCCTGTTTCCGCATGGCTCCAAGTTCAGCGAAAAAGTTTCGAGGCTTTCCCACAGGGACGTTGTGGAGAAGATACTCGAGGGCAGGACGGGCGTGTCGTACGGCTTCATAGCGATAGCGGAAGCGCCCGGATATCAAGGGCCGGTCACCCTAACTAAAGAGGAGTGGGACGGCTTGAAAAATGTTGAAAGCCTTAAAGACGATAAATTGAGACAGAACGGCGAAGGCAGATGGTATGTAAGATCTGTCATCAGGGGAGAGGAGATTTATCAGCAGGTGCCCGATATCTGGATAGTTACGTCCCGTTCGGGAAGCGACAAGACCAACCTTAACCCGGAAACCGATATAGTGAGGATAGGGCTGATAAAGGGGAAATTATATCTTGAGACGCCGAAAGGGGTCGACCTGCACCGGAGGGATATCAGGCCGTCGTTCGACACCTATGTGATACTCGCCCAGGCTCTGGCCACGGCTCTCTATGCCCCGGATCTCATTAAGGAAGGGCTTCCCATACTCCACTTCCACGGCTATCCGGACCCGACGTGGTTCGGGCAGAGCGAGTATTATTCAGGGGCGAGGAACCCCTCTCTTCCGTGCGGCACAGTCGAGGCTGCGCTTCTCAACTACTCGGCTATTTATGAGGTCGCCAACCGTAACGGCGAGAAAATCAAGATGCTCTGTCTGGTGGAGTCCGACCACGGTGTCAATATTCTCGGTCTCGACAGGGATTACCTTATTAACAGGCTGAGCGAAGGGGTCGACACGGGCCATATTATGCTCGGCGGGAAATACCTGCCCGAGCTTAAGAGAAGCAGCCTGGCCCATGAGCAGGATAATCAGAATGCGGAAGAGAAACAGGCGGGGTCCAACCCTTAAAATGCGTATTGCCGAACTCTGCTGCCTTTGGTATATTGTTCCTGATTTCAAGCTTTGATTTCAGCTAAAGCTCACGTAACTCCTGTAAATAAATGAACGAATCGACTAAAACAGCGAAGATATATCTTGGTCGCCACTGCAAGACGGAGTGGAATCTTGAGCACAGACTGATCGGCACTACAGACCTCCCCCTCTGTGAGGTCGGATGGGCCGAGGCGAGGGACACGCTCCCTGTCATTGAGAAATACGGCTTCGACAGGATAGTCTCAAGCCCCCTTCAGCGCGCGAGTCAGACATCCGAGTTCTACTCCGGGAAGTTAAATCTCCCCCTTGAGATTCACCGGGACCTGAGGGAGCTCGATCACGGGGACTGGAACGGGCAGAAGTATGACGACCTTTTAAGCGATCCGTCGTCCCGTTTTAAAGAGTGGTTCATCGAGGGCGATACGAGCATCCCCATCCCAAACGCGCCAGAGACGCTTGAGGAGGTCCAGCAGAGGATCGTGCGCACGATTAGAGAAATCGCGCTCAGGTATCCGGGAGAAAAGGTGCTTGTCGTAAGTCATAAGCATATAAGGTCCTTACTCACCTGTTACCTCAAGGGAGTCGACCTCTCCCACTTCAGAGAAAACATAAACGAAACCGTGGAGCCCATCGAGCTCTCTGACGATGACCTAGCAAAACTTCTTTAGCATTCCCACGATACGCGCAATTCAATCCTCTTCGTAGTTGCAATCGGTACAGATAGCTCTATGCTTGTTCTCGAGGGGGCGGGTGAGGTGCTGCGAAAACCTCCACTGGATGTTAATAAATAATAGTATCTGTGATAGTATTGAGAATACGGCCTTTTCCGGGGAGGGTAATATGAAAAGGTTTGTCCTGACACTTTGTTTGCTTCTTACGTTCGGGTTCATGACCGGGTGCGGCTCCAAGGTAAGCGGCTGGGTTGGAAGTGATTGTTACGAGTGTGAAGGGGTAAGCACCCCTTGCGACTGCGGCGGTTACGGAGGATACAATAATCCTAAAGCGCTTAACCTTTTTCGTCCGGGAAGATTGGAAGACCTGAGTAGTCCTGTATGGTAAACCTAGGGAATCCGGTTATAGTTGCGAATATTTGGTACCTGCCTTATTTCATTGATACATTTAATTGGTCATTCAGTAATACCAAGAACTAACTTATCCCAGTCTGGGAACTCACCGTCTTCAATGATTTTCTCAATTAGTTGTGTATGCAATTCGAATCCTTCTGCTAACACTGAATGAGGACTTTTTCGTTCTTTAACGTTCTCAAGTGTGGTATATGAGTAAGTCCTTTTTACCTTACCTTTATGAACGGCGTGACTGCATATTTTATAAAGTAGTTTAAACCTTTCGTAATTCCAATTTTTTACATTATATTCTCCACCTAATAGGAGAGCTCCCCTAAGTCTGATGTTGAATGCGATGGGTGCATCATGTTCGAGGTCATATGTTAATAATGATTCCATGGCGGTTCTTAAGTCGATTGCAGCGTTATAGACATCTCCAGAACTATACCAGAGCATAGCAGAATTTAGACGCTCCAATGGGGTTCTAAGCTGGTCCTTGATTTCGGGTTTGAGTTCCACATATTGTTTGATAAAACTTTGAAGACTTGTTGCTTCATACTTTTTTTGTGGAATTTCTTTATTGAGTGTACTACCTAAATTTGCACTTATACCGCTCCATGCGCGTACTCCACCAATGAGAGGTGTATTTTCTTCTGTCTGGTACCAGTGGGCAACTTTACAAACAGGTGTCTTATCAAAAACGACTAGTAAGTGAACAATTTCTTCCATCAGTTGTTGTCGTGATTTATCTTGACCTGATTTTGTAGAGTCCCCAGGAACTTTAAGGATCGGACTATGCTCAAACTCTCGGGCTAAAGCAGCTCTCGGACGAGGACTAGATGAGAAAGATTTATCGACCGGGTGAACATACCTATTAACACCTATCAAATCTTCCTTAGGCACACTAGCGGCTAGCGATTCTAAGGGTAGTAATTTAATACCATTATAAACCTCAACAATCTCAGCAGGATGGATTCCCCAAAATACCACTACTTCTGTGCAGGTGGTAGTGTTTTGGTTTACGAATGTCTCAAGCTGATTTACGACTTCTTTCGGGTCTCTAAACCTTGATTGTGCAAGTATCCAATCTGAAAAATTCTTCAGTCTTACTGATTGGCTACTACTGGGAGAACGTGAAGCATTCCCGCCATCGTATTGACTCAATTCCGGTTGCTTGCTAAGCAATTCGATTAGTCGCTGTTCATGTAACTCAGGAACAGACACATGATAAAGTGTGTTTATCTTATAGGCACTTGAGTCAGGATTTAGATATTCTATTCCTGGGGGGTCATTTACTTCAGGTAGTGTTTCAGTTACCAATCTAACAATTCTGTCTACTTCCATAATATTATCAAATTTTATCATATTATAATTTTGTTGTACTGCTTTCTATCACTCGTTAATTCCAGATAATAATAAAATTTACTATCAGATGTTGAATGAGTTCTCCTTCCCCCTTAAAAATAGTTATATATTCATCACCCGCAGGTGTACAATATTTTTCACCCGTCGTTTAATCCGGGTCAATTGAAAACCTCGATATTCCTAACTGACTATCTTCCTTGAATAATCTGAATATCCTCTGACTGGCACAGGTTTTGCGACTCAATTACATACAAGTTCGAAAAAAGCTTAATAGGAGTGGTCTATGAAAAACAAAGCGAAGAAGAATCGTAACAAGGATAATAAAAAGCGAGGCTCGGCAAAAAACTTTAAGACTAAACAGTACGCCGATCAGAATGTGCAAACGGGTAGAGGCGGTGAAACGCATCAGACTGCGGAGGGAAGCGAGCAGATTCTTACCACACAGCAGGGCATACCGGTATCGGACGATCAGAATTCCCTCAAAATCGGAGCAAGAGGTCCAACCGCCCTCGAGGACTTTCACTTCCGTGAGAAGATGTTTCACTTCGACCACGAGCGTATTCCTGAGCGTGTCGTTCACGCGCGCGGGTTCGGAGCGCACGGCTATCTGGAGACTTATGAATCTCTGGCCGATATCACGAGCGCCGATTTGTTTCAGAGGGCCGGGGAGAAGACTCAGGCCTTCGTAAGATTCTCGACTGTTGCGGGCAATAAAGGGTCCGGCGATCTGGCGCGTGACGTCAGGGGCTTTGCGGTTAAGCTCTACACTCGTGAAGGCAACTGGGATATAGTCGGAAACAACATACCGGTGTTTTTCATACAGGATGCCATCAAATTTCCCGACCTTATACACGCGGCAAAGGAGGAGCCCGACTGCGGATTCCCTCAGGCGGCGACGGCGCATGATAATTTCTGGGATTTTATGTCGTTGATGCCGGAAAGCATGCATATGGCCATGTGGGTCATGTCGGACCGGGCTATCCCGCGCTCCTTCCGGTTCATGGAGGGCTTCGGAGTTCACACGTTCAGGATGGTGAATAAAAAAGGAAAATCGATGTTTGTTAAATTCCACTGGAAGCCTAAACAGGGCCTGCAATCGGTTCTTTGGAACGAAGCTCTCAAAATAAACGGTGCCGATCCCGATTATCACCGCCGCGACTTGTGGAACGCTATAAAGTCAGGCGACTATCCCGAATGGGAATTGGGCCTGCAAATATTCGATGAGGAGTTTGCCGATTCCTTTGAGTTCGATGTGCTGGACGCGACTAAAATAATCCCTGAAGAGGAAATCCCCGTAAGAACGGTAGGGAGGCTGGTGCTGGACCGGTGCGTGGATAATTTCTTCGCCGAGACTGAGCAGGTCGCTTTTTGTACCTCGAACGTCGTACCGGGTATCGATTTTTCAAATGATCCGTTGCTGCAGGGGCGTAATTTCTCATACCTCGATACGCAGTTAAAGCGTCTCGGCGGCCCGAACTTTACCCATATCCCGGTTAATGCGCCTAAATGTCCTATGCACCACTTCCAGCAGGACGGGCATATGGCAATGAAGAACCCGACAGGCCGTGCCAATTACGAGCCTAATTCCTGGGAGGGCGAAGAAGGCGGGCCGCGTGAATCGCCCGAGCGGGGGTTCAATTCGTATCCGTCTGAAGAGAGCGGGGAGAAGCTCCGCATACGCTCGGAAAGTTTTGCGGATCACTACAGCCAGGCCCGTCAGTTTTATATAAGCCAGACTGAGATCGAACAAGGCCATATAGCGGATGCGCTGGTATTCGAGCTGAGTAAGGTAAACAAGCTTGAAATCCGGGAGCGGGTTGTCTCGCATCTTTTGAATATTGATCAAGGTCTTGCGGACAAAGTGATCACCGGTCTGGGATTAAAAAATAAGCCCGGGAAGGCTGACGCGGCCAGAAAAACGCTCCAAAATCTTCAGAAATCCGAGGCTCTCAGCATTCTTTTGAACGGACCGGATAGCTTTAAGGGGAGAAAGGTCGGTGTTCTCGTAACGGACGGGGTCGATATAAAGATTTTCAACGCGCTAAAGAAAGCCCTTGAATCTGAAGGCGCGGCGCTCGACGTCGTAGCCCCGGTCGTGGGCGGCGTTGAAGCGAGCGACGGCTCGTGGATAGAAGCTGACGAAAAGGTAAACGGCGGTCCCTCGGTGCTTTATGACGCTGTAGCGGTTCTGCCCTCCGATGAAGGAGCCGAGCTTCTTTCAAAAGAAGCTACTGCAAAGGATTTCGTATCCGATGCGTCCGCTCATTTAAAATTTATAGCTTATACCGACTCCGCAATGCCTCTTCTCAGGAGCACCGGGGTCGCGGACAATTTGGATGATGGTTGTGTAAAGCTCGATAAGAGCGCCGCAGCCTCCGAATTCGTTAAGAGGTGCCGTAAGCTCAGGTATTGGGAGCGGGAAAAAGCCGTCAAACAGGTATAAGATCTGTCGGATATCATTTTTTTCTTTACGGGTTCATTTGAATAGAAAAATACTATAGGGCCGTTGAAGGGTATTATCGGTATCCGGTATTTAGCAGCTGTAATATGGCAGGCGGCAGCAAACTGAGCCATAATGATCTCAGTGAGATAATGAGGTATACTCATCCTGAAAATTGGGCAGCAGAAGCTCTTGAATCGTTGAGTAATTTCTGTCAATATGCTATCAATATCGCAGCCATCGAGTTTGCTCAAAACTCAAACACAGCGTAATCTACTTTAACTATTTGCCACCGGAGGGCTGGCAGAACGGCTAATGCACCGGTCTTGAAAACCGGCGTCCTTACGGACTTGGGGGTTCGAATCCCTCGCCCTCCGCCAGAATTATTGAATGAATGCAGTTTGGTTACGAGTGGTTTGTGGATGAATTCTGTATCTCGCCCAGTTTGCCTTTCTAAGTATTTTCTAAGCCTGAATTAAATCCGCTACTAAGAAAAATACACAAGTCCCGGCATTGGAAAAACATCCTCGAAACGAGAACAAAACCGATTATTACCAGAATTTCCCGTAAAGACTTTCCGCGTTATTCCAGAATATATCCTCTTTTAACTGTTCCGAGATGTCCGCTCCCTCGATTTTCCAGTATTCAGATGCAAAGTCGCTCCACGGGATGTCCGACCCGAAAAGAAACCGGTCTCCCCCTATTCCTCTCTCTTCTATCTCTTTCAGTATCCATGACGAGCCGAATCCGACAGCCCATGAAGAATCGGTATAGACTTTGTATCCCTGTTCCACCAGGTCAAAAAATCTCGGGACAAATTTTATATGACCGCTGACGCCCCCGCCCATGTGCACAACATGGATCTTGACACGTTTCCCATAGTCCTTTATCAAAGCAAGGGCATTGTCTATATCCGACCCGCCGCCCGGACTTGTGTGTATGTGTAAAGGCATATCGTTGTCCGCAGCCGCATCCAGAATCATCTTCCATAGCTCAGCCGATTCTTCATCCCATTGACCTGGATCAAAAGTCCCTCCAAGAAGGCACGTAGTCTTTAACCCTACCAAGCCTTTCTCGCCTATCAGTTTAAGTGCTTCGGTTGTGCGTTCTTTATCTTTAGGTAATGCTGAAACCCAAACTAGCCCCAGCAGACGGTCGGTGGATTGTACGCTTTCGCCAACCAGGGGATTTAATGTAAAAGGCTGAGCCGAATCAGGGTACCCGTAATTAGACATTATCAGCGCACGGTCCACGCCGTGCTTGTCCATCCCTTTTATATAATCATCGGTTTTTTGATAGTCGGTAGTCGGTTTAACCGCCTCCGGCAGACCGTAGTATGCAAACCCCGGGACAGGACCTATGTGGGAGTGATTATCAAAAACCTTTTTTCTTTGTACTATGCTCATATTACGTCCTCCTTGGATTTATTATGCTAGAGCACAATAAATACGAGATTTTATCATTCAGTGCGTTTGCATACTCTCCCCTACACGTTTGCGCAGCGACTTCTCAATCGAATTAGCGGATTCTCCTTTTTCCAAACGGCTTTTCACTTCTTTGAAATCATCGCCGTAATCGGCGCCCGACTCGCAAACAGCCTTATCCATAGCTGCCGCGAGAGACCTGGTATCGTCTTCTTTCGCGCTATTATTTGAAGCTTTGCTCCCTTGGGAGTTGGAATTTCCTTTAATAACAGAAACGCTTGAAAAGACTCTCGCGAGCTCCTTGTTCCCGCATTCGGGGCAATGAGCTTCTTCATTTTCGGCTTCAGAGAAACTTAGGAAGAATATACTGACATCTTTTTTACAGCGGGAACAGTGGTATTCATAAATAGGCATTCGGGTTTCCTATAGTTTATATTTTATATATTCTAGGAAATATCATCTTTATAGTCAACCTTAATTTTCATGCGCGGCGCGAACAGCCGATCCCTGTGTGACTAACAAGCCATTTTCATTATGTTTTTTCCATTCTCGCCCGAATGCGGGCCGACTTTAATGGTTTTTCTTGCCGGAAAATCCTCATTTTCTCATAAATCCGGCCCGCGAAAATATGCTTGACTTGATTTCCTAAAGTTGATAAAGTGTCAAGTATAGTAGACGGTCGCTAATGATAGTCCTGTGGAAAAGTTTATTTTTAAAATTGCCGAAGATGACAAGGAGCTTGAGGACTATTTCCGTCTTCGCCACGATGTATTCGTCAAAGAGCAGAAGATTTTTAGTGAAACGGATATAGATAAATACGATACAGACCCTTTTCATAAAGTTATAAATATAATCTCGGTAGATCAGCCGAACGGCAAGGTAATAGGGGCGGTCAGGTGTTATAGAAAAGAAGGTGATACATGGGTCGGCGGGCGTCTGAGCGTTGCGCGCGGTTACCGCAACGGACGTGTGGGTGCCGGTCTTGTAAGATTCGCGGTACAAACTATGAAGTCGGGCAGCTGCAAAAAATTTCTAGCGTACGTTCAGCCTCAAAATGTGAGATTTTTCAAAAGGTTGGGCTGGACACCGATAGGAGAGGCCGAGACCTACCAGGGGTTCCCTCATCAGTTGATGGAGGCTGATCTGGATTCCGCTTAAATCGTTAAAGGGAAAATCATGCGGGAGTTAATTCAAAGCTTACAGTCCTCGGCAAGAATAATTCAGAAACGGGATATCAGGGACATCTGGAACTATTTCCCTAAGCATTGCCGGATGGAAGGGAGCGACATTTTGCTGGGCGATGACGCTGCGGCTATCAGGTACAAGGACGATTATCTGCTCCTGGCGGCGGAGGGAGTATATCAACCCCTTTTAAAATCCGATCCCTACCTCGCAGGGCGCACATCCGTTCTCGCAAATGTAAATGACATATACGCAATGGGCGGAAGGCCGATTGCTATTATTGACGTGCTTTTTTCCCGGGACCCGAAAAACGCCGGCGAGGTCCTTCGCGGCATCAGAGATAACGCCGTCCGCTACAATGTCCCCGTGGTGGGAGGACACATCTCTCAGAATGCCGAATGTCCTTCGCTTTCCGTGTTTATACTTGGCAAAGCAAAAAAACTGCTTACAAGCTTCAGCGCCCAGGCAGGAGACAAATTGGTTTTTATATCAAATTTAAAAGGGAAATTCATTTCAGGATTTAACTTTTGGGATTCCTCAAGCATGCTGGAAGGCGTGGAAGCGACAAGGCAATTGGAGGCAATTTCCGAGATAGCCGAGGACGGAGTAGCGGATACCGCAAAGGATGTAAGTATGGCGGGTGTTATCGGTTCAATACTTATGCTTCTTGAAAGTTCCGGTAAGGGAGCGGAGCTGGATATTAGCAATATGCCAAGACCCTTTGAGATTCCTTTAAACGAATGGCTGCTCACGTTCCCGAGTTTTGGATTCATCTTATCGCTAAGGCCTGATAAAACATTAATAGTCAAAGAAAAATTCAACAGGCTGGACCTCGCATGCGAGAGTATAGGAACGGTGACTACTGAAAAAAAAGTTTATTTTACCGACGGCGGATCTGATAAAGAGCTCTTCTGGGATTTTAATGAAAGACCGTTAACAGGTCTTAATGAAACCAGCTCGACACAGGTGGGTAATGGATAAAGAGAGAAATCATATTGAACACATAGTCTCCAAACTCGGAGAAAAGATAAAGGCGCTTCGCACGGGGAAGAATCTGTCTCTTAAAGACCTTTCGGAAAGATCCGGCATCTCGGCCGCCGCAATTCATAAGATAGAGTCAAACGGCATCATACCCACTATCACTACAATGATGAAACTCTCGGACGCGTTAGGGAAAAAGGTCAGCTTTTTCATAGAGCAGGAACTGGAGGATAAAGACGTCGTTTTTGTTCCTTCGAAGAAGAGGGAGCCGATTCTAACATTTAAGAAAGGGCTCGACTTGAGAGCCATATCGGCAAAGAAGTACGGGGACTTCATTATGACGGCGGCATACGCTGTTGTAGATAAAGGAGCGTCGAGCGGTAGAAAAGCTATAAACCATCCGGGCGAAGAATTAGTTTACTGTCTGAGTGGCAAAGTTGAATTTAAAGTAAAAGATAAAACCTATGTTCTCGGTACGGGAGATAGCCTGCATTTCAGGACGCACCTGGATCATAAATGGAAGAATTTAGGCGACATACAGGCGAAATTGCTGTGGATACTGGCAGTATCGCCCTCTGAAGGGTAGGGGGAGCCAATGGCTGAAGCTGAAATGGAAGAAAATAAAGTCAAATATATCGCTGAGCGTATTAATAATGCAAACACTCTTGCCATGGAAAGAATATTATCCTCAGAGCCTGTCCTCTCCGATGTCGATACTGCGCTTAACGCGATCCCGGGCATGACTCCCCGTACGATACTTCATTCGGGGCCGCCGATTGACTGGGAAAATATGTGCGATCCTATGAAAAGAGCGGTATGCGGAGCTTTAATATTTGAGGGCCTCGCCCGAGACACAGGTGAAGCTGAGAAGCTGATGAGATCAAATAAAATAAAGTTGTCTCCCAATCATCATCATGACTCCGTCGGCCCCATGACGGGAATCATTTCCTCTTCAATGCCGGTAATTGTCACAAAGGATTCGACCAGCGGTAAAACAGCTCACTCCACCTTCAATGAGGGTGGAGGAAGAGCTCTCTGGTTCGGCGCGGTAGACGAAGGTACGATCGACAGGCTCCGGTTCATAAGAGACGAATTCGCGCCTGCAATGAAAAAAGTACTCGCAAAAACCGGCGGCATATCAATCTGGAGCATTCTGGCTCAGGGAATACAGATGGGTGATGAATGTCATAACCGGCATGCCGCTTCAACAAATCTGTTTTTGAAAATCATTACTGAGCCGCTTTTTTCTCTCAAGCTATCACGAGACCAGGCTTTCCAGGTCTACAGGTTTATAGCCGGAAACAGCCATTTCTTTCTGAATATAACTATGACGGCCTGCAAGCTGGCTATGGACGGCGCAAGCGATATAAAAAATTCCACAATAGTTACGGTTATGTCCAGAAACGGCACCGATTTCGGCATCAGGGTAAGCGGCCTAGGTGACAGATGGTTTACCGCCCCCGCCCCATATCTTTTAGACGCTCTTTATAATCCGGGCTACGGCGCTCAGGACGGCGCCCCCGACATTGGAGACAGCTCTATTATTGAAACTATGGGGCTCGGAGGATTTGCCATCGCGGCGGCTCCTTCCATGGCCTCGTTTGCGGGAGGAGGATTCCGGGGAGCGGTAAGCATAACTGAGGAGATGGGTCAAATTACATCCGCGAGAAACTCCAAGTTCGGCATTCCGTGTCTGGATTTTGAAGGAACCCCTACGGGAATAGACTTAAGGAAAGTCGTCGAGACGGGGATTCTGCCCAGCATTAATAGCGCGGTTGTTCACAAGAGCTCGGGAGCGGGGCAGATAGGGGCGGGAATCGTACATGCTCCTTATGAGTGTTTTGCCAGCGCAGTTAGGGCTTTCGGAGATAATTACAATCTGGCCGCATAGTTAAAAAGGAGGGCTTGCGTTATTAGATTTGGAGAAGTGGCGGAAACTGATGGTAACGGTAAACACGGTTAAAAAAAATCATTATCAGGATTCAATGAAACTCATGGAGATCAGCCGGAAATTATCTGCTCTTCCTGGGGTAAAAAACGCCTCCGCAATTATGGCGACCGAGGCTAATCTGGCGATGCTGAGAGAAGTCGGATTGCTCGAGAAGACCCCTGATTCGGCAACCGCCAATGATCTGGTTGTCGCGGTCCAGGCCCAATCTCTGGATATAGGCAACGACGCTATCAAACAACTCGATTCCCTTCTTGCGCCTGAAGAATTCAGTCCGGTATCACATACACAGCACAAGAACCTGGCCTCGGCTTACGGCGCTATGCCGGGTGCTAACGTTGCAGTCGTTTCCGTGCCGGGAAAATTTGCGAAGCTCGAAGTCGCAAAAGCTATCAACACGGGACTCCATACATTTTTATTCAGCGACAACATGACTATTGAGGAAGAAATAGAGCTAAAGGAAAGGGCGAGGGGAAAGGGATTATTGGTAATGGGCCCGGGATGCGGCACATCCGTAATAAACGGGGTGGGACTCGGATTCTCAAACTTGTTAAACCGCGGTCCGATTGGCGTAGTCGCGGCTTCCGGAACCGGCCTCCAGGAGGTCACCTGCCTGATCGATAATCTGGGATCGGGAATAACGCATGCAATCGGGGTCGGAGGCAGGGATTTATCAGAAGAAGTAGGCGGCATTATGACATTGGAAGCGCTTGGACTGCTTGAAAACGACGCTTCCACAGAAGTTCTTGTCCTTGTATCGAAACCTCCTTCAACGAATGTGGCCGAGAAGATTTTGAACTCGGTCGGGCGCTCAAGCAAACCGGCGGTCATTTGCTTCCTGGGCAGTGATTTAAAGGAAGAAAACGGGAAACTGCTCTTTGCTTCCACTCTCGAGGATGCGGCTCTCGGCGCATTGAGGTTAGCCCGGGGCAACGGTAAAAGCCTGAATGGACTCCGGAGCGGCGACTGGAGGAAGCAAGCGGGGAAATATGTGAAATCTCTTGACCCGAAACAGCGGTACCTCCGCGGACTATTCTCGGGAGGCACTCTCTGCTATGAGGCTCAGCAGGTTCTTGAGCCGATTCTGGGGAATATCTATTCAAACGCCCCGCTGAACAAAGATTACAGGCTTAAGGATTCTAACCGGAGTGAGCGTCATACCTGCGTGGACCTGGGAGAAGAAGAGTTCACCGTGGGACGTCCCCATCCGATGATAGACGCAACTTTAAGGAGCAGGAGACTGATAGACGAGGCGGCCAAATCCAATGTGGCTGTGATACTGTTCGACATAGTGTTGGGATATTTAGCCAGCCCCGACCCGGCTGGCGACCTTCTGCCCGCGTTAAAACAGGCAAAAGAAGCAGCAAAGAAAAAAGGCCACAATCTTGCATTTGTATCTCATGTTTGCGGCACGGAGAAAGACCCGCAAGGTCTTAAAGAACAGGAAGAAAAATTGAGAGCGGAGGGAGTCCTGGTACTTCCGACAAACGCCCTTGCGTCCAGAGTCGCGGGATGGATTGCAACGAGGGGCAAGGCGGATATTGAAATCTAATGGAGAGAAAAAATATGAAAGCTGCGGTGGTAGCATTCGGAGGCAATGCTCTTATGGGACATACGGGCAAGAGCACATATGCCGAGCAGATGATTAAAACATATGAGATGTGCAGGAAGCTGCTTGTACTTTTCGATATGGGATACAAGATTCTAATTACACACGGGAACGGCCCTCAGGTGGGGAATTTTCTAATGCAGCAGGAATGTCTGTCCGCCTCCGTTCCGCCTATGCCGCTCGACGTATGTAATGCTATGACTCAGGGTCAGATTGGATACATGATAGAGCAGAGTCTTAAAAACATATTCATTCAAAAGAAAATCAATAAATCTGTCGTCGCGTATGTTACGCAGGTCGTGGTTTCCGAGAACGATCCGGCATTTAAAAACCCGACGAAATTTATCGGTCCCTTTTTCAGCGAAGGGGAAATGAAACAGCTTCAAAAAAGAGAAGGCTGGGTCATGAAAAAAGATTCGGGAAGGGGATACAGGCGTATAGTCCCGTCGCCCAAGCCTATCGACATAGTTGAAAAAAATGAAATAACGAAGATGGCGAGTGAAGACTATGTTGTCATTGCCTGCGGGGGCGGGGGAATCCCCGTAATACAGGATAAAAGAGGAAAACTTAAGGGAGTAGCCGCGGTTATTGATAAGGATTTCGCCGCTGAGAAGCTTGCAAGCCTTATAAGCGCCGAGATTCTTCTGCTAATAACACCCGTAGACAAAGTAGCAATTTTTTACGGGACGCCCAAAGAGAAAAGCCTGTCGAAAATAACGCTTGAAGAGGCCGAGCGCTACTTTGCAGAAGGACATTTCCCCCCCGGCAGCATGGGACCCAAGATAGAGGCGGCAATAAAATTTCTGCGCTCAGGCGGAAAGAAAACGATAATAACTTCGCTTCAAAGTATCGAAGAGGCGATAAGAGGAGAAGGCGGTACGGAGATAGTTCATTGAATCGCTATACAACGGCTCTGAGATCAGTACCGCGTGTGATAGTCTTTGGGAATAAGCGTGCGGAAGTAAATGTAAGATTGAATTTATTCGTTGATTATAATATGATGGGGGATAGATGGGGTCAACAGGACGCGGTATTACAGGATTGACATAAAGACACGTTCTTTTCTCGATTCAAAGCGGGGAATACGAACCTAACAGTAAGAGAATCGAACGAAAATTACCAACGAATATAGGAACATACGGTGAGCAGTTTGCCGGACTATTAAAATTAAATAAACTAACGGAGGTAAATAATTATGTCAGTAGATAGAGTAAAAGCGGATAGACCGGAAGCGGGGAAGGCCTTGGTTAATTATGAGGAGAAGCTCTTCCCGGATCACCAGGCCAAGGAAGGAGAAAAAGCTCTTTTCCTCATACACTCGGTTCCATACGAGGGTTCTGTTGCGGGCATCAATATGCTCACGGCTATAAGGGCCAAGAGAAAGGGTTACGGAGTCACCGTTCTTTTTTATGGTCCGGCTTCGGGCATACCGGTATACCGGGGATGGCCGAATGTGGGAGACGACGGTTACGGCGCCGGTATTCAGCTGTATCCTAATCTGGTTAACAGGTTGCTCAGCGAAGGAATTACGGTATATGCGTGCCGTTTTTCGGCGGCAGCTCTACTCGGTCAGAATGAATCGAACTTTATCGAAGGGGTAACACCGATACATCCGACCGATATACTGGATATCGTGATCGAGCACCATAGAGCAGGCGCAATGATGTTTAGCACGTGGACTGTCTGATACTCTCGGTATCTCTTCGATAGAGTAAGAACAGTCCGACAGGATAAGACCGCAGTACCACAGTTTGTCTGATAGATGAGCTGCAGGCGGTTTGTTGTGTAAATAAAAGGCTAGGGGGCTAAAAATGGACACTAGGACCCTAAAGGTAGAATTGCAAAGTCGAGGTCTGAAGATCCCCGACACAAAAAGCATAAGGAGCGGCGGAGCGGGGCCCACCGGAGGTATACATTTAAAGATACTTCCGGACAGTGAGGCAAATATTCCCGTTGTCGGAGATTTCGTTGATTCCTCCCCGTATCATCTGGACCAGATAAACAGCGAGTACTGGATATTCAAAGACGACATTGCACTTGCTCAGGTGGAGTTGATGGGCAGCGCAAAATTCCACGGGTACGAAACATCCGCGGGAATACCGATGCAGAAAATCGGCCTACTGCACTGCCCGACCACATTTGCCACAACCCTGCTTCAAACCTGTGATTTTTGGCAGGACGACAGAAGGTGCATGTTCTGCGGTATAGAGCTTACCCTAAAGGACAGAAGCACAGTGGGGTTTAAAAACGCCAAAAGCCTGGTTGAAACTATCAGGCTCGCCAAGGAGCTGGATGGGATAACGAATATAGTATTTACCTCAGGCGTCGCGCCCGATGAGGAGAAAGCATTAAACAAATATGCCGAGATATGCCGGGAGGTTAAACGAGCGACCGGTATCCCGATTCAGCTGCAGATAATTCCCCCGGACGACCTCTCCTGGCTCAGGAGATTAAAGGATTCCGGAGTCGATTCTTTAGGCGTGCATATCGAGACGTTTGACCCTGAGGTTTTTGAAAGGGTGACACCCGGTAAAGCAAGAATCGGGCTTGATAAATATATCGAAACATGGAAAGAAGCGGTGGATGTGTTCGGCAGGTGGCAGGTAAGCACCTATGTCCTGGTAGGTCTCGGCGAAAGGCCCGAGACTGTTATAGAGGGTGCCGCTTTATGCGCCGAAATCGGAGTATATCCCTTCATCGTTCCTTTCAGGCCCGTGGCGGGGACTCCGATGGAGGATATAAAACCGCCCAGTCCTGAAATAATGGAGTACGTATACACCGAGGCGGCAAAGGTGCTTTCAAAGTATGACCAGGCTTCCAAAAGCAGCCTTGCGGGCTGCGTCAGCTGCGGCGAATGTTCGGCGCTCCCCGATTTTGAGAGGGCTGCGGATAAAAAAGTAAGGTTCAGAAAGTTTATCAAGCCTATAGAAGTAAGTTAATCAGCTTTCAGGATGTGTGAGACGACAGGAACATCAACCATAGATTAAAAGGTAAAATAAATGGCCCAAGATAATTTGCGAATTGTGATTATAGGCGGAGGCGCCGGAGGGATTTCGGCCGCTTCAACGGCAAAGGCCGTGGCTCCCGATGCCTCGATCACACTTTTTACGGAATATGAGGATGTAGCCTACAGCCCCTGCGGCATCCCGTTTGTGCACGGGAGAGAAATCCCCGATTTCAAAAACCTTTTCCTTCAAACCTCAGAGCACTATGCCGAGATCGGGATTGATCTGCAGCTACAGACGAAGGTCACGGGCATCGATCTTGAAAATCGTGCGGTGAGCGTGGGTTCCGAGCCATTCGGGTGGGACCGTCTGGTAATTGCCACGGGATTTGAATACGACGAGCCCGATATACCCGGCATCAATATGGACGGGATTCACTACGTGAAGAATATAAGGCGCGCGATGGAGTTTGATAAGGTTCTCGACCAAATAAAGAAGATAGTAGTCGTTTCCGCGACACCTATAGGGATTGAGATGGCGGGAAACCTGGCGCACAGAGGGCTCGAGACCCACCTGATCGACGAGGGGGCCTGGCTCATGTCCGAGGTCGCCGACCCGGACATTATGGAACCTGTGAGGGAATCCCTGGAAGAGATGGGAGCAAAGATTCATTTCGGAACCGGAGTGCTCGAATTCAAGGGTTCTAACGGAAAAGTTAATACCGTGGTCACGAGTTCCGGAGAGATAGACTGCGACGCGGTAGTTGTCGCCGCATCCAAGAAGCCGAACAATCACCTGTCACGCGATGCCGGAATCGAGCTCGGAGCAACGGGCGGAATAATAGTCGATGACCACATGCGCACCTCGGCGAAAGACGTGTTCGCCTCAGGCGACTGCACGGAAATCATACACGGCGTCACGGACATACCCATACAGGGACTCTCCGGGAGCCATGCATACTCCCAGGGACGAGTTGCCGGTGCGAACGCGGCAGGTGATGACCGTTCCTACGACCCTGTCTACATCCCTTGGGGAATGGTAGGGGGCAAGGTTCAGATCGGCGGAGTGTCACTCGGAGAAACATTGCACAAAGCCCTGGGAATACCTCATCTCGTAGCTTTCGCTACGGGGATTTCAAGAGCTAGATACTATCCTGGAGTAAGCAGGATAAGGGTTAAACTCATTGCCGACCCCGAGACGCATCGTATAATGGGAGCCCAGATGTCGGGCGGGGAAGGGATTAAAGAAAGGGCCGACTTCCTTGCATTCGTTATAAAGCGCGGTGTAACGCTTGAAGACCTCGCATGGATGGAGAACGTTTATTCACCTCCAATAGGGGCGCTCATGGAACCGATTGCTCTAGCGGCGCAGGCGGGGCTGGCCAAGCTGGCAAAACGAAATTAAGACCAAGCATAATTGACATAGTTTGCGTGCTTGGATTCATAAAATTAGCAAATGCTGGAGATTATCTAATGGGTTTTGGACACTGGCTTAGAGAAAACGCTGAGAAATACTTACTAGAAGCCGCCGACGATCAAATGATCTCTCAATATCCGGAGGCATGCGCCAAGCCTTATCGCAAAAAGGGGGTTATCCCCTTTTTTTGGAGAAAAATATTCGTTCCGGTGTACCTGATTATCCCCTGGGATGTCAGGAGAAAAATTATTCTCTACACCTCGTATCCCGGAGGCAAGCGTCCGCGCTGGAAGAAATATGACTGAACGATATACGATTTCATTCACAAGGAAGATACTTCGTATCGAACGCCGCTATAATCTATGAGAGCTATTAGAGAATTTTGATTTTATCACATCCTGCCCAAATGAATACTGAAGAGAAAAAAAGCTCCTCTATACTAGAGGCGAAAGCAATCGGCCACAGGGCGCTAAACACACTAACAAAATCGAGGAATAAAGCAGTAGTGCAGGGCGTTTTCGATCATGCGTTCTATATCGGAGACGGCGGTGACATACTTATTAAAGTAATCGCCAACAAAGAATTTATCAGCCCGACATCCATAGTGCTCGAGAAACCCGGGGGCCTCAGTTTTAAATCAGTCAACATAAAAGAAGGTATGGAAATAATCCTGAATGAAAACAAATTAGGCATTGAAGAAAACGGGTTTTTAATCAATCTCGAGAATGCGTCCACATGGTATCCGCCAAAACTCTCGGAACTGTACACGGACTTGAGCCTTGAAGAAATAAACTTAAATCTGAGGGTTCTGCAGGATGTAATTTATACATGTCCCTCCAGAGAAGGACTGATCCCGCTTTCGGAAAACCTGGAACTCTACGGCCCGATGGAAATATTCCTCAAGGAGCAGGAGCCAACGGTCTCCGGGAAAGCGAGGCCGCACATAGAAAGGCTCATGTGGGGGCTGTTCTACGGTGAGCTCGAAACCATAACCGAAAACGCAGAATCGATTCTCGGACTCGGCCCCGGACTCACACCCTCATGCGATGATTTTCTGGCCGGTCTCATATTGAGCCTGAACACGGGCGCACAGATAATCGACAAAAACGAGACAACCCCGATTAGCTTCTTCAAGAAGGCTTCTGAAGAGATCGCAAGACTGGCAAAGAACAAGACAACTATATACAGCATCAGTTTTTTGAACGAGGCCGCTCTCGGAGAGGGCCCGGAGGCCGCCTTGGATTTGATATCCGGCATTATCACGAAAAACGCAGACCATGTAGCGAATGTAGCAAAAACTCTGATCGGGATGGGAGAGACCTCAGGTGCGGATATCTCTATCGGTATTTGTTATGGTATCAGATTTCTAATCTCGAGAATCGAACTCAGGGAATTAAATGAAACCGCTTAAGATTGCTCTTCTTACATACTCGACAAAACCCAGGGGCGGAGTTACGCACACGATAAATCTGGCCGAGAGCTTAGCGCGCTTGAAACACGACGTGCATATATACGCGCTTTCCGCCGGGAATGACTTTTCAGGGGAGGTAAGAGCCCCTTACACGCTTATCCCCTGCCCCGAAAGAAAATATGAAAGTATAGATGACAAAATAAAAGACTACATTGAAATATATACCGACTACCTCGCCGGAGTAAATGTTGATTACGATATTCTCCACGCGGAAGATTGCATCTCGGCAAATGCGCTGCTCGGTCTTCGTGAAATGGGCCTTATCGGATTCTATGTCAGAACCATCCACCACATAGATGATTTTACATCGGACTCACTCATCGAATGCCAGAAAAAAAGTATCGTAAAACCCGACTACGTAATCTCTGTAAGCAAATTTTGGGACAGGGAGCTTCGTTCTGAATACTCCCTTAATTCTACTGTCATCAATAACGGGGTCGATTTTAAAACATTTAAGACAGGTCACGGTAAAGAAACAAAGGAGAAGGCCAAAGAAGGTTTTTCTGTGGGCGGCTGTAAAGTGATGTTGAGCATAGGGGGGATCGAGCCACGCAAAAACACCATAACCGCGCTCAGAGCGTTTAACATTGCGAGAGCATATATAAAATCCAAGGGCGGGAAATTAGTATGGTTGATTGGCGGGGGGGAGACTCTATTCGATTATAGAGCCTACCGCGAGGAGTTTTTTACGGAGCTGGGGAAGCTCGGGTTAAAGCCGGATAACGATATCTTCGTACTGGGGAATGTTCCCGGCGCCGAAATGTCCCTTCTTTACAACGCGGCCGATGTATTCGTGTTTCCTTCCGTCAAGGAGGGATGGGGACTGGTTTTGCTTGAGGCGATGGCAGCCGGGGTTCCCGTTATTTCATCAAATATAGAACCTATGACGGAGTTTCTCGAGGACGGGAAGAATTCAGTGCTTATTTATCCCGACGACTATAAAGCTCTCGCCCATCAGATTCTAATGGTTCTGGAGAATCCCGAGTTCAGGTCTCGCCTTGTTGAAAACGGAGAAAAAACCGCTCAAATGTACAGCTGGGAAAATGCGGCGCTTAAACATGTTGAACACTACAGGGAGATTTTAAGAGAGCCGCATAGTCGATTAAAATAATTACTGACGGGACGTTATGTTAGAGGTCGAAGCAGTCTGGAAAAAAAGATATCAGGTCGAAGTTATGGCAAGACAGTTTCAAGTCAACATTGACGAGCCTCATAAGTTTAGCGGGGAGGATACGGGGATGATGCCCACAGAGCTCTTTCTCTCCTCAATAGCTTCGTGCTTTTGCCTTGCGCTCGTCTACGCCGCCAAGAACAAAAAAATAAAACTCGATGACATGACCGTGAAGGTGCTTGGGGAAACGGATATAAAGAGTTTCACTTTCACCAGCATCATTGTAAAGGTAATAAGCTCTCTGCCGCAAAAAAATTTAGAAGAAATCATAGCTCTTGCAAGAAAATACTGCTTCGTAAGCAACGCAGTCACAAAGTCCTGTCCCATAGAATACGAGGTTACGGGGGCGGGAGATTGAGTGCGTACAATCAGGTAAAAAAACGGGAGAATGAGTTAGTGTTGAAATTCATTATAAAAAAGAACCACTATCAAGATGCGCTCCGGCTTATGCGAATATCAAAGAGCATCACGGAAAAAGAAAATGTTAAAAAAGCGGTTGCTGTCATGGCAACTGATAAAGCAAAGTACGCGCTCAAGGATGCAGGACTGTTGACAGATGAGATATCCCGGGCAGGCGGCTCGGATTTGGTAATGGCGGTTGAAGCCGAGTCCGGTGAAATTGCCGATCAGGCGCTTGCCGAGATGGAAAAATCTATCTCAGCCCGTATATCGGGGAGCGCTCATAAAACGAATATACTCGGTCAGGAAATACAGGTAATAAATATCGGCCTCGATATTTTCAAAGATGCGCTCGAGTCCCAGGGCGTAAAAGTTGTTCAGGTCGATTGGGAGGTCCCCGCAAAAGGGGACGAGGAAATTATGAATATTTTAAAGAAGATGTACTGAAGATAAATTGCAAAACGCCTAACGAGATTAAAGCTAATGAGCATACGTAATCCCGGTAAATTAAAAGAAGTTCTTTCAGACCCTAAACGGCTTGCCAAGGCATTCAGCAGGCACACGTATGGAATGCTTGCCTGGGTGGATCTGTTCGGTGAAAAGCTGAAATCCATAAAGGACCTTGAAACGAAGCTCGTTGCCGCGAAGATAATCGCCGATAACGCAAAGCACGCCAAACTCTTTTCGGACAGGGCCAGGGAGCTTGGCGAAAAGCCGGAGACCTACAAACCGCCCGAAATAGGACAGAAAATTTACGACATTCTTGAATCCTACAACGACCCGTTCGATGATTTCGCATATGCGTGGGGGTCTCTTATACATTTTTCTTCTTTGCTCGATTTGTACTACGGTGTAGCGGACCCGAAAAGCCGAAAGGTAATAGACGAAGTCCGTAGTGACGTCAAGGCACATCTCGGCTACCTGGAGAAGTATTTTGAGCCAAGCGCGAATACTCCGGAGAAAAAAAAGCGCGCCGAAGAGGTAAAAACGGTCGCCGATGCCATTTACGCCGACAGAGAAGACGAGGAGATAAAATGGTATGCTGCGTAACGGAATTCCAAGTTTTGAAGAGCTTCAGGAGCCCCTGCCCTGGTATCGGCCAAGAAAATATTATTACAAACTCATTTCGCTTTTTTTAAGAACCGTAGGTCAGTTATCCGACGGATTAAGAATCGGTTACCGCCACGGTTTTGATTCAGGGATAGTCATGAACTATATATATGAAAACAGACCGCACGGCAAATTTCGCATCGGGAAAGCGTTAGATGCCGCTTTTCTTGATCAGACTACCTGCAAGGCTTTCAGGGCGGTGAAGCAAATCCAAAAGGATATGATCACGAACTACCTGGGGAAAAGAAACGGGAAGGAGACCTTCATAGTCGACCTGGCTTCCGGTAAGGCCGACTATATTTATGACGCACTCCAGGAAAAAAATTCTAACGTAAAGGTACTGTTGCGGGATATCAATGAAAGAACCCTCAAGGAAAGCGAGGCCATAGCCGAGCGGTCGGAGATGAAGCAAAACGTAAGCTACGAGATCGGTGACGCTCTTGACAGGGAGAGTTTGAGTCGGATTCCCCCCCGACCGGACCTCATAATCGAAGCTGGCCTCTACGGAATTATTCACGACGACGAATTGATAAAGAAGCACCTCTTCGAATTAAAAGACATACTGAACCCCGGAGCACTTCTATTTAACGTACAGACGTATAACAGACAAATAGAGCTTATTGCCAGAACTCTGGTAAATCAGGAGGGTGAAAGCTGCGTATGGCACCTCCGCCCCAAAGAGCTAGTGATAGGCTGGGCTCGGGAAGCGGGCTTCAAGGATCCGGAAATCCGGATGGACCCTTACGGGATTTACGCGGTGGTTCTGATGAGAAATTGAATTTGGACGTACCTGAATCATTCATTAAGACGAGAAACTCATGAAAAAGGAAAGATTTGTGCTCGGGTGGGAAAGCAGCCAACGGAATTCGCCTTTTCTGAGCAAGGTGTTATCGGACAGGGTCAAATCCGTCATCGACAGCCCTCACGGGATGTGGAACTATATGACCTACCGCGACGCGATCAATATACTTGGTCTCGATACCGGAGACTTATACAAAGAGGGGAGAATCGATTTAGATAAGAGAAAGTGGGCTGACTTCGGCTGGATGACATGCTACGCCGGACCCCCTGAGAGCGCAGTGGAAGCGATGCGTAAACATACCGACGAATCAAACGTCAACCCCTATTCCCCAGACTTGATTAATCCTTTAAGAGAGGTTTGCGCGAATTTAAAATTCAAACGGGAGAGGAGCGATGAGTTCGAGGTAATAGGAACGGAAGGCAGTCAGGCGGCCATATCCTATGTGCTTCAAACCATAATAAATCCGGGAAACGAAGTAATAATAACAGATCCCGGCTACTTCCACTTCGAATCGTCAATCCTGATGGCAGGCGGCAGGCCGGTCAGGATTCCCCTTGACTCCGAAAACGGATACAGATTAGATCCGGATCAGGTAGCGGAGCGTATCACCCCGGGAACGAAGGCGATAATAGTTTGTGATCCCCTGAACCCGTTCGGCACTGTTCAGATGAAGGACGAACTGATCGAGCTTGTAGAAATTGCCTGGAGACACGGAATCATCGTAATTAACGATATTACACATAATACTCATCAGATCGACCCCGGTTCAAAACACCATCCTATGAGCTCACTCTTCAGGGAGACAAATGTCGATAACGTCGTTTCCACATTCAGCGTATCCCACGGATACGGGATGGCAGGAGTAAGGATAGGTTTTCTCGCGGGCCATACCGAGCTATTGAGAGCCTGCATGATTACGAAAACTTCTTTAACCAGGCTTAATACCAATCTTATTGCTCAGTACGGAGCTTTAGCCGCCCTTAAGGACAATGATTATGTCAAAGAATCCCGGGACATAATCAGGCGTAACTTTGAGATCATTAAAGGTATAGTTAACGATACCGAGGGGGTGTCCATTCCGGTAGAGCCCAAGTACGGGTTTTCCATGGTAATAGACGTTTCTGAGACGGGCGTTACGGCGCAGGAGCTGACAGTAGCGCTTTTTAAACATAACGTAGCCGTATATCCGGGAGACGGGCTCGGTGATATCGGTGCGACGGACTTCATCAGGCTAAATATTTCAAGACCCGACATCTGGGCATTTGAGCACTTTAAAAAATCTCTTCCCGCTGCAATCGCCGAGGCTAGAAGCGGCATTTACAGAAAGAGCTTAATCAGGTTCTTCGAGGATAAGAAAACGGAGCGGGCCGGACAGATTCTGAAAAAAATAAAGGGCGGCCGATGAATGTGGCGAACGACATTTTAGAGCTTATCGGGAATACCCCTCTGGTTAAACTTGGTAATTTAACGGAGGGAATAAAAAGCGGGATTTACGCGAAACTGGAGCTTTACAATCCGAGCGGAAGCATTAAAGACAGGGTCGCCATATACATAGTGGAAGATGCCGAACGCAGAGGCATTCTTAAACCCGGAGGCACCATAGTCGAAGCCACATCCGGAAACATGGGAGTCGCGTTCGCCCTTATCGGCGCCGTTAAAAATTACAGATGCATATTTACGCTCCCCGAAACGATTAGCAAGGAGAAAATACAGGCGCTTAAGCTCTACGGGGCTGAAGTGGTTCTAACTCCGAAAGGACTCCCTCCGCAGGATGAAAAAAGCTGTTATAAGGTGGCTCAGAAAATAGCGAGGGAAAAGGGCGCATTCTATGTTAATCAGTACTTTAATCAGCTTAACCCCGAGGCCCATTTTAAAACAACCGGCCCCGAGATTTGGCGCGATACGGAAGGGAAAGTCGATACAGTTTTATGCGGCATAGGAACGGGCGGAACAATAACAGGCGTAGGCAGGTATTTAAAAGAAAAGAAAAAGAGCATAAAAATAATCGGTGTTGAACCCGTGGGCTCGGTATTCAAGGCCTATCTGGAGCAAGGATTACTGGCGGAGGCTTCCGATTTTGATATAGAAGGAATCGGCAAGAATTTCATACCGGGGGTTGTCAACTTCGACTATGTGGACGAAATAATCCAGGTTGACGACGAAGAAGCGCTTAAGACCGTCAGCGGGCTTTTGAGAGAGGAAGGAATTTTGGCGGGCGGATCGAGCGGCGCTGCTGTTGCGGCTGCAATGAAACATGCAGTCGAATCCGAAGAAAACGAGCATATTGTCGCGGTCCTGCCCGACACGGGATTAAAATATATATCCAAATTCACCGGCTTTGCCTAATCCGGGTATTTTTTAATTAAACCGCCGATTATATTTCCGCTGGTAGAGACTTAGTTAAAGAGAGTAGGATTTACGCATCTTGATGACTTCTCATGAAGCAAGTCCGTGAATATAACATACATGATCTCGTTCAAAGATACGGTTCCCCTCTATTCGTCGCCTCGGCAGACGTAATAAGAAAGAACCTGAGCACATTCCGTGCGGAATTCTCCGACAAGTACCCCAGAGTGGAGATCGCCTATTCGTACAAGGTCAATTACCTCCCCGGTATCCTGGATATTATTCACCGCGACGGGACCTGGGCCGAGGTAGCATCGGGTTTTGAATATGAACTGGCAAGAAAGCTCCGCGTTTCCGGAAGCTCCATAGTATTTAACGGCCCTTATAAGAGAAAGAAAGAGCTTGAAAAAGCCCTCAATGAAGGGGCATTAATTAACGTTGATCATTATCATGAACTTAAAACACTGGAAGGGATCGCCTCTGAACGCAAAAAACCGGTTAACATAGGAATCAGAATCAATACGGATGTAGGGATAGACCAGCTGCCCGACAGATTCGGTTTCAACCTCGAATCCGGCGAAGCAGCTCAAATTCTAAGAGAATGTTCACAACAGAATCTGCTCCGGGTCACAGGGCTTCACATTCACCTTACAAGTTATATAATCAAGCCCGATGGTGAAAACAGCGCCCCTGCCAAAAACATAAAACTAATCTGGCCGAAAGAAGCCGAGGCTTATAAGAGAGCGGCGAAAGAGGCCGTTCGCTTCGCGAAAGAGGCGCGCGAGCGGTACAATGCGGAAATACAATATCTCGATATGGGAGGCGGATTCCCCGCGGTCGATTCGCTCTCTCCTTATGCAGAAGCCGTCGCCGAGCCGGTTTTGGATGGATTTAAACAAAGCGAATTGCCAATTCTCATATTGGAGCCCGGACGAGCAATAGTGAGCAATGCGGTCGATCTCATCTCCACGGTCGTCGCCGTTAAAGATATTCCAACTGGGGGAAGAGCGGTAGTAATAGACAGTGGTATCAACCTTCTTCCCACCTCCTTCTGGAAATATCAGGACATAGAATTTGTATCTGAGCCAAAAGGAGAGTTAAAAGAAACGACCGTTTACGGTCCGCTTTGTCTTCAGACAGACATCATATGCAGAGCAAATCTTCCGGAACTCAGTCCCGGAGACAGGCTCGTTATTAAAAACGTGGGCGCGTATAACATCCCTCAGTCAAGTGCTTTCATTTTCCCCCGCCCGCCCGTTGTTTTGGTAGGAGATGGAAAGGCAAGGATTATAAGGAGAGCCGAGACGGCAGAAGACGCTTTATTGCTTTAAAACGGGTTTGACGCAAAATCGTGCAGCCGGTTAGGTTCTACGAATAAGACCATCTCGTTTGTAAAGAACGTGATAATATAGAAATCTTATTCCTCAGCCCTCCGATTTGAGCAAATAGTTCGGGCATCTGCTATCTTGCCGCTCTTCTCGCGTAATATAGCGAATGAATATTCTTGAATTATAACAATGTTCCTTTCCAGGCATTTTCCAGGAGCCAGCCATCATTATTCTTTCCGTACAAAATCAGTTGAAGGGGAGTTGCAAATACTTCAATAATATCAGAAAGTTATGAGCAGACACTATAAAGGTCTTGAAAACCGGCGTCCTTACCGACTTGGGGGTTCGAATCCCTCGCCCTCCGCCATCTCATAATCGCTTAATATGCTCTTTTTCGAACCTGTCACTCGATTCCCACATCTACCCCGTTTTTATAGACTGTAAATTCCTTGATAAGGCCGTCCTCGTCAAGGATTTTATGGGGCCCGTCAAGCTTCCCCGCTTTATAATTACAGACGCTTTTCAGTTCGCCGCTTTCGTAGTATCCGTACGTCACGCCCTGTCTTACATCATTTACATACATCGAATTCTTCTCTAACTTCCCGTTTCCGTAATAGAGTTTGGTTTCTCCGTTCAAATGTCCGTCCCTGCACATCCATTCGGTCTTGATTTTTCCATCGGGGTAATAATCCTTGACTATGCCGTCCCGGTTTTGACTGCATACCGGGCTTTCCGGCTCCGCGCCCGCTGCTACGGGCAGTAGAAATATGATCGCCATTAATGAAAGGTGAATAAGCATTTTTATATCCTCCGATCCGTTTGCCTTTGGAGTATTTAGATGCCGGTTTTCCGTTATGTTTTCAAGGTTGCCGCCCGCGGGGAGGGCGAGGCGGCTTGACTTTTTCTCCGCGAAATTGTTTAATTGAAATTAAATATATTATTCAGGGAGGGTTATGATGAAAATAACAATCGTGAGTGTCTTGGCCCTATTGGGTTTTATTCTGATCAGTGCTGATTTTTCTTTCGCTCAGGATGAGGCGAAACCTCAGGCTCCCCCGACATGCCAGGGTAAAGTGGCTAGTATCGTGGGTACGGATGGGGACGATACCTTAAACGGAACGTTCAGTTCGGACGTAATCGTTGGTATGGGAGGGGATGACACAATCAAGGGTCTTGACGGCAACGACGTTATTTGCGGCGGCGATGGCGACGATACGATTACGGGCGGCTCCGGCGAAGATATTATTTACGGCGACGCGGGCAATGACGACCTCCGAGGCGGGAGGGATAACGATGTCCTTTACGGAGGGGACGGCGATGACTACATCGAGGGCAATGACGGGGAAGACTTTCTTGACGGCGGGATCGGGTTGGATAACCTCGACGGCGGAAAGGATAACGATAAATGTATAAATTACGAGTCGCATAAGAGATGTAATATTGACTGAAAATAGAAGTTTTCTTTGAAAGATTTATGATTTTAACCTCTGTAGGGCCCGTGCGAGTGGTGAAAATAAAAATCGAGCTCTTGCTTATGTCAGGGTATGTTTTGACTAAATGAGTGCGCGGCTCTATATCGTTTCAACCCCGATCGGCAATCTCCAGGATATTACAGTACGGGCGCTCCGGGTGCTTAAGGAAGTAGATATAATTGCCTGTGAGGACACCAGGGTTACGAAGAAGCTCCTCTCGCGCTACGGAATTACCATACCCCTTGTCAGTTACCACGAGCACAATGAGAAAGAAAAAGCGAAGGATCTCCTATCTGTACTGAAGGAGGGAAGGAGTATAGCCCTCGTTTCAGACGCGGGCACGCCCGGGGTTTCCGACCCTGGTTACAGACTCGTCAAGCTTGCCTCGGAGCAAAATATAGAGGTGCTGACAGTTCCGGGCCCGTCTGCGGCAGTATCCGCTTTAAGCGTCTCGGGACTCCCCACGTCTAGTTTCGCCTTTTTCGGATTTCCGCCCAGAGCTAAAAAGGCGTTGACCGGTTTTCTGGAGCGGATAAAGAGCTACCCTGAAACCCTCATATTCTATGAATCCCCGAAAAGGGTTATAAAGACGTTGACGGTGATGTCGGAAGTGCTCGGAGACAGGGACGTTTCTCTGTCGAGGGAGTTAACCAAGCTGTATGAGGAGACCTTGAGGGGGAAGCTTTCTCGGAT
Source organism: Deltaproteobacteria bacterium (assembly GCA_040223695.1). Classification (NCBI taxonomy): domain Bacteria; kingdom Pseudomonadati; phylum Myxococcota; class Myxococcia; species Deltaproteobacteria bacterium. Next base: position 223,713 of record JAVKFU010000018.1, read on the forward strand.
AATAGCCATCCTCGAAGAGCGCAATGCTGTCAAGGGCGAGATTGTAATTGTTGTTGAAGGTGTTTCAGGCAAAACGGACGAGGTAGATATTGACGCTATTGATAACTCCCTCGAATCATTTAAAAATCAGGGTACGAGCTTGAAGGATGCCGTAAGCCGGGTCTCAAAACAGTCCGGCTATTCCAAAAGCCGGACCTATAAAAGGGCGCTCGCGATTTGGGACAAATAGGGGCAAGTAAAGGAATGGTTTAATCTCAGTCAGTCCTCGGTAATTATTTTCTTTCGTTGCTCGTGCTTTTTAACTATTTTGTCCTTTTCAACCTCAGAGCCGACTGCCGCCTGTTTTTCCGCTTTAATTTTTTTCTCCGCCGCCTCACCCTGAATTTGCGCCTTGCATGATTCGCAGATTGAAGCTTCGGACGGCTTCCCGCATATCATGCAGACCCTTTTCTTCTCAGTCATGGTTCGTATCTCCCTATCTACATATTACCGTTTCAGATATGAAAATGGAACATCGATTATTTTATATCCCGGGTCTCTTCTCGTACCACTTCGCGTGCCGCTCATACGCGTGCGCCGCGTGCAGCACAGACCCCTCTTCGAAAGCTTTACCGAGCACCTGAATACCTATGGGAAGCCCGTCTGATGAAAACCCGCAAGGGACTGATATTCCGGGCAGTCCGGCTATATTGCAGGGGATGGTTAACACATCCGATAAATACATCTTGACCGGGTCGTCCGTCTTGTCTCCGAACTTAAACGCTACCTCAGGCGTGGTCGGCGCGGCTATGACATCCACTTTCTTAAAGGCCTCGTCGAAATCCCTTCTAATGAGCGTCCTCACCTTCTGCGCCTTCACATAATATGCGTCGTAATACCCCGCGGAAAGGGCATAAGTGCCGAGCATTATTCTCCTTTTTACCTCGCTCCCGAACCCTTCGGCCCGTGTTTTTAAATACATCTCCCTGAGTGACCCGGCTTCCTCGGCGCGGAATCCGTACCTCACGCCGTCGTACCTGGCCAGATTGGAGCTCGCCTCGGACGGGGCGATTATATAGTACGTGAGGACCGCGTACTCCGTATGGGGAAGGGATATTTCAATTACCTCTCCCCCCAGGTCTTCGAGTAGCGCTATGGCCTTCCTGGCCGCCTCCTCTACTTCCCCGTCCATTCCCTCTATGAAATATTCCCCGGGCACGCCGATTTTCATCCCCTTTATGTCGTCCCTGAGGCTGATGGTGTAATCCGGCGCCGGGATATTTACGCATGTGGAGTCTTTGACATCGTGGCCCGATATCGCGTTAAGGATTATAGCCGTGTCCCGGACGGTTTTCGTAAGGGGGCCCGCCTGATCGAGCGACGAGGCGAATGCGATCATGCCGAACCTGCTCACCCGCCCGTACGTCGGCTTCATGCCGACCACACCGCAGAAAGACGCCGGCTGGCGTATTGAGCCCCCCGTGTCGGTCCCTACCGACCCGAGACACAGGGAGGCCGCTGCCGCGGCAGCGGAGCCGCCGCTCGAGCCCCCGGGAACCCTTCCCGTATCCCATGGATTGTTCGTTCGTCCGTAATAAGAGGTTTCGGTGGAAGAACCCATGGCGAATTCGTCCATATTGTTTTTCCCGACAATTACCGCCCCTGCGTCGAGCAGCTTCCCCGTCACTGTGGCGTCGTACGGGGAGAAAAAGTTCTCAAGCATCTTCGACCCGCATGTTGACGGGGCGCCTTTCATGACGAATATGTCCTTGAGTCCGAGCGGGATACCGTGGAGCGGGCCGCGGTAACTGCCCGAGGAAATCTCCTTCTCGGCTGCTTTCGCGGACTCGAGCGCTTTGTCGGCCAGTACGGTTATGTATGAATTGAGCTTTTGATCGACCGCGCCGATTCTTTCAAGTATGGATCCCGTAAGCTCGACAGGGGAAATTTCCTTTGATTCTATCAGCCTGGACGCTTCTGAGATTGTCAAAAAAGGCAGTTCCATATGTAATTCTCCTTAGTCCTCAATGACCTGCGGGACGACAAAGAAACCGTCCACTCCCTCGGGCGCGTTTTGAAGCGCCTCACCCGGCGTGAGCCAGTCCTGAACCTCGTCCTCTCTAAGGGGAGTGGCTACGTCGAGCACGTGCGAAGTGGGCTCTACCCCGTCTGTATCCAGTTTGTTCAGATTTTCAATATAACTAAGGATGTTTCCGAGCTGCTCCGTGAATTTCTCAAGCTCTTCCTCCCCGAATTCCAGCCTCGCAAGCTCGGCGACCTTTAAAACGTCCTCTTTCGATATTTTCATAGTCAACTCCTGTTTTCAGCTGCACTATCAAATTCTAAATTATAGGCTTTTTTACCGGGCGCGTAAGTTCGAGCAAAGCTCCTCCGCGAAGTCTATGACCTCGGCCTCGAGCTTAACCCCGTTAAGCCTGTTTATTTCCTGTACCCCGGTTGGGCTGGTCGTATTTATCTCCGTTATATAGCCGCCGATGACATCGATGCCGACGAAGTAAAGCCCGTCCTCCCTGAGTTTGGGCCCGAGAGCCTCGCATATCTCGATGTCCCTTTCGGTAAGGTCGGATTTCGCGGCGCTTCCGCCGGAATGGAAATTACACCTGAATTCGCCTCCCCCTTTGGGCACTCTGAGCACAGCCCCGAGAGGCTCGCCGTTTAGGAGTATAATCCTCTTGTCCCCCTCGCTTACCTTCTCTATGAATTTCTGCGCGAGTACGTAGCGTTTTCCGAAATCCGTGACGGTTTCCAGTATCACGTTAGCGTTTCTGTCTCCTTCCCGGACGTAGAAAACGCCTTCCCCTCCGTGGCCGTCGAGCGGTTTTACCACAATCTCCCCCCCGACCTCGGCCAGGAAAGTGCTCAGCTGCGTAAGGTCTTTTGTGACCAGGGATTCGGGTATCCATTCGGGAAAGTAAAGGGTATATAGCTTCTCGTTTGACTCTCTTATGCCCCGGGGCTCGTTTATTACCTTGGTTTTTTTCTCGTCAATGAGACTCAGTATGTAAGTGGCGTATATATAATCCTGATTGAAAGGGGGGTCTTTCCTCATCCATACGGCATCGAAGCTTTCCATCTCTACCGTCCCGGTTGCGCCGAGTTTGTAATAATTCTGCCCCCTCTTGAGTGTGAGCTCCGTTGCGTTACCGAATGCCCTGGCGTTCTTCACGAATATGTCCTTGAGCTCGAGGTACCATACTTCGTGACCCCTTGCCTGAGCTTCGAGCATCAGCACGAATGTTGTGTCTTTCTCTGTATTGATCGTCCCAACGGGGTCCATGACAAACGCCATTCTGAGCTTCATATCTTGTTCCTCGCCTGTGGCCGCGGATGCCGTTGATTCTACCGAATTTTACACGCTTGGACAAATAAACCGCTAACTATGGCCGGGCTTGAGGGGAGCTTCTGTTTGGCCGCGGGCTTGAGGTATACTTCTTATACTAAAGACTAGGGGCGGCGAAATACCGTTTTTATTAAAAATGGAAAATGTAAAACCCACCAGAGAAGAAATTACGGAAGAGAACAGGAAGATCAAGATGCTCAGGTTTATGGCGGATTTCACCATATCCCTCATGTATCAGACGGCAATGACAAGGGAGGAAGCGCTTGAGCACGTGGTGAAAGTAAGAAATTTCGCGCTCAGGCTCTTTCCGGGAAAGGAGCTTGCCTTTGAGTTGATTTACGCTCCGAGATTCAAAAGGGTCATCAGGGAGATATATGGATTCCATTGATTTAAGCAGAATCGAACGGCTTTACGGCGGTGATCCGCCGTCTGTTAAAGAAGCGTTTGAAATTCAGAGGGAATTGAGCAAAAGAGTAATAAATTCTCCGGTCCTGGGGAAACCGCGGACCATAGCAGGAGCCGATTTAGCCGTACTCACGGAGGAGAACAAGCTCCTCTGCGGAATAATATTATTCTCGTATCCGGATATGGTGGAGATCGAACGCGTATTTTCCGAAGTTGAGAATAATTTCCCTTATATCCCCGGTTTGCTCGCATTCAGAGAAGGACCGGCCATCATCCGGACATACCGAAAGCTCCGGAATAAGCCCGATCTTCTCATGATAGACGGTCAGGGCATAGCGCACCCGCGCGGTTTCGGTATAGCGTGCCACGTAGGTGTTCTGCTTGATACGCCTGCGCTCGGAGTCGCCAAAAAGAGGCTCTACGGGACGTTTGAGGAGCCGGGGGGGGATAAGGGCTCGTGGTCGCCCCTTTTATCAAAAAAGGGGGGATGCATAGGCGCTGTTTTAAGGACCAGGGACGGGATAAAGCCCGTATTCGTATCCGTGGGGCATAAAATAGATACGGACTCGGCGCGGGATATTGCGCTTGCTTGCGCACGGGGGTACAGGCTTCCCGAGCCCACCAGACAGGCGGATAAATTCGTGGCCGAGCTTAAAAAGGGGAGGAGTCAGCCGTGCCTGACAGGTTTTCCTGGGTGATAGAGGACAAGATTGCCGGTATGGAAAGGCCCGGCTTGTTTTACGATCTCGAAGAAGACCTTGATTATCTGTGGGCCATGGGAATCGAGACAATAGTAAACCTTGAGGAAGAGGAGCATTTCAGGGATTACAGCGGGTTTACCGTAAAGCACATCCCTGTGGACGATTTCGGAGCGCCCCAGCTTCGTGATTTTGAGGAATTCGTCGAGTTCACCGAGTCCGAGGTTAAAAATAACAGACGGATTGCCGTACATTGCTACGCCGGAATGGGTCGTACGAATCTGATGATAGCCTGTTTCCTGATTCATTATTTAAAAATCGGCCCCCTGACCGCGCTTGAGACCGTAAAGCTGAAAAGGCCTTTTTATCTGGTGACGCCGGGCCAGGAGCTGGCTTTGATGGAGTATTTCAAACATGTAAAGAACAGACTGGCTATCCCGGAATACGGCAGATAGTCGAGCGCTTTATTAGTATTTTCAGATTTTATTTTTTGGTAAAAATATCCCTTTTCTGGTAGATTATTACATTCGGAAGTTCTAATGTGGCTCAGAAGCTGGAGAAGCTATGGCATATTCAAAAGAACTACTCGATCAACTGAATTACGGAAAGGGCCAAACCCTCTTTGGTGACACTCCGCTCGCGATACTGAAAGCGTTTCTTCAGTCCAGGGTAAGTTATCTGGGAGGCTATCCCGGCTCTCCGACCGCAGGTTTGATAGACGCGATTTCAGATTCATACGAGGCCGTGCTTAAAGATAAGGGAATTTATTTCGACTGCTCGGGGAACGAAGCGTCGGCGGCGTCTCTTCTATCCGCTTCTATAAGCTATCCCATACGCGGATCGGTGAACTGGAAGATCGTCGGTACGAATGTGGCTTCAGACGCCCTCTCCCATATATCGTCGTCCGGGGTCACGGGCGGCGCTATGATAATCGTAGGGGAAGATTATGGCTGCGACAGCACCTGCGTCGCCGAACGCGCTCTTCCGTTCGCGCTTAAGTCAACGATGGCAGTGATAGACCCGAGGGGGGACCTCGAGCATGTGGCGAATATGGTAGAGGCGGGATTCGAGCTCTCCGAGTATTCCAATATGCCCGTTATGTTTCTTCTCTCCACGCGAGTAGCCCATATAAGAAACAAGATGAGGTGCAAGGACAACGATGACCCGGTGATAAGCATGAATAACCGCCTTGATGACTTGATGACCGATCTCGAGAAGATTCCCCTTCCCCCATATACGTTCGACCATGAAAAGAAGAAGTACCATGAGAGGATTCCCGCGGCCAGGAGATTTATTCTCGAGAGAAAGCTTAACGAGTTCTTCGAGGGCAACGACAGCGATATAGGAATCATCACGCACGGAATGATATTCAACTCCCTGATGAGGTGCCTCTACAATCTGGGCGAGGCGAACCTCCACGGGGAATCGAGAATACCGATTCTCAATTTAAATGTAACGAACCCGCTCGTGCCTGAAGAGATAATATTATTCCTGCGGGACAAAAAAGCGGTGCTCATAGTGGAGGAGGGAATGCCCAATCTTCTCGAAGAGCAGATAAGGTCCATCGCCCAGAGGTCCAAGCTGGGTCTCGATATATTCGGCAAGGATATTCTCCCTCAGGCGGGCGAGTACACGCCGGATCATATAGCCAAGGGCGTCGGGAATTTTTTACTTAAGAACACGCGCTCGAATTACGAAAAAGAGAGAATAAAGGAAAGAAGCGAATTTACCGAAAAACATAAAGAGAAAGCGGCTAGCTTTTTGAAACAGCCCGTTGCGAAGAGGAACCCGGTTTTTTGCACCGGCTGTCCCGAAAGGCCTATTTTTACAGCCATTAAGATACTCGAGGAGGATTACGGCAAATCCTACTACGCGTCCGACATAGGCTGCTACTCCATGAGCGGACTCCCGCCGTTTGATCTCAGCAATTCTATCACCGGAATGGGAATCGGGCTCGCTTCCGCGGGCGCCCTCTCCCGTATGGCGAACAAGAGGTTTATTTCCTTCATGGGAGACGGCACGTTCTGGCACAGCGGGCTCACAACCAGTATAGCCAACGCTGTTTATAACAATCAGAACGCGATTCTGATTATACTCGAGAATTTCTGGACATCGATGACAGGACACCATGAAAACCCGGCCTCGGGGAAGAATATGAGGCAGGAAGGTGTGGGCATGGACATCGAGAAAGCCCTGAGGGGCGCGGGCGTCAGATGGATAAAGACGGTGAATCCCTACGACCTGACGGAGTCCCTCGATGTGCTTACCGAGGCGTATGAGGAAGAGGAGGGGCTTAAAGTCATAATTTCAAGGGGCGAGTGCCAGCTTGAAAAGACCAGAAGAGAAAAGGTGGTTTTGAAAAAGAATATTAAAAAAGGCAAACGCATGGTGCAGAAGAAACTCGGCGTCGACCCTGAAGTCTGCACCGGGGATCATTCCTGTATGAGGTATAACGGATGCCCTTCGCTTACGCTTAAAGACAGCCCAACGATACTCAGAGACGACCCCGTGGCTCACATTGAGCATTCCTGTGTGGGGTGCGGTCTTTGCGGTGAGATTGCGCATGCCGCCGTGCTTTGTCCCTCGTTCTACAAAGTCGAAATAATAGATAACCCGTCTATTTTCGACAGACTGGGAGCAAGGATAAACCGCTCTTTGCTTCATATGATTTCGCGTAACGGCTGGCCCGGTTGAACGTTTTTTCGCTGTGGTCCAGATGCTAAACGGGCTGCCCGTTTCATAAGGAGGCTGATTATAAACCGGCTTGTTATATTACCTTCCGCACTCTCTTTAATATGAGTAAATCCTGTTCGGCGGGTTCCTTTCCAAAGTGGCTTGATTTATAGTACTATGTCTTGGATAAAGGGTTGTAAAAACTGATATGCAGGGTAAAAGTGACTTAATAAGGATTCTGATTCCCGCTGTCGGCGGACAGGGGGGAGGTGTGCTTACAGAATGGCTTGTGCAGGCGTTCTTCATAGAGGAATACGATGTTCAGGGTATCAGTCTTCCCGGTCTGTCACAGAGGGGCGGCTCTACCGTTTATTACCTCGAAGCGTATCCGAAATCGGACTCCGGTGAGGAACAGATTATATTCGCGCAGTTCCCGGTGCCGGGAGAAGTGGATATCATCGTCTCGCAGGAGTTTCTGGAATTGGGCAGGGCGCTTGAGCTCGGCTACGGATCCGATAAAACCACCATTGTTACCAGCACGCACAGGATATACTCCACTCTTGAGAAAATGCCCATCGGCAGCGGTATATACTCTGACGAAAATCTGAGAAAGATAGCTACGGCCTTCTCCTCCAGACTTATCGAGCTCGATGCGCTCGAGCTCTCCAAGCAAAACGGCATGGATGAGCTTGCGGTGAACGCGATTTTGCTGGGGGCCCTTTCGGCTTCGGGCGCGATGCCAGTCGAGAAGAAATCTTTCCTGAGCGCGATTGAGCAGGTGGGAGTAGCGGTAAAACCCAACCTCAAGGCCTTTGAGGTAGGGTGGCATTTCGTAGCCTCGAAAAAGAAATCGGAAATGGACGCGAAACCCTCCGTAATCTGGGAGGACTTCATAGGCGAGAGGGCGGACAAGCTTGAAGAATACGAAAGAGAGGAATATCTGGCCAGAATCTCCAGACTCGAAACAGTCTTCCCCCCCAATGTGAGGGAGATCGTGGCGGAATCGATTTACAGGCTTATCGATTACCAGGATGTGGAATACGCTGACAGGTATATTGAGCATGTAAGCGAGGTCCATGAAATAGACCGGAAGATGAAAGGGGGAGGGGGCAGGCTTACGGAGGATTTCGCGAAAAACCTCGCTCTTTTAATGAGTTATGAGGACGGCATACGCGTAGCCGAGCTCAAAATAAGATCGGACAGATTCAAGCGTATAAAGGAAGAGATGAGGTTGAGGGACGATCAGGTTTTCAAGGTAATTGATTACCTGAAACCGGATGCGGAGGAAGTATACGGGCTTCTTCCTTATGTTCTTGTGGCGCCTGTAGTTCGTCTTACGGAGAGCAGGGCGTTCAAAAAGGTATGGAAGAGGAAGAGGCCGCTCACCTTCGGTCAGACACCCACCACCACTTCATTCACGGGGTATGCGAGGCTCTGGTTTCTGAGCAAAATAAAATTCCTCAGGCGCCATTCTTTCAGATATAAAAAAGAGCACAGGCTGATAAAGAAGTACATAGAGTCGGTTCAACATTACTCCATGCTCGATTACAACCTCGGTTGTCTCATTGCGCGAAGCGCCTCAATGGTCAAGGGTTACGGAAAGGTAAGAAGAAGGACAACGGACTCTTTTTACAGATTTGCAGACAACATTATTTTCCCGCTTGCCGAGTTCGAAACCGCAAAGAGAAAGAATTTTGATATCACTATCGAGATAGGCGGTGAAGCTCTGAAAATCATATCAGGTGAGTCCGTCGACGGTATAGACAAGGCCGAAAAGCTCGCCCGGGACGTGCTTGAGCAAAGAGCGGCGTAGGACATATCCCTGATAATAATCAATCTGAATTTGCCGTCAATCCTGAGAATATCTAACGGTTCTGGGTGCTTAATTATAAAATTTGGGATAATTTAATTTTGCTTCGGAGCGCTACTGTTTATATTTTTTCATCAAATCCACGAATTCATCAAACAGATAGGAAGAATCGTGAGGCCCGGGAGAGGCCTCGGGATGATACTGAACCGAGAAAACAGGATAGTTTTTATGCTTGAGTCCCTCCACCGTATCGTCATTAAGATTTATATGAGTCACTTCAACGTCGTTCCCCAGGCTGCCGGCGTCAACTGCAAACCCGTGGTTCTGTGATGTAATTTCCACCTTCCCGGTCCTGAGATCTTTCACGGGCTGATTCGCGCCCCTGTGCCCGAATTTCAATTTGTACGTCTTTCCCCCGAGCGCGAGGCCCAGTATCTGATGCCCCAGGCAGATACCGAAAATAGGTTTTTCCCCTATGAGCGAGCCTACGGTTTCTACCGCGTATGCCACGGCGGACGGGTCCCCCGGCCCGTTGGAGAGAAAAATGCCGTCCGGTTCCATAGACAAAATTTCATTGGGAGGCGTCCTCGAAGGAACTGTCAACACTTCGCATCCGTAATCGACAAGCTTCCTCAAAATGTTTCGTTTAAGGCCGTAGTCAAACGCCACCACTTTGAAGTTTTCCTGCTTTTCCCTGACAGGCTTTTCATTGGCCGGTTTCCAGGCGCTTGTGCCCACGTTCCATGAATACGGATCCTCGCAGCTTACCTCGGTTACCAGATCGACCCCCACTATTCCCTGAGAAGAACGTACCTTTTTTAGAAGGCTTCTGGGGTCTCCATCGACGGTCGAGATAACCCCCTTCTGCGCCCCCTTTGACCGTATCAACTTCGTAAGCGCCCTCGTGTCTATGCCTTCTATTCCGACGACGCCGTATTTTGAGAGATAGGATCCCAGATCATCCTCGGAGCGCCAGTTACTCGGATTTCTCCAGTATTCCTTGACGACGAAGCCTCTTAAAAACGGCCTTCCGGACTCGACGTCTTCCGAGTTTACTCCGTAATTTCCTATTTCGGGGTAGGTCATCGTTACTATCTGACCGTTGTAAGAAGGGTCGGTCAGAATTTCCTGATATCCCGTAATCGATGTATTGAAAACAACCTCTCCATAAGCCTCGCCCTCCGCGCCGAAACAGTAGCCTTCGAATACCGTGCCGTCCTCGATTACCAGAGTTGCCTTTTTCATAAATTCGGTTGGAAAATACATTCTAAAAAAGCTCGTGTCAAACCTGTTATAGTATACTGATTTAAATAGTGATAAAATTATGAATAACGTTGATAACCGAAATTCTTTCAGGCTCATCCCGAGGCGGAATACTTGATTTGCAAGTTTCTTGATGGGGATTTACGGCTTGAAATTATCATATATAAGCTGTATCAATAATTAGTAACATGCAATCGGTTAATGAATTGACACAGGCAACGGGCTCAGAGGATAAAGAGAGGATTCTGATTGTAGACGATGAGGCTGCTATCAGAAGTCTATTTGTAGAGGCTCTGGAAGAGTTCGGCTACAGCTGCGACGTCGCCCGGAACGGTCTCGAGTGCCTTGAGAAATTTTCCAGTGACAGGAATTATGACGTCGTGCTTCTGGATGTTCAAATGCCGGAGCTCAACGGCATAGAAACTCTGAGAAAGCTGAAAAGGTACACTCCCGACATGTCCATCATCATGGTCTCGGCTTCCCGCGAGATTGAAAATGTACGAGATGCCCTGAAAGAAGGCGCCTATGATTATATTTTTAAGCCTTTTAACGTCATGGACGTGGATTTGGTAATAAAGCGAGCCATTGAACGTGCGCGTTTAATTAGAGCCAACAAGGATTATCAAATAAACCTTGAAAAGAGGGTTACCGAACAGACGCATGAGCTTATAAAGCTCTACTCCGGCACCCTCGAGGCCATGATTCTCGCGCTCGATCTCAGAGAACATGAAACGGGATATCATTCTTACCGCGTCACGGAGTACGCTCTCAACCTGGGAAGGCGTATGAACCTTAGCCGGGAGGAATTATCCGTCCTCGCCAAGGGCGCTCTTTTACACGACATTGGAAAGATCGGCGTCCCGGATCATATACTTCTCAAACCCGATAAACTCACGGACAAAGAGTGGAAATTGATGAGGAAGCATGCCGGGTTCGGTTACGATCTCCTGAAAAAAATCGATTTTCTGGAGGAATCGTCAAAAATAGTCCACGCGCACCATGAGTTCTATGACGGGAGCGGCTATCCCAGGGGTATTGAAGGTGAGAAGATACCGATTGGCTCAAGGATATTTTCGATTGTGGACGCGCTTGACGCGATGACGAGCAAAAGGGTTTACCGAGATGCTATGTCTTTTGAAGTGGCCGTAGAGAGAATTAAAAAAGCCTCGGGCTCGCAGTTCGATCCGAAAGTTGTTGATGTTTTTCTCACAATTCCGATTGAGGAATGGCAGGCCATCAGAAAAAAGGTCGGTGCGACAGGCTCTGAATATCTGAAAAATCTCATGTACGAGCTAAGCAAATTCGAGGTCTAGTCCTGTTTCCGAAAGAAAGCCGGTCGGTGACACGAAAGTCCGTGTTTATTTTGAAAGCTCGCTTCTGAGAATGTCGTTTACGACTTTCGGGTTCGCCTTCCCCCGGGTAGCTTTCATGATCTCCCCTACAAAGAATCCGATAAGCTTTTGATCTCCGGCTTTGTATCTGGAAATTTCCTCAGGGTATTTACTCAGAATATCCGCCACTATGGCTTCAAGCTCCGAGCGGTCAGAGATTTGTTTTATCCCCTTTTCCTCTACTATTTCCCCGGCGGACTTCCCGCTCGATACCATATCGGCGAATATGTCCTTCGCGATCTTACCGCTTACAGTCCCCTCTTCTACAAGAATGAGCAGCTCGGCGAGCCTTTCCGAGGTGACGGGCATCGACTCCGCTTCATTCCCTTCCTTAACCTCTCTCAGGACTTCGGTCATAATCCAGTTGCTCACCGTTTTAGGGTTCTCATACGCCCCCACGCACTGCTCGAAGTAGTCGGCGATTTCCTTTGACGCGGTAAGCACCGACGCGTCGTGTTCGGGTAATTTGTACTCTTCAATAAACCTTTTATACCTCCGGTCCGGCAGTTCGGGGAGCGATTTGCTTATTTCCCCGATCCTCTCCTCCTCTATGACGACGGGCAGAAGATCGGGGTCCGGGAAATATCTGTAATCGTGCGCCTCCTCTTTGGTTCTCATCGAGAAGGTAGCCCCTTTTACGGAATCAAAGAGTCTAGTTTCCTGAACCACCTTTTCCCCGCTCTCCAGGAGCGATATCTGTCTCTTTATCTCATACTCTATCGCTTTCTGAACGAACTTGAACGAGTTTACGTTTTTTATTTCCGCTTTTGTGCCGAGTTCCTTAGTGCCCGCGGGACGAACGGATACATTCGCGTCGCACCTCAGGCTTCCCTCCTCCATGTTCCCGTCGCAGACGCCTATGTATCTTAGTATCGAGCGCATTTTTTTCATGTACTCGACCGCCTCTTCCGGGCTTCTGATATCGGGTTCGCTTACGATTTCGATAAGCGGGACCCCGGCGCGGTTGAGATCGACGAAGCTCGAATTTCCTCTGTTGTCGTGTATCAGTTTCCCCGCGTCCTCTTCCATATGGATCCTCGTAATCCTTATTTTCTTGACAGACCCGTTTGTCCCGATTTCGAGCCACCCGTCCGTCGAGAACGGCTCTTCATACTGGGAGATCTGATAGCCCTTCGGCAGGTCCGGGTAGAAGTAGTTTTTGCGGGCGAATCTGGAGCGGCTGTGAATCTTGCAGTTGAGAGCGAGGGCGGCCTTTACAGCGTATTCGAGCGCCTTCTTGTTGAGCACGGGGAGAACTCCGGGCATGCCGAGGCATATGGGGGTTACCTGTGAGTTCGGCGGGGCGCCGAATTCTGTCGATGCGGGCGAAAAGATTTTCGATTTTGTGAGCAGCTGCGCGTGGACTTCGAGTCCGATAACCGGTTCGTATTCCATTTCCTTAATTCTCCTTTCAGTTAAATTAATGGTGATTGAAAAGAGTGAATTGTCAAGGATGGCCAAAATAATGGAAGAGAAGAACGCGCTCGTTATTTCCCCTCATCCGGACGATATGGAAATAGGTATGGGGGGCACGGTCGCCAGGCTCATAGACGCCGGAGTAAACGTTATATCCTTCGTAGTCACCGACGGCAGGAGGAGTACGAGCGTGTACGGGCTCAGCGAGGAGGAGATGGTTCAGGTAAGGGAATCCGAGGCAAGAGAGGCCGTGGGAATACTCGGTATCGACTTTCTGATACTCCTTGGATTAGATGACGTTAAAAGCGGAGGAAGTCAGGAGAAATTCAAAAACGAATTAAAAGCCGCGTTTGCCAGGTTCAAGCCAGGAGAGGTTTATATGCCTCACCCGGAAATTGACAAGCACCCGACTCACAGAACGGTCTCACAGATGGTTCTTGAAACAATGAAAGAGATTCCGCCGGGTGAGCTGTCCAAGGGCTTTAAACTCTGGTGCTATGAGGTCTGGACCCCGTTTCCGAATTATGACAGGATCGAGGATATATCTCTTCAAATGCATATGAAAAACGCCGCTATAGAAGCCCACAGGAGCCAGGTCGAGTATAAGAACTATACCGAGGGCATCTCGGGCCTCAACAGATACAGGGCCGTTTTCAACGAGACCTCCGGAGTGACGATTATGGATTATGCCGAGGTCTTCATAGAGATAAAGCTCTGATGCTTGCAATTGGAGCGGCGAAAATGAATATGGACAGAATATGCGGTACTTGCAAATACTGGGAGCTGCTTCCCCAGGGGTGCAGCAGCTTCTGGGGGAGATGTAATCACCCGCGCGACGAGAATTCTGCCGGACATGCTCCTCCTTATCCGCCCGGTCAGGATGTACATTTCAACGAAGGCGAGAATTGCCCCTGCTGGGAAGGTAAAACAATGATCTCGGCTGATTAACGAACCGTTACAATTTCTCCACGCGGTTTTTACGGGCGGAGCGAAGGAATAAAACAATAAGCGTCAGAGCGGTCAAAGGCATTACAAACCATATCATAACGGGGACAAAAGTTCTGATAAGATAATTATTTGTCGCTGACAGAACGATATAGAGCGTGTAGGCGATATAGTAAACGAGAAAAAGCCCCCCTTCCCAGCGGGCGATAATATTGCCGGTAAAGAAGATCGGAAGGCACGCGGCAGCGACAGCGATCATGACCGGCATGTCGAAATTCAGGACCGATTTCGACACCTGAATCCCCTCCGGCGAGAATATGCCGGCGAGACCGAGCACTGCAAGCAGGTTAAAAATATTGCTCCCCACGATATTGCCAACGGCTATATCGCGTTCTCCTCTCGCGCTCGCTACTACGGAGGTGGCGACTTCGGGGAGCGACGTCCCGACTGCGACTATAGTCAGTCCTATTATCAATTCACTTACCCCGAAATATTGCGCGAAATACACGGCCCCGTTCACAAGCCACCGGGAACCCAGAACCAGCATTGCGAGCCCCGCCATGACGAGCAGGATATCGAAAATTACGGTTTTCTTCCCCTTTTGCCCGTATTCGCGTGCAAACTCGTCTGCTGGCGCTTTTTTCTCTTTTTTGCCCTCCCGGACTAAAAATGCCGTATAAGCGATAATTCCCGCGAGCAATATTATTCCGTCGAGCCTGCTTATATTCCCTCCCAGGCTCATCAGGAGCACCAAAAAGGAGCATCCTATCATTATGGGCACATCGAGCCTTATCAGCTGCCGGGATACCAGAAGGGGCGCTATCAGGGCGGATAACCCGAGTATGAACAGCACGTTGAATATATTGCTGCCAATTACGTTCCCAAGGCTTATGTCCGCCTGATGGTTTATGCTTGAGATAACGCTTACGGCCATCTCGGGCGAGCTCGTGCCAAACGCCACCACTGTGAGGCCTATTATAAGCGGGGAAATCCCGAGTGATGCGGCTAATCTTGACGCTCCTCTCACGAGCGATTCCGCTCCAATGATCAAAATTACCAGCCCTAAGATAAATAAAAGTGTTGTCATAACGGGATACGGCCCGTTCTCATGCTCCATAGAAGCATGTCGAGCTCGTCGATTTCGATTCCGATTTCCTCCGCGAGTTCTTTCATCCTGCCCTCTATGTCCAGGTATTTTTTCTTCGAGGAGGGCGGCTTCGGCGACTCTATTACGCCCAGGTCGAACAGCATTTTCACCACGTTCCTGTCGAGTATCGCGTAGCCCTTAAAACCGGCGTTCCTCAGAAAGTGGCTCGCCTGCGTAAAACCGAGGCCTTTTATGTTTTTATTGAGCGCGAAAAATTCCCTTCTCTCGAGCGGGTCGGTAAAGGAGTCGATTAGCTTGCTCAGCTTTAGATCGTATTCCTTCTTGAGATAATCGCGCGTGTGAACTATGTAGGCTGATTTTTCCGGGTACTTGTGCACTCCTTCGAGTCTGGCGTAGATTTCTTCCTCGCTGCCCTCCATCAACACCTCCCTTACCGCGTCTAAGGATTTAAGCCCGACCCTGGGTCCGACAGCCGAGGTCAGAATACAAAAGACGAGCTCCTCGAAAACCCTCCCGTCGTCACTTCCCTCGCGGACTTTCTGAAACTCATCCAGCTGTTCTTTTATGGAATCTTTTCGCCGGGAGTACTCCGCTCTCAGCTCTTCAGCTGCTTCATGGCTTACCATGAGGGTAATTCTATCATCTCCGGGTTTCTTAACAACGCTCTTTACAATGGCCGAGGGACAAATTGTTTTTTAATAAACGGTTGTTGATAACGTAAATCCGATAATCCCCGGTAAAGACACAGTTCCCGGAACCGCCCCTTTCTTTCTATCGACAATTCATTCGCGGGCGGAATCTTTCTCGGCGCCGGGCAGGATTTTTTTGGAACGCTGACCCTAAACTGATGCTATAATATTGAAAAATTTATAAAAAAGTTCAGGAGGATGATGATGCTAAGGGCAAATAACTTAGTGTTTGTAAGCTTTTTGTTTATTTTTATTGTTCTGGGGAGTATCGGCGGTTGCAACAATAATAACAATCGTTCGCAGCGGACTGTAGTTGTAAATTCGGAAACACCTTCCGACATACCCGGGGGTTCTCAGAATGCGGACCTCAGGGAAGCGGCGATCTTCGCATGGCAGGAGTTCATCGCGCTTAACTGGCCCGCCCTTTCAGGGACAAGGGATACGCCCGATAATAATCTTTTCTTTGGCGAGCCCGGCTTTGAAGGTCCTCTTGTCTGGCAGACATACCGGCATAAAGTCGAGATTTACCCGGGCAGCGGCAACCCTCCGGGGTTTGTTAATAACCCGGCTCAGGATTTCGGTTACAACACCGTGCCTCCGCAATACGTTTACGAAGACGGGGAAGTGGATCCTTGCGACGGTCAGGCTCCGGTTAACTCCCCGGCATGGGTAAATCTGGATGAGATTTCTCAAATCGGTCTTGACAGCATGTTCGCCGGAGCGTCTCCTTCCCAATCCGACGTCAACGGCTCGCCGCAGTTGATCCGCTTCCTGGCAAAGGGGAATCGTGAGCATTACGTTTATGTAGTGGATCCGGTGCTCTCGCTCTGGAACCATACATCTTCGCCTTCGGACGAGCCCTATTGGGACCTCGTTGATAATTTCACCGCTGTTGCCGACGGCAACGGAGACCCCTCGACTCTGCCGGGTCCCGTTATCGAATTCCCGGATGGTATGATCGAGGTTAAAGCGGCTTTCAGGGAGCTCACTGATGCTGAAAAAAACAGCGGCAGGTTTTACACCACTGTTGTAAGGTATTACGAACAGGATGATTCGGATCCGGATAAGGCATGTTACAGAGAAGCAGTATGGGGGCTCACCGGACTGCATATAATCCATAAAACCCCTACCGCTCCCAACTTTATCTTCGCCACGTTCGAGCAGGCCGACAACCTGCTCACCCAGAACGGTCAGCCGGTAGAGGACGATGACGGGAATGTGATCAATCAGCCCTCCGGCGCGTCCACCACGCCCGAGCTTGTTTATATGGACGGCGACCCGCCTACTCTCGATATAGTCGGCAACACTTACTGCGAGGATATCGGCTCCCGTCTTTACTATATGGAGATTTTCGGAGAGCTGCCCCAGGGCGGATTTATCTGCCAGAATTACCGGGACAATCCCATACCGGACGTCGTTATTCAGGTGAACAAAGAAGCGCACGAATCCATAGAAGCGTATAACATAGAAAACGGTATCGAGTCCTCCGTATGGCAGCACTACAGACTGACGAACGTACAGTGGGAGCCTTTCGATATTACGGAGATAGATGACGACCCGGATAGCGACAGGAATATCTCAACGTATTTTCTGAACGACATCACAATCGAAACGGACTATGCGCTCACGTTCTTCACAGGACAGCTGTCAGCGCAGGGCCCGCCTACGGTTTTCCCGGCGAACTTCGACAATTTTGATCCGTCGAGACAGACGTATCAAAACGTGCTTGACTTCGATGAGGAGGGAAACCTGACCGATACATATAACATGGGCGGTTGTATGGGCTGCCACGGAAGCGCTCAGTTGGGCGGAGCGGACTTTAGCTTCATTCTGAAGGGCGGTCGCGTCTCTCTGCCGGAGGCTCCCGACGTCGTTACCCCGGGTACGTCTAACCCGCCTCCCAACATTAAGCAGATAGGTGAAACAGAGCTGAGGGAGTTGTTTGACCGGGATGAATAAACTCGGGTTCCTTTTATACGCGAATTAAAAAACGACATTATTGTGTAAACCCGCCGGGCATTTTATCACTTGCGCGGCGGGTTTTTTTTATCGCTCACCCGGTTAACGAACCCTAAGCTCGACAAACCAAGAGGTAATCCATACGGCCGCGATCAGGCAGGCCGCCGAGAGTAGAAAAACGCTGAATTTCTTCGTAAGCGATACATCCGGCTCCTCATGATGCCCCCCGCCCGACGTACCCGGCATGGTGGGCTTGCTCGATGCCGCGGTCATCATCCCGTGCTTGAGACCGCTCCCGACGAGCCACGAATTTATAGGATAGGCGGTCATGGTACCCGCTATAGCCGCGATAGACGATATCCCCCAGAACATGAGCCCCTTTGGATCGTCCCCTCCCTCTATCCTGGCCCTCATTATCGCCATTACCGGGATCATCCCCACCATCACGAAGTTCATAGAAACCGTCTCGGCGAAGAATGTCTTTTCGATGGCCTTCAGGTAATTTCCCCCCATCATCGACTTCATGAAGAGCGCCTGAAATATCAGCAGTCCCACAACGAATGCCGTGGAGTATTCGATTATCAGGTCGAGACCGTTCGGAAGCCCCAGGTGGAACGTGACGACAGCCGCCAGAATTATCCCGGTCGCGTCCCCGGCGACACAGTGCATCATCGACCCGACGGACTGTTTCCAGTGCGGGGCTATATAATCGTCGTGCGTTTCGGGCAAGGGCTGGCGGCAGGAGAGCAAATATATAAAAAGCCCCACGGGGCCCATATACAGTACGATCAGAATCCATGCGAGCTTCATCACCCACATGGAGGGGGTGTTTGTTTCTAGATCATATATGAGGTATATGAGAGATAGACCGGTAAGTATAAACCATAATACCAGAGCCCCTCCCGCCATCGTTTCCGGAATTATCATAGTCTTTCCTTTTGTGTGCTGTTTTTGGAAATTCCCGTTCCTTGTCCCCGTCGCCATTATTCCATAAAACATTGGAAGTTGTCAATGATTCCACTTTGTTGACAGGAGCTCTTTTCAAACGCGATAATAGTAAGCGGACGTTCTAGGCTCACATGACATTCCAGGATCAACTTAATTCGTTCCGTGTAAAGAAGGCTCTCAAGGTTGCGCTCGCTTCGATAATCTGCGTAATCATAAACGCCCTCGGAGACTTCCAGTACGGGTTTTTTGCCGTGATCAATGTTTTTATATTGATGGTAATGATTCCCGAAACTACTGTTGAACAGGGGATAATAGTTTTTTTTGGGAGCGCTATCGGAGTATTTGTGGCCTATTTGTTTATGAGCCTGCTCACCGGGCTTAAGCCGGTCTATTTGATATTAATGGTTGTCTGGTTGTTGTTTTGCATGTACGTGTTTTCCAGTCCGCGCTATTCCTTCGGGGCGCTTCAGGCCGGGCTTTTCTCGTCCTGGCTTATGATCGCAGCTATGAGCGATCCGGGCGGTGTACCTTCAATGGGGATTCATCTTATTTTACAGACCGCGCTCGGCATAGTAGTTGCCCTGGCGGTTTATTTTCTCCTTTGGCCGCCCCGTCATGAAAGATTATTAAAGCAAATGATGTCTTCGGTTTTTATAAATTTTAGCGACATGGTTCAATATTTCGTCGACGAGAAAATTAACCTGTCGGAACGGAGGAACGGTGCCAATAGAATTTCCCTGAACAGTTTCAGCGGCCTTCTAGCCCAGATTTCAAGAGCCGCCGCCGCGACGAAAGATACGGAATTTCCGGAGGATATGTACGTAAAATTAGTCGCGCGGCTTAAAAATATATTCCTTAAGGTCGAGGCCTTGCGTGAGACTCTCTCTGACGGGCGGTTTTTTTTATCGGACGAGGATGTTGTCTCGGTATTAACCGGAGTATTCAGGCAGTTATCGGAGCATTATAAAGATCTCGGGCGAGCTGTAGAGCAGGGGGTAAAAGTAGATTCTTTATCCGTTAATTTCCGCGGCGACATCGATTATTTAGAGAACAGATATCGTGAAATGCATGACAAACCCGGGATGGACTTCGATTATTACAGCGAAGTTACCGTGTTTGGAACATTAATTGAGGTAATTAAAGACATAGCTCGGGAAGTTGACGCAATTGATAGCTGCCACAATATGATTCAGAGCGCCGAAGCGTATAAAGAAATGAAACTGAGGAGAATAAGCGGGAATCCGGCCTCGCAAAGGTACAGAGACGCAGCCGGGTTTCATCTTGACCCGGTAAGATTGAGACTGAGTATTAAAGTAGTTCTTGCGATAATGATTGTCGTGTTCGGGGACCTCTATTTTGATCTGCCTGCGAGTGTGGAGACTTTAATAACCGCGGTACTGGTCACAGCCGCGCCAGCAAATATAGGCCAGGCTCATCTGAAGGAGAAGCTCCGTTTCCTGGCCGTAATAGTAGGCGGGCTTTATAGCCTGGGAGTTATTTTAATCGTCTCTCAACTTACACACTTTTCAGTTTTTTTATTGTTGCTGTGGCTGGGTTTATTCCTGGGGGCATATACGGCGTCGGGCAGCGAGCGGGTTTCGTATGCCGGATTCCAGATGGGCATAGTCCTTCCGCTGATTCTGCTCGGTACCGACGGACCGCCCACTTCATTTACCATTGCCGTTCAGCGGTTTGTCGGAGTAATTATAGGGGGAGTCATTGCGTTAGTCATAGTGCATTTTGTCTGGCCTGTCGACCCGCTTGAGAGGCTCAGGGAAGGGCTCTCGGCAGCGCTCCACAGATCAGGACTCGTATTCAAAACACTGCTCAGGCTGGACAGGAAGGATGAAAAAAACGTAGAATCGCAGGTAATGACCGTAGCTTCCGAATTACCCACAAGCGCTGCGCTTTTAAAAGACGCGCACTATGTAATAGGCGAAAGGGACCTGCGTTCCAAAGAGTACATTCAGGTGATAGAGTCTCTGGAGATAATTTACGCTGAGCTCGAGAACCTGAGAAAAACTATATATATAGATGCGGGGAGTGATTTGATTAATCAATATATCTCTTTTATGTCTCCTCATTACGAGAAAATCGGCACTGTGTTCGATAGGCTTGCAGAGCGTCTCAAAGCCGGTACGAATCCGGCGGCGGGAGTTGATATTAACGAGCTCAGTGAACAGGTGAAATCCGGGAGGGCCGAATTCCGCGAATCAGGCGCATCATTGCAATTCAGCAGTGAAGACCTGGAGAAACTTTCACTGCTGGTTACGAGCATAGACGGTATCTTATCCTCTGTAGCAAAGATATCTGAGGCCGTAGCAGCGATTGGGGAGAGTTCCCCCGGCAAACAAACTTATAAATTAGCGGGGGAACATGAAAGCTGAGACTATCCGGGTGTTCTTTTTCCTGTCCGGGCACAAATGAATCATCAAACCTGTATCAACATATTCCGAATCGAATGCGCGCTAAAAGTTACCCTTGCGGGCGTCATCTGCATTTTAATAATCGATATTTTCATGTGCGGTTTAATTCCGGCTGTTTAGATGTTAGTTTTAATTTGGCGCCCGAATAGTTAGAATCCCTCGGTATGCAAAATCCGATAAGGACAGGATTAAAGGAGGAAAATTATGATACAGGTAAGAAACGCGTTTTCGGTGTTGTTGCTGGTTTCGCTGTTGATCGGCTGTGCGGCTATACAAAGTGAAGAGACCAGGAGTACGGAAGAGATGCTCGGTGCGGCCGGATTTCAGATGGTGCCCGCGGAGACCCCCAAGCAGGTCGAGATGCTGAATTCCCTTACACCCTATAAGGTCCAGTTCAGTGTTAGGGATAATAAGCCCCTCTACTGGTACGCGGACCCTCAGAACTGCAAGTGCGTCTGGACGGGCGACCAGGCGGCCTACGAGCGCTACGAGAGGATGGTATATGAATCCAACCTTGTTAATCAGGAGCAAGAGACTGCAATGCTGGCGGAGCAGGCGGAGTTCGGCGGCTTCGGTTACTGGGGCTGGATGGGCGGACCCTGGGGCTGGTGAGTCCTCCTGCTGATTGATTAAAATCAGTTTCAGGCTGTAAACTTCGCTATTGAAAACTTTCAGGTTTTCTTTCTTCTTAAAGTTTTATAGAGGACTCCGGGTCCTGTATTGAGATGAACAAAATCGCTTTTTCAGCCAAATTCTGGGTAATTACAATAATATCGATAATTATCCTGCTGATTTTCTATTATGTGCTTCTGGACAGGTACACACCCTATACTGGCGACGCGTATATTCAGGCGTATGTCCTTCAGGTGGCCCCTCAGGTGGACGGACAGGTGATACGGGTATATGTCGAAAATAACGAGCGCGTCAACAAGGGGGATAAGCTGTTCAGCCTCGACCCGAGACCGTATGAATACCAGGTACAGCTGCTCCGCGCCAGGCTCGTTCAGACGCGCCAGCAAATAGACGAGCTCAAGAGCGATATCGTAGCCGCCGAACAGGGAGTTAAAGAGGCAGAGGCCGATTTGATATACGCCACGAAACGCTATAACGACCTCGTTCCCCTTGCCGAAAAGAACTATATAGCGAAACTCGAGCTGGATCAGGCAACCGATCAGCTGAACTCTGGTAAGGCGGCTCTGCTCAGGGCCAGGGCCGAATACGAGAAGGCGCGGCAGGCTCTGGAATATAAGATTGACGGCGAGTATGCATTAATAAAAGAGGTGGAAGCTGATCTGGCCAATGCCGAGTATAATTTGAACCAGAGTACTTTTTACGCTCCCAGCGACGGAATAGTTACGAACCTTCAGCTTGTGGTGGGCGCGTATATCAGTGTCGGTGACGCGGTTCTCACATTCGTGGATACGGACAACTGGTGGGTGGTAGCGAATTTCAGGGAGAACAGCATCGGGCAGATTCGCCCCGGTCAGAATGCCGAGATAAGCGTTTCGCTCTATCCGGGGACTATATTCAAAGCGGTCGTCGAAACCACGGACCGGGGCGTGAGCGCGGGGCAGGGGATGCCGTCCGGTGAGCTTCCCGACGTGGAAAACCCGGAGAACTGGGTGCGGCTCGCCCAGCGTTTCCCGGTCAGGCTCAGAATCACGAATCTCGATCCGGACATTTATCATTTGAGAGTCGGGGGCTCGGCGAGTGTGGCGGTATTCACGGGTGACGGCAACTGGATATTAAACAGCCTCGCGAAACTCTGGCTCCGCATCGGCACCGTTGTGGACTTTGTTTATTAGAACCACGCTTACAACATGAGGAAACTGTCGAAGCATGCACACACTGTGTGCTCATATACGATTTCTACAGCACTCTTGCGAAGATTCTCGGTGCCCTCACTCAAACCCGCTCACCCTGAGTCCAATCGAAGGGTGCCCACCTTTTCCCCACACTTCTCCGCCACCTTATACCATTAATTTCCTTCCTCCTCCCAGGGGGAAGGTCGGGATGGGGGTATCATATCAAACTCTTCGCTAAACTCCCTGAGAAATCTCCTCCTTATTTCTTACTTGTCATTGCGAGCGAAGCGCGGCAATCTCAAATCCGTCATGCCGAACTCCTTTTCCTTTCCCGACATTACAGAATTGGCGTTAAGAAAATCGCTTGTTAATTCATAAAAATGTTTTAGGACTGGGGGTGGAATTAAAACATTGGAGGGTTACAGAAGATTTTCAGCCATCTTTTCAGAAATCACACTATGTGTGTGCAGTCGGTGATTTTTGCTTCTTTTATCATGAAAATGAAGAAACTATTTTTGCCTTCTCTTTGTCATTTCGAAGCAAAGCGAGGAATCTATTATTTGTCATTCTGAACTTGTTTCAGAATCCCGCCTTTCATCTCTTTATCTGTAGGACTGGCTTCCAGCCGCGATTCCTTATCCAAGTCCTTCCCCCTCCCAGGGGGAAGGTCAGGATGGGGGTATCATTTCATTACAGTTCAGCGGGCAATGGTATTTCAAATAAGCTTAAATATCGTCCAGAGAATCTTATACCCCGCTTTAACGGAGCCGCTCAGCGTACCGGTTATCTTGGACGTTCCGATTCTCTTCCTGTAGCTCACCGGGACTTCCGTGCACCTGAGCCCCCTTTTTGCCGCCTTTACCTGCATCTCAACCGTCCATCCGTACGTGGTATCCGTCATTCCAAGCTCAATCAGCCTGTCTAGCTTGATTGCGCGGAAGGGGCCGAGGTCGGTGAACTTCGCCCCGTAAAACCATTTAATCAGAGTCGTCGCGAGCGCGTTTCCGAAGACCGCCTGCGGCAGGAGCGCGCCTTTCTCCGCTTTCCCGCTCGTTCTAGAGCCTATCACCATATCGAAATCGTCCTCGATTATTGGCCTCACTATCATTCTCATTTCCTCGGGGTAGTCCGAATAATCCCCGTCGAGAAAAACGATTATCTCCGGGCGCTCCCCGCGGGATTTGGATTTAGCGTAATCTATACCTCTGAGACACGCGTGTCCGTATCCCCTCCGGTCTTCCCTTAACACAATCGCTCCGGCTTCACTTGCCAATTCACCTGTCCTGTCTGTTGAGCCGTTATCGACGACGACTGTCTCGCAAGCAAGCTCCTTCGGAATATCCGCAATTACTTTTCCGATAGAGTCTTCTTCATTATAGGCCGGGATAATGACGAGGATTTTGGGTAACATAGGCTTATACGCGGATTCGGGATTTCACTAATAGTACACGCCACGTTTGTTGATGGAAATATTAAAAGTTTTTTCAGTGTTATTCGGGCAGCGTCCCGTCACGCTGGATTTTTTTCGTAAGAACTATCCTTCCGTTTGTTAAATTACACCCCTATTTATTCTCTTTCATTAATACCGGAGAAGCCGCGAGTCCGTCGATCTTAATCACCTCGCCTGTCTTGCGGTTTATCTGGCCGAACTGTAGCACGCCGGTGGGACACGACTGAACGCATGCGCTGCATCGGACGCATTCGGGGTCGTTCATAGGCAGCCCCTTGTTCGCAAAGTTCATGATGTCGATTCCCTGATGGCAGACGGACGTGCACACGTTACAAGAGATGCACTTTTTCTTGTCCGCCAGAATCCTGAAGCGGCTGAACCTCGCGTAAATGTGCATCAGCGCTGCTAGGGGGCACATGAACCTGCACCACACCCTGCCGCTGTACCAGAAATAGAGCCCGTATCCTATGATGCCGGCGAAAAAGAGATCGACCACCCATTTGTAGTTAAACTGTATGCCGAATATTTTCCAGTCATAGAGAGCGCCCGCGTACAGGCTGTTGAGCCACTGGCCGAAACCGGTGTCCGGCAATGCCCAGCTCAGGACCCTGGCTATCAGTATTATGAAGGCGATCAGGAGTATAGCCTGACCCATCATATTTACGCGGTTCCACTTGGCGCCGTGAGGCATTTTGTGCCTCTGTGTATCCCCGAGCGTTTCGGCCATGGCGCCGCAGGAGCATATCCACCCGCAGTATGCCCCCTTGCCCCAGAAGTAGATCATCAGGGGTATAAGCACGAAGGTCTGAACGACGCTGATTATGAGCCACGTCCAGAGGGGCTCCGAGCTGAATACGTTCCAAATGAAAAGGGGCCAGGCGAGGATGAAGCCGAAAGCCCGCCAGTATTCGCGTCCGTGGCCGTAGTCTACCTGCGGGAAAAGGGCGTCTCCCGCGGATTTCATGAAACCGGCGTCAAATATGCCGTTGTACCCCAGGTACGGAAGCACGAAGTAGGGAAGCAGAAATAACGGTATCACCTGCACCAGCGTAAGAGTGATGGTCTGCACGGTTATATAGGGAGTCTTGCGTCTCCTGATGCGGAGAATCCCGAAAATTATTACCAGAAGGGAATATGCCAGCGCGTAGTAGAATCCGGGTTCCTGCAGCGTGATGGTAACGGTCCCGATCAAAGTAGAGGGGTCGTTTGCCATCTGCGTGAATGACGCGCCCAGACTGTTGAAAAGTCCGGGCAGGTTAAACGGGAACCAGTTATTTTCCTGAAACAGCTTGGTTAGCGAGCCTCCCGCTTTCCAGTTGTAGATAAACGTCATGAGTAGCAGGAACAAAATCATGGCTGTCACGCCTTTGACGCCCACCTCGCCCCTTATTTTCACTCCGCTTCGCCTGAAAAAGTCGAGCGGCGCCTCCCGCCCTATCATACTGAATACTGCGTCGTTGGGGAAAGTAATTTCATTGCCGTCGCTGTCGATTATCGTTACGTCATCGTCCTCGATTTCTTTGACCTCGCTCTTCATGAGGATATTTATCTTGCCGGGCTCATGCTTCTCCGGCATATACCCGCCCGTGCTGGTTGAGATTCGCTCGGAGGAGGGCGTCTCCACGGAGACGTCGGCCATCGGGTCCGCCATGAGCTTGTTAACACATTCTATGTTTTCGGGTTTGGGACGGGAGAATTCCTCTTTTCTGTAAGAAAGAGTTACGTATCCTCCGGCCCTTGCAATCGCAATCGCGGTTTCTAGCGCGCTGTCCCCCCCGCCCACGACGAGCACATTCTTCCCCTCGAAGTCGCGGGGGTCGTGGAGCCTGTTGTACACCTTGTCTTTATCTTCGCCGGGAACCCCGAGTTTTCTGAAATTACCCGAGCGCCCTATGCCTACTATCACGCGGAGCGCCTTCAGGTTCTCCCCGTCCGGTATAACTATCTCAAAGTAATCTCCCTTGCTGATAACCCTCTCGACCCTTGCAATTCTGGGCTCGATTCCCTTCCCCAGGGTCTGCTCCTTGATCTCCTCCACGAGAGGCTCTTTTACCTCAGCGGTAAACTGTAGGTCACCTTTCGGTACCATATCGGTCGGGTACGTATAGATAGGTTTTCCCTTGGGGAAATTCACGATAGTGGAAAACGGCTCCGTTGCTTCAAATATCTCAAAGTCAAGACCCTGGTTCTTCGCCTCGAGCGCGGCCGCCATTCCCGAAACCCCCGCTCCCACTATCACGAGGTCCAGTATGCCGTGCTCCGTGTCGGAAGAGCGCTTGCTCTCAAAATTCTTGTCATGAACTATGTTCTGTACCGCTCTCGCCCCGGAGTCGGAGGAAAATTTCAAAAGGGGAATACCGGTTAAATCACCCACAATATAGAGGCCGGGTACGTTCGTCGAATAGTCTTCCCTGACTTCCGGCAGCTTCTCCACGATTCCGGCAGGCCACTGCGTATGAAGCCATCTAGTGTATCGTCTTACAGGTTCGAATATAGTTCCCGGCATATTCGATTCTCCTTGGGATGCTTCCTGCTTTTTATGTATACCGGCTCAATGTTAATAAAAAATGAAGCGCGGAATTTTCTAATTATTTTGCGGCGAGAAATCGTTTAACGACCAGTCGTAATTTGTGTATTCAATCTTGTAATCATCAAGCTCTGTTTGTCCGAAGTAGGGCTCGACAAAAGCCTGGACCGACCCTGACTTGTCCGAAAAATCCCCTTCAAACCATTGAAATACGGGGGATAACCTTATCACTTCGTTCGCCGAGTCCACATAATTTTTGTCCTTGTCCGCCAGAAATTTACGGGTTTGAGATTCGAGCTGACCGTTTAATTTACTTCCTGTATAGGGTTTGCCGAGTAGCGGAGGGCATCCTTTGGCCGCGCATACGAGGGCGAAGTGGATTCTGGGTTCTTTGTAGCTCTTTCTTATAAAATCGTTCTCCAAGGCGTTAAGCGTAATTTTGTCCCCGAAAAGAAGCACGATGGGCTCCTCCCACGGCCCTTTTGAGTCGGCGGCTATCATCTTAATGCTTTCAACGGGGTAGTTATCTATTATTAACTGGAACGTGCGGGCATTGTAGAGGTTTAATAAAAAGGCGAGCTGCTCTGCTTGGCTCCAGCCTTCAAATTCTTCACCCGTCACACTTGAGGCCTGCTCTATATAAGCTCTTAAATCTCCCGAATCTGATTTGAGACCCCTGTAATCGACAAGCCCGTCTTTCTCGTATGATTCGAGCACTTTCCCGTATAGCTTGTGAGTGTGGTCGAATGCTCCCGCTTCACGGTACGAAATAGAGAAAATTAAAAATGAAAAAGCCGCTGTGAGAAGGCAAAAAGAAAGGCATTTAAGGAAGTCCCGATAGATATTCATATATACGCTCCGGATTTCTATAAGGAATAGACGCTGTTACAAGTGAAAGGATTCATAATATTGTACTTAATAACAGTTGGCTTAAATCTATTCTTCCTTGTGAATTTTCCACCAGTCACCGGCGCGAACCAGCAGCGCTCTTGCATACTCGACATGGGACCACATGAGAGGTGTGGCGAATTGGATATATCCGCCCTCCGCACTAGTGTCGTCTCTAAAAATACACCTGGTTCCGCACTCGGTGTACGAGCGGTGCATATTATTCGCTTCTTCGAGTATTTTATTGAAGTCGACGTTATCCAGCAAAATTTCTTTGTAAAACTCCTTCTGAAAGTCGATTCCGGTGTTCCACTCCCTTTCCATGAACTCTTCGAACCTCTGGCATGTTGACAGGTGCTCGGGTATCTCTCCCTTCTCGCTTCTGTATTTATCTATGGAACTCAGGATTTCATCCCCGCGGCTTTGATTCCCGTTCCAGTAGTGAAACTGGGCTAGGATGGCGGTGTACTGGAGCCAGGGCCCGTTCCCGGCGTGTACGTGCGTTGAGAAATCCTTGTAAAACGGCAGGTAGCGCATCATCATTCCGAGCTCCGGGTCCCAAAGCTGCTTCTCGATAAACCTCACGCTGTTTTCCATCTGTGTTTTATAATGAAGGAAGCCGTAATAAAAAGGGCTTAAAAGGGTGAAGTCGGGCCTCATATCCATACTTCCATTGGGGTCGGTCCTCCTGATATATCTGTTTCCGGACATGAAAAGCTCACTTACCGAATAGAGGAACTGGTGACGGAAGTTCAGGAATTCAGGCCTTATGATATTATTCTTATCCTTTTTAGTCGCAACCTCGTTTGCAAGGGAATAGGCGTAGAGGAATGTGAAATTAACCCAGCAAGTATAGCCTTCCTCCATGGCCGATTCATGTATGGAGGTGGTGGAATAGAAAAGATTCAGTTCCTTCTCGTAGAGTACTTTATAACTGTAATCAAGCGCTTTATTGATACAGGCGAAGAAGTTATCCATGTCCTTGACTTCTCTTTTTAGGTATCTTGCCGTAAGCAGATAGTTGCATATTATGGCAATCCCGTGTGCGACGTTGTCTTCCTGCTTGTAGATGCTCTTGTCCTCTCCGTCCAGGCTGTAACGCTGTCCCCAGCAGCCTTCGGGCGAAATAACGCCTTTCATAAAATAAGCCATGGATTCCATTATCTCATATGCCTTTTCCCGAACGTCGTAATCGTTCGAAGAGCCCGCGAGCCGTCTGAAGAGCTGCACGGCGCAGCTCGTGTCTCTGGGATAAACATACGGATAGCGGGATTCCGGGGGGGATGCAAGAAGAAGTGTGCCGTATTTTTTCGTTTTTTTCGTGCACCTTAAAATAATTTTCATGTGCTCCGATATCTTGTCGTTGAGCTCGGTTAACGCCTTGCTCTTTTTCGGCATATAATTGCGCCTCCCTGTTTTTATCGATACGCGCTAATGTTCCGTCCGCTTTATTGGCTGATTTTAATGAAATTATACGGTCTTTTAAAGTGAACCTAACAAATACATATCTCCAGTTGGATGCGGCATCCCGCCTTCGGGTTCAAGGGTTACCGCAAACTGGCTCGTTTCCACGGGCTCTGGCATGCTTTTAATCTCCATCACTTGATTGCCGTCCGCCCCGACATCAAATGTGCCCATACTTTCGGGCTTCCCCTCGTTAATTATCCAGAGCTGATAGGTTTTTCCTTCCTCCAGGGCAGGCACGTTGGAAACTATCAACATGGCTTGATGAGTGTCCGGGTTCATTAACAGTCTTCCCGAAGCCTTTTTATCGGTCATCTTATCCGACAGTTTTACGATCTCGACTCTCGGATTCATCATGAATTCCGCCACTTCAGTTTCTTCTCCGAGCCTCGCCTGAAGATGCTGAAGTGTATCTTCCTGAGATGATAATTTATTCTTCATACTCTCAATCACTTCTGTTTTATCTCCGAGGCTAGCCTGAAGCTGTTGGAGCGTGTCCTCCTGGGAGGACAACCTGCTCCTCATGTTTAGGTTGGATATGATCAGGAACACTATCAGTGCGAATGAAACCGCGGCCCCCAGATTGAGCCACACGGGTTTGATGTTCCGCCAGAAACCGCTCTGCGCAGGTCTGTCAATTGAGTCTTCAGTAGTTTCCAGTCTGTCAAAAATTTTGCTTTCGAGGTTATCGGGCAGAGGGGAGTCTTCCAGGCTGAACGCAAGGTTGTTGAATACAACTCCGCTATCTTCAAGAAGGCCTTCGCAAATTGCGCACCCTGATTCCAGGTGTTCTTCAACCTCCCTTAACTCTTCTCCTTCGAGGAGGCCAAGAGCGTATAACGCGATTTGATCTTCGTATTCTTTTTTGTGAGGCATATTAATTCAATTCCTCGAAATAGGGAGCGATTTTTTGTTTTAACTTCATTACGCCGAGCCTGATCCTGGTTTTTATGGTCCCTACGGGTTCATTCAGCTTTTGGGCTGTCTCTACATGCGTGAATCCCTCGAAATAGACCATCTCTATCGCTGTTCTCTGTTCTTGAGGAAGCGTATTAAGGGCTTCCTGTAAAACCTTCCTTCTTTCCTCCCTATTTTCTAATATACGAGAGAAATCGTATTTTGAGTTCAATCTTTCTTCATTAATTTCGGTATTTTGGAATTTATGACTCCGGGTTCTGAGTCTGTCTATGGATTTGTTCCTCGATATATTGATAATCCAGGTTGAGAGAGCGCCCCTTTGGGCGTCGTATGAATCGGCCTTGTTCCAGACCTGAAGAAATATCTCCTGAACCACTTCTTCGGCTTCCTGCCTGTCCTTGAGAATTCTGTAAACAAGGTTGAATACGACCTGTGAAAAACGGGAGTATATCTCCCTGAAGGCGGTTTTGTCTCTCTTTTTTACGAGTGCCATTAATTCTTTATCAGGATTGATATCTGAATTTCTTTCCATGATTAATGAGTCGGAGAACTTATGAACCATTGTAGTTAAATCAATGCTTTTGTCAATTTGTATTAATCAAGCGTAGTGCTGAGTGCGCCGCCCGTTTTCACCGGCCCGAATTATGTTTAAAGTAAAAAATCCTCTCGTTTTCATAGGATGGGGTATCGGGGTCTTCCTTAATATCCGGTGATACGTAAAAGAGGGAGATTTAGTTTTTCATAAGCCCGGTATTATCTAGGCCCAACCCGGGAAGAGGGTTCTGAGACCGCTTGCGAGCATCTGAAAAGCGATTGCGGCGAGTATGATTCCCATTATACGGGTTACTATATTTATGCCAGTGACACCGAGGAGGCGGCTAACGGGACCCGAAAAGTAAAAACATAACCAGAGAAGAAGCGATATGGCGATTGAAACGACTGTAATTACTATCTTGTCCTCGATCGTGCCGGATTTTTGCACCTGAACCACAATAGTCGTAATAGCTCCCGGCCCCGCCACTATGGGAATAGCTATCGGGACTACGGCTACGGAGTCCTTGGTTTTCGCCTCTTCATGCTCCTCGGGGGAATGATGTATCCCGCTCGTCTTCGCGTGAAGCATAGAGAGCCCGATAAGCGCGATTATTAATCCTCCCGCAGTTTCAAATGCCGCGATATTAATTCCGAAGGCTTTTAATATGAGCTCCCCGCTCCATGTGACAATTATCAGGATTATAAGAATTGCCAGACCGGCCACAAACGCGGTTTTTTTCTTCTCTTCGGCGGTTTTATCCCCCGTGAGTCCCGCGAAGATCGCAAGGTTCCCGATGGGGTTTGTGATAGCCAGCATGGCAACCGCAAAGGTGGCTATTTGGGCTTCGCTCATCGCTCCTTCCTGGTCCCTGATTATTACCGTTTCGATACTAAAGTCAAACCTCCTCCGGGCCCGCCGGATCTTTTTAAGGCTTTAGCCAAGACAATATTCCCCCGTCTCCGCCGAACAATAAGAGTCAAGCGCAGTATGGTAAATTAATAAGCTTGTATATGGGTTTTTGCTGGCTATATTATTTCTATCAGTGAAACAACCAAGGAGGTTCGCATGAAGCGTTCATTTGCCCTAATACTAATTATCCCGCTTATGGTTTCCTTTCTGTCGGCGGGATGTGAAAAGTCCGACGGAACAAAGGTTTCCGACACGGATTCGGTCAAAGAAGAAGCCGCCCCTCAAATAGCCGGTACGCCGAAACAAGATACTGCTCAGGCGAAGAGAGATCAGAGAGCGGTCGAAGATATAAAGACGGAAGAATTTCCCTCTTTTGCGGACCTTGTGGAAGTTCTCAAGCCTTCTGTTGTGAATATAAGCACGACGAGCGTTGTTAATCCCAGGAGCTCAAGGCAGAGGAAGCAGAGGTCGCCATTTCAGCAAAACGATCCTTTTGAAGAATTTTTTGAAAAGTTTTTCGAAAATATGCCGGAGCAACAGTTCAAACGTCAGGGGCTTGGCTCGGGATTTATAATCAGTGAAGACGGTTACGTGGTTACGAACAATCACGTTGTCGAAAAAGCCGAGGACATAAGTGTAATATTGGAAAACGGGGACAAGTACGAGGCGAAGGTCATAGGCAAGGATCCGAAAACCGACCTGGCGGTTATAAAGTTTGAGCCCGAGGGCAAGCTTCAAACCGTCGAATTGGGGGATTCCGATAACCTGAGAATAGGGGACTGGGTGATTGCAATAGGCAATCCGTTCGGGCTAGGTTATACGGTGACATCCGGTATTGTGAGCGCCAAGGGCCGCTCACTGGGCCTAGGTGTTTACGACGATTTCATTCAGACTGATGCTTCCCTTAATCCCGGAAACAGCGGGGGCCCGCTGTTTAACCTCAAAGGCGAGGTGGTCGGTGTTAATACCGCCATTGTCGCCCGGGGGCAGGGGATAGGGTTCGCAATACCTATCACTATGGCCGAATTCGTAATAGAGCAGCTTAAGGAAGAAGGAAAAGTCGTAAGGGGATGGCTCGGTGTGTATGTGCAGAAGCTGACCCCTGAAATTGCTACGAGCTTAAATCTCAAGGAAGACGAGGGCGCCCTCGTTAGCGATGTAACTCCCGGCAGTCCTGCGGAGGAGGCGGGCATTTCCAGAGGGGACGTCATCATAGAATTCGACGGCAACAGGATTGACGACGTATCCGATCTTACGACCCTTGCGGGTGTCACGCCCCCCGGAACCGAAGTGAAGATAAAACTGCTGCATGACGGCGAGACAAAGGACCTTACGGTCAAGCTATCGGAAATGCCAGAGGAAAAAGTCCGGAGCGAAGAAGAGAAGGTTCAGGAAAAGCTGGGTATTACGGTAACGGAGCTAAACCCGAGGATTGTAAAGCGCTTTAATCTCGACATGGACAAGGGAGTAATAATAACTAATGTCGAGAGGGGGAGCGCTGCGGCCGAGGCGGGTTTAAGACCCGGCGATGTGGTGCTGGAAGTGGATAAGAAAGAGATAACCAATTTGGAGGACTATACAGAGGCTCTCGACAAGGCTCGGCCCGGCGGCACCACTCTCTTTCTGGTCAAGAGAGGAGAGAACACTATATATGCCGCGCTCAGGCTGGAAAAAAGCGAGCAGCCTGAAGACGATAAAAACGCGGAAGATACAAAAGGCGAATAATCCGAAACAGGTATATAATTTCCGTTTAAGGCTTGATGATTGCGCCCGGCTTCCGGTGTTTGTTGACATTCAGCGTTATTTCATGCGACAATGGATACTGTTTGTCCGGGAGGCAGGTGTTACTGACTGCAAGTCCCTTATATCACAGTTGGAGGAGGGCTTAAACGGATGTCCGGTACCGATTCTAAGCGTATTGTTATACTCGGCGGTGGCTTTGCGGGCCTGGAAGCCGCGCAGACCCTCGAAAAAATTTTTAAGGAAAGCGACGATGTGGATATAACGCTCGTAAGCAAGGATAATTACCTTATCTTTACCTCTATGCTCGCTGAGGTGGTATCGAGCAGTATCGAGGCCAAACACGTCGTTATCCCGCTCAGGGAATGCTTGAATAAGACCAACTTCAAGGAGCTGGTCGTCGAGGATATTGATCTCGCTTCAAAGACGGTTTCCTGCTACCATCTGGATACTTGTGAAAGTTTCACTCTCGATTACGACTACCTCGTTCTGGCAATGGGGTCCGTTACCGGTTACCACGGGGTCGAGGGGGCGGAAGATAATTCTTTTCCTCTGAAAAATCTCGCCGATGCCATGGTGCTCAGGAGCCATGTTATAGATATGTTCGAAATGGCCGAGCTGGAACAGGACCATGACGTAAGAAAAAAGCTCCTGACCTTCGCCGTAATCGGAGGCGGGTACACGGGTATAGAGGTGGCCGCTGAACTAAACGATTATCTGGATTCGAGCCGCAGGTTTTTTAAGCATGTGAAACCCGGTGAGGTTAAAGTGGTTGTGATAGATCCCGGAGACAGAATAATGCACGAAATGAGCGAGGGCCTCGCCGATTACGGCCTGAAACTACTTAAGAAAAGGGACATGGAGTTCCGCTTGAAGACAAGGATCGGCAGAGTCACACCTGACCTGGTGGAGACAGCTGAGGGGGAACAGATAGAGACTCACACTGCAATCTGGGCTGCGGGCACGTCCCCTCAGCCGGTCGTTGCGAAGCTCCCGTGCGCGGACAAAAAGGGCAGGATAGAGGTAAATGAATTTATGGAGGTGCCCGGCTATCCCGGAGTATGGGCTCTGGGTGACTGCGCCGTTATTCCCGACCCGCACACGGGAAAACCGTATCCGCCGACCGCTCAGCATGCCACAAGGGAGGGGAAAAGGGTCGCCTACAACGTCGCGGCCGCAATAAGCGGTAAAGACGGGGACAGAAGACCCTTTATATACAAAACTCAGGGCATGCTCGCCCCGCTCGGACACAGGTCAGCGGTGGCAGAGATAAAGGGGCTCAAATTTTCCGGATTCTTTGCCTGGTTTTTGTGGCGCTGTATCTATTTAGGGAAGATGCCCGGCTGGGACAGAAAAATACGCGTAGCGATAGACTGGTTCCTGGATATATTTCTACCGAAAGACCTTGTGCAGCTTAAATTTCTGATGAGACCCCGCCGCTCAGGGGCGACGACCGGCGCCGACAAGAAGTGATTACCGACCGGTGTTTTCGTTCCCCTTCTTTCTAGTCTTGAGAAAAATTACCAGATCGTTTAATTCCTGATTGCTGAGCGTACCTCCGAATCCGGGCATGTTAAGCCCTCCGTTCATGATTCGCCAGGTGAGCTCATTGGTCGAGAGTCTGTCACCTATATAGCTGAGATTGGGTCCTCTTTCTCCTCCGTGGCCGTCTATCGTATGGCAATAGAGGCATCCCTTTTCATTAAAATTCATACCGCCTCTGTAGATGGCGCCCGAGTCGGCGCCGATTATTTCCACGGTGAGCGGTTTAGCGTGGAAATGAGGCGACCATGGAGAACTTATCCCTATCGCCCAGAGACCCGATATTGACGCTATCGTGAGTGCTACTATGGCGACGGCCCAGGGACGGCGGAGAGGACTCCTCTCCCCCCTGTTCGATATAAACGGCAGCATAAACAGGAGAAGCCCGACTACAAGCGGCCCGAACACCATGAGGTATGTCTCCATGGAGGGCGGCATAAGCGCTAGGAAGGCGAAGTAGAATATAAAATACCAGTCCGGCACGGGGAGCGCGTCGATGTTGGACGGGTTGGGAGGCGGACCCAGATTGGGCGGCCCTATGATGATTGCGATTAGCAGTATAGTGGTTATGACGATAAAGCCGAATACCATGTCGCGCCATGCGGCGTCGGGCCAGAACGCGACGCCGTCCCTCTTGACCATGGACTCGTATTTTTCCCTGTACGTTGCGGGGTCTACCGGCTCTCCGGCTTTTGGGAACTCGGAAATGCCGTTTTTGATTACCAGATAGAGGTGAAACCCGATGAAAATAAAGAGTAGGGCGGGGATGATGAAAACATGGTAGGCGAACATGCGGCTTAGCGTTGTGCCCCCTACCGTTTCTCCCCCGATTATAAAATCCGCGACCCAGGCGCCGATGAACGGGATACGCCCCGCCTGCTCCGAGGCTACAATGGTCGACCACACGGCGGTCTGATCCCACCTCACGACCTGTCCCGTAAAGCCCATGACTACTGTAAGCGCCAGCAAAACCACTCCCGTGATCCAGTGCATCTCGCGGGGGAATTTATAAGCGGCGGTCATGTAAACGCGTATCATATGGATTCCGACCAGGAGTATCATCGCCGAGGCCCCCCAGTTGTGCATTCCCCTCACTATTCTGCCGAAAGTGGTCTGGTTGGTGATAAATTCGAGGCTTTGATACGCTTCGCCCGCGGAAGGGACGTACATGAACGCGAGCGTCACGCCTGTCGCTACCTGAAGCAAAAAGGCGAACAGTGTCGCGCTGCCGAATACATAGAACCATGACGCGGAGTTCCGGGGCACGGCGTGCTGCGCTATGGGCCCGAGCGCCCCCGCAATCCCCGTCCGGTCGTCAAACCAGTACCATGCGCTTCTTAAAAATCGCATTTAATATGCTCCGTCTTCATATTAGTCCCGTTCGTTTCATCCTGCTCTCTTATACAGTTGTTATGGGGATAGGGCTCGTTTTTATTTCGACCTGCCCGTTTTTTACCCTGACGGGGTATTTGTATAATCCTCTGGGCGGCGGCCCGGCCGCCACCGAACCGTCCGAGTAATATACTCCGCCGTGACACGGGCACATGAACAGCTTGGCGCCGGCAACCCACCTCACGGGGCAGCCCAGGTGGGCGCAATTTACCGAAAAGGCCATGAACTCTTCCTCCTGAGTACGGCGCAGCCACGCGGCTGTCTCCGCCGTAACGCCCGACCATGGAAGTGGCGAGGCGTCAACGAAGGTCACTTTTACGGTGTCCCCTATCGTAAAATTTTTCACAGCACCAACCGGTCTCCAGTCCGGTTTCGGCTTTTTGACAATGGGAGCGAGTATGGAGCCTATTATGGGAATTCCAATCATAACAGCGGCTATACTCCCCAAAGTTATGCTCAAATGCGTGAAAAACTGTCTTCTGCTGCATTCGTCACTCGTTTTGGTCTTTTCGTTCATTTCTTAGGTCTCCTATCCATCCTGCAAGCGCAACTAAAAATAATACAAGTCCTATGAAAAACAGTATGATTATCGTGCTTACCACCTCATTGAAGCCCACGGCGAGCCCCCAGAGCATGAAGGTGATGCCGAGAGCCATTATCGCCGACCAGTACCCCGGTCCCGGAAGCCTTTCGGGAAGCGGCCTGTGCCATCCCGGAGGAATGCCCTCCTTTACCGCGCGGGCTTCCATAGCCTGAAAGTCACTCTCAGGCGTCACGCTTTTCGGAGCCTGAAACTCCTTGCCGGTGCTCAATTCTCCACCCCCTTATCATAAAGTCTGCTGCCTGCCTTATTTCTCATAACCAAATTCACCGTTCAGCCGGCTGTAAGTTTTGTCCGCTTTCACGTGA
Organism: Deltaproteobacteria bacterium; assembly: GCA_040223695.1. Classification (NCBI taxonomy): domain Bacteria; kingdom Pseudomonadati; phylum Myxococcota; class Myxococcia; species Deltaproteobacteria bacterium. The sequence goes on from JAVKFU010000018.1 coordinate 260,863, forward strand.
TCCCGAACGCGCTCCCGCGGATGTAAGCCCTCCGGAGTCGGCGGAGCCGTACCACTCCGCTATCGTTATCATACTGGCGGTAAGGTAAATCAGGCATCCCGGAACCCACATCGTGAGTCCTCCAATCTGTTGATCGACACCGGGCGTGAGACATAAATCGTTTCTTAGGTAGGGAAGTATTCCGGCTGAGTCCACAGGGCTGAGATATGCCGCGTATAGCCCCGCTCCCGCAAAAGTGATTAATATTCCGAGCACGGTGCAGCCCAGACACGCCGAGGCAAGGTAGAGCGTGGACCTGAGCGGCTCAAGCCTTCTTTCCTTTACGGGCGCGAACACAGGCCACCAGAATATAGCGCCTATAAATACGAAGCTTATCTGCTGAGCTATATATAACGTTTCGTTCCGGAGAACGGCGTCATGCAGCGACGGCATGTGCCACACCCACATGGAGCCCACCCCGAGGGACCACGCGATTACCGGATTCCCGAGAATACCCATTATGGATCCGAGGGGCTTTACGGCAAGGGCCTTTCTTGCGGCCGATTCGGGAAGGCCCAAAAGCAGTAAAAGCGGTACTATAAGCAGCAGCAGTATGTGCTGAATCATATGGGCGCTGAACAGATAGTTGCGGCCGAGGTAGTCGAGAGGGGACACCACCGCAATCACCATTAAGGCGGTTCCAGCCGTCAAAAGAGCCGTCTTTCGCGTGAAACGGAATCCGGAGGCCGCCCCGTATGTTATCAATAAAAGAAAAGCCGTTATTAAAACCCAGGGCTCAAAAGTCCATGTAGATGTAAGAAACTCTAAAATGTTCATAATGCACCCCTCTTTTTATTTCCCGTCACGCTCTTACAAAAACGCCCACAGGTATATGACCGAAAACACCACTATCCAGACCCCGTCGACAAAATGCCAGTAGAGCGATACGCACTCCACCGCGTCTGATCTGGGCCCCTTGAAATCCCCGAACATCGCGAGGCCGAGCAATAGCGTAAGCATGAGCAGTCCCACACAGACGTGAAAACCGTGAAAGCCTGTCAGAGTGAAAAAGGTCGTGCCGAATACATTGCGGCTTATAGTGATGTTTTTATCTATCAGGCCCGCCCATTCGAGTCCCTGCCCGAATATGAACGTCGCTCCCAGGAGGATAGTTGCCAGTATCCAGAACTTCATCATCCTGTGGTTTTTATTTCTCAGGTTTTTGCCAGCAAGCCATACGGTGAAGCTGCTGGCCAGAAGGAACAGGCTGAATATTCCCGTCACATAGGGGTTCAGACTCGACTTCGCGGTGGGGCCGTCCGTGACGGAGCCGTGAAAATTCACATACGCAAGTATCAGCATTATAAAGAAGATCGATTCCGAAGCGATGAAAAATTTAACCAGCATTAGATTGTTGGCCATTAAGAATTCTCCTAAACGACTTTTGCGTCAGGCTCGTCGGGCATATCCGGGTGAGCCAGGTCCCATAGCGGCCGCCTTCCCCTGACCGGCGGCACAAGGTCGAAATTGTGGACGGCCGGCGGCGATGTAGTAGCCCACTCCAGCGTCCATGCGTTCCAGGGGTTGCCGCCCGCTTTTTCTCCTCTCTTCAGGCTCTGAAGTATGTTCCATACGAAAACCAGAACCGACACGGCGAGCACTATTGCCCCGATTGTGGATATCAGGTTCATTGAGCCCCAATATGGGAAATCGTGGTAAGTGTATGTACGGCGCGGCATGCCCATCATGCCCAGGAAATGCTGAATGAAAAATGTCAAATTGAATCCGATAACCGTAAGCCAGAAATGCCACTTGCCCAGGGTCTCAGACATCATGCGTCCCGTAAATTTCGGGAACCAGTAGTAGACGCCCGCGAAGATTGCGAAGAGCGAGCCTCCGAATAGGGCATAGTGGAAATGCGCCACAATGAAGTAGCTGTCCGTGACGACCCAGTCTATAGGCACCGAAGCTATGGCGACTCCTGTCAGGCCGCCGATTACGAATTCTATAATGAACGCCGTTGCGAATAGCATGGGGGTTGCGAAAATTATCTTTCCCCCCCACATGGTGGCGACCCAGTTGAGGACTTTAACGCCGGTCGGAATGGCAATAAGCATGCTCGCGAAAGAAAAATACAAATTGGTTACGTCTCCCAGCCCTACCGCGAACATATGGTGCACCCATACCCCAAGGCTCAGCAGGCCGATCGCGACGGTGGAGCCCGCGACGAATTCGTATCCGTAGATGGGTTTACGGGAGAAGACCGGTATAACTTCCGAAATGATGCCGAATGCCGGCAGTATCAGGATATATACCTCGGGGTGCCCGAAACCCCAGAAGAAATGCTGCCAGAGAATCGCGGAGCCTCCGTGAGCCGGGGTAAAAAACGTAGCCCCGAGGAGGCGGTCAAGCAGCATCATGGCGAATGCCGAGGTGATAATCGGGATTACGAAAATGAGTAGGAAAGAGGTGACGAGAATCATCCATACAAAGAGAGGAAGCCTCCGCATTGTCATCCCGGGCGTTCTCATCGTTAAGATAGTAACCACGTTGTTTAGCCCTGAAGCGACCGAGCCGATACCTGTCGCCAGCAGACCCAAAGCCCAGTACGTGGGGCCTTTATTGAGCGAGAAGGGCTTTTCGCTTAGCGGCGAGTAGGCAAACCATCCTACATCCGGGGCTCCGCTCTGTGTGAGAAAGCTGTAGTATATGAGTATTCCGCCGAAAACGAATAACCAGAAGCTGAGGGCGTTTAAGCGCGGGAAAGCCATATCCCGCGCCCCTATCATTAGAGGCACAAGGTAGACCCCCACTCCTATCAGAAAAGGCATGACGACAAAAAATATCATCGTGGTCCCGTGCATTGTGAACATCTGATTGTATACTTCGGGCGAAAGGAAGCCGAATTCTGGCTGAGCAAGCTGTATACGTATTAATAGAGCTTCAAGCCCCCCGATCAGAAAGAAAACCATACAGCAGATGAGGTACATGATACCTATCTGTTTGTGGTCCACGGATGCCACCCAGCTCAGCATCCCTTCGTTTTCCCTAAGCCTTGGCAGGGGTTCGGTGTTTTCCGGAACTATGGGAATCCTGCTGCTCATTTTAGAGCCTCCAAGTACGCTACTAACGCCTGCACATCGTTATCCGAAAGCTTCATGTTCGGCATTAATGATCCCTGTTTATATTTCTGCGGGTTGGTGAGCCATTTTGCGAGGTTCTCCGGGCTGTTTGTAAGCACCCCGGCCCCTATAGTCTGGCGCTTGTTCAGATGAGTCAGGTTGGGCCCCACATTGGCTGCGGCGGCTGTGCCCATGATAGTGTGACAATTCATGCACGCCTTTTCCTGGAATAATTTTGCCCCCTCTCCTGCAAGGCCGGCTCTGGGTGTAGCGGGAATTACCAGCTGCTGTTTTTCCCATTCCTTAAATTCCTCTTCGTTCTCCACAATCACCCTTATGCGCATATTTGCGTGCTGTGCTCCGCAAAACTCGGCGCAGGCCCCCAGATAGACCCCCGGTTTGGTCGCTTCAATCCACATATAGTTCGGGTGTCCGGGGACAGCGTCTATTTTCCTCGCAAGCTCCGGAACCCAGAAGTCGTGTATAACGTCTATGGATTCGAGACGTATGAGCAGATATTTGCCAAGAGGAATATGGAGTTCGTTGGCGGTCACTACGCCTGACTTGGGATAATAAATCTCCCACCACCACTGATGCCCGGTAATTACGAGATCGGGCTCGTGATCTTTTACCGGGGGTTGTATGACATTCATTGTGCTGCAGGTCAGAAGAAAGAGCACCGCTACTATAGCCACAGGTATGGCGGTCCATACTATTTCGAGCTTTAAACTTCCGAAATCCTGATAGGGTTCCGTGTCATCGCCAGGTTTTTTTCTGTACCGAATAATTATGTAAGCTACCGCAAATGCTATAATACCCAGTATGGCCGCCGAAATGACTATGATGTAGACCGTTAAATCGGTCATGGCATCCATTTCGAGAGAACTCGGATTGAAAAGGCCGCCTAATTTTTCCATTATGGCAAGTAGTGTGAATATCTAGTAAGACAGCAAGTTATAAGCCTTTAGCCATTATAAAGACTTAGTTCCTTCATTGTCAACCCCTCGATAAAATTAAACATCTAACTTGCCGGAATTTTTACATATATACTGCCGAAATTTGTGGTATTATGTTGCATAGTGAAGCAGGCTCAGCATAATAGAACCTGATATTATTCTTGATACAATCTGAAAACGCAGTCTTGTCCTCTAAATGAATAAACTTGTTCGGATATTCTTATTATTTTTGGTTTTGTATTTTGCTTTAGCTAACAGCCCCGAATTTTCCCTTTCTCAGGAGCCGGATGAAGTCTCTCGGGAGGCCGGAACCGGAGACGTAAAGGAAACGGATAAAGCTGAAGAAACTGACGAGGCGGATACCTCCGTCGTCCGTATTTCCAAAATTAAAATAAAAGGCGCAAAAGCGGTTACCAAACAGGAAATAGAGCAAAGCATAGGGACAGAGTTCCCATCCATAAAGTTCTGGGTCAAGAAGCCCGAGTTTAACGAGGAAGTATTGAAGGACGATATGATCAGGATTCAGAGGCTCTATGCGAGTAACGGGTACTACGATGCCGTAGCCACCTACGAGCTTAAGTACAACAAGGATGAAACAGGAGTTGAAATTAAAATAAGCATCGATGAGGGGAAACCTGTCAAGCTTACCGAGCTTAATCTGGACTACGAAGGGGACATAAACGATAAGACTAAGAAGGATATAGAGAAGGCCATTCCGCTTAAGGTCGGTAAAATATTCTCTCCCGAAGGCTATCAGCAAACAAAAGGCGCTATTTCCGATATTCTTTCGGACGAGGGATACCCGAAGGCGGAAATAGAAGGCGAGGCTCTGGTAAACAGGAAGGAAAAGTGGGCAAGGGCCAAGTTCGTGATAAAACCGGGACTCATTTACAGATTCGGTAAAATCACCGTGGAGGGAAATGAAAAGGTCGAGAGCTATATAATCAGGAGGGAAGCAACCTTCAAAGAGGGAGAAGTTTATTCACTAACGGAGATAAACGAGACACAGGCCAATATATTTCAGCTGGGTCTTTTCAGGTCCGTAGTAATCGACCCGGTCTATAACGAAAAGGATCAGATCGCCGCTATTAATATAATCGTGAAAGAGAGGAAACAGGGTTCCGTAAAGGTAGGTTTCGGATTCGGGACCGAGGACAAGCTGAGGGGACAGGTGATCTGGACTAAAAGGAACTTTTTCGGCGGCGGGCGAAGGTTGGAAGTAGCGGGTAAATTCTCGTTTATCACCCAGAGGGTGGAGACGAGCGTTATTCAGCCTTTCATATTGGGGCCGGACTCAGAGCTTTCGGGGACGCTGAATTTTCAGAGAGACGACGTGCCGAGCTTCGAGGGAGAAAGTTTTCTGACGACGGCGCAGATTCAAAAGGATTTTGCCAGATATTACTCTGCATTCGGATCGTTCAACATTCAGTTCTCAAGAGTCCAGAAAAGCGCGAGCAGAACGCCTGAGGACGAGAGCAGGGAAAATTTCTTTCTTACATTCTTCAATATGGGGCTCGAGAGGGATACGACCGACAGTATCCTCAATCCAACGCGCGGTTTTGTAGTATCGACTGGTCTCGAATCATCGTTCAGACCCCTTCTCTCCGATGTCAATTATCTGAAGGGGACCCTTGAGTTAAGGGGTTACAAGAAATACTTCAGAACAGTATTCGCCAAAAAGCTGACCCTGGGCGTCATTCAGCCTTTCGGCTCTACGGGGACTTTCGATATTCCGATTTTCAAAAGATTTTTTGCCGGCGGCAGCACGAGCATGAGGGGGTTTCCGTTCCAGAAGCTCGGCCCGCTGGACGATAACAATGATCCGCTCGGCGGTAATACCCTCATAGTGGGTAGTTTCGAGGCGAGGTACCCGATCTACGGTGATTTCGGCGGAGTTGTTTTCCTGGACTACGGAAATGTTTTTCCGGGCCAATGGGCTTTCATGCTGGACGATTTAAAATACGCGCCCGGCGTGGGTCTTAGATATGATACGATTATCGGGCCTGTGAGGTTTGACGTTGGGTATGCGCTTAATCCCGAGCCGGGAATAAGGAGAGTCCAGTTCTTTATCAGTATCGGACAGGCGTTCTGATTTGTCCTCTGTTAAAGCCTGAAAATGAGTGAAACCCAGCCTTTTTCCGCCGATTCCCCCATCCTGGAAAAACCAAGTTCGTTGAATCTCTCGATCACTTGTGCTTTTTCCCCGTCCTTGATCCCTGAGAGAAGAAGCAGTCCGCCCGGCTTCAGCTTTTCTTCAAATTGGCCGCTGATCGCGAGTATGGATCCCGCCAGTATATTTGCCACTATCAAATCAAACAGGCCCCGGGCATCTTCGATCGAGCCTAAAATTACGTCCGCCTTGCCAAAAACCCCGTTTTTCTCCAAATTCGACCGGGCTTCCAGAACAATGGTGTTATCGATGTCGATACCAATTACTTTCCCGGCTCCGAGAGCGGCCGCAGAGATCGTGAGCACCCCCGTGCCGCACCCGACGTCGAGCACTGTCTCTATTTTTTCAGAACCTGATTCATGTTCGGCGAACAGTTTTTCGAGCGCGTTAATGCAAAGCTTTGTGGTCGGGTGAAAACCCTTTCCGAACGCCCATCCGGGATTGATCTCTATGGTTATATTACCCCCGTCGGGAAGCCTTAGCGGGATTTCTGAAGTGTCAGGATAGTATTCGAAAACCGGGACCTTGCTCATTTCTTTTCTCTTTATATTGTCGGGGAAGCATGAAAGCTGCCTGAATTCGGGGAGATTTTAATCAAACATGTTTCGAGGGCAGATCATTTATATCCTTTAAATCATCCTCCCGGCTATCCGTTTTCTCCTCATTGGGATCTTCGGCGTCCGGGGAAGATTTGGCGGACGTCTCATCCTGCTCCTCTTCAAACTCTATGGACTGTCTTAATTCGTTTTTCGCCCTCTCGAGCTCCCTCATACCTCTGCCCAGGGTTTTTGCAATCTTTGGTATCTCTTTGGGCCCGAGTACAAGCAGGGCTATAAGGAGAATTATTAAAATTTCGCTCGTTCCGATTCCGAACATATTATATCTCTTTGGGCCGCTTATCGATTCGGCCAGCCTTTCAGAAAGGCTACCTCAATTAGCCTGTATCTTCAACAAAGTCCGATTGACGGGGTGCATCCTTTTTCCCTTACACATTTTTATCGGATATAGTAAAATTAATTCCATTGTAATTAAATTCCCGGTTATTAAGGAGCCAGATATGAAAGCGATACGTTATCATGAATTCGGTGAAGTGGATGTACTGAAATACGAAGACGTGGCTGAACCCGAGATCGGTGATGATGAGGTGCTGGTCAGGGTAAAAGCCGCATCCCTTAATCACCTGGATTTGAGGCTCAGGTCCGGGAAATCACCCAGGCCGGTTGACCTCCCTCACATCGGCGGCGTGGACGCCGCGGGCGATGTGGAAAAAGTCGGGAAAAATGTCAAGGATATCACCCCCGGAACAAGGGTCGTTATAGATCCTACGGTCAAAACCGGCAAAGGCCCTTCCGTAATGGGGGTTAATTTCTACGGAGGTTTTGCCGAATTCGTTAAAGTGCCCGCGGCTAACGTCGTGCCGATTCCGGATGAACTGTCTTATGACGATGCTTCGGCGCTTCCCATTTGTTATGTTACCGCCTGGTACGGTCTCTTCGACAGGGGCAACCTGCAGAAGGACGAAACTGTCCTTGTTCACGCCGCCGGGAGCGGTACCGGAAGCGCGGCCGTGCAGGTCGCCAAGGAAGGCGGGGCTACGGTGATAGCGACTGCAGGAAGCGATGAGAAGCTTGAGAAAGTTAAAAAGCTCGGAGCGGACGCTACGATAAATTACAATACTTCCGATTTTGCGGAAGAGGTAAAGAAGATTACAGATAATAAGGGTGTTGACCTGATCTTCGATCAGGTAGGCGCTTCCGCATGGGAAAACAATCTGAAGTCTCTCAAGGGCAACGGACGGATTCTCCTTGTAGGCGTCGTGGGCGGAGGACAGACTACTTTTAATTTCGGACCTGTCATTGTGAGAGACCTCTCGATTCTGGGTGTTACGGTATTCAACGCGCCTCGCAGTAATCTCATAAACGCGATCAATCTGGTTTCGCTTGGAAGAATAAAACCTGTGATTGACAAGACGTTTCCACTATCGGAGGCGGCGCAGGCTCAAAAAATGCTCGAGGACAGAAGCCAGTTCGGAAAAGTCGTATTAAATCCGTAGGAATATAAACGCGGGTACGGGACGGCTGTGCGGCACGCAGTTTAAAATTACATGCTCTATTCAGGCGGATGAAGCACCTTTTTCCACGGTGTAAATTCCTGCCGTAATCGATGCGGGGCGATCTTTTCAAGCCGGCGGATAAATTGAAACGACAGGTAAGTTTAGCTCAATACCTGCTCGAAGACGCGGGATAGTAGTTCTTCATTCGGATTATCCCTCCTGATTTTGTCTGATAAATGTTTAGTAGTCATGAGGCCGCCTTCCCGCCAGACGCTCTTCAGGAATTCTGCCGCCGCCGGCACCCTCCACCACTCCTCGTCGAAGGTTTCCCTGAGATAACCGCCTAGATTGATCCCGGCAAGTACGCCTTTAAAACGTGAAGCCGAGGCGGAGCAGATATCGATATCGCTCAGATAGTCGTTTTCGCTCACCGAGCAGCGGGCGGCGTTCCCGATTATCTGACTGTACGCGCCGGGCAGGTCGCCTGAACCCGGATTTCTGTAAAGCTCGGCTTCGTACAGAACCCTGCCCGCGTTAACCCTTACAGATATCAGTCGCCTGAGATAAAGGAAGGATATAAAGTCCCTGTCCGAGTCGAGCCTCAGATACTTCTTGAGCCATTTTGGTTCGAATAAAAGATTCTTAAACAGCTCGGAAAATGTCCGGACGAGGGCGTCTTCCCTGAGAAATTTAATTTCAAAGTCCTGGTCCGGCTCCGTAAACCCGTAACATAAAGATGCCCCCAGGGAATCGAGAAACGATTCATAATCACGTACGCTCCCCACGGGGTATATTGAGACCGCTGCTTCGAGAGGAGGGTTAAGCGGGAAAAAGAGACCGTCAACTGTTTTCCCCTTCCTTTTCACAGTGTCGAGCCTTATGTTCATAGCCGTCTTCAGCCCAATCTCCTCCAGGATAGGCATCGCAAGAGACATCAAATCCCTTTTGGGGAAATATCCTCTTAATTCCTCCGAGTTAAACAGATAAGCCATATCGAAGAATGTTGCGTCCTCGATATCGATGTTCATTTTTCTTGAGAAAAACCAGCCCAGCATATCATTTGAGATATAATCCGTGTTCTTTAGAAATTGTCCGGCCTGCCCGGTCAGATAATCCGGATTGAGTCTGTCGATTGCGGCCCTCAGCGCATTGTAATCCGGGAACCCCAGCGTCTCCGAGCACATGGAAACGGTGTCGAGCCTCAGGCGGTAGGCGGGCATGATCTGATTCAGTTTTTGCTCCCGTCCGAGAGCTATCTCATCCCTTCTGTGTTTTTTCGGCTCGTTTATTATTTCCGCCTCTGCGGATCTGAGAGGTATTGTTTTTCTTCCGGCCCGGATTGACTCTGCGGCCCAGAACGTGAGTATTTTGTCTGTGGCTGCCGAAGTCCCGGCGCCTATAAACGAATTTGCCAGGAAAGCGCGGAGGAGATGATTGCGTGTCCTGATCTCCCGGCCCTCCGCCGGTATTTCGTTCAGGGAATGAAAAAGCCCGGGTTCTTCGAAGTCCCTGTTGGAGCTGAAAATAGCCGCCGAGTCCGAACCGTGTTTTATACCGGTGAGATTCAGAAAGCGCTCCCGGAGTAAGCTCGTGAGAAGCTTCTCTCCCCTTGATCTGATTTCCTGAGCGGTATTCACTCTTTATCCTTCCTATCCGTTAAATTAACCGGGAACGGGCCATAAATATAATAATGACCGGTCCATTAAAATGCGATTGTTTTGCGAAGATCAGGCTCTTGCGGTTTTGCCGGGTTTATGAACCGGGGCCTTAATAAAAAGGGCGCCTGCCGCCGCCAGGTAACAGCAGAATACCGTAAAGAGGAAAGGATAGAAATAACTTCCTGTAATGTCGTGAACGTACCCCGCGATCAGGGGTCCGCCGATTGCCGCAATCGAGTAGGAGGTGCCGAATATTCCGTATATTGTTCCCAACGCGCCGAGGCCGTAAAATTTACCCAGAAGCGTGGGGAAGAACGGCACCCACGCGCTGTAGAAGAACCCGAATAGAAATCCGAAAATATAAAACGCCCAGATGTTCTCGAATATCAGAAGCAGTATTATTGAGCTTCCCTGCGCCAGGAAGCAGAATAATATCACTTTTCTGTATTCCAGCACTTCTGCGAGTATCGATGACAGAATAGTCCTCCCGATTATACTGCCGAGGCCAATCGCGGCTGCGGGGCCGGCTGCCGCGATTGCGGGGATCTTGAGGTCGATCTCGAAATTATAGAACTGCGTCACTATTATTAGAAAAGTTGTAAATCCGAGAAAGTACATAGAGTACATGAGCCAGTATCCCGGAGTCGATAGGGCTTCGCGGGCCGTCCAATCCCTTTCGTCCATTTCATTGGCAAGGTTCTTTTTGTCTTCATGCCCGTCATTTTCCTCCCCGTAGGGCTTGAGGTTCTTATCCTCCGGGCGTGCCCTTAGCACGAACGCGGCGAGAAGTGCGACAATCATAATGCCGCCAAGAGCGAAGAGGGCATTTCTGACGCCGAAGCCGTTTATGAGCCAGGCGGTAAGTGGGTTTGTTATCAAACCGCTCAGGGGAACCCCTGTTGTGATAATGCCTATGGCCAGTGCCCTTCTGCGGACGAACCACCTGCTGACGACGGCGACGCAGGTAATGTACAATACCGCGTCTCCGAGTCCCACAAAAAATCCGTACGATACGTAGAGCTCCCAGCTACTGGTCGCTACTCCCGAAAAAAACATTCCGAGCGCCGCGATTAAACCTCCTCCGAATATGACCGCTCTCGGATCGAACTTGTCTATAAGCCTTCCGGCCAGGATGAATCCCGGCGCCTGGACCAGGGATCTGAAGGAAAACAGGGATGATCCGGTTGCCCGGCTTAGCCCGAAGTCCTCATTCAAATAAGGCAGAAAAACACCGAAGGAATAAAGGAGAAGTCCGTCCAAGATGATGATTACGAGAGAGGCTGCAACTATGTACCAGCCGTAAAATATTTTTTTCCCGAACATTCGATATACCTTCTCCGCAGGATTGTTAGAATAGACCGTTTGGCCAAAGGTTTAGTAGAGTTCAAATATTTAAACCGTCACAGGTTAAAGAGGTATGTTACCTGAAAATAAATAAGGTTTTTAAAACGCGCGCATTTACCGGATCTGAGGAAACCGTTATTTCCGTTACCGTTCAACGCTTGATTTGAACGATTTCTTCAATTATCAAGTCTGCCCGGTCGGTATATTCTCCGACCAGAAGGGTATCATGGGCTTTCTGGAGAAGCGGCAGGTCGTCGCCTGTCCAATTTCCCGCCTGAACTACCCCGGTTATTCTGTCCGCGAAATCCTCTTGCATTTTCTCGTTTCCATTCGCAAGCCTCCAGTTGTCGAGATAAATCTCAAGCGTCTCGATACTATTTGCCCTGTCCATTTCGGATGGCGCTTCCCCCGCATCCTTGCCGGCCCATTTGATAATAGTTTCCAGTTCCTCATCCCCTCCCGCCGCGTAATATGCGAGTAATCTGAGGTCAGCGGTGCTGGAAGGATAATAATATGTAGATCCCAGAATCCTTACTACCGCCTCTTTACCGAGGGGGCTCATATCGCGCAGGGTTTGTCTGGCCGCAGTTCGAAGCATCGGGTCTTCTCCGTATAGAATCTCGACCACGGCTTCGGCTCCCTCGCTTGATCCGTTTCCGATTTTCCCCATTGCGTCGAGGGCCGCAAGCAAGTTCTTCTGGTTTCCGGACTGATCTTTGTTTAGTTCTTTGATATAGGCGGCCAGCTGCGGTATTTGTGCTTTGGAGTTTTCACCCATGTTGCCGAGAGCAAGCGCGGCGCTTGACCTGACGATTTTGTCCTCATCCTTGAGAAGTGATGCAATCTCGGGGGCCTGATTACCCGCCTCGTCTCCGATGCTGCCGAGGGTACGGAGAGCTTTGATGCGTACTTTTTTGGAGCTATCCTTCAAAAGTTTTGATATTTCCGGAACATAGGCTTCGGCGGACACTCCGGTTTTCCCCAGGGCATCCACGGCGTCCGCGCGTACGTCCGGATCGGAATCTTTTAATCTCTCCGATATTTTTTGCGCCTGCTCATCGGCGGTGGCTCCCATGTTCCCCAGGGCGCGGAGAGCGGAGGAGCGTATGACGGGGTTGGGGTCGTTTAGAAGCTCGGCCACTGCAGGGGCAATTTCACGCGCATTTTCTCCCATCTCTCCAAGTAAGAAAATTGCCGTATTGCGGTATTTAATATTTTTGTTTTTCAATAAATCGACTACATAAGGCATATGGGGTATCGCCTCGTCCCCGGCGTTTTTCACGGCATAAACGACGTCTATCCGTGTAAACCTGTCACCGCCTACAAGGAGCTTGGTTATAGTGTCAAGCGATTCTTTCGGGACATAACCCATTTCGTTCATTGTTTTAATAGCGCTTCTTACAACCTGCTTGTTTTTGTCATTTATGAGCTCTTCTACCTTGGGAGCTTGTTTCTTCCCCGCATCGCCCAGTTTGGCGAGTGTGTAGGCTGCGGTAATCCGCACGGAGGGTTCTGAATCACTCAGCAGCCCGGCGACTTCAGGAGCCTTGTTCCCGGCCGCCTCCCCAATCTCTCCGAGAGCTCTGAGAGCGTTTTTTCTTGTACCCGGATCAGGATCGCCCAAAAGAAGACTAACCGACTCGATAATTGCACTGTTTTGTTTGCCAATACTTCCGGTCGCATTAAGGGCCGCGCGGGCGAGCTTTTGGTTATTGCTATTTATATACTGTACCACCAGCTCTCGTTCCTCTTTTGGGATATCCCCGATCCCCCCCAATGATTTTAACGCCGCGGCTTTTACATTATTGTTAGCATTCTCATCCTCTAATAATTTCGCTATTTCTTTTGACTGTTTCGCCGCGGGTTTTCCAAAATCGCCGAGCGCAAAAGCAGCGCTTGCCTTTACCCGGCTGTCCTCATCGTTTAACAGTTTGGAAATTTGTGTTATGTGCTTTTCCGCGGGCTGCCCCATCCTGCCGAGCGTGCGAACGGCGGCGGAGCGAACATTCGGGTTTTCATCTTCGAGCATTTCAAGTATTGCGGGGGTTTTCTCCTTGAAAATTCCGGCGTTTTCCGCTATCAGGGTCGTCGCCCCCATCCTGACTCTGTTTGAATCGTCCCTTAAAAGCAGAATAATGGAATCCATCTGCCGGCTATCCGGATTTCCCGTTTTCATCAGTGCTGAAACTGCACTGAACCTGACATTGGAATCTTCGTTCCCGAGATTTTCAATCAAGAGCGGAGTCAGATTGTCCGGTATATTGTCCATGCTGCCGACTGCATAAAGGGCAGCTTTTCTGACCCCGAGATTTTTATCCTTAATTAGTTTCTCAAGCTGTGGGATATTGTCGGCGTCTCCGGACTTGGCCAGACTCCGGATTGCTTCCGCCCTGACGCGGGGATCGGGATCATCGAGCGCTCCCTTTAGTGATTCAATCTCCCATTCTTCATAAACCACGGCGCTTTCATTCGCCGTAAAGGGATTTTCCCGCGCGGCGGGTTCAGCGGTTGCCGAATCTGTTGCTGAACCGACTGCGATTATTAATAGTAATGAAAAGCATAACAATATCTCTTTAAAACCGGGCTTCGCCGTCTGAGACCTGTGAGTCTTCCTCTTTATTAAATTCATACAATATCTCCCCTGGGCTTCATGAAAAATTGGAATTAACTATGGAATTCGCCTTCCCTGGATATCGGAGCGCACGGTTTATCAGAAGCTATAATTATATAACCGAATCCTGTAATGACTCCTTTAATAAAAATCGATTGCCAAACTCACATAAAAATCCGAATTCAGAAAAGATTATCTTATCATTAACGGCAGTCAATCTATTTTAAGCCGCAGCGTAAAATTGCAGTGTGTTTGAGCTTTCAGCAGGTATGCCGCAATTTACGTTTAACCTTCCACAATATTCGAGTATCTTTTTATCAGGGTTTTTCCATAAAGTGAAAACAAAAGAGATCAAAAGGCTTAAGGAGGGTATTAATGGCTGAACTTCTGGATACGCGCGAAATAGTTGACAGGTTCAAAACCGGAATAAATAAAGGTTTAAGAATAGTTAATATAAGATCGAAAGAGGCGTACGACACTCTCAAAATCAAAAATACAATCAGGCAGCTCAGGAAGAATAGAAGAAATACAGTGTATGAGATGGGGAGTGCTATTTACAGAACATACAAGCACAAAGGGGAAATTAATCCTGAAAATATTGAGGCGAAGTGCTCTGATATAGAGAAGATTGAGGCCGAGATCGAGCAGTGGGAGGAGGAACTGAGGCTCGTTCATTTAAACGCCCGGAAGGCGCTCGGCAGTGTCATGGCTCTGGCCAAGCCTCGTGTAGTGGGTGTTTGCGATTGCGGGGCCGAAATTTTTGAGGGGACCAGCTTCTGCGGCAGGTGCTTTAAAAAAGTAGAGCGGTGAAGGGGGTAAAGCGCCGGATGGATTTCCGCTTCCGGGCTCGACAACTCATTCTTCCCTGATTGCCTCGTTTAACTATCGGGTCTAAATTGTAATAATTATTGGATCTGTCTATTGATCTTGATGCAGTGCGGCTTTAGGTTTCATGCTGCCGGGCCTCAATATTCTCTGATAGAAGGAGTCGCTAAAAAGCCGGAGCTGCTACGCGGGTTCTGCGTGGAGAATTCCACGATCCTCGCTTCCTGAGTCTGCAAACCGTGCCCGGGTTTCTCTCGCGATCATCCGGGGATAGTCAGCGGCTTCGAACCTCGTGTTTTTACATTCTCGCCGATTCACAATATATTTATAGACGGTTTGAGAACTTTATGCTTCTTCCATCTTTTAATTATTATTATATTTCAGAGCTTCTCCGCATACGGCGCGGGAAAGGATACGCTTTCGGATGTTACAGGGGTTGCGGTTATTGTCGATGAGCTTTCGGCAAGCGCCGTAGAGGACGGCCTTAAAAAAGAGGATATAAAGGCTTTGGTCGAGAGCAAGCTCGATAAGGCAAACATTATGCTCCTTGAGGAGCGTAAATGGTTCGAGGTTTTCGGTGGATCTTATCTCCTGATAAAGGTAATTGCCAGCAAATCCGCAAGTGCCGATTATTACGCTGTCTTCCTCGATGTCGAGCTTTACCAGACGGTAGTGCTTTTCGGTAAAAAACTCGGTCGGAACATTACCACGGCAGCCGCTACCTGGTCGGTCGGAAAACTCCTTTCGTGCAGAACGGACGGGCTAAAAATTTGTGTAGGCACGAATTTGTCGGAGCTAACGGATATGTTCATCGAGGATTATCTGTCCGTAAATTCGGGTAAGGCGGATAAGGGGCAAAACTGAGGCCTCTACGACTTTGCCCGCTGGTTCCATGCTGAGTGATCACGATCTTTTTAGGGGCAGTTTTACGGCGCCGTCAAAATCAATCTCTTCTTCAGAGCTTTCGAGCATATCCCTTACTTTCACCTTTCCCCTCGCAAGCTCGTCTTCGCCGATTATGTATGTGTACTCTGTCCCCGATTTGTCGGCGCGCTTGAGCTGGCTCTTGAGGCTCTTGCTCCCGTAGTCAATCTCGGTAGGGACGCCGCTCTGCCTGAGCTCAAAAGCGAGTGAGAATGCTTTTGCCCTGGCTTCGTCTCCCAGGTGAGCTATAAAGACCCGTACCTCTTTTTCAAACCCTCCAGGTACCGCTTTTTGGTGAAGGAGTACGAGTCTTTCCATGCCCAGCGCGAAACCTGCCGCCGGCGTTGAGGGCCCGCCGAGCTCTTCAACGAGTCCGTCATACCTTCCCCCGGCCGCCACCGCGTTCTGTGCTCCGAGCTCCTCAGTGGTAATTTCAAAAACCGTCCTCGTGTAGTAATCGAGACCCCTTACGATCTTCGGGTTTATGGTGTAGGGAACGCCTACGGATTCCAGGTTCTCCTTTACGCTTTCGAAATGCTCGTTGCACTCAGCGCACAGGTTCTCCAGCATGACGGGCGCTTTCTCCGCTATCTGACGGCAGCCCTTTTGCTTGCAGTCGAGAATCCTGAGCGGGTTCGATTCGAGCCTTCTCTTGCAGTCTTCACAGAGCTCGTCTTTCTTCGGCGCGAAGAATTCGATTAACTTTTCTTTGTACTGCGGCCTGCAGTTTCCGTCCCCTAGCGAGCTCAATTCGAGCTTCAGGCGGGAGGCGAGTCCGATCTCATCAAAGAACCTCCACAGCATCGCTATAATTTCCGCGTCCGAATACGGCTCTTCAGCTCCGAAGACCTCGGCCCCGATCTGGTAAAATCCCCTGTAGCGGCCTTTCTGGGGGCGTTCGTGTCTGAACATCATTCCCCCGTAGTAGAGCTTGGTGACGGGTGACTTCGCATACATGGAGTTCTCGATGTACGCCCTTACGACCCCGGCCGTCCCTTCAGGCCTGAGCGTGAGGGAGGAGCCGTCCCTGTCGGTAAATGTGTACATTTCTTTCTCTACTATGTCGGTTGTAGTACCCAGGCTTCTCGCGAATACCTCGGTGAATTCGATCGCCGGTATTCTTATCTCGGAAAACCCGTACAGCTCGAATACGGTTTTGGCCTTTTCCTCGACGTGCTGCCATCTTTTGATATCATCGGGCAGAATGTCGTGGAATCCCCTGATCGATCTTACTTTCATTTAACTCCCCTGATCTCGGCGCTTGATCCTATAATATTCGTTTCGATGCGGACGGACGGTTTTTCCAAGCTTACTTAAATTCCCGCTAATTATATCTTAAGCTCAACTCTATTTCTAATTCGCGTTTCCGGAATACAAAGTATTTACTCCGTAGTGATTAGTCAATATTCTATAACCACTCTGCAATATGTACCGATATGCTTTTACGGGCCGCGTGTTAATAAATGACGAATGAAAAGCCATTAAGGGTGTTGTATGTAGGGAGCCCGGAACTCTTTTCCAAAGGGGCGAGCGCCATACACATAATGAAAATGTGTCAGGCCATGGGGCGGCTGGGGGTTTCGACCGAGCTTGCCATTGCCTCGAACAAAAAGCACGGAGAAATTCTGGAATATTACGGAGTGGAGTCCAACTTCAGGATTACCTCTTTCCCCTACTTCAGGAATTCGAGCGCGAGAAATATCGTCCACGGCCTGCTTGGCTCTCTTTACGCGGGATTTAAGAGGGGCGGATTTGATATTGCGGTGACCAGGAATATCGTATTTACGTATTTTGCGACCTCGTTATTCGGGATTCCAACCGTTTATGACGCCCATCATCCTCTCGTCAAGGGAGCGCGTTTTCTGTTCAATTCTTTTAAGGACTCGAAGAGCCTGATCAGATTTACGGCTAACTCGCGAGGTCTCGGCGAAATATATCTGGAGGAGGGACTGCCGCCTGAAAAACTCGTAATTGCCCACAACGGCGTAGATCCGGCCCCTTTTAATAGGCTCCCTTCAAAAGAAGAAGCCAGAGCGGAGCTCGGCCTTCCCTCGGATAAAAACATAGTCTGCTACGCGGGGAATATATATGAAGGCAGGGGCATCGAGTATTTAATCGACGTTTCGCTCACGATGAAAGATGTACTTTTTCTTATTGTGGGGGGTCGTGAACGGGATGTCGCGCGCTACGGGGAAATAGCTCGTCGAAAGCAGGCCGGAAATTTCATTTTAAAGGGTTTTGTTCATCACCGAATTGTACCTCTTTATCTCTCCGCCTCTGACCTTCTCGTTATGCCTTACACATCCGGAATGACGATCAGGGGGGGGACGGTAGCGAGGGATTTTACTTCTCCAATAAAATTATTCGAGTATATGGCATCCCGCCGCCCCATTGTAGCTACGGCGATTCCCTCCGTTTGTGAAATTCTCGAGGACGGCGTGAATGCAGTGCTTGTGAGGCCGGACAGCTCCGATAAATTGCATGGGGGGATCAAAAAGATTCTTGAGAACCCGGCTCTGGCCGACAGATTGGCAGTCAGGGCTTTAGAGGACGTTCGAGGATACACATGGGAGGAGAGAGCCAAAAAATTACTTAACCTCCCATAAATGTTTTGATTATATAATTTTTAGGGTATCTTTTCTGCTCGGTTTCCATCTATATTAAAAATTTTAGATAAAGGGTTTTTAGTTGAGGATTATAAACAGGTTCTTCTGTATAGTCTTATTTTTTATACTCTCGGCGCAGGCGTCCGCACAGGAGGATTTCAGGACGGAAGACCTTTTTAACAACTACACACTGGCGGAAAATACTGATTACGAAGAAATGGAAAACGCCGGTGAAAACAACGGGTTTACATACGATGATCCGCAGCAGTACCGTTTAGGGACAAAGGAATTTGTACGCGACACGGCAATCTCATATGCTTTTGTATGGGCCGCAAGGTTTTTTTATGTAAGGAACAAGAACAGCAGAATATTCGATACCTCGTTATCTAAGTGGTGGGACAACATAACACAGTGGCCTGAATTTGATGACGGTGATTCGTTTTTTACAAACTGGGTAACGCATCCCATTATAGGTTCCATACAGTACCTTTACTACAGGCAAATGGGGCACGGTTTCTGGGGATCTGCGCTGGGGGCGCTGGTTCAGAATGTCCTGTTCGAATATACAATAGAAGGTCTGGTGGAGACCCCTTCCCTCGCCGATCTCATTTCGACTACCGCTGTGGGGGTTCCCATTGGTGTGGCGCTCGAAGAATCCTCGGACTGGCTTATTTCCACCGGCTTCGTACCCGCCAAGATACTCGGACATATCCTGAACCCTATGCGGAATTTCATTCACGACAGGCAGATCGGTGTCTATAACCCGTTTTCGAAAACATTCATGTCTGTAAGCGGACCTCTCGAATTTACCCCCGGCAAGAAAGAGGCGGTCGATCTCGCGTATCCGTTGTTCCTCGAGGAGCCGTTACCGCTTGGCAGATTCAGGGCCGATCTCGAAGTCGTCAACCTGAAGAAGGACCTGGGCGGGCAGTTTATTTTCTATTCGGTAAGGATAGACGTTCCGTCATCAAGCGGGCTGTGGGGCGTTTATGTGCAGATTGCCCAGTCGGGCACTAACGAAGTAGTGGTAAACGGTGACAACATAAAAGACGGGTACGAGTTTTCGAATCTGGTCGTGGGCGGAAAATTTCTTCTTTATGAGGCGTCGAATGCGGCGCTCTCGGGCGGGATGGGCGTCACGCTTCCGACCGCTTTTAAAGACAACATCGACCGACTTCAGACTGTGCTGCTTTTTAAAAGGAATTTCCCGGTCAACCTGAAAGGAGCGTGGACGTTAACCCCCTATATTACGGGAGCTGCGTGGAAGGGTATATTCAGCTTTCAGGGGATGGTGGCCACTGACTGGGTGTTGAATGCGAGTAATCTCGAAGGAAATGATTTCGAGTTCAGACTGGACTACGGCGCTGCCGTCGGCGCGAACTTCCCTGTCGTTGCCTCCCCGGTGTTATTCGCCGAGTTTAACGGCTATTCGCTGCTAACCGCCGATACGTCCGAAAAGACCGATCTGTTCGCATCTTCAGGCATAAGATTCGGCAGGAAATACAGCCCCGGATTCGTAGTGCAGTTCCCTCTGTCCGGTCCGGATAAAGATGTCGACAGGTTCAGCTATCTGTTTGATTTCCAGGTGAGATTCTAATTTTTTGAGAGGCCACTCACACTTTCGGGATTGACTTTATTAAGCCCTGTTGAGATTTTTCTTTGATTTCAGGATTTTTTTGTTAGTATTGCTGATAAGCGATGATGACCTGATTTTTATATTAAGCTTGCAATTAGGTTGTAACTTTCTTTTTCAAAACCAAAGGGGGGATGGTTTGAAAACACGGGTTTCTTTTCTTACCCTGCTGACTTTATTTTATATATTATCTGCAGGACCGGTAACGGCCGCGGACCAGCCTGTCTACCTCTTCTCGTCCGAAGATAAGAACGCGCCTGTGGATTCGGAGGATGTCGTAATTCCGGTGGGTAATGAAGACAGCGTCTCCCGGGAACCCGACCTCAGGCCCGCCGGTTTTAAGGAGTATATGTACGATACTACTATCTGGTACGGGGTACAGTGGGCTGGAAGGCTCTGGTACGTAAGGGATAAGAATCAGAAAATTTTCGATGCGTCTTTCTCGAAATGGTGGCATAACCTGAAGAGTAAGCCCGTATGGGACGACGGGGATGATTTCGCCGTAAACTGGGTGTTGCATCCTTTTTTCGGGATGCTTTCATATCAGTTTTACAGGGCGAGAGGACACAGCTTCTGGGCTTCGGCGCTCGGCTCGGTGATTCAGAGCACCCTTTTCGAGTATGCAATTGAGGGAACCGTAATAGAACCGTCGGGTGTCGATCTCGTGGTCACTCCGGCACTGGGTGTTCCTCTCGGATGGACAATGGAAAAGCTTTCCGAGTGGCTGATAGAGCAGGACAGTAAGGCGGCGCAGGCTGCGGCTTACGTTGCCAATCCTATGAGGCTTTTCGTTAAGAACAGAAATATCGGTATTCTGAACCCCGTGTCAGGGTCATTCGAGTTCCATGGTCCTTTTACTATCTCTACGAGTAAGGAGCGCGCGATAGAGCTCGGGTACCCGCTTTTTTTCGAGCCCCCGCTCCCGCTCGGCAGGGTTGGAATCGACTTTGAGATAATCAACCTTAAAAAGGATCTGGGCGGGGAGCTTATTCTGTATCCGATAAGACTCGAATTCCCCTCGGAAAGCAAGTTGTGGGGAGTGTATCTCGATATTCCCTACGGCGGTGTCAATAATGTTAAGGAAGGGGATGTTAAAGTCAGGGACGGGTTCGAATTGGGGAATCTCGTAGTCGGGGTCAAGAGGGTTGCGTTTGAGTCGGAAAACGCGGCAGTCACGGGTGGCGTCGAGGTGCTTTTCCCGACCGCTTTTACAGACAGTCAGGACAGGCTCAAGCAGGTGATAAAATACAGGAGGGACTTTCCGGACTATCTTTTCCGCGCCGTAACGGCTTCTCCCTATATCTCTTTCGGCCTCTGGAGGGGGGCTCTGAGCATGCAGGGGAGCGTCGGGAGCGATTTCATATTCAACGCCAAGAACTTCGAAGGAGATGACTTTGAATTCAGGATAGGCTACCAGGCTGCGGTGGCGGTAAACGTTCCCATGCCCGCGTCCCCTGTTGTGTATTTTGAATTCGACGGTTTCACTATAACCACCGATGACACTTCGGACAAAACGGATTTATTTATCACTCCGGGAATAAGATTCGGCAAGAAATACAGCCCGGGTTTCGCGGTTCAGTTTCCTGTGGAGGGTCCGACAACCGACGTGTCCGATGTTGACTTCATTTTGGATTTTCAGCTCAGGTTCTGAATCAGACTCCGGGCGCGGCCCTAAAAATTTTCCGCTAAAGCGAGCTTTGAAAAACAGAGCATATTCGAGGCGATGCATAAAGCGTTTTCAGGATATTTGAAATAAAGTCCATGTTCCTTTCCTCCATTGGTCGATTGACAGCGACATTCTCCGTGAAAGAATGAAAATCCATAACCGGACGGACCATACGGTTAACCTACAAAGACGCATTCATGGGCATGAAGCCTGTAAATAAGGGGTTGCGGTTAGGGGAATTTCAATCTACCGTTTCGCGGAAGGAAAGATTGTCGAAGTCCGGATAAACCGGGACAGATCAGGCTTACTTCAGCAATTGGGGGGTATTCCCTCGCTTGCGGCTGACAGGGAAGAATAGGGCTTTACTTAAACCGGCCACCGTAAGTTTCTATTGAACTTCGATGTATCCTTTCATGCCCTTTTTAATGTGAGAGCCGAATATACCCTTTTTGTTACAGTAAAATTGAAATTTTCCTTTTTCTGACGGAGTAAACGTGACGGTTACGTCCTTACCCGAAGGGACGTCTATATCTATGTCGAGCCCGGAATCGGGGTCGTTTATAGTGAAATTGTGGGGGATAAGGGAGGTAACGCTCCTCAGTGTAATCTCAACGGGTATCCCGGCGGTAGCGGTTATGTGCTCGGGTGTGAATGAATAGCTGTCTACTACTATCTCTATTTTCTGTGCAGCCATGTCCCGGTTCTCCGCTTGAGGAGGCGGTTCGGCGTCGGCTCCGAGAGCCGGATGCATGTGAGATAAAAATAAAGCCAGAATACTAATGATAATTTTTGTTTTCATGGTTTTTCCGCTTCTCCGGTTTTTTAGCTTTATGCCGCTTATCCTGAATTTATCATGCCGCCTGATTAGTTGGTCTGAAGAGAGACGTAGTCCTCGACGTCTTTGTCGTAGCTCGCTTTTTGGCTCTCGCATCTGGATTCGTCACCGGAATTATTTTCGAGACATTGATCCAGTATTCTTCTCGACTTTTCCACTTCCTGCCTCGCTTCGCTGAGCGATTTTTTCTTTCTCGACTCATCAATCGGATTGTCTATTGCGATGTCCTTGCCGGTTTTGAGTGTGCTGCAGCTCAGGACAGGAAAGATTAAAAATAAGGTTATGAAAGTAATTGATAATAGGCGGATCACGTTTTACCCCCGGAACTGGATTTGTAGCCGTTGCATGAATTTAAATTACATTATAATTGATTTTGACAGGAGCCGCTAATTTCTTGAAGAGGGGGGATCTTCATTCCGAGGTGAAAGGGTTAGGCTGTCTCGATACTGGAGGTCAAACGGGGGGATATTCCAGGCGAGTGAAGGTTTCACACGCCTGGAATTCCATCATCTCTTAAGAATATTTAAGACCGGAGCTTTAGCTTCCAAATCCCGGTTAGATACCGAATACCTTGAAATATTCACCGAATGCAGAGAAAGCCTTTTCAGCATTTTCCTGGGCAATCGCGCGCGCATCTTTCGTGAATTTTTCGGTCATTGACTTAACTGTGTCAAAATGTTCTTTGCGGTAGGAAATATAGCGGTCAAGCTGCTCGGTTGCTTTTTCTACGCCACCCTCGTACGGAAGGTCTTTGGCGAAAGGAAGGTCTTTTGGAAAGTCCTTGTAGAACTCCCCGACATTCGATAGAAACTCTTTTTCTAAACCAAAAAGATGCTCTACCTGGGAATTGAAAACCTTTACATTCTGCTCAAAGAGCGAAAATGAGAAATCCAGGCCGTTTAAATAATTTTCTTTTACGAGTCCGGAAAATTCTTTTGCCGGCTCTGAGAACTCCTTTACCTTTGAAGCTACTTTTTTTGTCGTTTCAGACATTGTACAACCTCCTGACTTATTTTGATTTAAGAACAATATAATCAGCTTTAGACGGATGTCAAGGGTTTTTGTACGCAATTGCACAAAAAAATTATTCTTTGATTATAGGCATATAGGTGTGACGAAGGAATAATGGGAGGTGCACCTGCTAATATTTTCCCAGGGGCGGTAAATTTGAGAATTATTTAAGAAGGTTAGGCCCCTTGGCACCTGCAAATCCCGCCTGATTCCCCGGTTTCTCGTCCGGTGCGGCCAAGAGACTGCTCTTCCGCCGGAAACCCGCAGAACAGCTTTCTATTTACTGAATTTTTTTCGATCGGAAAGTCGATTAAAATAATCACCGGGCAATTTCAGCAATTAAATACGCTTTTTGGCGATGAAGGTTAATACAATGAACCCTGACGAGTTAAAAACCGTTCCCAACCTGCTGAGCGTGCTGAGACTCCTGCTGGTTGCGGTCCTGTGGGTCCCGGCTTTTTTGAATTTGCCTCGGTACGTAGGCGCGGGGCTGCTGATAGCCGGCATGACGGATGCTCTGGACGGATTTATAGCGCGGAAAACGGGGACAGTGACCGAATACGGAAGCAAGCTCGATTCAATCGCGGACACATCGGTCGTGATTTCGGCTGTTTTCTGGATTGTTTTACTCAGGCCTGAAATATTCCTCGATCACCGGGTGCTCGTTACGCTCTGGATAGTTGCAGAGGCCTTATCGATTATCGTAGGCTGGATAAAATTCAGGCGTATAGCAAACCTCCATCTCTATTCCGCGAAAGCCGCCGGTGTCGCTGGTTACATATTCGTCGTTCTCGCTTTCATGTTCGGGTACAACGAGATACTTTTCTACATCGCATTTGTCGTGCTGACAGTCTCGTCGGTAGAAGCCCTTGTTCTTCAGCTTTTTTGCTCAAGGGTGGACGAGCATATGAAATCGATAATTTATGTTTACAGGGAAGGAAGGCTTTCATAAATTCTCCTTCTCTATATCTATTGTTCTGGAAGGTGAAGAACTGGTTGAATAAAAAACTTACGGCACTGGCCGAAGATATATGGAGCATCCAAAGCTCTCACACACTTCTAGGTATCGACTTCGGGGGCCGCATGACCGTGATAAGGCTTGCATCGGGGGATTTGTTTCTCCATTCCCCGGTGCGTTTAA
This sequence comes from Deltaproteobacteria bacterium, assembly GCA_040223695.1. Classification (NCBI taxonomy): domain Bacteria; kingdom Pseudomonadati; phylum Myxococcota; class Myxococcia; species Deltaproteobacteria bacterium. The sequence continues at coordinate 285,397 of JAVKFU010000018.1, forward strand.
CGGATAGTCTCCGTGAAGAGCTGAACGCTCTTGGAAATGTTAAGCACCTCGTTGCCCCCAACAGGTTTCACCATTTAAATGTCGGAGATTATGTGAAGGCTTATCCGGAGGCGGAGCTTTACGCTGCGCCCGGACTGCCCGAGAAGCGGAGGGATATTAAATTTACGGGTGTGCTTTCGGACGGGACTGAGTACGGATGGGGAGACGAGGTCGAGCATCTCTTATTCGGCGGTATCCCTCTATTGAACGAGGTTGTATTTTTTCACCCTGAAAGCGCTACGTTGATACTTGCCGATCTGATTTTTAATTTCTCTCATGACCTCTCGACCGCTCAAAGGATTTTTGCCCGAATCGACGATGTGTATATGGAACCCCGGGTCTCGAGGCTGACACGCCTTCTGTTCCTTAAAAACAGGGAGAAGGCGAGAAAATCAGCGGACAGAATTCTCTCGTGGGATTTTGACCGGGTGCTTGTCGCTCACAAGGATATGGTTGAGAAGGGCGGTTATGAGGCGGTCAGAAAGGCGCTTGGGTGTTTCGGGTAGTAGGTGTCAGTATCTCGACGTGGCTCCCCCGTCAATTACAAGCACTTCTCCCACCATGTAATCCGAGGCCCTCGAGGCGAGCAGGACTACCGCCCCTTTTAGATCGTCCCCGCCTCCGAATCTCCCTGCAGGAATGGAATCAAGCATTTCTTTTCCCTTGTCCATGAACTCGGGGCTTAAAACGGGCTCGGTCATATTCGTGGGGAACCAGCCGGGGGCGAGCGCGTTTACGTTTATGTTGTGGGGGATCCATCTTACGGCAAGGTCCTTGGTAAGGGCGATAACCCCGCCTTTGGACGCCACGTAGGAAGGGGCGCTCACAAGGCGGGTGGTTTGATATCCCATTATGGAGGATACGTTTATAATCTTTCCGCTCCCGGCCTTGATCATCTCCTTGCCGGCTTCTCTGCAGCAGAGAAACGTCCCCGTCAGATTCACGCTCAGTATGCTCTCCCAGTCCTCGTCGCTCATTTCATGAGGTAGGGCCCCCACCGCTATACCGGCGTTATTGACAAGAACGTCAATCTTGCCGAACTTCGAGACGGTCTCCCCGACCATGTTTCTCACGTCGCCGGGCTTTGAGACGTCGCATTTTACAGGGAGCGCTCTGACGCCGGTGAGCTCATTTATTTCCCTGGCGGTCTGGACACAACCGTCCAGATTTCTCGCGGAAATTACAACGTCCGCACCCGCCTCGGCGAGACCGAGCGCCATCTGTCTACCTATCCCGGTGTAGCCTCCCGTAACAACCGCCGTTTTGCCGGAGAGGTCGAATAATTCCATTACATTCATTTTGTGTCTCCTCTGCCAAAAGAATAACACAAGCCCGCTGAAATCCATTCGGGCTCAACGGGCTTTAACTTTTTTCCGTCTGTTGATTGAATAGACGATTTTACTTTTTGGTTCCGGGTTCTGTCATCGACCACGGGTCCAGCAGCTCGTTCAGTTTCTTTGCCGGAAGCACCTCTTTCTCAAGAGCTACCTCCCTCACCGTCCTGCCTGTCTCATAGGCCTCTTTTGCTATCTTGGCCGCGTTGTCGTATCCGATTACGGGGGCGAGACTGGTGCACATCGCGAGGCTCTTTTCGATCATCTCCTCACAGCGCTTTTTGTCCGCCTTGATGCCTTTGATGCACTTCTCGGCGAATACCTGTGACGACCTTCCGAGCAGGTCGATAGATTGAAGCAGGTTATGGCCTTTAACGGGCATCATGACGTTGAGCTCGAAATTCCCCAGCTGCCCTCCTATGGTTATCGTGAGGTCGTTTCCTATGACCTGCGCTGCGACCTGGCACACGGCTTCGGGAATGACCGGATTTACCTTTCCGGGCATGATAGATGATCCGGGCTGAACCGCCGGTACAATGATTTCTCCGATTCCGCAGCGAGGCCCGCTACCGAGCCACCTTATGTCGTTAGCTATTTTCATCAGGCTCACGGCGAGCGTCTTGAGTGAGCCGCTCGCTTCCACTATTGCGTCTTTAGAGCCCTGAGCCTCGAAATGGTTTTCGGCTTCTCTCAGCTTCGCACCGGCCATTTTGCCGAGCCTTCTTACTACGAGCCTGGCAAACCTGGGGTGCGTATTGATACCCGTCCCGACGGCCGTGCCCCCGATAGCGAGCTCTGAGAGCTCTTCTCTTGCGTGCTGTACCCTGCCGATGCCGTGCTTGATCATGCTCGCGTATCCGCCGAATTCCTGGCCGAGTCTGACCGGGGTCGCGTCCTGCAGGTGTGTGCGGCCTATCTTTACTATCTTGTCGAATTGACGGGCTTTCGCTGAAAGCGCTTTCTCCAGGGTTTTGAGTCCGGGCAGGAGGGTGGAATCAATAGCCAGTATTGCCGAGACGTGGAGCGCCGTCGGGTACACGTCGTTACTCGATTGTCCCATGTTCACATGGTCGTTCGGATGTACGCCCGACTTGTCCCCTCTCTCGGCTCTGAGAATCTCGTTGGCCCGATTGGCGATTACTTCGTTCGTATTCATGTTGGTGGAGGTTCCGGACCCCGTCTGGAATACGTCCAGCACGAAGTGTTCGTCGAGCTTCCCGTCGATCACCTCCTGAGCGGCTTTTACTATTGCGTTTCCCGTTTTCTTTGTTAGAAGTCCGAGCTCCATATTTGTTTCAGCCGCGGCCCGTTTTATCATTCCCAGAGCCTTGATCAGCTGATTGTGCTTGCGTATTCCGCTTATGGGAAAATTCTCTACAGCACGCGCGGTCTGGGCCCCGTAATATGCCTGAGCCGGGACTTGCATCTCTCCCATAGAATCGGATTCAATCCTGAAATTTTTACTGGCCATGACAGCACTCCTCCTTGGAATTTCATTTTGGGAGTTTAAATTATGCCACAATGTGGGATTTTTTCTATTACTGCTTATGTGAGCTGTCTACCTCCGCCCCGTCCGGCTTCGCAAATACCGAAGGGTCGGGATTTTCTTTTTTGAAGGTCACGTTCTCAAATAAAATCGAACCCCGCGGCTCACTCCCCGGCATTCCGTCTTTCCAGTCATAAAGCACGATTTTCTCCGGGACCATAAGCCCGTCCTTTTCCTGCCACTTCTCGTAAACCGCCGCGTGCCGCTCAAGCGCATCAACCGGTTTTCCGCCCGTGAGAGCGGGGTAGGTGACTATGTAGTGGACGAGCTTCAGCGTGCCCGTGTCCTTGTCTATATAGGCTACGTAATTGTCATCCGGGGTATCTCCGACACCCTTATCATAAGTAACCTTAACAACTTTATATTCCTTTCCCTCAAGCTCTTCCGTGCCGAGAGATTCCAGGTTCACGCCGGGGTCGGCGAAGAGAAAAGGAAGTCCGAAGAAGTAAAAAGGGGTCGAGGAATAAAACCTTGCGGGAAGCGGAAGGGCGTCCGTGCCGGGTGTGATCCACGCGTCAGCCCCGTCGAAGCCGACTTTATACCCATCGCCCGTTATGAGCACTTTACGGGAGTCGAGGTCGATGAGCTGATGGTCGGTCAGACCTCCGTCCTGGCCGAACCGCCACTTCATATCGTATTCGAGTGTGCCGTAGCTGTTGAATGTATCGAGGCCGCCGTGCGCCTGTAACGATTCCTCCATCTGCGCGAATGATATGAAAGAAACGCTCAAAGTGAATATTAAAGCTGAAATTATGTATTTACCGATACCGGTATTCATGTTGCTCCTCCTGTCTTAGTAACACAATTTTATGATGCGCCGTTTTGAATACTGCAAACACGACAAGGATACACGATATGCCCGGATTCCTCGGCATCCGCCCCGCTGGCATTCACTTTCATGAAACCCTGCTCCGGTAAACTTTCCCATTCGGATCTCTCAAACCTGACGGCTCGGAAAACAAAAGACTGCATATTATAACTAGTCAATATCTAAAGAGGGTTTTAATCCGAAATTAATGTGTTACTAAAGGTATTCCATGTGACGGCAAAATGCTGTAGAATAAGATAAAAAAGTGGAGGATGAACGGAATGAACTATTTCCCCGGCGCAACTTTTACGTTTTTTACATTATTGATGGCGGCTATAATAGCAGGATCACCTTCGGCGCAGGAACAAAACGCTGATTCGATTCCGTATGAGACGGCTCAGGCCGAGACTATAGAGGAGGCGCTTGAGGTTGAGATAGTTGATATCGAACCGGAGGCCCAGCGCCTGTACTGCGCGCAGTTGTGGTCGAGACTCTACGAAAGGCAAAAAGCCGAAATTATCGTTACTACGAGGGGCGAGTACGATGAGGTCGCGATATTCAGCTGTCCGGACTGCAGCCTCGAAGAGCATTTTGTGAAGCCTTTCCTGGAGTCCGAATACCGGGGTAAAACGGGGCTTATGCGGTTGTCGGAGTGCGGTTTTCACAAGGCTATATTTAAAGGAGCCAGAGGGCTTCAGGAAATAGTCGTCGAAGTGCCTCGGGTCTTTCCCGATCCGAACAGAATCGTATGTATCAACGACTGGAGCAGGCGATATGAAAAGGACTACCCCGTTGTGCAGATTTCTTCGAGGGGGGAGTTTAACGAGACTATCGTATTTAGCTGCCTTTACTGCGCCTCCCGGAAGTCGTTTGTCGCTCCGTTTCTGCTCACGGTACATGAGGGCAAAACCGCGATGGAGCGTATGAAGCAATGCGGATTCAAAGAGGTCGTTTTCACCAACCCCTCGGGCACCAGGGAAGTGGTAAGGGAAGTGCGCTAGCTTCCGAAACCGGTTATTGACAAATACCGAATTAATAATATTTTTCTTTTTGCGCATCTCGGCGTAAATACTTGAGACGGGGGTCTTGCAAGTGGTCGGCGTTGGAACTTTTCCCTTCGGGTGGGTAAGAAGTATGGAGGGGGACAACTGGCAGATAATCTGGGATCCTAAAACGGAAGCGGTTTTTGCAAAGGGGGCTTCATCCGGGAAGGTGATTCAGGTAGGGAAGTCCTCCACGTGGGAGGACGCAAAAGTTCTGGCGGATAATATAATCGAGCATCCCGAAAGCCTTTTGTCAAAACTCTCAGAGGGGTCTGGATGAAAATTCCCCATTATTCCCTCTGTTATATTTAATAGGTTTCACTGTTTTATGTTTCGAAACTCTGCTAAAATAGACTTCTCAATGCTTTTAACCGGTAAAATCTTCGTTAAAAAATTCGCCCGTAATTTTCTCAGCCCTTATGACTCCGCAAAAACCGGGGTTATAAAATGAGATTCATGGAACAGGAGCTGGTCTCCATACCCTTTAACCGGAGCAAGATAGACGGGCTCTACTATCACAGTACAATCAAGGATGAAAGACTCGCCGAAAAGGACGCGGTGGTAATACATATACACGGTTTTCTGGGGAATTTTCTCGACGGAAGCCAGCGTTTTCTCCCTCCTGTGCTAGCGGAGGGCGGATACTCCTCACTCGCCATAAACACACGCATGGCGAACTTCGGACTTTTCTTCGGGTACGGCCTGCTTGACGACACGATCCCGCAAATCGACAGGGCTGTCGAATATCTGGTCGAAATGGGATACAAAAAAATAATTCTGTCCGGATACAGTCTCGGCACATGCATTGTTCTAAGGTACGCGTATCTCAGAAGCGACGCCGAGAAGTACCCGCACCTCAAGGGAGTTATAACTCTTGCGGCGCCCTATTCCATGCCGGACTCGATCCGCCGCAGGTGGAACCGGTGGGGCAGCGAGCCCGCGTATGACGAGGTCTACCAGGAGTCAAAGGAGATACTTAAACCCGATCCATACAATTCGAAGAATGACCGCACTATTCTGATATACAAGGCGCGCGGTGACACCTATCAGCCCTGGCATACGGAAATCTACACTTACAAGACCTGGTGGTTTCTGGCGGGGCCCGAGGCCGAGACTGCCAAGGCTTACCTGAAAATGGGGAGGATCAAAATACCGATACTTCTCATTCAGGGCTGGTACGACGATGTTGTTCAGCCTGAGGAAACACAAGATCTGGCTCAGATTGCGATACAGGCCGGCAACCAGGACGTATCAGCGTTCTACGTGAACGCCGGACATACGTTTGAGGGAAAGGATGAAGAACTGGGAGATATAATTGTAAGGTGGCTTGACAGAAGATTCAAAGAATAGACCGGGAACTCCGACATGGTTTCACGACAGAGAAGATTAATGAGCTTTCAGGCCGAGGACGGGTTTCTTATCAATGCGGTGCTGGTTTCGGGGGAATTTGAAAGGGCAGAGGAGCTTTACGAAGCGCCCATAGTGCTTCTGGTGCACGGGGTTCTGGGGCACTTCCTGGCAAGGGGCACACCCAGACTACTTCCAAACGCTCTCGCAGAGCACGGGTTCAACTCACTTTCCATTAACACGCGTATGGCGTTTACGGGGCAGATATTCGGCGGGGGTATTTTCGATGAGGCCGTGATGGACATAGAGGCCGCCGTAAAGGTTCTGGTCAAGGAAGGTTTCAGGAATATTATTATCCTCGGATGGAGTCTCGGGGCCAATATAAGTGTTTATTACGCCGTGAAGGAGCCGGACCCTAATGTGAGGGGGCTCATTTTGGAAGGCTGCTCCTCCTCACTCCCGGAATCCAATAAAAACAGGTTCGACAAGTGGAACAGCATACCGTCCTATGACCATATTTATGAGATCGCAAAGAAGGTTCTGAGGCCGGACCCCGTTACTACCAGGAATGACAGAGTATTTATCGTGTACCGAGCGTGGGGGCCTACTTTTGATCCCTCCGACGTGGAACTGTTCACATACAGGACATGGTGGTTTATGAGAAGTCCCGAAGCGTATAACGCCAAGACCAAAGAGATCATATCCGGAGTGAAGGTGCCGGTGCTGTTTATTCACGGGAAAGAGGATTACATAGTCGGCGAGGAAGAACCCCGCGAGCTTGTCCGTATATTAAATGAGTCCGGCAACGAGGAGGTCGAACTTAATTTCGTCCCGGGCGCGCGGCATGACTGCATGGAGAACCCCGCGTTCACGGTCGATGTTCTTGCCGGATGGCTTTCCAGATTCGAGAAGGCGTATCAGTAAAAAACATTTCGTGGATAGAAATAAAGTGGAGCATACGTGCCATATCCTGATAGCTGGCGCGGGCATAACAGGCCTTACGACGGCCCGCGAGCTTCTGAAAAGAGGCCTGGGCGATATTATCATAATTGAAAAAGAGTCTTCACCGGGGGCACATGCGAGCGGCAGGAACAGCGGTGTTCTCCACGCCGGTATCTACTATTCTCCGGGCACTAACAAGGCCAGGTTCTGTGTCGAGGGGAACAGGCTGATGAAGGAGTTTTGCAGGGAGAGGGGGCTTACCTTGATGGAGAGCGGGAAGGTGATCGTGCCCGACAGCGAGGAGAAACTCGCGGCGCTCGACGAGCTTAAAAGAAGGGCGGATTCGAGCGGTGCCAGATCCCGCATGATAGACCGGAATGAGCTTTTGGAAATCGAGCCTCACGCCGCCCCTTCGGAGAGGGCGCTCTATTCCCCCGATACGGCAGTGATTGATCCGAAGGAGATTCTGCGCGCGCTCGCCGATGAGCTTGAGGAATCCGGAAATGTAAAGATTCTCTACGGGACTTCATTCCTCGGGCTCAAGGGGTCGGCCACCGCAGTGAGCTCGGGCGGAAATATAAAATTCGAGAAATTTATTAACGCAGCCGGCGCATTTGCGGACAGGGTGGCACGGGAGTTCGGCGTCGGGAGCGGTTACAGGATACAGCCTTTCAAGGGAACGTACAGAAAGCTCGCCCGGGGGAGCTCCCATCTCGTAAGGGGGAATATCTATCCCGTTCCCGACCTGAGAAACCCCTTTCTCGGCGTTCATTTTACAAGAGGCGCCAGCGGCGAAGTCTATATAGGGCCAACCGCGATTCCGGCTCTCGGGCGGGAGGAATACGGCTTTCTGGACGATCTTTCACTGGAGACCTTTTCAATATTGTGGAGGGACGGGATTCTACTGTTCACGAACGACGGGTTCAGGGCGGCGGCTATCTCCGAATTAAAAAAGTATTCGGCGCGGCTCTTCCTGAAAGAAGCGCGGGGGCTTGTTCCGGGGCTTCGTATGAGCGATATCGAGGACACTCCCAAGGCGGGTATACGCCCTCAGCTCGTGGACTGGAATTCAAAAAAGCTTGTAATGGATTTCGTTGTAGTCAGGGATGGGGACTCACTACATATATTAAACGCGATTTCCCCCGCCTTTACATGCTCAATGGCTTTTGCCGGGCATACGGTCGATTTGCTGCTTGAATGACTTCATCACAAGAACTTAATATAAATCAGTAAGAAATATTTGCCTTTACCGAGTTAATTCCCTCCCATAGGAGAACCCGTCTCAGGTTCGGGCTTCTCAGGATTTTAACCACAGCGTTTTTGTGCCAGTCAAACTTTCCGTTCCTGGATATGTAATGGAGAAGGTTGTCCTTTTTGGCGGCGTCAAACAGAGCTTCTATCGAATTGTCTTTCAGCCTTGAATAGAAACCGTGGAAACGCTTGCCGAACGCAATCTCCCGTCCCAGGCTTTTTTTCCATAATTTTTCATAGGCGGACAACGTCCCGGCGCTGAAATCGCCCGTGGCAAAAGCCTCGCTGATCGTATCGGACGCCATTTCCGCGCTTATAAGACCGTAGTAAATTCCGCCCCCTGTGGTGGTTTTCACGAGACCCGAGGCCTCCCCTACGGCGACTACCCTGTCGGAGTAACTCCTTGATATGGTGCCGAACGCGATACCCCTTCTTTTGACCTTTCCTGTCTCGGAGCAAATATTTCTGTAGGGACCTATGCGGGAGAGGATATGATTAAGTCCGTTAATCGGATCTTCTTCAGTCATTACTCCGACCCTGGTTCTTCCGTCCGAGAGCGGTATAGCCCATCCGAAAAATCCCGCGGAGATCTCGTTCCCCCAGTATATCCTGAGACGACCGACCTCTTCGGCTCGGACCTCTACCTGTATGCCCTTAATGATTTTTTCAGGTCTTCCCATTCCAAGCGCGCTCTGGAGGTGGAAGCTCACACCTGTCGCTATTACCGCCGTCCGGGCCCTTATCCTGCTTACGCCCGAGGCGGTTCTCAACTCCGCCGATACGCAGTCACCGTTTACGTCGAGCGACGATACCTTCGTATTTAGCCTTATCGCGACCCCTTTACGAGCGGCGGCTTTGGCGAGCTCTGAGTCGAATTTATGCCTGTCAACTACTACAACCGTCTCTTCGGGATGACAGTAGGGAATAAACGTTCCGAAGGGTGAATAAAGGTCTGCTTTCCCGAGGCTCGCCAGGATTGCGCTCTCCGGAAGGTCGTACCTGGAAAAGGCCTCTTTACTTATAACGCCGGAGCATACTACGTCTTTTCCTATCTCGGTATTTTTGTCGATCAATACAGTCCTGAGGCCTTTCTCCGCGAGAAGCATTGAGGTCTGGATGCCGCTCGGGCCTCCTCCTATTACTATTACATCGTATGTTTCGGGAGATAAAGAATGCTGCATGTACAAGTTATCCTCCGGGCTTTAAGACAATATACATAATAAAAATGAGGAAATGAAAGTTATTTTACAGACTGCGGTTTTAATACTGACGGCTCTGTTTCACTTTTAGAACTTGATTACGGATAATTGCCGTCCGGCTTCTTAGTTGATCGAAGTTGTCGCAATGACACCCCCATCCTAACCTTCCCCCTACGTATGGGGAAGGAAGAAAGGATGGGATTGCCGCGGTCGCATAATACGCTCCCTCGCAATGACAGTTCGGGGCGGGGAGTGAGTGGCAATGTCGTCTCTCTTACGTCATCGCGAGGCCGCGCAAGCGGCCGTGGCGATCTCTTCTTTTGTCTCGAAATTGCCGCGCTTCATGCCGGTTCGTTCATTGTGGAAATTGACTTTCTTTTTTGTTCATAACTTGCCAAGGTTCTCAAAAGCCATTTAAACTTACAGGTCATAAAAATCACACAGAGGAATGAAATGCCCGAGCTTAGAATAATTCGCACTTACGTGGATAGAACCGACTCGCATACGATAGAATCCTATATTTCCAACGAAGGCTACACTGCGCTTCCGAAAGCGCTTAAGATGGAGCCCGGAGAAATAATAGAGCAGATAAAGAAGTCAGGTCTCCGGGGAAGAGGCGGGGCAGGGTTCCCTACGGGCGTGAAGTGGGGATTCATTCAGAGGGACTCGAAGAAGCCTATATATCTCTGCTGTAACGCGGACGAAAGCGAGCCCGGCAGCTTCAAGGACAGGGAAATACTGGAACAGGACCCACATCAGATGCTGGAAGGGATAATTATCGCATGCTACACGATCAATTCCCACAAGGCCTACATATATATAAGAGGTGAAATGCCAAACGGCGCGCGGATCATAGAAAACGCGATCAAAGAAGCTTACGACAGGGGTTATCTGGGTAATAATATTCTGAATTCGGGGTTCGATCTGGACGTGGTGCTGTTCAGGGGCGCGGGCGCTTATATATGCGGCGAGGAGACGGGCCTTCTGGAGTCTATAGAGGGAAAGAACGGCGAACCGAGACCGAAGCCCCCGTTCCCCGCGCAGATCGGCCTTTTCGGATGCCCCACCATTGTGAACAACGTCGAGACGCTCGCCTGCGTTCCCCACATTATAAACAGGGGCGCCGAGTGGTTCTCCGAGATAGGCACTCCCAAGAATACCGGGACCAAGATCTACGGTCTCTGCGGCGCTATCAACAAGCCGGGCCTTTACGAGCTTCCCCTCGGGATCCCGCTTCGTGAGCTGCTCGACGAGTACGGCGAAGGTGTTCCCGGCGGCGGAAAGGTGAAGGCAATATCCCCCGGAGGCTCATCGGCTTCCGTTCTTTCGGCGGACGAGCTCGACCTGCCGATGGATTTCGACACACTGGCGGGCGTGGGCTCGATGCTCGGAACAGCCGGGGTCACGGTCATGGATGAAGAGACCTGCATGGTGAGGGTCGCTCACAATCTCGCCCATTTCTACAGGGACGAGTCCTGCGGGCAGTGCGTGCAGTGCAGGGAGGGCACGTGGTGGCTCACGAAGATGCTCGCCATGATAGAGGAGGGGAGGGGGAAGATGGAGTATATCGACACTCTGCTCGACGCGTGCTCACAGATGAGGGGGACGACTATTTGCGCCCTGGCCGACGGGTGCGCCATGCCTGTCGAGTCAATTGTGAGAAAGTTCCGCCACGAGTTCGAGGAGCACGTGAGACTCGGGAAATGCCCATTCGAGAGGAAGCACATGGGGGACTGGATTTAGGCTCGTCGCAGTTTGCGACATTGCGACAGGTGCGCGGGTTCAATATGTGAGATTGGTGTAGGTGTTTTACTGCTTTGTGAAGAGAAGGATAAAACAATAATTCTTCTTCTTTTCCTTGATGAAAAGAAGCAAAAATCACCGACTTAACAGAAATAGCTAAAAATAAATTACTACATCTAAAATATTTTAATTCCCCCCCCGCAAGCCTAAAATATTTTTACGATTGCGTAATTTATTTTTTTAACGCAATTTCAGTAATGTCGGGATAGGAAAAAGCCTGGATTCGGAAAATTGTGGGTTAATACAGGTGATAACGTGAAGCACTTGCTCAGTTGCATTCAGCCAATGGCCTCCGATTGTTCTTATTCATCACAATCGTTACTTGTTCGCAATCGCAGTTCGGAATGACGGGGCCGGGTAGGCGGAGGGGTTGAGGAATGGGATGCGTCCTTCGATTGGACTCAGCACGAATGGCACATAACATGTGTTCGTACTCGGAAGTAATGGAAGAGGATGATCGATCAGGCCGGGGAGGCAGGAAGAAATCGTATATGAGCACACGTTGTGTGCTGAACTCAATAGAAACACACTGCGTGTGTCAGGGTGGTTAGGGAATACTCTCGCTACTTATTAAGAGAAGTGAAGTATTCGTGGTGAAGGAAAATTTACCGGACGTTTTCTTTCTTGTCCGATGTGGAGCTGGGTGTTTCAAGATTATGGTCGTCGATCTTTTTGGATTCGTCTTTGGGAGGGGTGACGTCGATTTCGTCGTCTTTCAGTGATTTCCTGAAACCCTTGATCCCCTTGCCGAGCGATGAGCCGAGATCTCCGAGCCTGCTCGGGCCGAAAATCAAAAGCAGTATCACCAGAATTATAATAAGTTCCCAAATTCCAAGTCCGCCTATCATATTGTTACCTCTCCGTAAAAAATTACCGTTATTCTTTGCGAAAGTCAATCTAGTTGCAACTTCCGTATCCCCGGCCGGGTTATAAAATTTTAGGCGGAATTTTATATTCCGGAGCTTTTTCCTTGACACCTATATTCATGGATTCCATACTGATTGATAGGAGGTAAGATGCTATGGACAACAATAACCAGATAAAGGAAAACATCGACGATGTCAAAGACGACGTTACAAGGATTCGCTCGGACTTTTCCAATATTACCGAAAAGCTAATCGATATAAGCCGGAGCGCCTATTCTACAAAAAACAGGGAGCTTCAGGCCGAGGCGCGTAAATTGTACGACGAGCTTGCCGAGACGCTTGAGACGGGCAGGCTCCTGGGAAAGGGCGGTGTGGAGGAGGTCGAGCGCAAAATCGTGGAGAGGCCTTTCCTGAGCGTGCTTCTGGCGTTCCTGATGGGGATGCTTATTGGCAAATTGCACGAAAAGAGATAGGAAGCCTGATCCGACATAAGAACGGATCAGGCATGAGTGAAAGATGGAAATAGCAGAGCTGCTGGATTTCAGCCCGATTCAGCTCAGAATACTCATATACGTAGTCGTGTCGATGCTTCTAGGCGCTGTTGTGGGTCTCGACCGGGAGCTTGCGGATAAGCCCGCGGGACTCAGGACGCATATGCTCGTGGCGGGCTCGGCGACTTTACTCGTCTCGCTCGGCCAGATTATCGTGAGGGAATACGATATAAATTCCGAGATACTCAGGTCTGACCCCATTCGTATAATAGAGGCGATAATTACCGGGGTGAGCTTTCTGGGAGCGGGGACTATCATAAGGAGAGGCGTTGGCAAAGTACAGGGGCTGACGACCGCGGCTACTTTATTGTTCGTCGCCTCGGTGGGAATATGCGTCGCATTGTCAAAGCTGCTTCTGGCCGTAGGCGTTACGGTGATCGCGCTCCTTACTCTTCGTGGAGTTGTTTTCGTGGAGAGAAGACTCGGATTCGGCCCTAAAAGCTCTGATGATTAACTTTTTTAATAAGCGGCTTAGTATATAAGCGCTTTATGTATGGTGAGCCCGGCAGGGTTTGTGGGGCGGGTTATTAAACAGCGATAAAAGCAGGGATTGTTTCCGTTCATGACCTGTGTTAGTTTAGAAGAAGGTTATGTGCTCAAAAAAATATCTGCGAGGTGAAAAATGTTAGGATGGGCAGTGACTTTTTTAATAATAGCGATAATTGCGGGTATTCTCGGATTCGGAGGCATAGCCGGTACCGCTACCGGGATAGCCAAGATCCTGTTCTTTGTATTCCTCATCGTGTTTATCATATCCCTTATCTTCGGGCGGAGGCCGAGGGCCTGAGCAATTTGAACGGATCCTCGTAGGGAATATAAATCAGCCGCTGAGTTTTTTCTTCTTATTTTCTATAAGCGTGGCGGGCGTATCTCCGGTAATAAGCCTCACGCCCCTTTTTCTCGTGAAATAATTCCATGCCCACCTGAACAGGACGACTATTTTATTGTCGAATTCGATCAGATATCTGATGTGGACAAACGCCCAGATGATCCACGCGAGGAATCCCGAGAGTTTAAACTTTCCAATCTCCGCCACGGCAGAGTTCCTTCCGATTACGGCGAGGCTCCCTTTATCAACGTATTTAAACGGTCCGGGCTCTTTCCCGTTTCTCCTGTCCTCTATCAGACGGGCGACGTATCTGCCTTCCTGCATCGCTACAGGGGCTACTCCGGGAAGCGGCTCGCCGTCCTTGCCGGAGAAATGAGCCAGGTCGCCTATTACGAATATATCGGGGTGACCAGGGACGCTCAGGTCGGACTCGACGATGACCCTTCCTCCTTTGTCGAGCACGGCTCCCGCGCGCTGCTCTATCACTTTGCCCAGAAAAGACGCTTTTACACCCGCTGTCCAAAGTATGGTCCTTGACTGTATTTCCTCCTCCTCGCCGTTTTTCTTTATCTTTACCTTGTTACCTTTGATCTCCGTAACCATCGTATTCAACCTGATAGTCACACCAAGGCATTTAAGCGATTCCTCCGCTTTGACGGATAGCTCGGGGGGATATGTGGGCAGGACATGGTCCAGGCCTTCGACAAGAATAATCTTCGAGTCCGCCGTGTTTATATTCCTGAAGTCGTGTTTCAGCGTGGTCCGTGTGAGCTCGCCTATTGTGCCCGCAAGCTCCACCCCTGTGGGGCCGGCTCCTATTATGAGGAAGGTCATCCACTCCTTCTGAATTTCGGGGTCCGTTTCCCGCTCAGCCGCCTCAAAAGAGAGGAGTATCTTGCGCCGCATCTCGAGGGCGTCTTCTACGGTTTTTAGGCCCGGGGCCGTTTCCGCCCACTCGTCGTGCCCGAAGTAGTGATGATGAGAACCGGTAGCTACAATGAGCGTATCGTATTCAACCTCGTCATCCCTCAGCAGCACCTTTTTTTCCCGGGGCAGTATATCTATCACTTCTCCCTTGAAAACATAGGTGTTTTTGTAGCGGTTAAGCATCATCCTGAGAGGTGAGGCGATTTCACCCGGGGAGAGCCATCCGGCGGCGACCTGGTACAGGAGGGGCTGAAAAAGATGGAAATTTCTCTTGTCTATGAGGGTTACCCTGAAATTCAAGCGTGAGAGTTCTTTAGCCGCGTATAGGCCGCCGAATCCTCCTCCCAGTATCACTACGCGATGAAGTTTTTCGTTTCCGCTTTCCATAATATCCTTTATGTTATTATCACTGACTTATTGAAGTATTGCACTCGATAGATTTTTTGATTATTCAAAGAGTTTACTTCAAAAGGGTATTTAGAAGAAGGATGAAACCATAGTGGCCGTATATGTAATTCCGGTTCCGGGATTTTTATTAAAATTCTTGCAAAAATTTGAATCTGTGAGATTATTTCTCGTCGGCGGTCTGGCGGAGAATATTAATTGAAAATCGTTATGATCCGATCAGGGCTTCCCGGGTGTTTATATGGATGAGCATTTATTAATAGGCTTTATAACAATAATTGTTCTCGGAATCGGCGCACAGTGGATAGCCTGGCGCATAGGGCTTCCCGCTATCCTCCTTCTTCTGATAAGCGGATTTATCGCGGGGCCCGCCACAGGTTTTATTGACCCGAATTTGATATTCGGAGAGCTTTTGCTTCCGATTGTTTCGGTATCGGTGGCGGTGATACTGTTCGAGGGGGGGTTAAGTCTAAAGTTCTCGGAGTTGCGCGAAATAAGGAAAGTCGTGCTCAGTCTCGTGACAATAGGCGTTATTGTCTCGTGGGCCGTTTCGTCCGTCGCCTCATATTACCTGTTCGGATTCGATTTCCGTCTGGCCGTGCTGCTCGGGGCGATTCTGGTCGTCACGGGGCCTACGGTGATTATTCCCCTGCTGAGGGAAATAAGACCCTCCGGAAGGGTGGGTTCCATAATTAAATGGGAGGGGATAGTCATAGACCCTATAGGGGCGCTTCTCGCGGTGCTGGTGTTCGAGGCTATCGTTGCGGGAGGGGTGGAGAAAGCGACGGAACAGGTCGCTTTCAGCGTATTGAAATCTTTTATTCTGGGCGGCGTGATAGGTTTTGCAGGCGCACAGGCAATAATTTTTATTCTTAAAAAACACTGGGCGCCTGACCATCTGCAAAATCCTGTGTCACTGATGTTCGTGGTAGCCGCCTTCACGATCTCTAATTTCTTTCAGCATGAGTCGGGTCTTATCACCGTGACCATTATGGGCATTGTGCTTGCCAATCAGAAGACCGTAAGCATAAAGCACATAATGGAATTTAAGGAGACCCTTCGGGTTCTTTTTATCGCGAGTCTTTTCATTATACTGGCCGCAAGGCTTACGGCTGAGGATGTGAAGTATCTGGCAACTTTCGTCAGCATAGTTTTCCTGCTCGTTTTATTCTTCATTGCCCGTCCTCTGAGCGTATTTGTCTCGACTTTCCGGAGCGGCTTGAATTTCAAAGAGAAGCTTTTTCTGTCCTGGATGGCTCCACGGGGTATTGTCGCGGCCGCCGTATCTTCTGTCTTTGCCCTGCGGCTCGAGCAGGTTGGTTTTGATCAGGCCGGGGATCTGGTCGATGTAACGTTTCTTGTAATTACCGCGACGGTGGCCGTTTACGGTCTTACCGCGAGTCCTCTGGCCAGGCGTCTGGGTATAGCCAAGCCTAACCCCCAGGGGGTACTGATAGTCGGGGCCCACAGCTGGGCGAGAACTATCGCGAAATTCCTTCATGAAAACAGCTACCAGGTGACTATGGTTGACTCAAACTGGACCAATATTTCCGCCGCACGGCAGGACGGTATCAAGGCGTACTACGAGAATATACTCCTTGAAGACGTCTCCGAGGATATAGACCTCGACGATATAGGCAAGCTCCTTGCGCTTACTCCGAACGACGAGGTAAATTCCCTGGCGGCGCTCCATTTCATCGAGTACTTCGGACGGTCTAATGTATATCAGCTTACGAGACAGTCCAAGACCAGGACAATGTCCGAACAGAGCATACCGAAGCACCTGAGCGGAAGGCTGCTTTTCATCCCGGAGGCTACTTATACGAACCTTTCGAAGAGATTCGGCGCGGGCGCAGTAATCAAGAAAACCCCGCTCACCGAGGAGTTCACCTACGAGTCTTTCAAATCACATTACGGGGAAAGAGCCATTCCGCTTTTCCTTATCAGGGAAAACGGTGAGCTTGCTGTATTCGCTCATGATAACGCACCCGTTCCTCAGCCCGGACAGCAGATTGTGGCGCTTGTGAGCAATGGTGAGGAGGAGTGATTGCGGCATTCGCCGCCCCTCAGCTTTGCAATGGCATGCTTCGACCGGGCTCAGGATGAGCGGGTTTTAAGACGAGATGCCGCAGAGGGTTCGCCACTTCGCAATGGCATAAAAGGCCGAAGGAGTTTCTTCTTTTCCTTGATGAAAAGAAGCAAAAATCACCGACTTAACAGAAATAGCTAAAAATAAATTACTACATCTAAAATATTTTAATTCCCCCCCCCCGCAAGCCTAAAATATTTTTACGATTGCGTAATTTATTTTTTTAACGCAATTTCAGTAATGTCGGGATAGGAAAAAGCCTGGATTCGGAAATAAATTCAGAATGACGGATTTTAGGGTACAGGAGAAAGAAAAGTTGTTCAACCCTTCCACAGGCTCCGTACGAACGGGTTAAGCTCTAGATTGAAGGTAATGACAATTTTGTGCCGGTGCTGTTGATCGGTTGAATCAACCCGTAAGGGCGGCCAGGATATAGCTAACGATAAACATCCCTACTATTATGAGAAGCATCACTACAGGGGGCTTCCCGCTGTAGCCCTTGTGAGCGTTGGGGACGCTCGACTGCTTAAAACTATCCCTTCTCTCCATAAGGCCTTTCTTGGGGGCATCGTGTTTTTCAGGAGCGACAGGCTCTTCGGGTTTGGTTTCCTTTCCGCCCCCGGTCTCCTTTGCTTCTGCCACGGATTCTATCTCTTCGGCGGATTCCGCTTCTTTCTTTACTTCGGCGTCCTGACTTTCTTCTTCAATTTTATTTGTTTCTTCTTTTTCGCTCTCGCTCATTCTAATTACCTCGCAGGTGATATATCAATCAGTATCAGGACATTTCCTTTATGTAAGGTCCGAACGCGTATTCCTGGGCTACCTTGAGCTGGTACTTGAGCTCCTGTATGAGCCTTCTCTGTAAATCGCTCCACGCGAGCATGCCGTAATATTCGCCGTCCTGATCGAGTATGAAGAGGTGTGATATGCTGTGTTCATTCATCAGGTCCAGGCATTCGTAAAATGATGTGTCGAGATTGACCGTATGCAGTTTGGTACTCATTATATCGGCGATCTTTACGTCGGAAGGCTTTTTGCCGAGCGCTACAATCTTGGTTGCGAAATCGCTGTGCCCCACAACACCCACGATCTGCCCGTCTTTCATGACGCCTGTAGTCCTCACCTTGAAGTTCCTGAGTTTGAGAGCAGCGATGTCGGCGGTATCGTCAGCACCCACAAAAAACACCTTGTCTCTCGCGCCGATTAAATCCCGTACTTTTAATTCTTCTAACATGGATGCTTACCCCCTTTTGCGAGATTTTAATATTTTAATCCAATAATCCCATCTTATTACATAGTAGCACAAAACTCAAATTGAAAAAACCCCTTTTTTCACGGTTATACCGGGGCTGCATTTTGTTACAGCTCACACCCTTTGATTTTATGTTAATTCGTCGTTCTCATTTGTATTTTAAAATCACAATGTTGATGGGACGTTAAAAACGTCTTTCCACTTGAATTCAGACGCTGTAACCAATAAAATAAAATGTTGAAGTGAAGCGTTTTAGAATTTTTTAGAATCAAAAGTTTTAAAAATTTCGTTAATCAGGAGGTATGAGATGGCAGATTACGCACACCCCGAAGTGCTGGTTAGCACGGAGTGGGTCTCGGAGCACCTTGACGACCCGGATATAAGAATAGTAGAGTCGGACGAGGACGTATTGTTATACGATGTGGGGCATATAGAAGGCGCAGTCAAGGTTGACTGGCAGACGGACCTCCAGGATCAGCTGGTTAGGGATTATATAGACAAGGATAAATTCGAGGGGCTTATGTCTCAAAAGGGCATCTCCAATGATACCACGGTCGTATTTTACGGCGACAAGAATAACTGGTGGGCTTGCTACGCGTTCTGGGTATTCAAGCTTTTCGGGCACGAGAGGTGTCTGATTATGAACGGAGGCAGGCAGAAGTGGGTGGAAGAAGACCGCCCGCTTACCAGGGAAGTTCCCGATTACCCGAAGACGGATTACAAAGTCTCCGGCACAAATGAATCGATCCGGGCCTTCAGGGATGAAGTAACGAAACATATCGGTTCGAATAATCCTCTCATAGACGTGCGCTCCCCCAAGGAGTACTCGGGCGAGCTTCTCCATATGGAAGCCTACCCTCAGGAAGGCGCTCTCAGGGGCGGACACATACCGGGCGCCGCGAATGTGCCCTGGGCTACTGCTGTTAACGAGGACGGTACTTTTAAGTCCGCCGACGATCTCAAGTCCATTTATATGGAAGAGAAGGGGCTGAAGAACGGGGATGACGTGATCGCCTACTGCAGGATAGGGGAGAGGTCCTCCCACACGTGGTTCGTGTTGACTTATCTTCTCGGTTTCGACAAGGTAAGAAATTACGACGGGTCTTGGACCGAATGGGGCAACCTTGTCAGAGCGCCTATCGAAAAGCCCTGAGAAGGATAGAGGGTTTATATAATTACTGGATGCGAAACTTCGAGGGCCGCATTCTTATTTTATGAAGGGTTGGTTCTGTATGCTTATATATTTGATACGGAAAATATATTAAGATGAAAATCGATGAAATTATAGATCAGTTCAGGGAAGCTGATTATCAGGAGACACTTGCGATGCTCCTTGATTACTCGGAGGGCCTCCCGGAGCTTCCGCAGGAATACGAGGAGGCGCGGGACGCGGGTTTCAACCGGGTTCCCGAGTGTGAGACCCCCGTATTTGTTTTCATTGACGTTAAGGACGGACGGGTTCGGATTTATGCGGATGTGCCTGAGGAATCGCCGACGGTGAGGGGGTTTGTAGCCCTTCTGGTCGATGCCTTCAACGGTGTGACGGCTGAGGAGGTATTATCAGCGCCCGAAAACCTGATAAGCAGCCTGAGTCTGGACCAGAAACTCGGAACCAGACGCATGTTCGGCCTGAGCGCGGTCTATAACCGTATCAAAAGCGAAGTCAAAAAAGCGGGCGGGCTTCAGTGAGCGGACAATTCGTTTATTAATACCCCCTCAAATCCGGGATAATCTATTTCTAAAGAGACGGCAAAATGGATCATGAAGAATTGATGGAGCTTATACTCGACCATTACAAAAACCCGAGGAACTACGGGGCCGTGAAAAATGCCTCTGTGGTTCAGGAGGGTGGAAATCCCGGATGCGGCGACATTGTGACCGTGTACATGGATGTCGATGAAGACGGTGTAATAAAAAAGGCGAGTTTTGAAGGGGAGGGGTGCATGGTGAGTCAGTCGGGCACCTCTCTGATACTTGAAGGTGTAGAGGGTAAAACAGTATCGGAAATCGAGGAAATGTCTCCCGCTGTTGTCACTCAAATACTGGGAAAGAGGCTCGTTACCACACGACCCAAGTGCGCGTATCTGGGCTTTAACACTCTGAAAACAGCCGTTAAGCAGTGGCGCGTTAAAAATATGTCCGAGTCTCTGTCGCGCGAGCGGTCAGTCCCCTGATTACCCGAGTTCCGCGGCAAATCGGCAATTAACCCGCAGTCGTTTCAGAAAAGTCAGGACTTGGATTTCACTACATACATATTCGGGTTTTGAAGCCTCACGGCCTGAAGCCGCTGTTGAATGATGTAGGCAAAACGCTTTAATAGCTCATAGCCGAGGTCGTGATCTTCCTCGCTCTTTGTCCGCAGGAAGTTGCCGTCTATTGACACGGCCACCGTGGGGGCTACCGCCTTTGCGTCGAAATGGGTCAGATAGGGAGGGAAGAGCCATGCCCAGCCGAACACATCGCCTTCCCCGATCATTTGAATAGTGATGGGGTCTCTATCGGGGGCGAGCTTGGTTTCAAGCGCTATTATGCCCTCCTGGATTAAATAGAACTTGTCGGCTTTGTCGTTCTCGTGAAAAATAAGCTCGCCTTCTTCGAAATTAACGTATGAAGCCTTTTCTACTATCATGTCGATATACTTTTTGTCGAGTCCTTTGAAGCAGTAGTGCTCTTCCAGTATTGACTCAAGTTTTTGCATGTCGCATATCTCCCGGCAAAATCAAATATACACCTCAATATTATAATTTAATTCGCATGATATGTCGTTGTAAATAAAATTCTTCAACATATTTCAACATATATTGTAACATAAATAGATGTATGGATTAAAGCGGGAAAGGCTTGATTAACGGGCTTTGCCATTTCGAGAATGGCTACGGGCGGGTCCTGAGCCCTCTTATCCATACGGATGTACGAGCTGTAGGACCCGATTATCCACGGCTTGGTCTTCGAGTCGCAGCGATGATAAATCCCGCTCTGTTGACTCACCCGGCGAATTTAGGGCTCTGTAATGTCCATACGCTGCATCATGCCCACATCCTCATGAGTCAGAATGTGGCAGTGCATTACAAAGCTTCCCGGGAATAAGGGATCCAGAAAAGTCCTGAAGGTTATGGTGCCGAAACTTGAGTCATTGATATTTCCGCTCCCACCGATAGCTGTCGGCACCAGGAGTGTATCGCGCCATTCGGGCTCTGGAAGGGGAATGCCGTTTACATGAGTAATCAGAATCGGATTTACGTGGATGTGGAACGGGTGATCCGAGAATGTACGGTTTATGATTGTCCATTCCTCGAAATTACCGCCGAACATATTGTCATACAGCGGTTCGTCCGCGGTGAAAAGCCCTTCTTTTAGATAATCGATACGGGGCATTTCCGGGTCGAAGACCGGGTTCGGTATACCTGTGTCATCAGCATCCCTCGCCATGAGCAAGGTGGTGAAATCCGTGCCTCCCCAGTAATCGGCGTCGTAGAGAGCGAAGTACCATCCACAGGAAGGCAGGCGGTTTTCCGGCATGGCTTGTTGTCCGCCCATGCCGCACGCCTCCATTGCCATATTGCGTTCGGCATTCAGCGGAGCGGTTAACATCTCTGCTCTTGTAGGAATTCCCGAAGTTTGGGGCAGAGGTCCTGCGGGCAGACCCATGTTTTTTTCGCCGCCTGATACAACAATTGTGGCCAGAGTCACCGGGTAGGTTACTGCGGGGAAATCACCCCCGATACGAGCCGTCCGGGCCCCGGGGGCTACACCCTGCGGGGTAACTGAGTAAGGACCTGATGGGTCGAGCACCTGAAGGAGATACGTGCCCGGCTCACCCGCCTTAATGAGGACGTCCACACGGTTACCGGCTCCCATTACGTAAGGCTCCCCTTCGTCAAGCGTAAGCATCTCGGGGGTGTTTATTCCGTCGTTGGCGACTACGTTCAGGCTGTGCCCCTCGAGAGCTACGGGTAATGTTTCGCCGGAAGCCGCGTTCAAGAGCCTCCACCGCTGAACTTCGCCGGGGCGCATTTTCAGCGTAGGGTTGGTTACTCCGTTTGTGGTGAAGTAGGCGTTACTGTTGAGGTATGTGGCCCAGAGTCCGTTAGTAGCTCCGAAGTCTGAATTGGCTTGCACAGCGTCCTCGTTTACAAAAGGAACCCCGCCGTTTTCATCGGTCCGGATTACCTGAAAAGCCATAAGAATTTCTTTGGCCGCGGCTATTTCCGGGACCTCATTCAAATCTCCGGGCCCGCCTTCGATAATCAGAAAGCCCGACATTCCGCCGAAGAACTGAAAGCTGGTCGAGCCGTGTTTGTGGGGATGGTACCAGAAAGTGCCGCTCTGATGGTCGGAGCTTATATCGACTTGAATCGGATTAGACGTTCCGGGCTCCATGTGCCTGAATACGTTATCCGAGATGCCGTTCGGGCTGACTGTCAAACCGTGAGTATGCACGTTCGTGGTAAAGGGGTCATGGGGAAAAGCTCCTCCCCTTTGAGTATCAGGGTTTTCAGGAAAATCGTTTATTAAATCGATCTGCAGTGAGTCGCCCGGTCTTAACCTTAGGGTAGGACCGGTAAGCGCCCCCTCGTATGTCGGCGTATTTATAAGGTCCAGCTCGCCTGTTTCCATGTTTTCGATGAAATTCTCCGCAATGAATGTCCTCAAAGTTGTTCCCAGAACGCCGTTTTGAGAATGTCTTTCCTCGGGCTGGGGAAATCCGTCTCCGCCGCGGTTCTTGCTGCATCCTCCTACGGCTAAAAAAGCTATAAAGAATAAAGATATTACTAGAGTTATGCTCACCTTCATGTTCTTCATGGTAGTGGTCGATCCTCCTTTTGGATTGTGGCGCAAATCAGTATGGAAACAAGCTAGAGCCTGAAAAAAATACTCCGGCATCTTAATTATTATGTATACAACAGGCGAAAGTCAATATAGAAAAATAAGAAATCAATATAGCAGCTAATATGAGGCAGGTATTGTCCTCTCGGATATACCTTCATTATTAGTTATTATTAATCCGGAACATGAAAAAACTATATACGCCTGTTGATGAATCCGAGCTTGTATTCTTAAAAAGTCTGTTCGAGGCTGAAGGGCTGCCGTTTTATGTTTTGAACGATAATTTCGGCTCGCTCTATTCGGGGGTATATATGAATTACTTTAACGCGAAAACGATAATGGTTCCCGAAGAGTTCTTCGAGGACGGAAGGGAATTGATACTCAGCGTGAAAACGGACGCGGTCTTCGAGGACGAACGCCGTAACGATAATAACCGTAACGATAATAAAGGAGAATATGGAGGGGCGGATTTTCTGAAAGCCCTTGTTAACCTTTTTTCTTTCAAATGGCTCTACACGCGTTCAGGAAAAAACGAGAAGGACAAGGACAGTAATGACCTCTGAGAATGAAATTCTCCTTTGACTGTTAGGCGAATATTAAATATAATCCTGGCGCCGGTTTTTCCGGTATTCAATTATAAATAGCATGCTTTGACTTGACTCGGATTAAATTATTACTAGAATGATTTATCCGGCATGGTTCGATAAGCAGAAAATAATTAAAGATCCAGAACGGGTATTGAGTTATCTCGAAATTGCAGGTATAAATTTGCACTCAAAATTTTTATTGATTATAAATTAACTCCAAGGGGAATATAGAATAATCCATGATCGCAGGCGTTCCTAAAGAGACATATCCGGGAGAAAGACGCGTTTCCATAGTTCCCGGCAACGTGCCGGCGCTGCAGAAGGCGGGCTTCGTTGTGCATCTGGAAACGGGGGCGGGACTCGAAGCGGGCTTTACAGATAAAATGTATGAAGAGGAAGGGGCTATTATACTCGACCGAAGCCAGGTGCTTTCCAAATCGGACGTCATACTTCAGATAAGAGCAATAGGCACCAACCCGGAGTCCGATGCGGAAGATATCAAGCTTCTTAAACAGGGTCAGATAGTTATAGGCGTCATAGACGCGTTGTCGAACAAGGATGCGGTTCAGACGCTCAGGGAAAGCAAAGTGAGGGCTTTCGCGCTTGAGCTTGTTCCGCGTATCACCAGGGCGCAGAGTATGGATGTTTTGTCCTCACAGGCAAACATAGCCGGCTATAAAGCGGCGCTTATAGCTGCGGATTCGCTTCCCAGGATGTTCCCCATGATGATGACAGCCGCGGGAACCATCACACCGGCGCGTGTGCTCGTGGTCGGGGCGGGTGTTGCGGGGCTACAGGCGATTGCCACTTGCAACAGGCTAGGCGCTATTGTGTCGGCCTACGATATACGCCCTGCCGTAAAGGAGCAGGTGAAAAGCCTGGGGGCCAAATTCGTCGAACTTGAGCTTGATACCGAAGAAACCGAGGACAAGGGCGGATACGCGAAAGAGATGGACGAGGATTTTTACAGGAAGCAGAGGGAACTGATGGGGAAGGTAGTAGCGGAGAACGACGCCGTGATCACGACTGCCGCAGTGCCGGGTAAAAAAGCTCCAGTGCTGGTTACGGAAGACATGGTGTCGGGAATGCGGCCCGGCTCAATTATTGTGGACCTCGCGGCAGAGACAGGAGGGAATTGTGAGCTGACCGAAGCCGGTAAAACCGTGGTGAAGCACGACGTAAGTATAATTGGCCCGGTGAACCTGCCGTCCAGCGTGCCTTATCACGCGTCTCAGATGTATTCTAAGAATATCTCCAACCTGCTTCTCCTCATGGTTGAAGAAGAGGAGCTGAAAATAAATATGGAAGACGAAATAATAAAAGAGTCTATAGTGGTGGATGACGGTAAATTGGTGAACGACCGGGTAAAGGAAAGTTTGGGACTGTAATTAATCATCGATAAGGAGGGAGGTCTGTATGGACAGTTTTTCAGTTGTATTCACAATATTTGTTCTGGCGGCATTTGTGGGCTTTGAAGTGATTTCCAAAGTCCCCCCAACTCTTCATACACCCCTTATGTCGGGCTCAAACGCGATATCCGGTATTACCATAGTCGGCGCAATTATTTCCGCGGGCACCCAGCATACCTGGCTTACAACCGTGCTCGGCTTTCTGGCGGTTGTTTTCGCCGTGATCAACGTGGTCGGCGGATTCATGGTAACAAACAGAATGTTAGCAATGTTCAAAAGGAAGGATTAAGGAATGTCTCCCGGACTGGTAAACATAGCGTATCTGATAGCGGCAGCTTTATTTATCATCGGCCTGAAAGGGCTTTCTCATCCCAGGACCGCGGTAAGGGGAAACTTGCTCGGCGCTCTGGGCATGCTGATTGCGATTGTAGTTACTCTGCTCGATAAAAATATTGTCGGATTCGGTGTAATATTCGCGGGATTAATTATCGGCAGCGGCATAGGTGCCGTGCTGGCGATCAGGATACAGATGACCGCGATGCCCCAGCTGGTGGCCCTTTACAACGGTTTCGGCGGTATAGCCTCGGTCTTCGTAGCCGGTGCTGCCCTGTTCGAAGCGGGGCATCTCGCAGGTACTCCGTTAACGGTGAACGCGGACACCCAGTTTTCCCTTTCTATTTTTGCTTCCGGGTTTATCGGGGCTATTACATTCTGGGGGAGCCTGGTTGCTTTCGGAAAACTTCAGGGATTGACTAATGAGGGCTCTGTCCGCTACCCCGGAGATCAGGTAGTTAAAATCGCGCTGGCAATATTAATGATTATCCTGGCTTATGTAATGGTTGTCTATCCGTTATCATCGACACCGTATTGGTTGATGGTAATCATGGCGTCATTGCTGGGCATTCTGGTTGTTATACCCATTGGCGGGGCCGACATGCCTGTGGTAATCGCCATTTTGAACTCCCTGTCGGGACTCGCCGCTGCGGCGACGGGATTCGTTTTATATAACACCGTACTCATAGTCGCTGGTACGCTGGTGGGCGCTTCAGGAATAATCCTGACATTGATTATGTGTAAGGCGATGAACCGTTCCATAGCCGATGTGCTTTTCGGCACATTCGGCGCCGCTGCGGACGGTCCGTCTTCTGACGATGTTTATGCCGGAAAGGTCAAATCGACATCCGCCGAGGAAGTCGCCATGCTGCTCGAAGGAGCGCGCAAGGTTGTGGTGGTCCCCGGATACGGAATGGCTGTAGCTCAGGCTCAGCACGCTGTAAGGGAGCTTTTCGATCTTCTCGAGAAACACGGTATAACCATGGAGTTCGCCATACACCCGGTCGCGGGACGTATGCCGGGCCACATGAACGTCCTTCTGGCGGAGGCCGATATACCTTATGACAGGCTCAAGGATATGGACGATATTAATCCGGGTTTCAAGCAAGTGGACGTTGCCATTGTAATCGGCGCCAATGACGTTGTTAACCCCGTGGCGAGAACAGACCCCAAGAGCCCGATAGCCGGTATGCCGATACTCGATGTCGATTACGCAAAAACCGTTGTAGTTATCAAGAGGAGTCTCAGCCCCGGATTCGCGGGAATTCCCAACCCTTTATTCGCCGCGGATAATACCCTCATGCTCTTCGGCGACGCCAAGAAGATGGTCGATGAGATGGTGAAGAGTGTAAAAGAGGATATGGGCTAGGAATTTCTTCTCATGAGTCCTTTTTTATTCTGCCCGGTTTGTCGAGAGGGGATTCAATTTCCCCAAATAGTATCCTTTTTCCGTTGTTTTCATCCCTGATGTGTCAAGCGTTTGTAACCGAGTTTTTGAATCCCGTCTCACGCATTTGACCTGCGCGTATTCCGCAATCATTTGTACATTAAATTGTAAATTAATATACCTTTCTAGAGTTATTGTATTATAATATGTAATATAAACAGGTGGATAAGGTGTAAAATGCCCTGGAATGGTAATGATACATATGTTATTTGCGAGGATTGCGGAGCAGTTTGCGTTAGGTTCGGATGGTTCAACCGAGTTTTAAGCGTGCTGCTCTACAGAAGATTTAAGTGCTGTCTCTGCTCGAATAAAGATTCGCTGTGCCCTAATTGCCGCAAATATAAAAACAGGGCTGAACGTCTGAAACCGGAATAATGTTTCCGGGTTGGATTTCAAGAATGCGGCAGTCAGAGCTTAAGTTCTTTTTTCCCATTTAATTATTTTCAAATCGAGAACGAATATTGAGTAGAAAACCGGGACGAGTACGAGCTCGATGACCGTGGCAAGGGCAAGGCCTCCTATCTGGGCATAGCAGAGGGGCTGCCATAGAGGCCCTCCGTGAATGGCAAGCGGAAAAAGGGCGAGTATAGTAGCGCCTACTGTTATCAATATCGGTCTGAGACGCTCAATTCCCGCATCCAGAAGCGAGTCCTTGAAATCTTCCCCTTCGCTGTGCTTTTCCTCGATGTAGTCAAAGAGGACTATGACGTGGCTCACTATTACGCCTACGAGGCTCGCAATACCGAGGAACGCCATAAAACCGAAAGGCTCGCGCATAATTAATAGAGCGGTAAGCGACCCGACTACACCGTAGGGAACTGCCGCGAAAACAAGGAACGGTTTCAGCGCATTATTGAACTGAAGCACAAGGGCCAGGAATATGGCTATGACCGAAATACCGAGGACCATTGTGAGGTTTCTAAAACCTTTGACCTGTTTAGATTTCTCTCCGGCCCATACAAATCTATAACCGGGCGGCAAAGAGTCGATAAATTCGTCAATCTCCTTTTCGGCTTTGCTCAGGATTGTCGAAGGAAGCTCCCCGGGTTCGGGGAATGCGATCACGGAGATCGTGCGGAAATGCTCGCGTCTCGCAATCCTCGATGTATTCATTCCGTAGTCTATTGATGAAACTTCCATCAGGGGGATTTTCGTCTCGTTGTCCCCGCCGTAAACATAGAGACTTTGAAGATCCGAGAGCTCGGCCCTTTCATCGATCCTGAGCCTGGCCACAACGGGAATCTGTTTGTCCCCTTCCCTGAATGAAGTGACCTGAGCGCCGCTCAGTCCCGCGGCGGAGGATACGGCGATGTCTTGATTCGTTATTCCGGATAAGTTGGCGCGGTCGGGATCGACCTTTAAGCTGACTATAAAGCTCTCTTCAAACCAGTCGTCTCTTACCCCCATTGTGCCCGGCGTATTCCGTAATATCGTTTTTAGTTCGCCCGATAGTCTCCTCAGAGTCTCAATGTCGGCGGCTTCAGCTTCGGGATCGGAAGATATGTTGGCCTGCCCCGAAAGGTGCATTTCAATCGGATAGTCGATGGCGTTTAACTGAAGCTGTCTTACCTCGAAATAAGCGCCGGGGATCTTTTCGGTAAGCGCTTTCTGAAAGATCGGGGCAAGCTCAGGAGTGGCTTTTTTATCTTTCAGCTTGATTATGAGCTGGGCATAGTTTTTCTGTCTCTGCTCGGGCGCGACTGTGTACCAGAATCTGGGACCCCCTCCGCCAATGAAAGAAGTTACCGATTCGAGCTGATTTTCCTCCTTTTTGCCATCCGCATGGGCAGCGGCGGTCTCCCGGATGACATTCTCGGCTTTACTGGCTACCTCGTTCGTGTTGGAAAGAGTGGTTTCGTTCGGAAGCCACACGTCGACATACGATAGATACTGGACATCTTCCGGGAAGAACGAGGTCTTTAGATTCATGATTACTATCCCGCCTAGTGCGAAGACCACGATGGAAAACAGCAGAACACGCTTCCTGTGGTTAATAGCGTATCTGCCCGTTCTGTAGTAAAAGCCGTAAAATCCCTTTTTTCTCTTTTCCTCTATAGTAGGCTCTCCGCTTTTTCTCGGTCTCAGCAGGTAGTAGGCGAGGAATGGGACGAATGACATCGATACGATTCTTGATGAGACGAGGGCGCTTGCCATGACTACAGGTAGGCTGGATATGAATTCTCCCGTCGTTCCGGTGAGAAGGAGGTACGGGATATATGCCACGATATTCGTGACGGTTGCAAACATTATCGCACGGGCGAGCTTCGTAGGCCCGAGCCATGAGGCAACAACGGGTGGATGACCTATTGCAAGATTACTTTTTATAGCATCGTTTGCGACCACCGGATCATCCACCAGGAGCCCGAGCGCAATTATAAGAGTAGCTATCGAGACCTGCTGAAGCTCAATTCCGAGCAGGTTCATAAATCCGAACGTCATGGCAAGGGTCAAAGGAATTGAGATGGCCATCAGCAGAGCGGAGCGCCATTCACGAA
The DNA here is from genome assembly GCA_040223695.1 of Deltaproteobacteria bacterium. Classification (NCBI taxonomy): domain Bacteria; kingdom Pseudomonadati; phylum Myxococcota; class Myxococcia; species Deltaproteobacteria bacterium. Next base: position 314,726 of record JAVKFU010000018.1, read on the forward strand.
AACCGATCAAGGCGACCAGAACCACCAGGACTATGGCTTCAATAAGCGCCTCCATGAAGAGGCTAAGGTTTTCGCTCACCTGAAGGGGCTGGTCCGAGGTCTTGGCTATAATCAGGTCATCGGGGATTATATGCTGGAGCTCCGCCTTCGCTTCATCCAGCGCCTGACCGAATTTGCCTATCTGGTCACCCGAGCGCATCTGCACCGCAAGGGTTACGGCACGGCTCCTCTGCCATTTGCCCGATTCGTCCCGCCACATGTAGTAGTTCAAAAAAGTGGGCGGGCTTTGATACCCTCTCACGATTTCAAAAATATCACGCAGATAGACGGGCACGCCGTCCGCTGTCTCGGTAATTGCTACATTCCCTATCTCCCTTACATCGGTGAATTCGCCCGAGGGATATACAATTACTTCCGTGCCGCCTATGTCGAGCACTCCCCCTGGCAGATCGGTATTCCGGGCGTTCAGGGTATTCTTTATATCGGCCGGAAGGATGCCGTATGATGCAAGCACGTCCTGGGAGTATTCGAGATAGACTCTCTGTGGAAGAACTCCGGAGCGCTCTATGATCGAGACCTCCTCAACCGACTGAAGCGTCTCGGCAATGAGTTCGGTAACATCCTCAAGCTCCGTGTAAGTATATTTATCCCCGGCCACGGATTGCAGAGTTTCTTCCGTTTCCTCAGGACTGGCTATGAGTACGGGCTCCCAGGCATCAATATGAAACCCCGAGAGACCGAGTTTTTCTTTCGAGAAATTTCGGGTGAACGCGAGAAATGTTTTCTCGTCAGTTAAGACCGAAGCGTCGAGTCCTATGAATCCGGAACCTTTTATGATGCGAGGATCCTCGGCAATTCCCTTTTCAAGCAATGATATTGAAAGCAGTTCGAATACGCTCTCGATGCTGTCGGTATCGACCGCGCCCGGAAAGGCAAGTATAAATGTCATGCGTTCTGACGTTTCATGTTCGGACGCTCGGGAGCGCACTGCCTCGATAGACTTTTCGATATTCCGGGCGCGTATAGCGATCTCGATTTCGCTTTCCTTGGGGCTGGCTACGGTAAGCATCATGGCTGCCGTATTTCCGAAGCCGCTATTGAACTGAATTGGGCCTGCGCCTTCGGGCAGGCGATTATTTAAATAGTCGAGCCTGAGATTTATGTCGTTGAACTCTTTTGTCGTATCCTTCAGACCTTCCGACAGCTGGACTTGTACAATAGAAACCCCGGGTAGTGAAATTGATTTGATCGCGAATTCGTCCCCGGGGTCGGGCTCGTGCAGGGAGGAATTCTGGGCGATTGTTTCTTCTATAGGTTTAGTGACGAGCTGTTCTACTTTTTCGGCGTCAGCGCCCGGCCACGGGCATATAGCGACAGCGACGAGGACCGGTATATCGGGGTCCTTTTGCTTGGGCATTACAATATAGCTGTAGGCGCCCCATGCAAGCACTGCTATCATAAGAACCCAGGAGATTGAGCGATTCTCGGTAAAATAGCGTGCAGTGTTGTGTTTATTTGCGATTAGGTCTTTGTCTTTGGGATGGGGCATTTTCTTTTTTTCTGAAGCACGGTTGTTCCGGATATCAGCGCCGGAGATATTATTTTAAAATTATATACCGCAGAATTTCCACTACCTGAGCCGGCGTCCTCGTAGTCGCCCGGGCCGCGGCGTCCACTTCCTTGAGCGCATGGTCATGTTCCTCGTCGTGGAGAGTTATAACAGGTTTTCCCAAAGCGCTTGCGTACCCCGCGTCGAACGCCGCATTCCACTGCTTATATTTGGGGCCGAATCTGACAATTACAATATCAGAATTAATTATCAGGGTATTGGTCCTTATGGAATTTATTCCGGCCCCCTTTCTGTCGCGCCAGAAATTCGAGTCCTCGTCCCCGAGTATCTGAACCCCGCACATATCGCTCGCTTCATGATCCGTGATCGGTGAGTGAAACCTTAGGGGAAGTCCCGAAGAGCCCTCAATAACTCGCTCCCTCCAGTCTGAGTGTATTTCGCCGGAAAGATATACGTTCCAGATGTGTCCGGTCATATTATCATCCTCCTTGGGACTGTCTGAGCGACATCTGTTAAATGATTTACCCTTCTAATTCACAACAGGGGCCCGTCTGCAATCAGATCCTACGGTATTACATTTACCTCCTGGCCGTCATGAACAATCTGAGCGCCCATTACTATTACCTCCTCGCCCCTTTCGAGCCCTTCGGCTACTGCTATCATGTTCCCGTAAACGCTGCCGAGCCCTATGTCTTTTTTCCTGGCAATGGTTTTTCCGTCACGCCGCTCGGTGACGTAAACCGCGTAACCGTCCTTATTATTTTCGGAGCGCACGACTGAATTCAGGGGCAGGAGTATGGCAGGTTCATTCCCGCCCGCAGGGTCAAGTGCGAGAGAGGCTATCATGCCCGGTTTGAGGAGATTTTCAGGGTTGGGGACTGTAATCTCTATATTGAACACTCTCGTTCTCTGGTTTGCTGAAGGCGCTATTTCGGTCACCCTGCCGAGGAAAATAGTATCTTTTATCGACTCGGTAGTAACAGCCATTTCCTCGCCTAGCTTTATATCGCCCAGAATTACATCCGGCACTGAAAACAGAACTTTGACGGAGCTTAAGTCCGCTATGACGAATGCTCTTGTTCCCGGTCTCACATAGCTCCCTACTTCAATATCACGTTTCAGGACCATTCCGTTCATGGGTGGCCTGAGCGTGCAGTAAGCGAGATTCTGCTCTGCTGCCACTACCTGCGCCTTGCCCCCTTTTACCTGGGCCGCCGCTACCTGGTACTCTTTCCTGTCTCGTTCGTAATCGGGCGCCGTGATGCTTTTGGTTGAGTACAGGATTGACGCCCTGTTGAAATCTTCCGTGCCCTTCTCGAGCGAAGCCTGCGCCTCGGCAAGCTGAGCCCTGGCCTCAACCACCTTGGAGAGGTATTCGGTCTGGTCAATCGCGGCAAGCGGCGTCCCTTTTAAAACTTCGTCTCCCTCCTGGACATCCCGCAAACGCCCTTCCACTCCCTCTACCTGAAGTATTTCCTGAACATAGCCCTCGACCTTGAAATCAAGCTCTACCTGCGTGTAGGGATTCACGGTCGCTGTATAGCTTAGAGCGCCCTTTACATTCTGAGGTTCTGCAGTTTGTACTCGGACGGGTGTAACGGCCTTATCGTAGTCATCTCCGCCGCATCCGATAAGGGCAGTAACTGCGATTGATAATGCTCCGGCAATAGAGATGTATTTATTTCTCATTCACTCTTCTCCCATCGCTTTTTCGAGCTCCGCTCGCGCCGTCCAGTATCCGAGCACTGCCTTTTGATAAGCGCTGTTCTTCTCCTCAAGCGAGGACTCCGCCTCGAGCACCCCCTGGAGGAGCGCCGAGCCTTCCCTGTATTTATTCATCTCCACACGGAGCCTCTCCCTTGCGGCCGCCTGCTCCATTTCCGTAACATTTATGAGCACGGCGGCTTCCTCAAGCTTACGTATCTTTGAGTTTACGTCAATAAGCACAGTGGATTCGGCCTCATCGAGCTCATTTCTCGCTTGAAGCACGCCCCTTTTTTTCTCCGCTATCTCTTTTTGCTTTCGTCCCCAGTCGAATACGTCCCATTTTGCAAAGAGGCCGATAGTAGCGATGTTTTCAGGCAAGAGCTCAATATCCGGGTTTGCCGTATACTGAAACTCCACTCCGATTTCCGGAATATACTTGGACTTTTTCAGGCGCACTTCATTTTCGGCGAATTCAATGCCCAATTTTGCGGCTCTTACCTCCGGGCGCTGGAAGAGCGCCAGCTCTTCAGCGTTTTCGATGTCTATGACAATAGGTTCTGCGCTGGGTACGGGAGTGACCGCAAAGGGTGTTTCTATATCCCGGCCCATAAGATTGTTTAATCGCTCCTTCTCGGTCGCGAGCTCATTTCTGAGTTTAAACTCATCGTATTCCGCCCTGCCAAGTCTGGCTTTTACCTCCAGACTCTCAGATTCGAGTGCCCTTTCTACCTCAACGTATCGATTGACTAATATATAGAGTTCCTTCAGAAAGACTATTTTTTCCTGGACGGCTTCGAGAGAGCTCTGGGATTTTAGAATATTGTAGTATTCCTTTTTTACCCTGTCAGCAACTTCCTGACGTCTGAATCTAAGGTCCTCGCCCGAAAGCTCTTTTTGCACTTCCCTCTGTCTTACCAGAAGCGATATTTCATATAGATGGGAAATGGGCTGTCCTACCGTGGCCGTTAGAAATGTGGTAAAGTCCGGTGCCGTCCGGATTTTAACTGTCTCGGCGGGTATAGGGCCGATTCCGGCGAAATCACCGAAGACTCCTTTCTGAAACGTGAACGCTTCTTCGGTCAGGTGATAAAGCTCATACAAGCTGAAGTCGAATTCAGGAAAAAGTCTAGTGCGCGCGGCTTTTATGGCATCACCGGCTTTCTCTACCTCGAGAAGCGCGTTGTCGATATTCTTGTTATCGCGGAACGCTATGTCGAGGGCTTCTTCAAGAGTTAATATCTCTATTTCCTCCGCTGCCGGTATTTCCGGTTCGTCCGGGTTCACGTCCTCGCACAGAGCTGTCATCGGTATCAGCAGAAGGAAGAGGATAGTAGCGGGAAAAGATGCGATGAGATAATTCGATATTGTTTTAAAGCTGAACAGATCTCCCGCTCCGCTTTCATTCAACATTGGTAAGGTTGATCTCACAGTGTGCGGTATACGGTCCGCGGCGGTGTCGATATTTAGCAGCATTCCATCAATCCTCCCTGCTGAATTATCCTTAATACGCAGAATTCTTTCAAACATGACTATGTTGATTTATATTATAGTAAGATACGCGATGAAATGAAGTCCTGATTACTTCTATTCGGGTTACAGAGGGGAATTTGCATGACCTGTTTATAACTTATATAAATCTGGTAAGCTAGAACATACCGCCCGGGGTCGGGGTTTAATGTTAGGCTTGTGTAATTTTATTGTGCGTTGCACAATAAGCCGGGATGTTATCTAAATTGTAGAATTCTCGCTCCGCAAATTAAAATATTCAACAATTTCGGCGCGATATCAGCATATTAGTTGATTTGTCAAGTACTTATATTATAATCATGTTTCCTTTTTTAAGTTTTGCAAAGCAAAAAAAGCCAAGTAAGGAGAAGGAGATCAATGAGTACCGTTCATAATTTACCGAAAGGATCTTTAAAGTCCGTATCTGCGCCGAGGAGCCTGCAGATTAGAAATGATCTGGAGAGCGAATATTCCGATATTTACACTCCCCAGGTTCTCGATGCGTTAAAGGCGCTATCGGTTTTTAACAAAGACCAGAAAATGCTTATGGAAAAAAGGTATGCCAGAAGAGCGCAGCGCTTTCGCAATAAAGAAAGGATACGGTTTCTCAATCCTGAGGATTTTATACCCCGCACAAATATAAAGGTACAGGACGCAAGGGACGGGAAGTTTGTGGGTTCCGACATATCGCATGATCTGGAGAGACAGTGGATTCAGGGCACAGGGCCCGCGGCAAAGCCGAATACTTCTATAGAAAAAAGCATACGCAACGTTGCATACGCGCTATTATCAGGAGCTGACGGATGGATGTTCGACGGAGAGGACGCGCTCGGTCAGATCAATACCATGTCTCTCGATAATCAGCGGAACCTTAAGCTTGCGATTAATAAAGATCCTGTATTCATGGATACGGCGGAGCGGATCTCCAGGGATATGAACGAGTGGGCACAGGGATTTTTCGGACGCGATATAATCACGGACTGGAGGAAGCAGCTCGACTTTACAACTAAAATTTTCCGCGCCCGCGGACTGCATCTTGACGACAGACACATAAGGGATGAGAACGGTATCGCGCTTTCGGCTTCAATTGTCGATGTTGTGCTCTATATAGTTAACAACTACAGGGAGCTTCAGAGTGCGGGTTCTTCCATTGTTCTTTATCTCCCCAAGATTCAGACCGCCGAAGAAGCGGCATTCTGGAACGAACTCCTTACCGCACTTGAAGATCATCTCGATATACCTGTGGGCTCTATAAAGGTCTATGTGCTTATAGAACAGCTCGAAGCTACTTTTCAGCTTATGGAAATACGCGCGGCTCTCGGCAGGCATTTCGTGGGATTCAATACCGGAAGATGGGATTACATCAACAGCGTGTCGGACGCAATGGCCTGGGACGCGACATTTATCAATCCTAATATCGAATCTATTACAATGACTTACGGTTACATGAGAAACTATGAGGACCGTGTGAGGAAAGCGGTGAATACGCCGGGGATTAACAATAATTACGCGCTCTGGCAGGGCGGTATGGAGCCGAATATTCCTGTCGGAACAAAGAAAGGCGTTGAGGAGGGGATGAAGAAGGCCGTGGCAGGCGCTGTAAGGGAGCAGAAAGAGGGAGCAAGCGGAAAGTGGGTCGCTCACTGGAAGATGGTCCATATCGTGAGGCCTGTATGGGAAAAGGTCGGCGAGGCCAACCAGATGGGAAGGAAATTCCTGCCCCTTACCTACACGGACGAGGACGCGGACGGTCTCACGCTGCTTGAGCCGGCGCCGAGGACTGTGCGCGGCGCGAGGAATCTCCTGAGCGTGGGTCTTCAGTACGGAAACGCGTTCGGACAGGGTTTTCAGGCGGCGGCTCTGAAGCCCGCGGATTTCTTCGGGAATGACGACATTCTCTATTTGATGGAGGACGCCGCTACCGGTGAAATAAGGCTCAGTATTCTCTGGGAATGGATACACAAAGAAGCGATACTCAACGAAAACGATAAAGAAACTGGAGTCAAGGCGGGCGATATCTTTACGGTGGATCTTTTCGAGAAGCTTCTCGCCGAGGAATACGACAAACTCCTCAAGGCGAAAGATAAGGACGTTCATGACGATTCCAAGCCGACTACACTCCCCATAGCGCGGGAGATAGTAGAGACTTATGTGCTGGACGATGCGAAGACTCCATGGTACATCGATTTACTTAACATTAATTTAAACAATCATGACCTATCTACGGCGAAAATAAGGATCAGGCAGTACATGGACGCGTTCAAGAAGGACGGGACCAGGATTACCGAAAATCTGGACTTTCTGCCGGACGCGCGTCTTGATAATTTCCTTGAGGACGAGCTCGTATCGTTTGAGAGGGAAGTTCAGGAAACAAAGGATTGGTTTGCAACCTCCAGGTTCAAGGGGATAAGAAGGCTCTACTCCGCGCGTCAGGTTGTACAGCAGCGGGGCACCCTTGAAACCGATTATACGGTGGCCAGAAGGTACTCGGAGGAATTTTATAACCGCCTGAGAGAACTGTACTCCAGGGGCGAGCAGATTACGAGTTTCGGGCCTTATTCTCCGGGGCAGGTAGTTGCGATGAAGCGTATAGGGATAGAGGGTATTTATCTGGGCGGATGGGCGACTTCCGCCAAGGGCTCGACCGACGAAGACCCGGGCTCGGACCTTGCCAGTTATCCACTCAGTCAGGTGCCCGATGAAGCCGCCGTTCTTGTGCGCGCGCTTCTCACCGCTGATAAAAACCAGAAATTCTTCAGATCAAGGATGTCCGACAAGGAAAGAAAGGCTACCCCCAGAGTCGATTACAGACCCTTCATAATAGCCGACGCTGACACCGGACACGGCGGAGACGCCCATGTAAGAAATCTCATAAGACGATTCGTCGAGGCGGGCGTTACCGGATACCACATTGAAGACCAGAAACCCGGAACCAAGAAGTGCGGTCATCAGGGCGGTAAGGTTCTCGTGCCCGTGGACGAGCAGGTGAAGAGACTAAACGCAGCGAGGTTTCAGCTCGATATAATGAAAGTGGCCGGAATAATCGTCGCGAGGACGGATGCAGAAGCTGCGACACTCCTTGACGGAAGAGGGGATGAGCGTGATCATCCGTTTATTCTCGGAGCCACGAATACGGACGTGCCTGGATACAAAAACTGCTATCTGGCAATTCTGAAAAGATTCTTCGACAAGGGAATAACCGATGTAAACGGTTTTATGCTCTACCAGATATCGAATGAGGAATACGAGGAGGCCTATGAGTGGTTCGATAAGGTCGGATTAACGTCCATCATAGACAAGAGCATACAGGCCCTTAAAGAGGGTAAGGAAAGGAGTATTACAAAACCGCTCGATAACGCCGCCACGAAATTTGTGGAGACATGGGAGGTAGAGTCGGGACTAATGACTTACGCTCAGGCTGTGGCGGACGAGATGGAGTTCCAGATAGAAGAGGGCAGAAGCCTTGATATGACAATCGAGAAATGGTTCAATTTTGCAAAACGGTCTTCTTTCCATCATGCCCGGGAGAAGGCGAGATCAATGGGTATAGAAGCTGAATGGGACTGTGAATTATCAAGGACACCCGAGGGTTATTACCAGGTAAAGGGCGGTATAGAGTACGCGATTGCGAAATCCCTCGCGGTGGCCCCCTATGCGGACCTTATTTGGATGGAAACTAAAACGGCCGATTACGAAGAGGCCAAGGAATTTGCCGAAGCCATACACGCCGTTTACCCGGACAAGATGCTGGCATACAACCTTTCGCCTTCATTTAACTGGGATACGACGGGCATGAGCGAGGAGGAGATGAGGGAGTTCCCGAAGGAAATAGGAAAGCTCGGTTTCGTATTCAACTTCATCACTTACGGCGGACATCAGATAGACGGTCTCGCGGCTGAGGAATTCGCAACGGCGCTCAGGCAGGACGGGATGCTCGCGCTCGCAAGGCTTCAGAGGAAATTCAGGCTCCTCGACTCACCCTACAGAACTCCGCAGTCACTGGTCGGCGGCCCCAGACTGGACGGCGCTTTATCCGCTTCCTCCGGACGTACGGCAACTACAAAGGCAATGGGTAAAGGCTCTACGCAGGTGCAGCATCTTGTTGAAACCGAGGTTCCGCCGAGGCTTCTTGAGAATTGGCTCGAATTATGGTCCGAACATTACGGAATTCCCGGACATTTCAGCGTGAAATTAAAGCCGCACACATCGGGCTCGGAGCTGCTTGAGCTTATGGTTATAGACGATCTCGATAATAAAGTGGCGGACGTGATATTTTCCACCATACACGACAGATGGGGTAGTAACTTCATATCCGTCAGGGATCAGAATACGTACGATCTAAAGTTACGTCAGAAACGCTTGATGGCCTTGATTCATCTCTTCCTTATCCATAGGTACAAGGCTGTCTCGGTGCATTATGTGAGTCCTACCGAGGACAACCAGAAGCAGGCGGAAGGGATGAAATCGCTTGGAATTTATGACGAGGTCAACACGGAAATAGGGCATATAATTGTAGCTCGTATTAATATGGAACGTGTTAAGGAGCTGCTCAGCTCAGACCTTGTGGAACTCAAGAAATTTATCGCCAAGAAGTCCAAAGGGAAGGCGTCCAGAAAGAAAACCAAATAATTAGAAAATACCGCTTGCCCGGAGACTTCTTCGGCATATGCCGGGGTCTCCGGAGGGCTTTCTGTGATTTATATCTTTGTAAGAATGATATAGGGGGTTATAATAATCAGGTATGGAAATACTCGCCCCTATGATCTACGCTCTGGGTCTTTTGGTTTTTGTTCTGCTCATTATATTCCGTGCCAGGAAGGAGCAGGATTAGAAAGCTTCAGAAACCCGTATAGTTAAATCCCCCCTTTTTACGATTAATACGATAGCCTCCCCCGTTAGTCTCTTCGCTTTCACATTCACAGGGCGCCGGGTTGAGGTGACGCAAAATAGCGCTAAGGCAATAAGTAGTTTTATTGTTTTCTTCTAAGATGTTTTGATTTGTAGCCCTGTCTTTTACGGGATTTTTTCTTTGAGTAAGACTGGTATGCCAGGGCGCATTCGACAGAGCAGCAGCCCTCAAGCTCATCTCCGCAGCTTTCACATAGAATTACAAGCTCATCACACGGGGGGTATTTGCAGTTAAAGTAACGGTCGCAGCTCGCACCACAGTGAATGCAGGAAGAAATGCATACGCTCCCGGGCTCTATTTCGGAAATAAGCCTCTGGTCGAATACAAAGCACTTTCCCTCCCAAACTGTATTCGGGTATTTCTGGCAAAAATTAATAATCCCGTCTTTTAACTGATAAACTTCGGTAAAGCCCCGGCTTAACATATACGAGGTGGCTTTTTCGCACCTGATGCCGCCTGTACAATAAGTGACGATTTTCTTGTCCTTCTTATGTTTCAAGCTTTCAAGGGCTTGAGGAAATTCCCTGAACGAGTCGATGTCGGGTGTTATGGCATTCTTGAATTTACCAACCTCGGACTCATAGTTGTTTCGCGTATCAAGAATTATGAACTCCTCTCCGTTCTCATATAACTCCAGCAGTTCTTCGGGCGAAATATATTTGCCTCTTTTCCTCATATCGAGGGGCTGCTCCATTCGTATAATCTCCTCCTTCACCCGGACTATCATCTTTTTGAACGGCTGGAATGTTCCCTCCTCTTCCTTGAACGCTATGTCGGAGAACTGCGGAATACCTGACAGGTATTCCTTATATCTCCGGATTTGATCTTCCGATCCTGAAAGCGAGCCGTTTATTCCTTCCTTTGCAACGAGTATTTTCCCGAGCAATCCCAGCCTTTTGCAGAAATCCCTCTGTTCGGATGCAAATTCCTCCGGCTCGTCCATTTCAGTGAATTTGTAAAAGAGAATTATATGAATCTGGCTCATGATTGTTTTTCCTGAAACTTTCTCCCGTGAGAATTAATTCGATTCGCCCGGTTATGAATAAAAGCCCCATTTAATATACCAAAAACCCTGGATTGATAAAGGATTTTTAATATCTCGTATTAATGTGAACATCGGCTCAGTAAGATTAATCTCTGCCGAGCTTACTTTTAAAGGCGGAATTAAAGACTTGGAACTCACATAATAAAAAGAAAGAGGGAACACTCAATGCTGAAAATGTTCCCTCTTGTCTTTAAAGGAGGATGGAGGATGAATTTAAGCAAATTACTTAATTTATGGTAATAATATAAAGCATCATGCTTAAGGTGTCAAGCGAAATTTTCCCTATTCCCATATACAGACTAAATATTCAATTATTTCATCAACTTACACTTATCAAGAAAAAGATTTTTTTCCTCAAGTTAGTTGTGTTTCTATAAACTTCATTGCCTGGGAGCCGCTGACACTGTTTTTTTTAGGTTCTTTTATGAGGTCATCTGCCGGCAAGGAGACGGTTCTATTATTCTAACGCTTGTAATTACCTCCTGCACTTTTTTTCTGTCCGGTATCCGGATTCTTTCCCTATATTGGCATTATTCCCATACAGAATTAATTATTCGCCGGCATGTAACTCGTTCGTCCACTTCCAGTTTTGAATCTCCGGCATATCCTCACCGTGCGCAAGAGCATAGCGTCTATGTTCGTCAAGCTTATCGTTAAAGTGAGTTATGATGTCGCCGGATATTGACTGGAGGCGCCCGACCCTGTGCAGCACTTCTATTGCGAGATGGTAACGGCTCATCGCGTTGCAGGCAACCATGTCGAAAGGAGTGGTTGTTGTGCCTTCCTCCATATAACCGCGTACATGAAAGCGCTCGGGCTCGGGCCTACGGTAGACGAGTTCATGAATAACCCTCGGATAGCCGTGAAAGGCAAACACAACTGGCGCGGTATCGGTAAACAGATCTCTGAATGAAGCCTCGTCGAGCCCGTGCGGGTGGTCTTTGTGAAGATTGAGTGTCATCAAATCGACCACGTTGACCAGGCGGACCCTGAGTTCGGGAAGGTGTTTGCGGAGAAGCCACGCAGCGGCCACGGTCTCAAGCGTGGGCACATCGCCCGCGCATCCCATTATCACATCGGGCTCGGAGCCGCCGTCGTTTGATGCCCATTCCCAGACGGAAGCTCCTTTTGCGCAGTGTTTACGTGCCGAGTCCATGTCAAGCCACTGGAGCTCCGGCTGTTTACCTGCAATGATAAGGTTTATATAGTCCGTTGATCTGAGACAATGGTCCGCTACTGAAAGGAGGCAGTTTGCGTCGGGCGGGAGATAAATTCGCACTACGGAGCTTTTCTTGCTCATAAGCGAGTCGATGAAACCGGGTCCCTGATGGCTGTAACCGTTATGGTCCTGCCGCCATGAGTGAGAAGTCAGGAGGTAGTTAAGTGAGGAGAGGGGCGCACGCCACGGTATTTCTGAGCACATCTTGAGCCATTTGGCATGCTGATTGAGCATAGAGTCAACAATCGTTGCGAATGCCTCGTAGCAGGGAAAGATTCCGTGCCTCCCGGTTAATAAATAACCCTCGAGCCATCCCTGACACATGTGCTCGCTCAGTACTTCCATCACTCGGCCGTCAGGGGCTATATGATCGTCCGTATCGATAATCTTTTCTACTAAGCAGCGGTCTGTTACCTCGAAAACTGCGTTTAGCCTGTTGGATTTCGTTTCATCAGGACAGAAGAGACGGAAATTCTTCTGATCCTCATTCTTTTTGAAAACGTCACGGAGGAATTCGCCGAGCTCGCGAGTGGATTCAGCTGTGAGCGTCCCCGGCTCTTTTATGTCAAGCGCATAATCTGAGAAATCAGGGAGGTCGAGCGCCGCAAGCAGCTTCCCTCCGTTCGCATGGGGGTTCGAGCCCATGCGCCTATCACCGGAAGGGGCCAGTTCCGCAAGGTCCCCGATTATGCGGCCGGATTTATCAAATAGCTTCTCCGGCTCATAGCTCCTCATCCAATCCTCCAAAATCCTCAAGTGCTCCGGGTTCTCCCTTACGTTTGTCACAGGGACCTGATGCGACCGGAACGTTCCCTCAATCTGAAGACCATCGATGGATTCGGGCGCGGTCCAGCCCTTGGGCGTGCGGAGGATAATCATTGGCCAGTCCGGGCGCCGCGTAAACCCCTTTCTCCGGGCGTCTTCCTGAATGCCCTTTATTTCGGCGTATATTGTATCCAGCGTCTTTGCCATACTTTTATGCACTTTATGGGGGTCGTCTCCTTCGACGAAATAGACGGAATATCCGAGGCCGCCGAAGAGTGACCTGAGCTCCTTGTCACCAGTTCTTCCCAGCACCGTCGGGCCCGCTATCTTGTAACCGTTTAGGTGGAGGACAGGGAGTACGGCGCCGTCCCTCGCAGGATTCAGGAATTTGTTCGACTGCCAGCTCGCCGCAAGCGCGCCGGTTTCGGCTTCTCCGTCCCCTACGACGCAGGCTACCAGCAAATCGGGGTTGTCCATAGCGGCACCGAAGGCGTGTGCAAGTGAGTACCCGAGTTCCCCTCCTTCGTTAATGGAGCCCGGAGTCTGCGGTCCCGCGTGGCTCGGCATTCCTCCCGGCCATGAGAACTGTCTAAACAGCCGGAGCATTCCTTCTTCGTCCTGCGTAATGTCGGGATATATTTCGGTGTATGTGCCTTCGAGGTAGGTATTGGCGAACAGGGCGGGACCTCCGTGCCCGGGGCCCGCGATATAAATAATGTTTGCGCCGTAATCCCTGATTATTCTGTTCAGGTGTACGTAAATCAGGTTCAGGCCGGGAACTGTTCCGAAGTGTCCCAATAGTCTGGGCTTAATATGTTCGGCCTTGAGGGGCTCGCGGAGAAGGGGATTTTCTTTAAGATATATCTGCCCGACGGATAAATAATTCGCGGCCTGCCAGTATCTATGAATTTTATCGAGTAATTTTTTAGAGAGAGTAGCCACCGTTTTAACCCCCAAAGTGAAGAGCTTGTTCTAACTGATGCAGTATTAAAATCTAGGATACATACCGTAACCCTAGATTCATAGCTTTTTTTATTACAGCGCGCTTTTCACACGCGGTACTTCATCCGATGATAGAAAATTCTATTGCGGATGACAAACTCCTGTTTCACTTTGACTCTGTGAAACCACCTGTTTTAGTTCAATAATTTATATAGATGAACCCTATATTCGCTCGTCTATTAAAATATTTAAATACGTTTTAGTAAATCTGAGTCTTTCCAGTATTACCTTCTTGAGTCTGGGGGGAGTTTTATAAATGGGACGGTTGTAATCAGGTTATAAAGTGGAACTCGGTCATCTCTGCGCAATGCCGGCTTTTTGAGAAATTTTATTTTCTTCCTGACTGTCACTAACTAACCGGATCGATATAGTTGCGAATACCTATAGCTATAATTTAAGTATTACGAATTAATCTCATAAGTTTAACGTCACGAGGGCTGGTTCATCCTGTTTGTTCAATAGCTGGATCCTAGGCGCATAAGGGACGTCCCGTCATATTATTCTTATAGATTTTGTTACTACTCAGATTTCGTCTATTGTGCCGTACTCGCCTGACTGACGTATGAGTTTTGCTACGAGTCCGGTCCATCCAGTCTGGTGGCTCGCCCCGATACCCGCGCCGTTGTCCCCGTGAAAATATTCGTAGAAGGGTATGCAGGAGTTCCAGTGCGGGTCTGTCTGAAATTTCTCCGTGCCTCCGAAAACGGCCCTTCTTCCGGAGGCGTCCTTTTTGAATATCCTCACCATCCTGTGCGATATCTCCGCGGCCACCTCCCACAGATTCATATAGTTGCCCGAGCCCGTAGGGCACTCGACCTTGAAATTGTCTCCCAGGTAATGGTGGAATTTCTGAAGCGACTCCAAGATGAGGAAGTTCACGGGAAACCACACGGGACCTCTCCAGTTCGAGTTCCCTCCGAAGAGACCGCTTGAAGACTCAGCGGGCTCGTAATTGACGACATGCTCATGGCCGTCAGCCCGGAAGACGTAGGGGTTATCCTTGTAGTATTTCGACAACGCACGGATTCCGTAGGGGCTCAGGAACTCGTTTTCATCGAGCATTCCTCGGAGAATGAGCCTCAGTTTATGCTGATCCACGATCGAGAGAATTCTCCTTTCTCCTATGCCCTTTGTCTTCATGCATGCAACATTGTTTTGAAGGTCCGGCCTGTTCTCGATAAACCATTCCATCCTTCTGCTGAATCCCTTGAGCTTTTCGAGGGCATCGGGTTCGAGTGTCTCTATCGCGTAGAGCGGTATCAGTCCTACCATTGACCTCAGCTTCATCGGGAGATGACCGCCGCCAGGAAGGTGAAGAACGTCGTAGTAGAAATTATCATTCTCATCCCAGAGTCCGTCGTGGCCGCGGTCTGGCTGGTTTATAGCCTTCGCTATGTAGAGGAAATGTTCGTAAAATTTACTGGCTATATCTTCATAACTCGGATTTTCTTTCGCAAGCTCGATAGCGATTGTCAGCATGTTGAGGCAGTACATGCCCATCCAGCTTGTCCCGTCGGCCTGCTCGAGGAAAACTCCGTCAGGAAGTTTTACGTTCCTGTCGAAAACGCCTATATTGTCGAGTCCGAGGAATCCGCCTTCGAATACGTTTTTGCCTTCCTTGTCCTTACGATTGACCCACCATGTGAAATTTAGGAGAAGCTTCTGGAATACCCTTTCCAGAAAGCGTATGTCTTTCCTTCCGTACATCTTTCTCTCGATATTGTATACTCTCCAGGCCGCCCACGCGTGAACAGGAGGGTTCACGTCGCCGAAGGCCCACTCATAAGCCGGTATCTGTCCGTTCGGATGCATGTACCATTCTCTTGTCAGCCGGGTAAGCTGGCGTTTGGCAAAGTCGGGATCAATCATCGCTAGCGGGATTGTATGAAACGCGAGGTCCCAAGCGGCAAACCACGGATACTCCCATTTGTCCGGCATGGAAAGTATGTCGTCGTTATAAAGATGGGTCCATTCGCGGTTTCTTCCGCTCTTGCGCGACTCGGGCGGAGGGGGGAATAGGGAGTCCCCATCCAGCCACTCCTCGACGACGTAGTAATAATACTGTTTCGTCCAGAGCAGGCCGGCGAAAGCCTGCCGCTTTATGGTTTTTAAATCTTCCGGCATCGCATAGGAGCAGATTTTTTTATGAAACTCATCGGCTTCCCTGATTCGCCTGGAAAAAACCGACTCAAAATCCCTTCCGAACGGGGCGGACATATTATGGTCATCGCAAAGCCTGAGCTTCACGGTGCGGGCCTCGCCCCCGGGAATGGCAAGAGCGTAATGAGAAGACATCTTTGTCCCGTTCCCCTTGGGATTTACCGCGCTCTCGTCGCCTTCGACTATGTAACGGTTAATGCCGTCTTTTACATACGGGGAGGGATTTTCGGTGCCGAAAAGCCTCTCAAAATTGCTTTCATTCTCGGTGAATAGAAGGCTTGCCGAGTTGTCGCAGTAAAGCCATCTTTTGCCGAGCGTATGGTGGTCGGCCTCTACCACCTTTATTTCCTCTTCTGATTCCGTGTATCTCATAGAAGGTTTTTGACCCCCGTTCCAGGACCATGTATTCCTGAACCAAAGAGTGGGAAGCAGGTGCAGAACCGCTTCTGAGGGGCCCCGGTTTATGATAGTAATTTTTATTAGAACATCCTCGGGGTTTTTTTTGGCGTACTCGACGAATATATCAAAATAGCGGTTCTCGTCGAATACCCCGGTGTCGATCAGCTCGTATTCCGGTTCAAGACGGGACCTTCTTGTGTTTTCATTGACCAGATCCGAATAGGGGTATGCGTTCTGGGGGTACTTATAAAGACATTTCATATAAGAGTGTGACGGCGTATTGTCAAGGTAATAATAATATTCCTTTACGTCCTCACCGTGGTTGCCCTCATTTCCGGTGAGACCAAAAAGGCGCTCTTTCAAAATCGGATCATGTCCGTTCCACAGCGCGACCGCGAAGCAAAGCCTTTGATGGTTATCTGAAATTCCTGCAATGCCGTCCTCTCCCCATCTGTAGGCGCGCGAGCGGGCATGGTCGTGGGGCAGGTATTCCCAGGCTGTGCCCCCCGGGCTGTAGTCTTCCCTTACGGTTCCCCATTGTCTTTCGCTGAGGTAAGGCCCCCACCTTCTCCAGTATGCCTTTCTTTCCCTATCCTGCTTTAATCGTTTTTCTTCCGTAGTGAGTTTGGCTGGTTTGGTCATCGTAGCGGTAGCACAGGGCTTTTTCTAATATTACCTGTACGAACCGGGTGATTGTTCTCACTCCGGATGGGTTCAGGTATAGCGCTCTTTATTCCTCCTTTTATTTTTTACTGCAATACGCTGTTACGGGGCTCCATGCCAACCGCAATCCGTTTCGCGAGAAACCGATAAAACCGAGGTGCGTTAGCAATCCTGTAATGATATCACCAATAAGGGCAAATATATATCAGAATTGGAAGCCTTATAAAGGGATGGCGGCCCGTGTGGATAAATGGTTTGAATAATGTGCTCCGGCAGAAAGGCGGGTTTCTTTCCTAATATGCGGCCACGAAATAATAAACAGGGAGCACTTCAGCTATTAGAATCTTTATTTTTCTTTTTGCCGCTGCTTACCATCTTTTCTGCCTGAAGCCAGTGTTCGACGTCTTTGCCGTCTATACGTCCGCTTTGCTCGTATAACTCGTAGGCCTTTTTTGCTATTTTGTCATGGATGGATTTATTTGCGGACGCCGATCTTTTCCTCGGGGTTTTAGGCGCTGCCGCTTTTTTAGCCGCTGTCTTTTTAGGCGTTGTTTCTTTATTATTAGTTGCCATATTGCTTTCTCCTTTATCTCTGATTATCAGGAAGAAATAACTGTTTTAATGTAAGAATATATGAAACTATGTCGGCTGTCATCTGTAAATTTTAGGGTTTAGAAATTGCTCTTGGTTAATCAATTTATAGGCGGTTGTTTTATAGAAAAAGCCGGACAGGAATCGGGAGCTAATTTAACTCCTTTACCTGATTGGGGTTGATAATAACTTTTCACTTGCTGTCTCAAAATTCAGAGATGTCTGCGGCTGGTGGGGGGCACGAGCTCTTTAAGGGCGACCAGTATAGTCTTATGAGAGGCGCCGTTCCCGGCCTTCTTATACCAGAGAAAAGGTCGGTCCTGTTATATCTCTTGGAGCAAAAATTTGCGCGATTCCCGTAAGGCCGGGCGTCACGGAATGCCTTATTGAAGATCCTCTTATCTTATTTAGAGGCAGAGGTTAAGCGGCAGCTTCTTTATTATGCAAGAGCAAAAGTTAACTGACGAGAATTATTTTGGGGGAGCCTATTCTTACCTTAATTCCCAGAGGTCATTGCTTTTTGAGGGCGCCAAGCCGGTTCGTGAAAACAGATAATAACGAAGCGTGAGACCGGCGGATAATTCTGTAAAATCCGCGGACCTGTTTATATCACCAAATGCCCCTAAGGCAATATGCGGAGTCAGGAGCTTAAGTGTTTCTATATTAATGTCGAAACCTATGCGGGATGAAGTCTCCCCTTTAAATTCACCGTCTGATTTATCATTTCTGAGCGGCAGAAATGGAGCGTCTTCTGTACGGAAATAGAGATAGCCCACGGTTCCCTGAGCGCTCAGCCAGAACGATTTGTATGACCTGGTTACAATACCGAGGGTAGGGCCTGTCATTATAAATATTTCAGGACTGAAGTATCCTCCGTGACCAAGTGTGAAGAAGTTTGAGTTGCGCTCGAAGTGTTCGCTTGTAAAAAACAAGCCGAGAGATATATCGAATTCGTGTTTGTTAAACGTTCTTCCTGCGGATACGGTTCCGTAAACGGCATTGTTGCCCTTCACATTATTCCCCCAATAGTAATCATAGCCCCCGATTATTGAAAACCAGTAGCGAGGAACAGGGGTGAGGCTAAGCTCGGCTTCCGCTCCCGTTTTGAGCACTCTTCCCCATTCTCTGCTGCCGAACGGATCCTCGAGCCCAACGTAGGACAGAATGGATTCCTTTACCGATTCCTGGTGAATGTTTAAACGCCAGCGGTTCTGCTCTGCCTCGAATGAGAAAGTAGGAAGTGGAAACACGGGGCCGTTAAGCGGCGTAACGCCGAGCCTGGCGCTATAGTTGATATATCCTTCTTTCTCAAAGCTTATTTCCGGAGTAAATACCCGGATCGAGTTGATTAGATCACGCCTCTTCGGACCTCCGTCAGGCGCGGTGCCCACGAACGGGGAAGAAGGAGCGTCGCCGGAATACAGCCAGTGCGGGGCGAATGAAAAGCGGATATCGTTCCCCCATTTGAGCGGATACGAGAATACAGCCGGAAAAGCGAGGTCGTTTAACTCGGAAATACCGGAATCCCCGCTTTTATGTCCGTATGACGGGTTAAACTCAAACGACGGTTTATCGATATTGTGATAGGGAGCTTCCGGGTCGGAATCAATTTGCGAAGCGGTTATAGGCATGCCGCTTGCGGCAAGGTATTTCCCGGCAGCCTTCTTCAATGATTCATCCGAAGTCCTGCCTATTTCGTAACTAAAATTGATAGCCTCCTTACGCTTGCCTAATTGATCGTAAGTGCTGAGGATGGCCTCCGCAATTGTTGAATCCCGTGTTTTTTCGAATAGTGCTATAAATAAAGGAAGCGCTTGGTTGAATTTGTTCCGGTTGTATAAAATCCATGCAAGCATAGTGCGGGCGCCCTGATTCTCCGGATCAATCACGAGCGCTTTTTCTATATACGCCTCAGCCTCGGCATAGTTTTCTTCTTCATAAAGCTTATTGCCTCTTCTAAGATAGATTTTGTTCTCAATTTTTTCTCTCTCCCCGGTTTCTATGCTTGACTGTTCTAATAAGCCCAGGGCCTCATCCTCCTCGTTCAGCTCTATGAGAGCGTATATCAGACCGATTGTAAAATCGCCGTTTGAAGGATCTCTCTCGTGAAGTTTAGAAAATATTTCATAAGCCTCTTCGTAGTTATTCGCATTATAGCTGTGCCATCCCTTTACGAGCAGGGCATCCGGGTCCTGAGGATTAATAAGTAAAATCGCGTCCGCAAGTGTGGTAATTTTCTCTTCGTCATGGGAAATACCGGCGATCCGTTCCTTTAAAACGTCTATTTTCAGCTCATTGACTCGCTGCTTATAATCACCGGGCAAACCGCCCCGCTTCATTTCGGCATCTATCAGTTTATTTATTTCAGAATATTCCAGAAGGGATTTTAATTCGTAGAGGACGCCTACCCTCAAATCCCATTTATTCAGGCATGCCGCAAGCAGGTCGTAGTAGATCTCCCGCGCTTCATCTTTCCTGCCTTGACTATTTAGCATCTCCCCTGCCTTGAAAAATACCCCCGGTTCCATACATTTGTTCAGTCTGTCTTGATACTTTCTGGTGAGACTAATCAGCGCTGCCGTATCATTTGATTTTTCCGCTTTTTTGAACTCATTTGATATGCTGGGATGTAAAGGCTTACGACTTTTACTTTCCTTGATCTTTTTTTCCCACTCTTTCTTTCCCCGATTGCCTAATTTAGATATGTGGAGATTTGCCTTACCGTACTGGTTTTGTTCTATCAAAAGGTTGAGCAGGACGGGCAGAGTTTGCTCAACCAGATACTGTTTCACCAGGAGTTCTTCGAGTATAGAAATTGCCCGTTCTTTTTCGTTGAGTTTAATGTAGCAGTAAGCAAGCCCGAGCCCTGCCTCCAGCGATGTTCCGGGGTGGCTCCCGGCTTGTTTAAAAAATTCTACGGCCTCGTTACACCTTTCTGCCTTATATCCCTTCCAGCCTCTATTCAGGTTTTGCTCGGCATCCGCCCGGGATGCCTTAGCCGGGACGTCTGCATCCCGGAATTGTTCAGGGTTTTTTATCGCCCCCGTTCCCTGCTGCTCCCTTTTCTTGATGTCCAATAGATTAGTCTGCCCCTTTTTTTTATCGGGCTCAGGCTCCTCGCGGACCGTTTCTTCGGGGGATTCGCGCTTCGATCCTCCTGCTTTGATTTCCGCGGGCTGCGGCGCCTGAGACAGCTTCAGGACGCCGGGATTTCTTTTCTCCCAGGATACAGGCTCTTTTGAGACGCCTGGCGGAATCATAAGAACGGTCAGTCCCTCTGCAGCCGGGAGGTACAGGAGTGTGGCGCTGTTGTAACCGGCTTCTTTAAGGGTATTTATGTAAGGGGCGAGCCCTTGTTTGTCGCTCGATTCGCCCGCTCTGAGAGCGTATTCGTCCCCTGATTTTTTAATGGATAAAGTTATGGGGAGCAACCGTGAAACCCGCTCGGCCAGCCTCTTGGCGGATTCCAGATCCGTGAACGATGCAATTTGGATTGTGTAGATATTTTGGGCTTCGGCCAAAGCTGCGGAACTTATTGCTAAGGCCAACAGGAGAACCTGAATAACTTTCAATTGGTGTTTCCCTTAGCCAAGAGATAGAGAGTAAAGGAATAATAATCGTCTTTCTCCTCTTGTAATTTGGCCCTAGCTTCTTCAAACAGTTTGTCGCTTAACGCATCTTCTCCCATAATCCTGGCAACCCTTGCGTAGACGGCGTAAAACCCTGCGGGCGCAGATTTTAGCGAGATGCTGTCATTAACTAGATTCACCCAAAGCGGGATATAGCCGATTTTATCGTAAGTGCTCAAAATTTCCTTTATTCCGGCGGGAAATTCGGGTTTCACTTCAAATGACATGTATAGCGGTATTCTAATCGCCTCGTAGCCGTAGTTCTCACTTCTCTCCGTGTATATGGAGAACCCGGATTTTTTTAAAATTACCCAATCGGCCGGGAGTTGAAGTGTGGAAAATGAAGCTTCGGACAGGATTGAAGAACAGTCTTTGTAGACCTTATCCCAGAAAGGCTTTTTATCCACTTCCGCAAAGGCCCGGAACGCGGGCAGAATGAAATAAGAGGGATTGATCACAAAACCCTCCTCCTTCTTAAATCCATAATAAGCGGGCATGAGAAGAGTACGTCCCTGCCAGTTAAAGGCCAGTTCTTTTCTGATCCTCTCGATTATTTCTAATGCTTCAGCTTTATATTCTTGCTTGTCCCATTTTTTTACAGCCTCGATCAGTGCGAATGCAGCCAAGATATCGCCATCGGTAGCGTTGTTGTAATCAATTACCTCCCACCTTTTATCCGATCTCTTTCCCCAGAGCCACGCCAAGAGACCGTCCTCCCTTACATTAAGGTTGTTTTTAGTCCACACACGGATTTGGTCGAACAATACTTTATCGTCATGCATGACGGCTAAAAGCATTCCATAGCCTTGACCCTCTGAATGAGAAGCGCTTTCCTGATAATAATCGATAACACGCCCGTCCTTACTGATAAAATGTTCTTTATACTGTTCCCATCCGGGTTCTTCCTGGGAGTAGGCATAACCGTAAACAAAAACAGTCAAGAAGCATGATATGGCGTAGAATGTTTTAATCCTCATACCTGTCGCTCCTGATTCTCCTTAATACATAGAACGTGCTGGCGGTCAATATTAACAAGGAAATCGCCAGTAGTGCGAAGAACTTCCATCTGGATGTGTTTATGACTGACTTTACCCGGTTAGCGGTTGACAGCTTGCCTGTATAGTAGCCCCGTCCGACGTCTAGAGACCACACTTTATATCCTTCAGGCGTAAAATCAACAAGAGCGAGATCCCCTCGGGAATCACCCTGGACGGAACTGTCCAGCAGCGCGCTGGTCAACGCTAATAAATCATTGTCCGAAGCCGCGGTAACCAAAAGCACGGAGCGTCCCGGTTGATACGGTGACTCAAATTCCATAATCACTCCCTGGTCGTTTCCCAGGCCTCCGGTCTGTTCGCTGTAAGCTGTTTCTATTACAGATTCGGATTGTAGTTCCGAGGTCCCCGCAGCATAATTTTTAATTTTCCCCCAGGTCGAAACGGACTCGTTCAGGTTAAGGTTGTTAATGACAGGATAAGGGGCGGTTACCATAGGGCCGTACTTTAAAGGAGCTTCCTTTCTTATATTCTCCGGTACGGTTGCTATATCGCCGACGACGATGATTTCACGGTTCCAATCCTTTGGTTCCTCAAATCCTATATCGATATTCAAGAGCGGGTAGCCGATTTTCTGACTCATAAGACCTATAAGATTTAGGGATGAGCTGATTGTTTTGTAATCAGGCCTGGTTATGTACAGAGTTGTCTCCCTGCCGTCCGGCCACCGCGTAAACGGGAATCCGTCTTGAAAGAAAAGCTCTATCCTGGGCAGCTCCACCCAATGAGACAATGAGGGGAATTTGAATGTGGAATCATCGAATATACTTAAAAAGAGATTATCGACTTGAATTAATTCGCATTGACCTGTTACGGATGGGGTGAGCACCGGTTCGAACCTGATGATATTGTCGCCTCTATTGAAAAGATAACTTGGAATCGAGATCTTGTAGTTGCTGAAAACGGCGCCGTTGGGGTTGTCGAGATGTATGGCCGTAACAATTTCATCGTTCAATAAAATGTTTAAAACCGAGTCCGAGCGCATACCGGCTCCGTAGGCTAAATGTAGAGAAATCTCTGCGTATCGGTTTTCTTCAATAAGAAGATCGGTCGGCAGTCGAAATGACAGATCTTTAGTCTGAGGGGAAAAGCCCTTGAAGCTGTGATTGGGGAATCCGAGTGTTTTAAACGCGTAAATACTACCGGGATTGATCATTAGCTTTCCCGAATATGGATGAACTGCGGGCAAAAGAATCTCTTTTATTTCCATCTTATCCGTAGCTGGAAAAGGAAATGAGAGAACTGCTATCGCGGTTACGGCTAACCGGATATCCTCTAAAGTATTCCCTGAAACTATAATAAGCGCCCTGGTATTGTTATCAGTGGATTTATTTCCATCGGACGGAATTTCTCCTTCATCCGCGGGGCCAACCGGATTGTCTTTTTCGGCGGGGTTATGCATTATCCGTATATAAGGGCCATTAATGTTCAAGTTCGTTTTTCCTACAAGGCCCTCCACAAATTCTTTTCTCCCGATTATCACGTTATCGACACCGGGCGTTATCTCGTTTGAAGTGCTGAACTCCACTTTTCTGTAGTCGAATCTGAGCGCTATGCCGGAGGCGACCGTGCTTGCCAACAGGGCGGATTCGGGTGAGTTATATTCCGAAACTATGTTTACTTGTCCATAAGGAAAGGTCTTGGGATCGAATAAAAAGTCGGATATGGAAGATAGCTCCAGGGGAACCGGTTTCAAGTCGTATGTCAGCTCTATGGACGCCTCGTCAAGTTTAAGGGTAGTCCATAGTTCGGGCGCGCAGGGGAACTCGCACTCCAATGTGTAATGCTGGGTTACGTAGAAGGTCAGATCATTGTAGCCCGGGTCCAGTAGATCAGCAGGCAGCTGCACTCTCGCTATACCCTCCGGAGCAAGGGGGTTTAACTCTATCTGAGCAAGAGGATAGCTGTTTAATTTGAGGATTAAACGGGAGTTTTGAGCCAGGAGAGCAGAAGAATTGACGTATCCGAAATCGATGACGGCTGATTTGACCGCCCATCTTTCGGGGATTGGCAACTTGATGTTGAACTCTGCCTCTGAGCACTTAAGGTCCGTTATGCCTACGGGGGCAATTTTATGAAGCGGAATATTGACTGTTTCCGCTCCAGCTCCGGAAGCCGTGTATAGCAGCAAAATGATAGTGAAAAATTGAATAAGGTTTTTTACATTCACAATAGTTATCCTTTACCAGCTGTATTTATTTGATACTTTTTAACACCCGCCTTGAGCAAATAATTTAATTTGGGTTTAAGGTAGTTTTGTGTCAGGCCTTTGAAATTATCCATTCCCCCATATATGCCTTTTTTAATGAAATAGATAAATCCATGCCAGAACCCTATGCTTTTCAGCTTATCTTCTCTGAAATTGTTCCATTTGGAGCTGTCACCGTAAAAAAATCTCACAAGGTTTGCAAATGTTTCTTTATCTTCGAGCAGCTCATATTCAACACCGACCTCTATTTTATCCCGATTGTTAATTGTTCTTGCCAGCCGGCCTTTGAAGCTATATTCCTCGCCGTAGCTATCCTCCAGGTCTACGTATACCTCTTCTCCACGTTCTATATCAAACTCCGATTTCGAAGGAGCGGCGCATAGAATCCCGGCTCCGCCAAGAGAAAGGTCTTTAATATTTCCATCGATCGAAAAATCGAGACGAGGAAAGAAAATTCTTGCCTTCGTCTCAATGGGAAGCCTGTGGAACCTTCTGGTATATCTCTTTTCCCATACAACGCCGAGGCACGCCAAAATTATAATCAGATTATAGAGACCCCATACGCCGCAAATGGCAATAACATCCCGATCGACCGGCTCAGCGACCCATCTTATTGCAGCGATTGGAAAACTGATTAAAATCAGGCCCAGCAATATGTAGAAAGGTTTTGACAAGGAGCTTAAGAACTGTGTTTGTATATTTTTGCCTTTCGGAGTGATTTTGAAACTCGGGAACCTCGGATTTAAAATTGCAGAGAGAACTGCCGGTAAAATAAATATAGATTGCACACTTTCATACAGCTCTGAGAAGAAGGACCACCTCACTCTGCCGTAGAGAAAATCGGAGACTATAAAGGTGCCAACGACATGGGGAACGGCATATGCAAGCACCTGCTCGACCGATGCGTTGTATATCTTGAGGCCGAAAAAAATGAAGGCAAGAGGGGCTAAATAGAAGACTATTCGCGTAAATCCGAAAAACCAAAAAATACATGATGTCGCATAACATATACGCTGGTATATGTTTAGTCCCCTCTTGAATAGCGGATTTTTTAAAATGAAAATTTGGGTCATTCCCTGTGCCCAGCGGCTCCGTTGTAAAATAAAATCCTCGAACGTTTCCGGCGACAGGCCGCATACCATCGGGCGGGACACGTATGCGCTGTTATAACCCCTCGAGTGCAATTCAAGCGCGGTCTCTGCATCTTCAGTTATAGTTTCGCCTGCTACTCCGCCTATCTCTTCCAAATATCTCCTTTTCAGGATAGCTGCCGAGCCGCAGAAATATGCCGAGTTCCAGAAGTCCAGACCGGGCTGTATGCCACTGAAGAACATTTCGTTTTCCATCGGAGCATCGTTGAAGGTGAATAAATTCTTTTCGACTGGACTCGGATTAATAAAGAAGTGAGGAGTTTGAACCAAAAAGAGCTTTTCATCCTTGAGAAAGAGGCCTACCGTGTTTTTTAAGATATCGCTTGTGGGAACATGATCGCAATCCAGAACAAGCAGCAGCTCTCCACTTGAGTGCTTTAATGCGTTGTTCACATTTCCGGCTTTGGCTTTTTCATTCTTTTCTCTTGTTATGTAACTAATTCCCAACTCTTCGGCCAGCATATTCAGATTTTTATATCTTTCCCATGCTAATTTCGACGTTTCAGGATTATTTCTTCTGGCAACGGTACTGCCGTCATCCAGAATATAAATGTTTACCTTGTCTGTGGGGTAGTCTATTTGTTTACAGGCCACAGCAGTAATGTGCACTATTTCTTCAGATTCGGTATATGTCGGGATAAAGATATCAACCGTGGGAAGATTCTCATCACCAGGCAAAGGAACGGGCGCCCTGTTTAGAGGCCAGATATTTACAAACATTCCCAGTAAATGAACCAGGATGCTGTAGCTTTCGGCCAGGTAAAGAACCATAACTCCGATAAAATCAACCAGGCCCAGGTAATACAACGTGTCGGAAGTTCTCCAGGACCAGTATCTTAAAGAAATGAAAGCGGCGATTAAAAGAAATAAGATTCTAACCGGGATTTTTCGTAAGAGATTATGCTTTCCTTTAAAAACGAACAGGGGAATCAGGAGCCCCCATCCGACTATAAACTGAAAGGACAGGGGAAGATAGATACTCGATAAGTAAAGGAAAAGAGCGGTGCTAAAAATAGCTGCTGAAATAACAAGAAGATTCTTATTTATATAATTTGTCATGTATGTTTCTATAGACCTGTGTTCAGTGCTATTAACAAGCGCAAGAGACTATAATTAAAGAATTGCAAAAACTATGCCAGAATATAGTAACGTTCTATAAGCTATATGTATTATTGGTTTTTTGTATATATAGATGGCAAACTGCCGAAGAAGATTATGACAAATTTTGCCAATTATAGACTGGGAAAAGAGACTAATAGCGATTATAGATGTGCATAGACGATTATTTTATATGGATTCATAGTATTTTCAGCAGCAATATATCTAAATTCCTCTTGAGCTTGAATCTTAATCCAGTAAAAGCTTGAAAATAACTTCCTTGGCTTTCATATCTCCTACGACTCTTGTTGATGGCGGAGGGGAGATCCGCAAGATAGTCGGTGTAATTATAATATTGTCCTCCAGAGCTTGCGGGGGGTTTTCCAACATGTCAAGAACCTCAAGAGAGTATTGGCCCTTTAACTTCTTCTCGAGAAAATTTTTGATATCGCGAACAGCTTTTTCGTTCTCTTTATTTTTGCCGACAATGTAGAGTCTAAATTCATTCATTTCGATTTGCCCCCCCTTTTCTTCATAGGATTTGCGGTTCCTTAAAAATGATTTTTATAACGAGGGTTATCTTTTCATTATTTAAAGGCTTACTTACAAGCTCAAAATTAAGTCCATCTCTCTCCGCCTCTTTTAACTGGCTGAGGAACTCTTGATGAAAGGCGGTGATTATGTAGACCGGAACTTGCTTGTCAATCTTTCTCAGCTCTCCGAGTGTTTCTATTCCATCCATGCCCGGCATTTTTAGGTCGAGAAACACCAGGTCATATTTCTGAGCCGACAGCTTCTCAACCCCTTTTTCTCCGGAGTCCGCCGTATCCAGGGAATAACCTTCATCTTCCAGAACGAATACGAATGATTCCCTGACGAATTTGTCGTCATCAATTACGAGAATTCGCTTACTCATTGCTTTGTCCTCCTTTCGACTGGCAGTAAAATGGTAAATTTTGTGCCTACACCCACCTCACTACGGCATGTAATATCGCCATCATGGGCATTAATAATGTTTTTACAAATCGAAAGCCCGAGGCCCGTCCCTTTTCCCACGGTCTTTGTCGTGAAGAAAGGATCGAAAATCCTCTGCAGGTGCTCGGTCGCTATGCCGTCAGCCGTATCTTCTATCACTATTTCAACATGGCTTCCATTTCTGTTCATATCTATTATTATTTCTTTCCTCTCTCCCTTTTCCAGGGCGTCAATAGCGTTTGAGATGAGATTAAAAAATACCTGCTGCATATTGTTAGGTCTCATCCAAACCTCAAGATCACCGCCGTTAGTGCGCTGTGTTATACGGATGCCGGATTTCGTGATGCGATAGTGCGCTAACTTTAGTACACGATCTAGCACTTTAAGGCAGCTCTCTCTCTGGAATGACTCGCCATCACTGTGTGAAAAGGTCAACAGTACCTCCACTATCTCAATGCAGCGTTCGGTCGCTTCTTTAGCGATTGAGAGGTAGTCATACCTTCTGTCGTCTTGATCCGTTTTCCTGAGTCCCATCTCTATTGCATTGATTATGCCCATGAGCGGATTATTTAATTCATGAGCAACGCCGGCAACCAAGGTGCCCACGGCGCTCATTTTTTCGGCCTGAATCAGCATCTGACTTGTCGTCCTCAATTTATCGTGCGCTTCCTCAATTTCCGTCTTTTTCCTTTGTAATTCGGTTTCTGCAAGTTTGCGCTCTATCGCATAATTGATAGAACGAATAAGCAGATTGCTGTCGATCTGCCCTTTTACGAGAAAATCCTGGGCTCCTTGCTGAATGAGTTTAAGCCCCAGAGTATCATCATTATTTCCGGTTAAAACCACGACGGGTATCTCGGGCACTGCCGATATAATACTTTTCAGAGTGTCTATGCCTTGAGCGTCCGGCAGCGAGAGGTCCGAAATGACAATGTCAAAATCCTTCTCGCCGATACGCTCGATTGCATCGTCCAGACACTCGGCGTTTGTGAGCTCTACGCGGTCAATAGATGATTCAAGCAAAAGTTCCTTAATTATGCGTGCGTCCCCGGGGTTGTCTTCGACAAGTAAAAGATTTATCAACTTTTAAACCTCCTTTGTCCGTTGACGATTACTCTCTCAGAGGTGCTCATCAAAATATTTACAGCAAGTGCTTCAATCCTGAATATTCTATTAGCTATCATGTTTCTTCCTTTATTCCGCCTCGGGCAGTTTGACGACTGTAAACCAGAAGTCTTCGACTGATCTTATTACGTCATAAAACTGAGCGAGGTCCACCGGTTTGGTTATATAGCAGTTGGCGTGAAGAGAGTAGCTTTTCAGAATATCCTCTTCCGCGCTCGATGTTGTAAGAACCACAGTGGGTATGAGTTTCAGATCGTCATCCATTTTAATTTCCCGCAAGACTTCTATACCGTTTTTCTTAGGCAGGTTCAGATCGAGCAGTATAAGATCCGGTTTCGGGCAGTCGGCATATTCCCCGGTTTGTTTTAAAAAAGAGACGGCTTCCTCTCCGTCTTCAACCACGTACAGCGTGTTGTATACTTTCCCTTCTCTGAGCGCTTCCTGCGTAAGGCGCGCATCGCCTGGGTTATCCTCTACCAAAAGAATATCGATGGGGTCGCCTGAAAATTTAGAGTTCTTGTTTCGTTCCATATGATGAGTTTTCATTCTTAATGCCCTCCTTAGGTTATGAATAGTGGCGGGGGAGCGTAAAATAGAATACGGAGCCTTTCGCGGGTTCTGACTCCACCCATATACTGCCACCGTGGCGCCCAACTATCTTTTTACACATCGCAAGACCCATGCCGGTACCATCATACTTATCCCTTCCATGAAGACGCTGAAAGATTATGAAAATACGCTCGAAATATTTTGAGTCTATACCGATCCCGTTATCCTTCACCGAAAACAGCCATTCTCCGTTTTTCTCCTCGGCGCCGATGTGTATTTCAGGGTCCCTGCTGTCCCTGTATTTTATGCCGTTAGCTATGATATTCTGGAATAACTGAGTGATTTGCGTCGAATCTACCTCCAGATTCGGAAGCGAGTCGCGTGTCACGACAGCGCCGCTTTCCTCAACAGCAACTTTCAAATTGGATAAAGCATTATCTAAAACAACTTCCAAATCGGCTGTTTCGAAATCCTTCCCCCTTGTTGCGACGCGAGAAAACATTAGCAGATCATTTATAAGCGACTGCATTCTCTTTGAGCCGTCTACCGCGTATTCGATGAATTCGCAGGCGTCAGAATCGAGCTTGTCCATATATCTGCGCTCTAAAAGCTGAAGGTAGCTTGAAACCATCCTGAGGGGCTCCTGTAGGTCGTGAGACGCAACGTACGCGAACTGCTCGAGCTCAGTATTGGATCGCTCCAGCTCCTCAGCCTGTTTCGCGTTATTTATCGCTACCTCTATTTGCCGGGCTATAATATCAAGCAGTTTTAGGTCGTCAGGGCTAAAGGAGTTTTTCTTCAAAGAGTTTATATTTATACATCCTATGGTTTTCTCCCCGTGCCGTATCGGCATCGACGCGTAACTCTTTGTCCCTACTTTTCTTCCGGCGGGGCCAATAGAGTTATCCCTATCCACGTCGTCACAGTAAAGTTGTTTCCCCTCTGTTATGGTTTTCCATGTGTAGCCCTGCGGATAAGGTATCTCTTTCACTTTATCTATAAACCAGCCGGGAAACCCTTTGTGCGCTTTTATTTTCGCGGTTTTTCCCTCAACCAGATAGACTGCCACATTCCCCACCCCGTTCAGGTTTTTATAGATTGATTCAGCGGCGTTATCCAGGACGTCTTCCAGTTTTATAGTGCTGTGCACACTGCGGGTTACATCGCTGATTATGGATTCATACTGGCTTTTTTTGGATAGTTGCTCAAGAGTTTCATTAAGCGCTTGCTCCGCTTCCTTTGCCTTAGTTATATCCAGTATTTGTGATACGAAGTAGAGGGGGTCACCATTCGTGTCCCGAACCAGGGAAACACTTAAAAGAATCCACACTATATGTCCCGCTTTATGGATATAGCGCTTTTCCATTTTATATGTTTTGATTTCGCCGCTCAGCACTTTTCCCGCATTATCGAGGTCTATCTCGAGATCCTCAGGATAGGTTATTGTTTGAAAGTCGGTCTCAAGCAGTTCCTCAGCCGGGTAACCTACTATCTCGCACAAAGCGGAGTTAACCTGCAGCCATTTGCCCTGAGGAGATACGAGAGCCATTCCGACTGCGGAGTTTTCGAACGCCCCGCGGAATCTCTCTTCGCTTTCGCGGAGCAGGTCATCGTGTTTTTTGCGCTCGGAGATGTCTCTGAATGTAACGACCGCGCCTGTGAGTTCACCCGTTTTATCGCGAACGGGAGCGCTGGTATATTCTACAGGAAAGCTTGTGCCGTCTTTTTTCCAGAATACTTCATCTTCAACGTGATGAGTTTTCCCGTCTTTATACGCCGCATAAATAGGACACTGCTCCTTCGGATAAGGAGTGCCGTCCGGTTTCGTGTGGTGAAGTATGTCGTGTTGAGATTTACCCAGTATTTCTTCTGTCTCCCATCCTATCATTTCGGCTGCCGCCGGGTTAACAAATGTGGTATTTCCATCTATGTCCAGACCGTATATCCCTTCTACAGCCGTATTTAAAATCAAATCTTTTTCTTGATTGGTTAACTCGAGTTCGTGTAGTAATTTCTTTCGCTCGGAAGCCTGTTTTTCAAGTTTGATGTTGCTCTCATTGATTAATTCAGCGCGGGCATAATTTGTTTGGTACTGATAAATAGTCAACGGCAGGAGAATTCCCATCAGGATTCCAAAAACCAGAACCGCACCGGGGAGATGAGATTGAAATTTAGAAAGGGAAATCTCGGTCGGCCATATCTCAATACGCCAGGAGGCATTGTTAAGTTCCAGATTGAAATCTTTTCCCAGTCCCTCTTTCCTCTCTGCTATTATGCTGGAAGTGGAATAAATCTTTTGCTCACCGTCATAAACATCGACCAAGTAACCGAGGTCTTTCTCCCTGTCAAAAATAAAGTCAAATAATTCCTGAGAGCTATATATACCTACAATAAATCCCCCGAACTCATCTTCTATATATAAAGGTACAAAAACCATAAATCCTCGTTCAGCCTTAAGTGGTTCTATATGCTCGGAGACTGTCATCTTGCGAGTATCCCGCGCCTCTTTCATGGCTGAGCGCAGGCGGTCTTGCAATAATAAGTCATTATTATGATAAGACTCTATTAAATCAGCGGACTCAATCCAGCGGAGACGAAATGAGGAGTCTATCCATGCTACAGAACTGAGACCGGGCTGATGATCAATGTAGTTCCCGGCATCAGATTGCCATTCAGCTTTTAACGTACCGCCGGAAATCTCCCATCGTCTTGCCATACGGATTAAGGCCAGTAATTGACTTTCAGTAAGCGTTTGTATCCTTAACTCGATATTGTTCGTTTGTCTCTCGACTATTTGATTTATCCTTTCATGCTCCTGAGTTCTCAAGGCTTCCCATAGCCCGATAGTAATTATTATGATGACAATAGACGCAAAGACAGGCAGCCAACGGGGCACTCCCAATTCAAGGATTGATTCACGCAGGGCAAAAAGAAAAACACCCGTTCCAAGGACCGTGAATCCAATCGCCGTATGAAGGGCCATGAACGTGTAATCATCCAAACCAAAAAAAGTGGTAATTTCCAGGCCTGACAGATAAACAAACAAAGTTCCCGCCCCCAGAGCTAATAGGAGAGAGCTGAGAACGGCTAAAATCAGGGACCGCCGCTTTGGTAACACATACGTACCCGCAATCGATAACGCTGCAGAGGTGAGAAGAAAGGAGACTGCTGTGGTCGGAGCCATCCGCCCGGCGTGTGAGGTTTTTATAATTATATAATGCTCAATGAAGAGCTGGTCTATGCCGAGGTTTATACCGACGATGTACTGAATCAGTGTAAGAAGGGCCATGATTCCCAGGATTACACTTAGTATGATAGCAAGACGGAATCGATGAAAAACGACTGCAATAAGTCCGACGCCGCCGAGAATAAATCCGACCGCGGCGTTATACTGCATCGGCGCGAGCGATGAGTGAAGCTGCACGAGGCTTATATTGTGCGTGTACCAACCGACAAGAACCATGAGGCCTAGAGCGGACCCAAACGCTCCTGTGAGCACTATGAAAATATTTAACACGTATTCTCTGCTCCGGTTATTCAAAGAAGAACTTGAGCCATTTTCTGTGTTCATAGTCTGCGCGTCCAGTGGCCGTGATAGTCGAAAATGTTTTCATCAGGTATAAAACCGATTGGCGTGGTTTTTGCCCCTTCTGATTCTTGCTGAATGCTCTGCCGCTTAATTTTCATTTTCATACGATGTCTTCTCTTTAGTGAATTTAAATGCAGTATTTTTCTAAAAAGAAATCTTTGAGCTCCTCGTTTTTTTGTTTTGTTTATCTTCGTACATAAGCTCATCGGCAATACTCACAAGATTTTCGAGGGTGGCCGGCTTAGAGGGATCGTAGTGTGCTGCGCCGATGCTCATAGAGAGAGCGTAAGGGCGGGTTTCATTTCTCTGGAAAGAGTCGATGTTTTTCTGCATGCGCCTTTTAATAAGATCGGCGCCGTTCTCAGACGTGTCCTTCGCCAGAATTACAAACTCGTCTCCGCCGAACCTGGCTATTATATCGGAATCCCTGAACGTCTCTTTTAGAATTTCACCGGTGTCGACCAGAGCCTGACTTCCTATGAGGTGCCCTAATGTATCGTTTATTTCTTTGAGTCCGTCCAGGTCTATAAATAAAATCAAGAAGCCTTTATGAGACTCATTAAGCGTACTAATATGACGTTCCGCAAGGCTGAAAAAGCCCCTTCTGTTATAAAGCCCGGTGAGGTCGTCGGTAATGGATAAATTATATAGTTTTTCCTCTTTCTTTTTGCGCTCCGTGACGTCTCTGAGCGATGCCAGGTATGCGGTTTCACCATGCCATTCTATCTGCACTACATGCATCTCCATTACTATATGAACGCCGCTTTTGTGCATAATGTTGACTTCTGTCTTTTTACCCGTAGCCAGCGGAAAGCCGAAATTAGTTCCCATCATTTCTTCTTCATTGCGTCCAAAGAGAATTTCAGCCGCCGTGTTAACGTACTGGACGTATCCCTCTTTATTTATTATAACTATGCCGTCGGCATTGCCATCAAGCACATTACGGAAAAGATCCACTCTCCCCACGTCCGGCGCTTTGTCGCGCTGATTACTATCAAATTTGAATCTGTGGTAAGCATGCAAGATGCTGCGTGCCAGATTCACGCTCTTCATCTCGCTCTTTATAAGGTAGGCCCGCGCTCCCATCTGAATTGATTTCATCGCTATCGCTTCATCATCAGTTGCCGTTATGATAATTACAGGGATGTCCGGGGCATGTTTTTGTATTCTGATAAGTGTATCGATTTCCTGACTGTCCGGGAGACTGAGGTCTAAAAGCATTAAGTCTATAGGATTGAGTTTTAATTGTTGAAGGCCTTTTGAAAGACAGTCCGCCCACTCCACTTCAAATTTTGCTCTTTTTGAATTCTGAAGCTTCCTTTTAACTAATTGGGCATAGTCGTAATTGTCTTCGATCAACAAGACTTTAATTCGCTCGTTTTGCAGATCGTCATCTTCTTTGTTGATACTCATTCTTAATCGTAATTAATCCATACAATTTATTGATTTTGATCTATTCTCATACTCAAACCTAATAATTTGCAATAATCGTGCCAATATTGATAGATACCTTAACCTCCTGTTGTCAATATATATATTGATCATAGAAATTGCGCTTATACAAAAGAAACTGACAAATTTTGTAATTATTCCGGCTGGATTGGTATCCCGCGTAATAAATCACTATCTTGATGCAATAATTTCGTAAATTCTTCGGCGGGAAGGGGACGGCTGAATAGGTACCCCTGAATTTCATCGCATCTAAGGTTGTGAAGGAAGGTCAGTTGCTCTCGGGTTTCGACGCCTTCCGCTACCACTTTTAGTCCGAGACTGTGCGCCATCGTGATAATAGCTTTTACGATCACGGAATTATCGGTGTCTTCGGGCAATCCGTTTATAAAGGAGCGGTCAATTTTTATGGTATTTATCGGAAAGCGTTTGAGATAGCTTAATGAGGAATAGCCGGTTCCAAAGTCGTCTATCGAGATTTTTACTCCCATATCTCGTATATCTCGCAGAATCTTCATATTTGATTCAACGTCCATGATGATTGAATCTTCCGTTAGCTCGAGTGTCATCAAATGAGGATCGAGGCCAGTGTTTTCCAGCAGCCGGACTATGCTTTCTGTAAAGTCGCTCTGCCATAACTGCATCGCGGAGATATTAATGGAAGCATAGAGGGGAGGAATTCCCTCAGAATTCCAAATACGGTTTTGATTACAGGCTTGCTCTAGGGAGATTTCGCAAATAGGCACAATCATCCCTATTTCATTAATTACATCTATAAATTCTCCGGCGGCAACAATACCGCGCTCCGGGTGCTGCCATCTGAGAAGCGCTTCAAAACCGGTTATCCTTCCTTGGGATAAAGATACTATAGGCTGATAGTAGATTAGAAATTCGTTGTGCTCAAACGCCCGTCTTATCTCCGATTCCAGTTGCAAGTTTTTCATGGCCTTCGTGTGCATTTTCTCGTCGAATATCTGATAGGTATCTCCTCCTCTTTCTTTGGCGCGGTGCATTGCGTTCTCGGCATCACGCAAAAGGGCCTCCGGCTCGTCGGTACTGCGGTCACCGAAGCGTATGCCCAGGCTCGTGGATACGTAAACTTCATGACCGTTTACTTCTACAGGTGAGGCCAGTTTGGTTTGAACCCGGTTTACGATACGCATTACTTCCCCGAGGTCCTTCGCATCTTCAAGAAGTATGGCAAACTCATCTCCTCCGAAATGGGCTATAGTGTCTAGTTTGCGGAGGCATGATTCGAGCATCCTGGCGACCGCGATAATGACCTTGTTGCCAGCCGTCTGTCCGATGCTGTTGTTTATCAGCTTGAAGCGGTCGATATTCACAAAAAGCAGGGCGAATGAAAAATCTTCGTTTCGTTTTATTCTCTCGCAGAATTGCCCCAGGCGGTCCATAAACAACACTCTGTTGGGCAGGCCCGTTAACTCACTATGAAATGCGTTATGAATCAATTTCTCTTCAGCGCGTTTCCGCCTTGTGATATCCCTCACTGACGCGAGGTAAACGCTCCTGCCATCCCACTCGGTTTCCACTACCCGGAGTTCAACCGAGAGGACTTCTCCGTTCCCGCGGACTATGGTCATCTCGCTTGATTCGCCTTCTATGACCGGCAAGCCGAAGCTTTTTCCTAGTATCTTTTTTTTCTCCAATCCGAACAGAGCTTCGCCCGCGGGATTAATGAAACATACAACTCCGTCGCCGTCGATAACGATAATTCCGTCGGCGTTCTTCTCTATTATGTTTCTGAAGCGTTCCTCGCTGGCTTTAAGCTCCGCCTTAGCCTTTTTGAGAGACTCTTCGAGAAGCTCGTATTTTTCCCCGATGTGAGCGGGCGTTTTGTCCTCGGTTCTGTCCTCGCTTTTTTCTTTGACATATTGTTTTTCTGTCATTTGCTCAAATGTCCTATCCTGTTTTTCAGTAATTCCTCTTCAGCGCCGTGTTAATTTCAATACCAATTAATTTTAATACCAAAATGTATTTTTTGGCTCACTCGAATGAAAGTTCGTAGAGAGCGGGAGATCAATACAAGCATGAAATTCGGTTGAGGCCGGGATCTGCTAGCATAAACAGAGTCCCGGAATATGTTCCTGAGGCCACAAATGTCTTAAGCGGTTATTGGCTTCCTGCCTCCTGGTTAATGGCGGCGGGTCGTCGCTCCATTCATAATTTTTTAAACCTGCCGGGGCCATAATATCTTTACATAATTGGCTCCCTAAGCGCCTATCAATCCACACTTTATTGTTGCGTTGCGTTTTTATTTAGTTGCATTGTTTTTTTATTAATCAGTACTATAATTAAAACTGAATTCTTGTTCCGCTGATTATTTTTAAAATTTAAAAAATTTGATTAGACCTTCAAGGAGAATTTGCAGATGGGGGGAAGAAAAAATCAATGAAGGGAAAGAAAGCACAACCTGTGAGTAAGCGCGTTTTAATTATTGATGACGAAGACGTCGTGAGAGAATCGTTCGTTCTGGCATTCAAAGACACGGATTACGAGGC
The DNA here is from genome assembly GCA_040223695.1 of Deltaproteobacteria bacterium. Lineage (NCBI taxonomy): Bacteria > Pseudomonadati > Myxococcota > Myxococcia > Deltaproteobacteria bacterium. The sequence continues at coordinate 351,610 of JAVKFU010000018.1, forward strand.
GGACGGGGCGGAATCGGGCGAGAAGGGAATAGAGCTACTGCGGAATACTAAATACGACTTGATATTCCTCGATCTTAAAATGCCGGTAATGAACGGAGTAGAGACATTAAGAGAGATACATAAACTGGATAAGGAAGCGCCTGTTTTCATAGTCACTGCTTTTCACGAGGAGTTTCTGGGCAAACTGAGCGAGCTGGAGAAAGACAAAATATCTTTCGAGGTTGTAAGAAAGCCCATCGGCAAGAACGAGATTACCTTAATCGCGGGAAGCGTGCTGTCGGGTCCGGTCGCTCTGTAAATAAAATTAAGCTGGTAGGGGCTAATCATGTATGAATTTAAACTTTACATTGCCGGTCAAACGCCGCAATCAAATAGTACGATTGAGGGTGTGACCTGGTTCCTTCGGAATAGCTGTGGCGACAAACATGTTCTCAATATAGTGGATATATTGCAAAACCCGTCACAAGCTATCGATGACGGGGTTTTTGTAACTCCTACATTGGTGAAGATAGAGCCCAAACCTGAAAGAAGGATCGTCGGGAGTCTCGAAGCCACCGGCAGGCTGTCGAATCTGCTATTTGACTAGTTCGTATTTCCCGTCTTTATAAGGTATTAATTTTTATTAAAATAGCCTAGACTACTGTTCTTCCAATCCCCGCATAATCTCTTTGGCCCGCGTCTCGCGCATCTTCCCAACACTTGGCCGTTTCGGCTGTCTGTAGTTAATTATAAAAATCGCGAGCCTTATATCTTAATCCTGATATAATGATGCCTTTTCTCACTTTATTCTTTACGAGAGGAAAGCACGAGAGGACAATCGCGAACAAGTGAGCAAATGGGCGCCATTGGCGGAATGCGGTACTGTGTATATGCCTGGGGAAATAATTGCGTCCCGGGGCGGTAAGGACATTTAGTGCCCTGTTACGTTTCACAGGAATCAAGATAACCTGAAGAACTCCGACTTCATCGTACGCAAAGTCTTTAAAAACCTCTCATGACTACGACGGTTGGGGAGATCATGTGTGACTTGGCCAAACCGTTTTTATTCTGCCGTGGTTAGTCAGATTCAAGTATGTTCTGCCTATTGACTACATCACTTAAGCGCACTAATAATTTAACTATCAAGAATAGGTCAGATGAATAAGGAGTCTGTATCGCAGAGATAGGTTGCGTTTATGGTTGTCATTCTATAATGATTTTATCCCTGAGTAAGAATTTGACATCAGAAAGCGCATTATACTTTTGGTGTGGAGAAAGTCCTTTAATAAATAGGTTATATACTCTTAACACAAGGGTGCGGTATGAGGAATGAGGATAAGATAAAAAAGCAGTTCATACAAGAGCTCGGAGAGCTGCGGAACCGCTTTATCCAATCCAGGAGCAGAGAGGATGAGTTAACACGTGATAATAAACGTCTTATAGTAACCCTTCAAAGCATTGGCGATGGCGCCATCATCACGGATACTAAAGGGAACATATCCTTTTTTAATACGAAAGCTGAAGAGCTTACCGGCTGGGACTCTAAGGACGCAGTAGGGAAACCGGTTGAGGAAGTATTTTGGCTTGTTAACGAGAAAAGCAAGGAACGCTGTGTGCACCCTGTTAAAAGTGCGATCGATACGGACACGAGGGTCGGACTCACTAAAGATACGGTTCTTATAACCCATCATGGCACCAAGCGGTTTGTCTCCGCGAGTTGTGCTCCTGTTCGGGATAATGAGGGAGAGATTTTAGGCGCAGTTTTAGTGTTTCGAGACATTACAAGAATTAAACAGGCTGAAGAAGCGGTAATAGAAAGCGAGAAAAAATACCGCGCCATTGTTGAAAACAGCTACGATCTTATATATGAGGTGGATTCGGAAGGAAAGATACTTTATGTGAACCCCGTCTGTAAGGAGGTAGCGGGTTACGAGCAGAGTGAGCTTTTAGGGAAGAGCGCATTCGATTTTATACACCCTGAAGATCTCTTACATGCAAAATCTGTATTCCAAAGGGCGGTTTTGAATTTCTCTACGGAGGAGATTACTTTCAGAGCCCGGGATAAAAGTGGACAATATCACTGGCTTGAATGCACTGGAAAGTCTTTTCTTGCGACAACCGGAGAGGTCCGAGGCGTAATTATTACAAGAGAGGTTACAGAGCGTAAAGAAGCAGAAGAACGGCTTCGCGCATCAAAGACTCGTTATGATAACATTCTGAACCTTGCCGAGGACGCGATCATTTCTGTAGACAAAAACCAAAAAATCACCTTTTTTAATCCCGGGGCAGAAAGAATATTCGGCTATAGCGCCGATGAGATTAAAGGAAAACCGTTAGATATCTTAATACCGCAGCGTATTGTAAAAGCTCACCGGGCACATATCCGAAATTTTGCCCAATCGGATTCTCCCGCCCGGCGCATGAATGAGCGCGGAGAGGTCTTTGGCCGTCGTAAGGATGGCACGGAGTTCCCCGCTGAAGCCTCGATATCCAGGTTTGAATTAGGAGATGAGATAGTATTTACTGCCATTCTACGCGATATTACCCATTACAAAAAAGCGAGAGTTAATCTTGAGAACACCCTCTCCCTACTTCAGGCAACACTAGAATCAACTGCCGACGGCATACTTGTAGTTGACAGAGAAGGAAAGGTAACCAGTTATAACCGAAAATTTCTGGAGATGTGGCAAATACCTGAATCCGTTGCGGACTCGCGGGATGATAATCAATTGATGGCGTTCGTCTTTGATCAGTTAAAACACCCTGAGAGCTTTGTCGAAAAGATAAGAGAACTCTACGGCCGCCCGGAAGTCGAAAGCTATGATCTTCTTGAATTTCGCGACGGGAAGATCTTTGAACGCTATTCCCGTCCTCAGAGAATCGGAGAGACAATTGTTGGAAGGGTATGGAGCTTCCGTGACGTGACCCAATCCAAGCAATCGGAAGAGGAACTCAAGCTTTTGAATACCCTTATGAAATCCGTACATAGGTTTCTTAATCTTCAAGAGGTATATAAGGTTGCACTCGACGTGATCATAACTATGGAAAATGTAGATATGATAATGATCTATTTAGTGGATAAAGAAAAAAATGAGGCGGTACTTCAGGCCCAGAGAAACCTTCCAGAATTTTATATACAAAGAGCCGGGAAAATACCGTATCCCAAAGGGATAACATGGAAGGTGATTAATACCGGCAACATTATGAATATCGAGAACGCTCAGAAAGACCCGGACATAGGACCTGCCGGTAGAGATCTGGGACATCATAGTCTCTTGGGTACGCCTATATTTTCGGAGAACAATGTAATAGGAGTTATATGGTTTACAAGCTATAAAGAGCGCAAGTTCAGCGAAAGAGAGGTAAGATTACTTTCCGTTCTGGGAGACCAGATTGCTCAAGCCATAGCAAAGGCGAAGATGCTCGAAGAAATAAAAATCGCACAGGAACAGTTGATACAATCAGAGAAGCTGGCATCTTTAGGGATGCTCATCTCAAGCATAGCGCACGAAATTAATAACCCTCTCACGCCCATACTAGGTTATTCTCAACTGCTGATATCACAACTCAGTACTGATGAAAAAAGTAAGCGGTCTTTGGAAGTTATAAAGAGTTCTGCAGAAAGAGTGGTAAAAATAATTGAAAAATTGCTGTCGTTCTCGAGAAAAGATAAGCTGCTCAGAATATATGAAAATATAAATCATCTGGTTGAACAGTCACTCGAATTCAGGGAATACCAATTGAAGCTCGCCAATATATACGTGGTCAAGCACTTGGACGCCGGACTTCCTAAAACAATGGTTGATCCCAACCAGATGCAGCAGGTATTTACAAACATAACTCTGAATGCGGAGCAGGCAATGAGCGAGTCTCAGGGTGGTGGAAAACTGATAGTGCAGACGAGGGTTAAGAAAAAAAATACTATAGAAATATCTTTTTCTGATGACGGTCCCGGGATTCCGCAAGAATTCATGAGCAAAGTGTTCGATCCGTTTTTCACAACCAAAGAGCCGGGAAAGGGAACGGGGCTGGGACTTGCCGTTGTTTATGGAATTATAAAGGAGCACGGCGGCGAAATTCACGTATCGAGCGAAGCGGGAAAAGGGACTTCGTTTGTAATAGAACTGCCTGTACAGGAACAAAAGGCTCTACCTGAGTACGATAGAGAAGAAATAGTCCCCGAAAATCCGAATTCTGTAAAAGGGAAAAGAATCCTTGTCGTCGAAGATGAAGATTTAATTATTGACCTAATAAAAAGGGTTTTTGAAGAAGAGGATAATACAGTCGCTTTTGCTCGAAATGGAAGAGAGGCACTGGAAATAATAAATGCTAACCGATATGACCTCATCATATGTGACATCAAGATGCCTCAAATGAATGGAATCACGCTCTATAATGATGTTAAAACGATTAACCCGGACTTGGTTAAAAGGTTTATTTTCATAACTGGTGATCCTAGTAATGAGACGCTTGATTTTTTGAAAGCGACCGGAAACGAATTTATAACAAAACCCTTTAAAGTTGAAAAATTTAAGGCCCGGATTAATGATATTTTCAACAGAAACCTGGAACAAGGGACTTAAGTTTATTTCAAATAGTTAACGCTCTCGGTAGACTGTGGGAGCAAAAAAAAGATTTTAAAAAGGCTAGTTAAGCTTTTGAAATTGAAGAAAACGTTGAATGTTTCTGAGAAGTCTTAGCCGCGAAAAATCCTGTTAAGTGTTCTGCTTCAAAAAATTGAAACCCGTTTATTGTTTTTCTGACGAAACCAGCGGCTCTGTGCAGCGCTTATGGTTTGGCCGGAGAGTATGTACTCCGAGGAGAAGTGGCGCAAATGCTTGAAATAGTTGCGTCCCCGAGAGAACGGTTCCGATGAATAAGAGGAATCGGACGCCGTTGGGAATTGCATAGTTGTCAGTATGCTTGGGGGAATAGTTGCGTCTCCGAGAGGATTCGAACCTCTGGCCTCAGGATTAGGAATCCGTTTCAGGGTATTTTCGTAACTTTCTGAGATGATTAAGAATTTTATAAGTTCCTTTAATAAACGATTTCCATCTATTCCATATGGTCTATTAATTCTGTAGGGAAAGATATATTATGGATGGTTCTTTGACTATTCTTTGATAAAAAGTAGGACAACATCCGGCAGTATTTCCTTCTCCAGATATAGACCAGCTACAAGCTTCTTCAAATGCATATTCTACTCTTCAAGCTGTTTGAGACGCTTCATCTCGGAGTGCATTAATCCTCCATATTTCTTTCACCACAGGTAATAGGTCTGCTCACTGATCCCCACCTTTCGGCATACCTACTCTACGGGAACAGCTTCTTAGGCCCGTCGAAGAATAGTTGCGATTTGCTGTTCAGAAAGCTTGCTTCGCTTCATAGAAAAATCCTCTTGGTTATTTGCTAAAACCTTGCCTGATTTTTCTCATTTAACTTGGCCTAAATTTCGGGGAGTAGACCAGGTCATTTTTGACTTCATTACTCCCTCTGAATTGCTATATTTATTAAATCTCGCTGTAGTTCTTATACCCTATTGTTAAGGGGGGGCAATATATAAACAAATTCTTTCGAACTTCATATTTATTTAAACTGAAGTGATTTGTGTGAAAGTATCCTGTATAATAAATTAGTCTTTTATCGACAGGTAATATCACGAAAAATATCTTACAACTTCCAACCAGAAAGTACTCGGTCCCAATCTTTCCCGGATGTAGCATTTGCAACAACGCAGGTGACCGCGCGTTTTCGTTAATTTCCCAAGAAATCACAAACACGGGGGATGCTCGTCGTGGAATATGACTCAATCAATTCAACTATTAACCGCGTTGCATTTATCGGTAATTACCTGCCGCGTCAGTGCGGCATCGCCACGTTCACGACAGACTTGTGTGAGGCTATCGCTGCCGAATACACTGGAAAAACGTGTATTGCTTTACCGGTCAACGACATCGATGGTGGATACTCGTACCCGTCCCGGGTACGGTTCGAACTTACCGAGAAGAACATTGACTCTTACCGCCGCGCCGCCGACTTTCTGAATATCAATAATGTCGACCTGGTTTGCCTACAATTTGAATACGGTATCTTCGGCGGGAAAGCAGGCAGTTATATCCTGGCGCTCCTACGCGAACTGCGTATGCCGATCGTCACGACTCTGCATACCATTCTACATGATCCCAGTCCCGATCAGCACCGGGTCTTGGAAGAGGTCGCCGCCCTGTCCGATCGATTAGTTGTGATGAGCGAACGCGGTGCGGAATTTCTCCAGGAGGTCTACGGTGTGCTGCCGGATAAAATTGATCTGATCCCTCACGGAATTCCCGATCTGCCTTTTGTGGATCCGAGTTACCACAAAGACCTTTTTGGCGTGGAGGGAAAGCTTGTTTTGCTCAGTTTTGGCTTGCTCTCGGCTAACAAAGGGATAGAAAATGTTATCGCTGCCCTGCCTGCTATTGTGGCTCGTTATCCGAACGTGGTGTACATAATACTTGGCGCGACCCATCCCCACGTGATTCAGCATGAGGGCGAGACGTACAGATTGTCCCTTCAAAGACAAGCTCGGGAAAGAGGTGTGGAAGATCACGTAATCTTCCACAACCGCTTTGTCAGTTTGGAGGAGCTTATCGAGTTCATCAGCGCGGCGGACATTTATATTACACCTTATCTCAACGAAGCGCAGATCGTTTCCGGCACTCTGGCCTACACTCTTGGGGCGGGTAAGGCAGTGATTTCGACACCATACTGGTATGCGGAAGAGATGCTGGCCGCAGGAAGGGGCTTGCTGGTACCGTTCAAAGATCCGGCGGCGCTGGCCAGGGAGGTGATTTACCTGCTGGACAACGAATCCGAACGCCATGCCATGCGGAAGCGGGCCTATCTGTTTGGCCGGGCAATGATATGGCCGCAGGTAGCGCAGCGGTACATGGAGAGTTTTCAACGAGCCCGAGCTGAACGCCGGCATTTCATTCCCCCCGGATTTGCTCTTAAATCACAGGTTGAGCGTCCTAGTGAACTGCCCCCTCTCAAACTCGATCATTTGCGTCATATGACTGATGAGACCGGCATGCTGCAGCACGCCCTTTTTACGGTGCCCAACTATCGTGAGGGTTACACAACCGATGACAACGCCCGGGCTCTGATAGTGAGCACGCTCCTGGATGAACTGGGCAAAGGAGAGGCACTGGTACTGGCATCCCGCTATCTCGCTTTTATCTTGTATGCCTTCAGTGCCGAGACCGGACGATTTCGCAACTTTCTGGATTACCAGCGCCATTGGCTGGAAGTGGTCGGTTCAGAAGACAGTCAAGGACGCGCGTTATTAGCGTTGTCCATCGTATTAGGAAGATCAAGCGCTGCAACCCTCCGGAGTATAGCAGGACTGGTGTTCGAGCAGGCACTGCCCGCCATTCTCAGCACGACCAGCCCACGAGCATGGGCTTTCACGCTCATCGGCATACACGAGTATCTGAGGAGATATTCCGGCGACAGCAGGGCAGGTCAGATCCGGGATGAATTGGCAGGGCGATTGCTGGCTTTATATCAAAACAGCCGCTCGGATAAATGGTGCTGGTATGAAGACGAGCTATCATACTGCAACGCCGCTCTGCCGCAGGCCATGCTCATGTGTGGTCAATGGATTCCGAATAACGCTATGACCGAAGCCGGACTGGAGTCGCTCAGCTGGCTGGCCGACTTGCAGCGCGCTACTTCGCCGGAAGGCCATTTTGTGCCCATAGGATCTAACGGTTTCTATAAGCGGGGCTCAGAGCGCGCCCGCTTCGATCAACAGCCGGTAGAGGCCCAGACCATGGTCTCAGCCTGCCTCGAAGCATACCGGAGCACTGGAGACAAGCGCTGGCTGGATGAAGCCCGGCGCGCTTTCGAGTGGTTTTTGGGGCGAAACGACTTAAACCTCTCTGTTTACGACCCGACGACAGGTGGTTGCCGAGACGGTTTGCATCCGGATCGCCCGAACGAGAATCAGGGCGCTGAGTCTACGCTAGCCTTTCTTCAGGCGTTGCTGGAGCTACGCCTGGCTGAGAGTACTATTCTAACTGTGGAGGCACGATCTCAATGAATAATCAATACTCTCAAATATTTCACCGCCACGAACAAAATCCGATCTTGACCGCCGCCGATTGGCCATATCCGGCCCATAGTGTATTTAACCCCGGTGCTACATTGCTGCCCGATGGAACCACACTGCTCTTGTGCCGTGTGGAGGATCGGCGCGGGCATTCCCACTTTTGTGTGGCCCGCTCCGCCAATGGCGTTGATAACTGGCAGATTGATTCAGAGCCCACACTATTGGCTGATCCCGAGCACTTCCCCGAAGAACTTTGGGGTATTGAAGATCCGCGCATCACCTACGTTCCCGAATTAAGAAAGTATGCCATAGCCTATACCGCCTTTACACGCGACGGCCCAGGCGTCGCCCTGGCGTTTACAAAAGATTTCTCCCACTTCGAGCGCTACGGTTTTATCATGTCACCGGAAAATAAAGATGCGGCCTTGCTGCCTCATCGTATTGACGGCCTTTGGGCTTTGATCCATCGTCCTGTCAGTTCTCCCCGCGCGCACATGTGGATATCTTACTCGCCGGATCTACGACATTGGGGCAACCACAAGCTGATGCTGGTGGCCCGTCGCGGCGCATGGTGGGATGCGAATAAAATCGGCCTCTCCCCACCGCCCATACAAACCCCGCAGGGCTGGCTGGTGATTTACCATGGTGTGCGCCAGACAGCGTCCGGCAGCATTTACCGACTCGGACTGGCTCTGTTTGATATGGACACACCGGAGCGTTGCATAAAACGCAGCAACGAATGGATCTTTGCCCCGGAAGAACACTACGAGCGGGACGGGGATGTAGGCAACGTAGTCTTTCCTTGCGGTTATACCATTGAACCCGGTGGTGATATCATCCGCATGTATTATGGCGCAGCGGATACGAGCATTGCCCTGGCCACCGGGAGTATTAGCACTATGCTGGAATGGCTGGAACATAATGGTGAATGAGTTCTCTAACGATTAGTTAGGGTTTTCTAATAACCGATCAATTATATTTTGGATCCCAAACTAATTAGTATATTTGAACTTCATGTCAGAAAATTAAAAGGTTTTTGTGAATCAAAAGGCATTCGAGAACTCCGGCAGTGAAAGCAAAATATTTAAAGTCAATCATTTAAGTCGAGCACAAAAATTTGTCAAAGTACAATTAATTCTTTGAGTATTCTTTGATAGAAGTTTAGTCGTGTATAAGTATGACGGCGTAATTCCTTAATATCATTGAATAAATTGGCGTCCCCGAGAGAACGGTTCCGATGAATAAGAGGAATCGGACGCCGTTGGGAATTGCATAGTTGTCAGTATGCTTGGGGAAATAGTTGCGTCCCCGAGAGGATTCGAACCTCTGGCCTCAGGATTAGGAATCCTGCGCTCTATCCTGCTGAGCTACGGGGACGTATAAGAGATTTCAATGTATTGTGCCATACAGTTAAACTGGAAATTATTTTTTTCTAGTTATTTTCTAGTCCGATAGTCAACTTAATTTACCTTAGCCCTTCCAGCTGTGCAATATGGAGAGAAGTTATGGGGCGACGCGTCATTTTTATATGAAATTGAAGATATTCACCGCTTTTAAGCTATACGCTAGGATATCGTCCCTATTGGTTCAAATAATTTCCTTCAATCCTGACATCGGTGTCTTCGAGTGTACGTCTGGTTTCTCCCATATAGTCCATAATAGTTTTGATTATAGCCCCACACTTTACAGTATGGCGTGGAGTTGATATTATGACTCGTCTAAGGAGGTTACGGTAATGGCATCTGTCAAAGTGAGTCCGAAGAAAACGAAAATAGGGTGGATAGGGACAGGGGTGATGGGGGCGTCTATGTGTATGCATCTCATAAATAAAGGATACGAGGCTGTCGTAAATAACCGGACGAGAAGAAAGGCAAAGGGTTTGGTTGATAAAGGGGCCAAGTGGGTTGATACACCTTCAGAAGTCGCGGAAAACACCGATGTCATATTCACTATTGTCGGATTCCCGAACGACGTGAGGGAGGTGTATTTCGGAGAGAAGGGGATATTCAAGGGGCTGAAAAAGGGGAGTGTGATTATAGATATGACGACCACGGAGCCTTCACTTGCGGAGGAGATTTATAAAAAAGCCGTGGAGAGGGGAGCTTCATCGATCGACGCTCCGGTATCGGGAGGGGACGTCGGGGCCAGGGACGGGTCTTTGTCCATTATGGTAGGGGGCGACAGAGGGGTTGTAGATGAGGTGATGCCTCTTTTCAAACTGATGGGTAAGAATATAGTTTATCAGGGTGGCCCCGGGTTCGGGCAGCACACGAAGATGTGTAATCAAATAATGGCCGCCGCGCTTATGATAGGGATGTGCGAGACGCTTCTCTACGGCTATAAGGCGGGGCTCGATCTTGATACCATGCTGAAGTCTGTGGGCGGGGGCGCGGCCGCAAGCTGGATGCTGGAGAACCTCGCGCCCAGGGTTCTCAAGAGGGATTTCAGTCCGGGTTTTTATGTGGAGCATTTTATTAAGGACATGGGGATCGCGCTCAAGGAGGCGGAGAGGATGAACCTCTCGCTGCCGGGCCTTTCATTGGTCCATCAGCTCTACATAGCGACCAGCGCAGAGGGCCACGGCCGCAAAGGGACTCAGGCATTATTGCTCGCGCTTGAGAAAATTTCAAATGTGAGGTGATGGAGACTTAAAATAATTACTATTCCGAGCGTTAAAAGTGGTATATTATCTCGCTAATGGAGCGCGCATTAAAATTTCAATAGAGAGGGTGAATAAAAAATATGAAGAATATACTTTTAGCTCTATGGTTTATGGCATTAACCGCAGGGTTTTCCGGATGTGCCAAAGTTGCGGAGGATATAGCTGGTCCCGCCGAGCCCGCTCAGACGGATACGCTTGAAAACAGAGTCGAGCCTCAGTATCTGGAGGATAAATATAATCCCGAAATTGAAGAGGAGATTGAGTCCGACGAGATGCCTCTTGAAACACAGGAGGATGAAGACGCTCCGCTTATCAAATAACCGGATAGCGCGCCGTGATTTTCATCCGTATTCCCGGTATTATCCGCGCACGTGGATTTAAACTTGTTTCAACTATCCAACTTCCAGTCAGGGCCTTGATAATGATAAGCCGGGCAGTGCGTAGTAACATCGTATTGCCTCTATTTTTTGGGGACAGGTTTTATCTCGAAAATCTTGGGCCAGAGTTTGCCGGTGACAAAAAGCCTTTTTTCGCGTGAGTCGTAGGCAATTCCGTTTAGTACACCGACTTTAGTTTTTCTGTCTTCGGCGGTCAATAGCCCGTTGAGCTCGATCCAGCCCGTGACCCTTCCGGATTTCGGGTCTATGCGTGCGATCCTGTCCGATTCCCACAGGTTTGCCAAAATCTCTCCCTCGACATATTCGAGCTCGTTCAGTTTACCTACCGGTCCGTCCTCGGAGTAGACATGTAATATGCCTACCTGTTCGAAGCTCGCGGGATCGAGAAAGTAGAGGTTTGAGCTGCCGTCGCTCATTATGAGATTTCTTCCGTCGTAGGTGATTCCCCATCCCTCTGTCGGATAGCTGAATGAAGCTAAGGTGTCCAATGTATTCTTGTTATAGACAAAACCCTTTCCGGAGCGCCATGTAAGGTGAATTATCCTCTTCCCGACAATCGTTATTCCTTCTCCGAAATGCCGGGCTGGTACTTCAATCGAGTCCAGTATTTTTCCGGTTTTGAGATCGACCTTCCTGACCGTTGATCTGCCTTTGATCCCGGTGCTTTCGTACATGATCCCATCGTCAATAACGAGCCCCTGGGTAAAAGCTCCTATATCATGGGGATATGTGTTGATGATTTCATAACCGTAGACTGTTGCAGAATTTTGCTCGTTAACGGGGGTTTTACTCTCGGAGACATCTGGAGAAACCAGGTTAAATATTAAAAGGCATACGGCATGCATAAACGTCAATACGTTGAATTGCCGGCTTATTTTAAAGAAGGTGGGTTTAGTTAGCATAAGGAATCTTTCTCTAACGTACATCCGAATTTAACTAATATAATAGCCGCTTTCTCTATCATTTTCATCAATTATGAATACCCCCACTTGACACTGGGTGTCGATTCGTATAATTTAGACTCATCTAAAATTATAATTAGTGTTGCAGAAACTAATTTTTAGAGAAAATGTTTCTTTTATTTTAATTAAGGGAGGAATGAGATATGCATAAATACGGTATTTCCGGACGTGTTCATTGTATGCGGCGTTTATTTCTTTCACGGTACAAAGCTTCCCGGAAAATAATTTTTTCAGACAAACTCAAATTTTTTCTTGCGGCCTTTGTGCTTTTTTATCTTTTTATTCTGGCCCAGGAAGCCCGGGCGGTCGGGGGAATTTCCAACTCGAAAGTCGTCGTTCCCAGCACCGACACGGTACCCAAAAAACATGTTGAGGTTGAGCCTTTTTTCTCTTTCGAGTTTGTGGATGACAGAGATAATACTTTTCGTTTCGGTGGCGGGGTTAGGCTTACGCTGGGCGCACTGGATAACCTCGAACTCGGGGCGAATGTAAATTATCTGGACCACGAAGACGCTAATCTGATACAGTCTGACACCAATTTTGGTGTTATTGAAACCGGAGTAAAATTCAGGTTTTTGAATCAGAGCGAGGAATTTCCTTTTTCACTTGCCTATCAGGGAGGTGTTACATTCCCGACAGGCGGGGATTCCGTCTGGATAGTCGAGCCCGGGGGGTTGATTCTAACTAAAAATTTTACCGACAGATTCTCCATGGATGCGGATTTCGTGTTCGGTATTATCGAGAACGATGCCTGGAGTTTCGTCACGGAGGTTGGTTTCGGCTATTATCTGAATTCCTGGTTTCAGCCGGTTTTAGAAGGGGCGTTCGGCTATGAAGATGCCCGGGGAGAGGAAAGCGTGTCGCTTATAAACATCACGGCCGGATTTACCGCTGCTGCCACGGACTGGCTAACAGTGATCATAGGGGTTACTCCCGAAGTCTATACGGAAAATAAAGATAAGGAAGTCATTATAACATCGGCTTTTACGTTTTTATTTTAATATCGTTTATTCTTGACACAATGTGATACGCACAATAAAATATTTTTAGACTAGACTAAATTCTCTTTTAGGAGATTTTAAATGTATACGGAATCGATAGAGAATTATTTAAAGGCAATTTACGAAATACAGAAAGAGCAGGGGAAAGTGTCTACTAACGCGCTCTCGGAAAAATTAAGTGTAGCTCCGGCTTCGGTCACGAGTATGATAAAGAAACTTTCTGAAAAGAAGCTTATCACGCACAGACGCTACCAGGGCGTGAACCTCACTCAGGCCGGACGTAAAATAGCGCTTGAGGTAATAAGGCATCACAGGCTGATCGAGCTATATCTGGCGGAAGCTCTCGGCGTACCCTGGGACAAGGTCCATGAGGAGGCCGAGAAGTGGGAACACGTTCTGTCAGAGGATCTCGAAGACCGCATGGACGCTGCGCTCGGCCATCCGACCAGGGACCCGCACGGCTCCCCGATACCCACGAGGGACGGGGAGATAATAGAGCTAGAGTCGATACCGCTTGCGGACCTCGGCCCCGGGCAGTCGGGTGTTGTCGCGGAGGTTAGCGATCACGACCCCAGTCTCCTGCGCTACGTCGGTAAAATGGGGCTCTATCCAAAGACAAACGTCAAGGTTGTTTCTGTCGAGCCGTTTAGCGGTCCGATGACCATAAATGTTGGAAATAAGAAACACATATTGGGCGCGGAGGCCGCTCAATACATCTTTATTACCGATGTTCAGCTGGCCGAATCTGAAATGTCTTAAATACGGCTATCAGCTTTTGAGTTTAGATGTTAAGTATAAAAAAAGTAAAGGAATCCGGGAAAATGAAATTAAAAAAAATGCAATTGATTAAGGGGGCCGCCTTTGCAGCATTGGTCGTTTTACTTTCGTTGCCTTTTACTATCAGAGGCGCCGCGCACATAATAAGGGAGGAGCCTTGGCATCCTGTGGCGGCTGCCTACCTGCGAAGTTTATTTTACGCTAACCTCAAGCCAATTAACTGGGAGCTTATAGCGAGGGAGTACGAGGACCCTATCGGCGAGCCGGGCTATGAATCAAAGACGATATACGACTTATTAGCCGTTCTCCCGAAAACCGATAACGTAGATCAGGTGGAGTCCATACGTAAAGCTATCGCTGATAAGGACCCGAGGGCCCTTTTTTCTTCGTCAACGAGCGCCTTCTCTCAATACATCCGCTACCACCTGGATAGAGCGGAGTCTAAACTCGGCGAGCCGGGCGCAGCGCTTAAAGATGTATTAGAAGCCAGACGGCTATATCGAGCGCTTGAGAGTTTCATTGACCAGGCCGATCCGGACGCCTATGATCAGATGGGACGTTCATGGTTAAGCCTGACCAACAGTGTCGGGAATGCCGGTGTATTGGATATTGGCGGCGTAGCGCCAAACGAGGAAAGTTTCAATTCCGCAAGCAGTTATATTACAAAATATCTGAAGAGTAATTACGAAATTGGCGATTTAAGCGACCGGCCCGAGTTTTTGCCCTTACCTAAAAATAAATCCGGTGTGAATAACGATGTGAATATTGCCGCCTGGCTGCCTCCGGGCAGTAACTTAAACGACCAAAGCCCACTGCCCAGACTGGTTCTTAACTTCGAGTCTCGGGGATTGGATGAAAGGGATCTTTTTCTTGTTGCGTATGGGGATATGCTGTTTGACTCGACTGAAATTCTTGGTGAGCCGGCACGCAGTTTTGGGGTTGCCTGTAGCACCTGTCACAACAGAAGTGATATAAACCAAAGTTTTATTATTCCGGGTGTCAGCCACAGGGCCGGTTCTGTGGACGTGGATGGTCACCTATTCAATCCAATATTCAACGATCACCGTAATGATTCTCTGGATATTCCCAGTCTGAGGGGCCTGCGGTTTACAGCTCCGTATGGAAGAGACGGTCGTTTCGCGAGCCTGAGAGATTTTGTCCGGAATGTAATAGTAAATGAATTCAGAGGGCCGGAGCCTACGCCGTTTATGCTGGATGCTCTTGTAACTTACATGCTCGAATTCGATTGGCTGCCGTCAGTATATTTACGACCGGACGGCACTCTGGCTGATAAGGCGTCTGACTCAGCGAAACGGGGGGAGGTAATATTCAATACTGAGTTTGAATCGATGGGCGGAAGGGCTTGCAGCACATGCCATATTCCGAGCGCGAATTTTATAGACGGTTTACGACATGACATCGGCTCTGCCGAACCGTCCAGTCCGGGAGCTCGAGATAGCTTCTTTGATACACCGACACTTGTAAATATCAAATACACAGCGCCTTACTTTCATGACGGGTCTCTTGAATCTCTCGAAGATGTTGTAGATTGGTTCAATACTAATTTCAGTCTCGGTCTGAACAAAAAGCAGAAAGCAGACTTAACTTCCTATCTGGACGCTGTTGGTACAGGCGATGAGCCATTTGAGGTTTTTGATAACGAGAATACTCCATTCCTGCTAGACTGGGCGGAGCTCTCGACTTTCATAAGCACTCTGGACACCCTTATTCCGGCGGAGGATGAATATCATACAAAGCTTCTGATCGAAACGGTTTCATCCGATCTACGCGCTGACGCAATCGGGTTGCAGGACCTCGGCCAAGCGCCGATGGTTTATGAATTATCGGATAAGCTCGATGAGATACTGGATGCTGTGGAGGCGAACGACTGGAAAGAATCCGCAAGGTTATGGATGGAATACAAGTCTATAGAAGAAAAATACGGATCACAATTTAAATAGCTGCGAGGAGTTATAAGTGAGAAATTTTATGATTCGACTGCCATTAGTTATCTTTGCCGCTCTTGCTGTAACTGTAATTGGTTACGGCCGGGACGCCTGTGCATTAGCCGAGGGAAATAAGGGAAAGAAGCCGCTCGTTCTGGCTTTTATTCCTCAAGAGAACCCGGAAAAACTGATCGGGGACATTGCGGTTATTACTGAGTATCTCCAGGAAGAACTTGGTATGCCCGTAAAGGGTTACGTCACACAGGATCACGCTGCAGCCGTTGAAGCCCTGCGCAATGGAGAGGCGGATATATCGTTTATGGGCGGATTGCCGTATGTGCTAGCCCACGAAAAAATAGGCGCCGAGGTAATACTTGCCGAGGTATACAGGGGTAGCCCTACTTACCGCGGACGAATCTTCGTGCTCAAGGGTAGCGGCATAGAGAAGCTCGATGATTTAAGAGGCAAGAGTATAGCTTTTGCAGACCCCATATCCGAATCAGGTTACATATATCCTCTGGAAACTTTTGTTGAAGCGGGTCTTATTAAGCGCGGTGACGATCCGAAAGATTTTTTCGGTGAGGTGTATTTCGCCGGAGGATATCAGCAGGCTATTCAAGCCCTTGCGAATGGCTTGGTTGACGCCGCCGGAGTGAGCCAATTTGCCGATCTTTTGCTGACTCCGGAGCAGCTGCCCAAAATCACCTGGATTGCCGAGTCAAAGCCTATTCCTTCACATCTTGTCTGCGCCAGAAAGGGGTTGGATCAAGAGCGTGTGGATGCTTTTAAAAGGGCGATGCTGAAACTCAATCAACCGGAATACAAATATCTCCTGAAGCATGTATATGGCCCGGACGGCTACGTGGAAGCTGATCACTCGGATTATAAATCGGTTGAAGATAAAGCCCGCCAATACGGGTTTATGAATTAATCATAGAGGCGTTTAGGATGAATTTGAATTCACCAATAGAATATAGAAATAAGGTAAAAAATCTTGATGAAATCAGGGCCCGGAATGTAATAGCAATTCGGGATATTAAGTTTCGTTACAGCCGTGATGCTTCCCCGGTTTTGAATATTGAGCATCTTATGGTCGAAAAAGGTCAGAGGGTGGCCATCATCGGGCCCAGCGGCGCGGGAAAAACTACGCTTATGCGTCTGATAAACGGATTCATACAGCCTGAATCCGGTGAGATCGAGATTCTGGGAGTCAGGCTGCGACCGGATTCTAAACGAAGCCGGGATTTCAGGCGTCGCATCGGTTTCGTTTTCCAGAATTTTAACCTAATTGACAGGGCAACCGTGTTCGAAAACGTTTTATGGGGCAGATTGGCGTATATTAATTCACTCTTCAGTATGATAAATTGGTTCACGAGACGGGACAAGGAAGCAGCTCTCAAAGCAATTGAAGAAGTAAATCTCGTAAAACAGATCAACCAAAGAGCCGATACGCTGAGCGGGGGTCAGTTGCAGCGTGTCGCCATCGCCCGTGCAATAGCCCAGGAACCTGAAATCATACTGGCTGACGAGCCTGTCAGTAATCTCGATCCGTCACTGACCTCCGACATTATGGATTTGCTCGTAGCGGTGAGTGAAAACCATGGAGTCACTCTTCTGATGAATTTGCATCAGGTCGAATTAGCTCAACGCTTCGCCGACAGGGTGGTTGGTCTCCGCAACGGAGAAGTTGTGTATGACAGCTCAGAAGAGATGTTTTTCAACTCTGTTCCCAACTCTATATTTGATCCTGAAGTTCCATCCTTGAAATTGCCTAAAGACCGGAACTAGGTATCAGGAAGGTGTTCCAATAGCCGGAAATTATATACGCCGTTCGATAGCAGCAAGCCTCTTTCGTTTTGGAGGCATATTGCTTCTGGTTGTTCTGGTAGCATGGTCTTTCTCAGATTTAGACATTGATCTGAAAGAGCTCGTGACCAGTTTCCCGCGCATGGCTGAATTCATAGGGCGTATGATTCCGCCTGATACCGCCGTTGCAAAAACCGTTCTGGCATCTACCGTGGAAACACTGCAGATTGCTTTTGCGGGGACTGTTCTCAGCGCTCTGGTTTCTTTCCCCCTGGGGATACTCGGCGCTGAAAACCTTTCTCCCAGGTGGGCGCATCAACCCGTAAAATGGCTTCTGGGTATTCTACGGGGAATACCGGTTATCCTGCTCGCATTGATGTTTGTAAGCACGGTAGGACTCGGTCCCTTCCCCGGTGTACTTGCACTTGCGTTTCATTCGACCGGTATGCTTGGCAAGTTTTACGCAGAGGCTTTTGAAAATGCCAGACCCGGTCCGCTTGAAGCACTCGACAGTGCCGGAGCTACCTGGCTTCAGAAAGTGCATTTCGGAGTAATAACCCAGGTGGCGCCCGATCTGGCACGGGACACACTTTTCAGGTTCGAGTTAAATCTCCGAGAATCGTTAATTCTGGGGCTTGTCGGCGCGGGAGGGATCGGATTTTATATTCAATTATACATTCGATCCTTTCAATATGATAAAGTAGCGACTCTGACGATTGTTGTTCTGTTCATGGTTGTCTTGGTGGAGCAAATGAGTGTCGCTATTCGTAAGAGGCTAAGATAGCATTGCTTTTACTGAAGCTAGAAAACTGTATGATATATTTCATAGCACGAGTCTTAAGGTGATTATTTACGATTTAACTTTACGTGTTGTGAAAGTCGCTAACAGCTGAGGAGATTGCGTAAATGAAAATTATAAGATTACTTGTTCCGTTCATTCTGGTTCTTGCTGCGTGCTCTTCTGATAATCGCGAAGAGACCTCGTTAACGCGTCCGGAAGGGGAAGTAATAAACATAGTCGCTACGACCGGAATGATAGCGGACATAACCCGCGTAGTCGGGGGAGAACATGTCAGAGTGAAGGGGCTTATGGGGCCCGGAGTTGACCCGCACCTGTATAAGGCGAGTGCCGGGGATATTTCGTCTTTGTCAAACGCTGACTTGATATTCTACAACGGGCTCCATCTGGAAGGGAAAATGTCGGAAGTGTTCGAGCAGATGAAAAAACGCGGCATCGAAACCGTTGCTGTTACAGACGGTATCGATCGGAATATTCTCCTCACCCCTCCCGAATTCGAGGGGAACTACGACCCGCACGTATGGTTTGACGTGGCTATGTGGATGAAAGCCGTGGAGACTGTGAGAGACAGTCTTGCCGGGATGGATCCTCCGAACAAGGATTATTACGATTCTAACACCGAGGCTTATTTGAAAGAATTGTCGGAGTTAAACGAATATATGAAAACACTGGCGGGGATGGTGCCCGAAGATAAGAGGGTGCTTATTACCGCTCACGATGCATTTAACTATTTCGGAAGGGCGTACGGTTTTCAGGTTAAGGGGCTTCAGGGCATAAGCACGGAGTCTGAAGCCGGGACACAGGACGTGCAGAATCTCGCCTCCTTTATAGTGAAGAATAAAATTCCCGCCATTTTCGTCGAGTCCTCGGTACCGCCGAGATATATTGAAGCGGTTCAGGCCGCGGTAAGGGCAAAAGGGTTCGACGTGAAAGTGGGCGGTGAGCTGTTTTCCGACGCCATGGGCAATCCGGATACGCCTGAAGGCAACTATATCGGAATGGTGCGGCATAACATAGATACTATTGTGAACGCATTAAACAGGGGCGGTCAGTCCTGATGGAAATTGAAACTACAGTGAGTGAAAACGCAATAGAGGTTGAGGATTTAACAGTCGCATACGGCGAAAAACCCGTCCTTTGGGACATTGATCTCACTGTGCCGTCGGGGGTGCTGATGGCGATTGTGGGTCCCAACGGCGCGGGCAAAACGACGCTCATCAAGGCCATACTGAATCTTGTAAACACGGCAGCAGGACAGGTGTTGATATACGGGAAACCCTATACGAAGCAGAGACATCTTGTGGGATATGTACCCCAGCGGGGAAGCGTGGATTGGGATTTTCCGACAAATGTTAAGGACGTGGTAATGATGGGTCGCTACGGATCTCTCGGCTGGATCAGACGTCCCGGAAAGAAGGAATCGGAAATGGCGCTCGGTGCTCTCGAGAAGCTGGGCATGTCACGTTATGCCGAGCGTCAGATAAGTCAGCTCTCAGGCGGGCAGCAGCAGCGCGTATTTCTCGCCCGCGCCCTCGTGCAGGACGCACAGGTCTATCTGATGGACGAGCCGTTTCAGGGTGTGGACGCCACAACCGAAAGGGCGATAGTAACACTTCTCCAGGAGCTGCGGGCTTTGGGCAAAACCGTGGTCGTCGTTCACCATGACCTGCAGACGGTGCCCGAGTATTTTGACTGGACGGCGCTTCTGAATGTGCGCCTCATCGCGAGCGGTCCTGTCGGAGAGGTGTTTACGGATGAGAATCTCCGACTTACGTACGGCGGCCGCGTTTCATTTCTCAAGCACGGGAGCCAGACCGGTAGCGGGGACTTCGAGCGGGAAACCGGGACCAGCGGAGAGTAAGGTGGACGTCACCGAGATTCTATACGACCTTCTTTTCGATTACACATTGCGGACTGTCGCGCTCGGCTCCGCGGTGCTCGGGATAGTGAGCGGAGCCCTGGGTGCTTACGCAGTTCTCAGAAAACAGAGCCTGCTGGGCGATGCGATGTCGCATGCAGCACTTCCCGGTATCGCGCTCGCCTTTCTACTCACCGGCAGCAAGATGTCCATTGTGCTGATTTTAGGAGCCGCAATCGCCGGATGGATCGCCACTATCTTTATCATGAGCATCGTAAACAGCACGAGGGTCAAATATGACTCGGCGCTTGGAATGGTTTTATCCGTTTTTTTCGGGTTCGGACTCGTGCTTTTAACAATTATTCAGAAAAGACCCGATGCGACGCAGGCCGGTCTGGATAAATTCCTCTTCGGTCAGGCGGCTGCCCTTCTCGAGCGAGATGTAATAACGATGGGTATTCTGGGAGCTGTCGCGATAACAATGGTCTTGATTTTCTGGAAGGAATTTAAGCTGCTCAGTTTCGACCCGGATTTCGGAGCAACTCTCGGATTCCCTATCAGAATTCTCGACATATTACTCACGACTTTGATAGTAGTCGCAATAGTGCTCGGGCTTCAAACGGTAGGGGTGGTTCTGATGAGCGCCATGATAGTGGCGCCCGCGGCTTCTGCAAGGCAGTGGACCGATAATCTCGGAATAATGATAATTCTCTCTTCGTTTTTCGGGGCGCTGGCCGGTATCAGCGGAGCTGTTCTCAGCGCAAGCGTTCCGCGACTTCCGACAGGGCCTACTATTGTTCTCTCCGTGAGCGCAATAGTGTTTGTCTCTTTTTTAACAGCTCCCCGAAGGGGGCTTCTATGGAAATGGTTCCGGGAGCGAAAGAACAGGGGCAGGCTCCGGCTCGAGGGAATACTGGAAGACCTCTATTCGCTCGCGCTGAGCCACGAAAATCCGGAACACGCGCATTCGGTTTCTGTGCTCAGGCTGATGAGCGGCGGGAAGGGAGGAGTGGAAAAGAGCCTCGATATCTTGAGAGAAAGAGGCCTTGTGCGTCTGGTAAGACCCGGGGAATGGGCGCTTACGAAAACTGGTATCTCGGAAGCCGAAAAAATGATCGAATTACGGAAGGGTGAAACAAGTGAATATTGAGCAGTTTGAAGTTCAGATTATAGCGTCTCTAGTAGCGGTTACCTGCGCGATACCCGGAGTGTTTCTGGTTTTGCGCAGAATGGCTATGATGAGCGACGCTATAAGTCACGCTATTCTATTAGGTATAGTACTCGCATTCTTCGTCGTACAAGACATATCATCCCCGATTCTTATCATAGGGGCGGCACTGAGCGGGGTTCTCACCGTGAGTCTGGTTGAGCTGCTTAACAAAACCGGGCTTGTGCGGGAAGATGCCTCGATAGGTCTTGTCTTTCCCCTTTTATTTAGTATCGGAGTGATTCTGATCGCGCGCTACGCGTGGAACATACACTTGGACGTTCACGCAGTTTTACTGGGCGAGCTAGCCTTTGCGCCTTTTGACCGTTTAATTATCGGCGGCCACGATTTCGGGCCGAAATCGATGTACGTTATGGGATCGATACTGGCCCTTAACCTTGTTTTCATTACCCTGTTTTATAAAGAGCTTAAAGTCGCGACTTTCGACGCGGGACTAGCAGCCGCGCTCGGTTTTTATCCCGGACTCATACATTACGGACTCATGGGCCTCGTGTCCGTCACTGCCGTCGGGGCGTTCGACGCTGTGGGTTCGATACTGGTCGTGGCTCTCATGATAGCGCCTCCGGCTGCTTCTTACCTCCTGACCGACAAGCTGTCGAACATGATAATTTTTAGCGCGGTGATCGGGGTGATCAGTGCGGTCTCTGGATTCTGGGTTGCAATACTGCTCGATGCGAACATAGCGGGCTCGATGGCTACTATGTCGGGAGTTATATTTATTTTCGTATTTCTACTCGCTCCCGAAAGGGGACTGATCGCACTTGCAAGAAGGAGGTCGCGTCAGAGATGGGAATTTGCCGGGAGGGTGCTTGCGATACATCTCCTTAACCATGAAGGGACCCCCGAAGAAGACCGGGAATCGCGGATAGAGCATCTTGAGGAAACTCTCAGATGGAATGAAAGGTTTGCTAGGGGCGTGATCGGACGTTCTGTAAAGCGGGGTATGATTCTTGCCCATGACGGGCGCTTGAAGCTTACTGATGAGGGCAGGGAATTCGCCGGTAAATCGGCGGCGGACGAGTATATTAATTAAAAGCCTGCGGCGCCTAATCCGAAATGTTTTTCTTCTTTAGAAGCTGGAGTATAAGGCTTAACAGTATTACACCCTTTGCCCCGTCATCATCTTCCTTCAAAGACTGGATATAATCCATATTATCTTTTACGGTTTCATCGTCGGGAGCTATCTGTAAAGCGGTTCTGAGCACTTCCAGCGCCTCGTCGTACCAGCCTTTTTCCGCAAGCGAGAGAGCAAGGGCGTTGTAGGCGGGGATGAATTCGGGGGAGATTGAAATGATCTCCCTGAATTTCGCGGAAGACTCATCTATCCATCCGAAATCGAAGTAGCAGTTGCCGACCGATAGATGCGCCCACGTATCCGTAGGGCATATTTCGAGATGTTTCCTGAACTCGTATAGCGCCTCCTTCGTCCAGCCCATATCGAAGAAGCATAGTCCGGTCTGATAGTATATCTCGTCCTTTATGTAGTCGACATCCATTTCCGAGTTTTGACATTCCTCTAAATAATGAAGCGCGTCTTCATAAAGCCCGATTGATCTGTAGGTAAGAGCCATGTGCCATTTTGCAATCACGTAATCGGGATCGATTTCGAGAGCTTCCTGGAAAGCCCTGAGCGATTCATCGTGCCTGCTCATTCTTGAAAGAGTGATACCTAGCTGCGCCCAGACATATGAGTCTCCCGGGTTAAGGTCCACGGCTTTTCTAAAATAAAATACGGAGGCGTTGAAATCCTCCATTGCGTCGTAAGTAAGCGCAAACGAGAGATATACATCCGGATCATGAGGCGCGATTTGTACGGCTTTAGTGAGTTCTTTCAGCGCGTCGTCGAAACGCCCTGCTTCCTTGAAATCGTCGGCCTTATTTAGTAGCCTGTCCAGCCTTCCCATTATTTACTCCGTTTGGATGAGACATCCAAATTGATTAAAGCATATTTGCTGTGATACGAGTTGTCAACAGCCGAAACTTAATTTATTTATTTTAATTCCGGCTAAAATCGGCGGATTCTCGAATGTAGTCACTCGGTTTGAAAAATACGAAATGACTAAGGGACCTTAGAGCTCTTGCCTTATCCTCTACTTTAGGACATGAATAGGGCCTCCGTACAGGCCCTGATCTGATGATTAGGTAAATAGACAAATCACAAAATAGGAAGTTCGGCGAATAGGAATTCGAAAAAGTTTTATTAGCCTGAGTGTGCCGGCCAGAATAATGTGAAACGGTGGGCCGCAGCTGTCGGGAAGTCGGCAATTAATGCGCGTACAAGAGTTGAGATGAAATAATTGCTTTCAGAGCTCTGCAGCTGTTAATACCGTGCTTGTCTGTGCTTTGAATCGGACCTAGAATTAGGGTTATGTGCGGGCGCTCGAATTCAGATCTGATAAAGAACAACAGAATGTATTCGCTTCTCGAAAGCGGTGAGTCCCTCGTGTGGTCGGGCCGTCCGCAAACCGCAAAGTTGCTGCTCGTAATAGCGCCTTTAATAATCTTCTCGGTATTCTGGACCGCTATGTCCGCAAGGTGGATATACTCGGCTGCGGGCGATAAAATTCCCGACTTCAGTAACCCGTCCGACTATTTCGCGCTCTTCGGCGTTCCGTTTGTTCTGATTGGCCTTGTACAGTTCCTGGGCGCATTCTGGTTCTTCGTGAGGATCAAGAGACTTCATTACGCTGTGACGGATAAGAAGTTTTTCGTTCTGGACAGGGAAACGGTTCATTCGTTCACCCCTGATGAGCTCTCACGTATGAGGGGGAAGAAGAGTTTCCTGCGTCCGGGACTTTCCGAGACTTCGGAATATGTAAGCAGGCACTACCCGCACAGCGGGAAACCTAGGGTCAGCGGTATAACATTGGCCGCTTTAATAATCGGGTTTTTTACTATTCCGCGATTCAGGGAGGTCAAGGACATGCTCGTAAAGATGAAGAAGAGCGGGCAGGCATGACCCTTTGCATTTACAATAAGATTTTTTAATTGTCTTTATCCTGTTAAGATATTGTCTTTGCAAGGGCTTGGTGTTGCGCCGCTTTTCGAAACCAATTAGACTCTCCGAAGTAAAATGAGTGAGACAATTCAGGTCGCTGTCCCCATACCGGGGGAAGAGTTCTATCACTACAAATTACCCCTGCATTTGAGGGAGGGAGCCGCGCTGGGCAAGCGCGTGCTCGTGCCGTTCAGGAACAGGAGGTCCATCGGATTCATCGTCGGGACAGGCGAGCCGCCTCCGGATCTGGAGCTTAGGGAGGTGCTCGACATACTGGACGAGGAGCCTCTGTTCGATGAAAAAAGGCTCGAATTTCTGAAGTGGGTCGCAAGGTACTACATTTCTTCTCTCGGCATAGTGTTGAAGGCCGCCCACCCGGGGGGGCTCGGCGTGAGCCTGAAGCGTGTTATGAGGATCACCGGGAACGGCAAGAAAGCACTTCTCAAGGATACGCTTACAGGACACGAAGGCCTTGTGCTCAAGACAATTCTGAATTCAGGGGAGATCACGTCTCAAAGACTGCTCAATCTGGTGGAGAATACCTCTAACGAGCTGCTCAACTCGCTCAGGAGACGAAATCTGGTCGAGTTCGGTTACGAGCTTAAATCGGACCCCAAGGTAAAAACAGAAAAAATCATAGTTGCCGAGAAAGGTATAAGCCTGGAGCATCCTTCGCTCAAGAGAAAGCACGCAAAGGCCGAGATTATGGAGTTTGTGATTAGCCACGGCAGGGTGCCTCTGGATGACTTGAAGGAGATATTCGGGAATGTGGGACAGCACCTGCCCTGGCTCGAGAAAAGCGGTTTCTTAAGGATTGAATATGAGGAAGTGACGAGAGACCCGTTTGAGGGTATGGAGATAACGAAGGACAAACCTCCGACGCTGACAATAGATCAGGAGATCGCACATAAGAAGATAAATGAGGCTATCCAGGCAGGGGCCTACGCGCCGTTCCTGCTCCACGGGGTTACGGGAAGCGGAAAGACAGAGGTTTACCTGCGTGCCATAGAAGAAGTGATGACTTCAGGCGGGGAGGCGATAGTGCTCGTGCCGGAGATATCCCTTACTCCTCTCCTGGTAAAAAGGTTCAGGGCCAGGTTCGGAAATAAGGTCGCGGTAATTCACAGCGCTCTTTCCGACGGGGAGCGCTTCGACGCATGGCGCATGGCCAGCCGTGGTGAAGTAAAGGTCATAATAGGCGCGCGCTCCGCTATATTCGCCCCGTTCGGAAATTTAGGGATGATTGTTATAGACGAAGAGCACGAGACTACCTATAAACAGGACGAGTCGCCGGCCTATAACGCACGGGATCTTGCTCTTGTGCTCGGGAAAATGACGGACTCGGTCGTGGTCCTGGGCTCGGCGACACCTTCTGCTGAATCCTATTACAATTCGCTCAAGCATAAATTCGGCTATTTGTCCCTGCCCCTCAGGGTAGAGGACAGGGCTCTTCCGGCGGTGACGGTCGCGGATATGAAATATGAGGGGGGCGCTGTGTTCTCAGGAAAGCTGAAGGATTCTATGAGGGAGAATTTCGAGCGCGGCAAACAGACGATACTTTTTTTGAACAGGAGGGGTTTTTCCTCTCTCGTTATTTGCTCCGCGTGCGGCGATATACTCAAGTGCCCCAATTGCAGCGTTTCACTGACCTATCATGCGCGGGACAATTCGGTGAGGTGTCATTTGTGCGGTCTCTCGGAGAAGCTCGCCGGAAACTGCTCTAGCTGCGGGGAGCCGGTAAGGGGCCTGGGCATGGGGACGCAAAGGGTCGAGGACGAGATAAAGGCAATACTCCCTCAGGCCGGGGTAGCCCGTATGGACAGGGATACGGTAGCCGGCAAGACAAAGCTGCTCAGGCTCTACGGAAGGCTCGAAAGGGGGGAGATAGATGTGCTTATCGGGACGCAGATGGTCGCAAAGGGACACGACCTCCCTGGTGTAACGCTCGTGGGTGTAGTCTTGGCCGATATATCACTGGGCATCCCGGACTTTCGCTCGGGGGAGAGAACCTTTCAGCTCGTGACGCAGGTTGCCGGAAGAGCGGGCCGTGGGGAGGGGCCGGGGAAGGTTATAGTGCAGACATATAATCCTGATCATCCTAGCATCACCTTCGCGGTGAAGCAGGACAGCAAGGGCTTTCTTGAAGAAGAAATCAAACTGCGCGAAGAGCTCGATTATCCACCTTTCTCGAGACTTGTGAATATAAGATTTACGGGAAGACTCGAGAAGGATACGGGGGATGTTGCTAAAAAGTCGGCAGAGATTGCCAGAAAGCTCCTGTCGAAGCTAAAGCCAGGCGCTCTGGAGGTACTAGGCCCTTCTCCGTGTCCGGTGAGCAAGATAAGGAACAGGTACAGATTTCAGATGCTCCTGAAATCCTCGAACACGGGCATACTTCACAGTTTTTCGAGGCAGCTTATAAAACTGATTTCAAAGGAAGCGGGGCAGGTGAGGGTTTCCATAGACGTCGATCCGTATAATTTTAGCTGAGGGCGGGATGTTCATTCAGCGGATGAGATTCGAGGGAATCATATAATCCTAATTCGTATGCGTGATGTCGGGAAAGGAAAAGGACAGGATTGCCGCGGTTGATTCTCAACCTGCAATGACGGCACAGGGTTGGACGAGCTACAGAGAGCTCGTAGATACACACTATATATACGAGTGCGAATTAGCTCTACTATAAACACCGGCCCGTCTTTCTGGTAAAATCTGGTATTCGGGTTTATTATCTTATTTAGATAGTAATAATTCGGACAGAGAGGCTGAATAATGGTTACGAGGCAGCAAAAGAAAGGGACCGGGCGGCGGAAAGACGGCGGGGAGAAGAAAAGGGGCGGACAGCGGAAAGAGCCCGAGATAAATCTTGCCGACCTCGGAAAGGCGGGCGAGCATTTTATTGTCGGCGCTACCGAGATGGTTGTAGGCACCGGTTTTGCCATAAAGGGCGTGAAGGAACTTCTGGAGAAAGAAGAGGGGCGGAAATTCGTCTGCGAACTGCCGTTTAAGGCCGTCAACAAAGGATTTGATCTGGTCAGGAGGGCCGGGGAGCAGGTTAGAGAGCGGAGAAAGAGCGGAGCCGCGGGGTCGAGCGGAAAAAGAAACAGGAAAATTGACGTTGAATAAGGCTTTGCCCGATCCGGATAACGCCCGGACCGCTTTAGAACGTTACAAAGAAATACACAGGCGCATACCCGTCTCTAAAAAAAATATCCTTGAGCTTCTTGCTTCATACAGCAGTTTCCTCGGAAGGGTAATACTCAAGGATCCCGAAATCCTCGACTATCTGGACTCCGCAAAAAATGTAAAAACGAAGAAAGCGTCTTCCCGTTTTGTGGAAGAGGCAGACGGTATCAGGGAATCTTCCGAATCGTCTGCGGAGCTTGAGTCAGGCCTGAGGAACTATAAATACAGGGAGCTTGCCAGGATACTCTACCGGGATATTACGGGCCGCTCCCCCTTCTCGGATGTTATGGAAGAGCTCTCGGATCTGGCGAGCGGCATCCTGGAAGCTGCTATCGCTTTTTACCGCGCCGAGCTCCAAATGGACGGTGCCGGGGAGTTCGTGGTTCTCGGTATGGGCAAGCTCGGGGGGAGGGAGCTCAATCTCAGCTCCGATATAGATATTATCTATATTTACCGCGATGAAGGTGATCCGGACCCGTTTTTCAAGCTTGCGGAAAGGGTAACGAAATCGTTGAGCGCTGTTACTGAAGACGGGTTTCTCTACAGGGTGGATCTGGCTCTCAGGCCGGGAGGAGGAAAGAGCACCGTTGCCGTCCCTTTCGAAGGAGCGGTAGAACACTATTTTTACTGGGGTGACACCTGGGAAAGGGCGGCTATGATAAAGGCCAGAACAGTGGCCGGGGACATTGCTCTGGGGGATGAGTTCATACGCGAAATCGAGCCTTTCGTATATAAGAAATTTCTCGACTATACTTCAATCGAAGGCCTGAAGGACATGAAGACAAAGCTCGACCAGCTGGAGAAGAAGCGGGACGTCAAGTTGGGTAAGGGGGGGATACGGGAGATCGAGTTTTTCACACAGGCTCTTCAGCTTATAAACGGAGGAGGTATTAAGGCTATAAGGGACAACAATACACTCCGGGCTCTCGATAAATTAAATGAGAAAAGGATTATCGAAGATGAAGTCTGTGAGTCACTCGGCTCCTCTTATCTGTTTCTCAGGAGAGTAGAGCACAATATTCAGATAGTTGACGAGCGGCAGACTCACAGGATTCCCAAATCCCCTGAGGAGCTGGAAAAGCTTGCCAGGAGAGTGGGACTTAGCGGTAAAGAGGAATTCGAGAGTGTATATGATGAAATGACAAATTCAGTTTCGCAAATTTACAAGAGTCTCTTTCATGAGCCTTCCCGGAAGACCGAAGAGGTTGGAAAAGAGTTTTGGAAAGTGGCCGATTTCCTGACCGAGGGAAATGTTGATGAAGAGGAAGCGGTCAAAAATCTGAGTAAGCTCGGTTTTAAGTACCCTGATAGCGCGATAGACCTGTTTTCCAAGCTGCTTGATCCGAGAAGGGGCGCTCTTACTGGGGAGGGAAAACTCGCAACCAGGAGAGTGATTCCCGCGTTTCTGGCAAGTATCTTGAAATCGCCTGAACCGGACTCAGCCCTAGTGAATCTCGAGCGTTTCATCTCGGGGATCGGCTGGAGGACATCTATATATGCCGTGCTGCTTGAAAATCCCGATATTATCGAGCTTCTGTCAAAGCTTTTCTCTACGAGCGGGTATCTTTCAAACTTTCTTATAAGGCATCCCGAATACCTGGACGTAATCACGCTCAGGGAGGTAAGGACGGAGTTCGGTTCGAAAGAGGACATGATAGCGGAGCTTGAAGCGGCGGTAAATGAGGAGGTTGATTATGAGGGCAAGCTCGACGCAATCAGGAGGTTCAGGCATGTGGAGACACTCAAGATATGCCTGAGGGACCTAAACGGAGAGGTGGACCCTTTTTATGTCGGAAGATATCTTTCCATGGTGGCCGAAGCGGTTCTGGAAGCCGGGCTGAAACTCGCCTGGCATGAGCTACGGGGAAAGCGGAAGGGAAAGATAAAGGACCCCGGTATGCTTATACTCGGTATGGGCAAACTCGGCGGGAAGGAACTCAGTTATAATTCTGATCTCGATGTAATTTTTATCTATGACGGTAAGGAAGAAGAGCACGAATTTTTCTCGAAGTTCGGACAAAAGGTAATCTCCGTGCTTTCAATACCGACGGGCGAGGGATTTGCGTATAAGATAGATATGGGCCTCAGGCCGTCCGGGCGCTCGGGGGCGCTCGTTACTTCGTTCGATTCTTTCAGGAAATACCATAAAGAAAGCGCCCAGATGTGGGAAAGGCAGGCTCTTGTCCGCGCCGCGCCGTCGGCGGGGGACAAGAAACTCGGCAAAAAGGTGATGAAATCGATAGAGGAATTCGTCTACGGAAGCCCGGTTCCTCAAAGTTTTCACAGGGAAATCAGTCACCTGCGCGCGCGCATGGAAAAGGAGCTTGCGAAGGAAAGCGCAAAGAAGCTCAATATAAAGACGGGAAGGGGCGGTATAGTGGATATAGAGTTCCTCGTACAGATGCTTCAGCTGCGGCACGGCGGTGAGTATAAGAAAGTCAGAGCACAGAACACCCTTCAGGCGCTTACGGGATTGAGGGATGAAAATCTGATCGAGGAGAAGGAATTCGAGGTATTAAGAGACGGGCTCCTTTTCTTGAGGAAAATCGAGAATCTGCTCAGGCTTCTCCATGACAGGTCAATAAATGAGCTGTATGAAAGCGATTTCGAGAAGCTGTCCTCGGAGCTGGATAAGAAATCGGAGGGGAAGATACTGAGAGAAATATACGTTTCCAGGACGGGTAAGATAAGGACTATATATGATAAATACTTTTCATAAGTCGAGTAAAGTGATCGGTTAATCCGGAAGGGGTCTAAATCTATGACAAGTTTTAATAGCTGTATATTCATTATGGCAGACGGGGCGAGGGCGGATGTTTTCTCCGAGCTTCTTGAGCAAGGCGAGCTTCCTAATATATCGAAATATATAATTGAAAAAGGCTCGTTCAGAAAAGCGGTATCGGTTTTCCCCTCGACCACAGGGCCTGCCTATACCCCTTATATTCTTGGGAAGTACCCGGGCAGGTGCAACTTTCCGGGAATAAGATGGTTTGACAGGAGCCTGTATGCGGACAAAAGGAGGCTCTTTTCCTTTCACAGGTTCAGAAGCTACATAGGTCTCGAAACATACTTCATGAACAGCGACGTTTCTAATAACAACAGAAGCCTCTTCGAAATTTTCCCGAGGAGCGGAAACATACTTAACGAGCTTTCGCGCGGAGTTAAAATCACAAACGATAAAACCCGTTTCTCCAAGCTCTATTACAAGGTAAAAAGCCACTTTACGGACAGGAGCGATGAGGTGGATATGGTTGCCCGCAGAATTCTGCTCCGGTCCTTGAAGGACCTGCACGATTTCATTTTCGTGGTTTTTCTGGGTATCGATACTTACTCGCATATAAATCATCCGTTTCATAAAAAGGTCATCGACTCCTACAGGAGGATCGACGAAACGGTGGGTGTCGCGGCGGCGCAACTGAAGAGCGAAGGCAGACTCGATGAAACCCTGTTCATTATCGTAAGCGATCACGGCCTCACTCAGACCCATTCCCATTTTGATTCGGTTGAGTTCATAAGGAAGCAGGGGTATAAGACGTTTTATTACCCCAACGTGTTCAAACACTTTACCGATGCCGAGGCGGCGAGCATGGTTTCGGGGAACGCGATGAGCAATATATACGTGAAGCATCCTGATGGATGGAGGAGGAAATCCACGTTCGAAGAGCTGGGCCGGCTCGCGGACAACATTGTCGAAAGGCCCGAAGTCGATATAGTTGCGGGTCTTGATGAAATGGGCAGGTCCAGAATCAAGAGCGTACGGGGAGAGGCGGCAGCCTGGCTTGATGAGAAGGGTTTGATAAATTACGAAAAGATTTCGGGCGATCCATTCGGTTATAACGGTATGCCCGAAAAAATGAGCATGGGAGATGCCCTTAAGGAAAGTTATCATTCCGAATATCCGGACGCTTTGATGCAGATCATACAGCTGCTGGAAGCGCCGCGGTCGGGAGATCTGGTATTAAGCGCAAACCCGGGGTACGATCTCAGAGCCAGACATGAGAATCCAGAGCATTTTTCATCGCACGGCGCGCTCTTCAGGGACCATATGATGGTACCTCTGGCGATGAACGTAAAAATTAATAAAGAATGTGTACGCACCGTGGACATCTACCCGACTATTTTAACCCTTCTCGGACAATCCGTGACGGCTGATATAGACGGCGTAAATTTGACGGAATGAAGAGTTTCGGAGCGCCTGTCAATAATTCATGAAAAAGCGGCTCTCGCGATAGATTCCGATATGAATAAGGCAAGGGCGCCCCAGAGGAAATACTTCCATATTTCTCTGAAGACCTTTACGAAACCTCCGGTGTTTTCAGGTTCCGCCTCGATTTCCTTGGCTGTAATCCTAGCCAGGTTCGATTCGGCGGGATCTATATTGACAGAGAATTTATAAGAGGTCTTGCCTCCCTCCGTTACGGTATAGATTCCGGGAATATAAGTTTTCGCGAACAGCGGGTTGTCCGCGCCCACCTCGAATTTATCTCCTGACGCATTGATTATTTCCGCCGCGCCCTCGCCGGGAGAGATGTCGATTGCGACGGTTTCACCGATAATGTAATTTCTTCTTTCTGAGTTGGAATGACCGGAAAAATCCATGAACTTCTTCACTACAGGCAGAAACACGGGTGTAATGGGGAAATTGTTCCAGCTTGCGTCCGCCGTAGATGTGAACAGGAAAACACTCCCCCTGCCTAAATCTTTCGATATCAAAAACGGCTCTTCGGCGGATATGCTGAATATCACATCCGACCCCGGGGAGGGTATTGTGCCAACGTATCTGTTGACCCGTACCTGATTAGTCTTATCTTTTATGTTATCTGCGAACATTCCGGCGCTGAGAGGGGATATTCTAAATTCGCCGTCCTTAACAGCTAAAAGCTCGCCCGGAAGTATATTCTTCAGAAGCGTGTTATACGAGCTGCTCCTGATCCTTTCACCTAAAAAAATAACAAGCGTTCCGCCTGATTCAATGAAACTCTCTAAATCTTCTGAATTCCGGGGCGTGATATCTCCCACGTTTGCCAGGAATATCAGGTCGTAGTTTGATAGGTCTTCATTGAGGAAGCTGTCGTTGTCTTTGACTGATATGTTTGAACCTGAAAGCTCGGCGATTGTCTCAGCCGCCCTCGCAAGATAGTATGTTTCGCTGAGTCTCGAGTCCTCCCTCGGATCGCCGTCCACGATCAGGACCTTGAAATCCTCCCTGTCCGAGAGGACAAAATATCTCGTATCGTCGATCTTGAGCCTGTCGTGAGTAATCTCCGCAAAACCTTCGAGGTTTTCCCGCGCCGTGAATTTTTCTTTGGGAATAGTGAATTCCTTTGTCCCGCTCTCCCAGGGCTCAATATTGAAAAACCCTTTCATCTCCTCACCGCCGACGCTAATGTCGGCAAGTAGCTCTTTCGATGCGTCTTCAGAATAATTCGAGACCTCTACGGACAGCTTCAATGAGTTCCTGGCGTAAGATACGCCAGCGTCGGTTACGGCTCTGTTCTCAGGTTCGGGCTCTTTTGTTATGTCGATCAATTGAAGCCATGCTTTCTCGTATGCTTCATTCTTCCATCCGTTTTTCTGCATGTCTGTGATCAGTACGACCTGCTTTGTTTTGGTAGGAGCTTTCCCCAGCGCTGCGTAAACCTGCTCGAGTCTTTTTTCGTTGTCGGTGAATGACGACGATAATTCTATCTCATTAACCTCGTCCCTGAGCTTTCCGAGGTCCTGAGAGGAAGAGGGACGGCCGCTTTCTTCGGTAACCAGTGGGACAGCGAGACCGAAGCTTCCGTCAGGAAGAGTGTTTATTATATTGAGGGCCCTCTGTCTCGCACGCTTGAAGTTGCCGTCATATTCCATGCTGAAGGAATTGTCAATCACGATTGCGACCGAGCGCGGGTTTTCATTGCCCGCCGGGACTAAGGAAAACACCGCGGGCTTTGCGAATACCAGCACTATTAGTACGACTATGATTGACCTCAGGATTAAAAGAACAAGGTCTTTCAACCTGGATTTTGACGCCGTGTCGCCGCGTGAAGCCAGCAGGAATGTAACTGCGGGGAACTTTTTTTTGATGCCGCTTTTACGGGATATAATATGTGCTATGATGGGCAGCGCAAGGGCCGTGACGCCGATTAAAAATAATGGGTTAAGGAAGGAAAAATTCAAAACCTCTCTCTCTATTTATCCGCAATTTCAATAAGGGACTCTTCGATAGGTCTGCCGGAAGGAGAAAAAACATAACGCGATTCGTATTCGTGACAGGTTAGTTTTAATTTGTTTATGA
Source organism: Deltaproteobacteria bacterium (assembly GCA_040223695.1). Taxonomy (NCBI): domain Bacteria; kingdom Pseudomonadati; phylum Myxococcota; class Myxococcia; species Deltaproteobacteria bacterium. The sequence continues at coordinate 385,582 of JAVKFU010000018.1, forward strand.
ATTCCCTTATCCTTTTCATATAAGTATCTCTGATGGTTCTAGTATCAACAACCACTCTCTCGTCCGTTTCCATATCCTGAAATTCGACGGACCCGCTGAAGTCGAATTCGAACTCGTCGGGGTGCAGAACATGAAACAGGGTCGTTTCCTTCCCGGATGCCCTGAGTAGCTGAAGGGTGTTTTCTATCTCTGCTTCTTCCGTGAGGAAGTCGGACAATATTACGAAGGAGGCATCGGTCTTGAAGGTTTCCAGTGCCCGGAGCACGGGTTCTCTCAGTCCTGTCCTGCCCGAAGGCGTAAGTGATTCGAGGTGCTCAAGTAAGGGGGAAATGAATTTGTTGCCGGCTCTTGGCGGTATCAATTCGAAAACATCTTCTGAAAAGGATCCGGTCCCTACGGCGTCCCCTTGTCTCAAGAGGAGATATGCGAGCGTAGCCGCCAGTTTCTTCGAATGGTCGAGTTTCGTCTCAATTTCCTCACCGTAGCCCATTGAAGCGCTTGAGTCGATGAGTACGCACCAGTTGAGATTTACCTCATCTTCGAATTTTTTTACGTACAACCTGTCGTGCCGGCCGAAAAGCCTCCAGTCGACCTGTTTGAGCTCGTCGCCCCGGTTGTATTCCTTATATTCCATGAAGTCAGGGCTTATGCCCTTGTAGTAGCTCTTGTGAATTCCGGATTTTCGCCCCCTTACTCGCGAAGGCGTGCGGAAGTAAAATTGCTTGAGCCTGAGCGCGGTCTCTATGTCCAGGATACCGTTTGACATTGTAGTTGACTGTTGTTAGAAAGTATAACCCAGGGAGGGTAAAGATTCAGGTTCTTAGTCTAGAAGTTTTTCGATTTCTTTTGTTACCGAGTCTTCCCCCAGATTCTTGGCAATTGAAATTTCCTTAACCAAGAGTGTTCGCGCCGAGTCCATTATTCTCTTTTCGCCGAAGGAAAGGTCTTTGCCTCTTTGCAAAAGATTGATATCTCTGAGCACATTGGCGACTTCGAATATATCCCCGCTCTTAAGCTTGTCGGAGTATTCGCGGTATCTTTTATTCCAGCTTTGATTGCCGTTTTGCTGTCCTGACTCTTTATCCTTTTCTTTAAGTATGTTGTATATTCTGCTGATTTGCTTTTTAGTAATTACGGGTCTTAATCCTACGGACTTGGCGTTATCGGTGGGGACCATAACGGTGACATCGCTGTCGATAACCTGAAGAATGTAAAAGTCTTTGGTAGTACCACAAATCTCTTTGGATTCTACCGCCTTTACCTGAACAACACCGTGAGCTGGATATACAGCTTTTTTCCCTACTTTAAACATATTTTCTTTGTGACTCCCCTTTGTTACAGGTGGCGCTGAAAACTAAAATCTATCATAATTTGGGACCAAGGTCAAATCTACCGATTTAACATGCGCCGGAGCAGATTTAATCCGATAGCACGCTTTCGGAGTCTTGAAGTGTAGTCCGGTTTTCGGATAAAACTATATTAAATAAATATAACATATATATTTATGCTTATATATATTCTTGAATTGTTCCCTTTTGTTCTGTTAAGGAGCTAAAAATTTATAGAAATAGGGATGGGTATCATCCGACGTAGGATTATATTTTTTAACCTTAAAATTATCTTTTTTCAATTCGTTTTGCTGTATTTCCCGGCAGCTTTATGGTTCAATGCCTCAATGATCCGCTAATTATGGGCTTTTTTGCCAAAGAAGAATTATACTTAATGGTTTAGGCGAACAGGGTTATAGTAACTCGAAGACTGTAGCGCCGCTGGGCCTGTCTTGATAAACACCGGTATGCTTGAAATCGGGTTGATGTTGAGATAGTATTCATATCTTTTTCCAATATAAGGTGGATGCAGAGAACAACGGAGGTAATTTTAAGTGCAGCAGCTAACCGAAAACGAACTTCAGCGACAGTACGGAATAAAGAATCCCGGAAAAATCTACTATAATCTTTCCATACCCGCGCTCTATGAAGAGTTTGTAAGAAGGGGCGAAGGAGAGATTGCCGAAGCGGGGACTCTGGTCGCATATACCGCCCCTCATACAGGACGGTCGCCTCAGGACAGATTTATCGTAAAAGAGCCCGGTACTGAAAGTGAAATTGATTGGGGTAGTGTAAATAAACCGATCAAGCCCGAGCAATTTGATTCGCTCTACAATAAAATTCTCCAATATTACGAAGGCAAAGATCTGTTTGTAAGGGATTTGTACGTGTGCGCGCATCCTGAGTACCGTATGCCCGTCCGCGTGATAAACGAATTCGCCTGGCATAATGTTTTTGTAAACAACCTATTTATACGACCCCGACCCGAAGAGCTTCCGCACAAGTCGGTAGGTTTTACGGTTATAGCCGCGCCGGGACTTAAAGCCGACCCTGAAACGGACGGCACCAAGAGCGGGGCCTTTATCGTTCTTAATTTTGAAAAGCGCATGGCAATAATCGGCGGGACGCACTACGCAGGGGAGATGAAGAAATCCGTATTCTCAGCGCTTAATTTTCTTCTTCCGAGAGAGGGGGTTTTCCCCATGCACTGTTCGGCGAACATAGGTGCAGGCGGTGATGTCTCGCTTTTCTTCGGTCTTTCGGGTACGGGCAAGACGACGCTCTCGGCTGACCCAGACCGCGCGCTCATTGGAGACGACGAGCACGGGTGGTTCGATAACGGCGTATTTAACTTCGAAGGAGGATGCTACGCCAAGGTGATAAAGCTGAACCCTGAAACCGAGCCCGAAATTTACGACGCGTCTTTACATTTCGGTAGTGTTCTCGAGAACGTTGAGGTGGATTCGGAGTCTCGCAAGATTGATTTTGACAGCGACAAGCATACCGAGAATACGAGGAGCGCTTATCAGATCGACTTTCTTAAAAACATAGTTCCGGAGGGGGTGGGCGGCGTTCCGAAAACTATATTTATGCTTACGTACGACGCGTTCGGCGTACTGCCGCCTATCTCGAAGCTCACGCCGGAGCAGGCTATGTATTACTTCACGCTCGGCTACACGGCGAAGGTGGCCGGGACCGAAAGGGGAGTGAGCGAGCCGCAGGCGACATTTAGCTCCTGTTTCGGCTCTCCGTTTCTACCGAGACCGCCGCTTTTTTACGCAGATATGCTGAAAAAGAAGCTGGAGGAGAGCGGCGCCAGCGTCTGGCTCCTCAATACCGGAGTAACAGGTGGTCCTTACGGGACGGGGAAAAGGATGCCACTCCCGCAGACACGAGCGCTCGTGACCGCAGCTGTAAGCGGCGAGCTTGATAAAGTATCTTTTAAAGAGGTGCCCATATTCGGGCTCATGGTTCCCGAATCGTGCCCCGGAGTGGACAGTAAGCTGCTCGAGCCGAGAAAGAGCTGGGACGACCCTGACTCTTACGATGAAAAGGCGAAGGGGCTTGCCGCTAAATTCGAGGAAGAGTTCGCCAGGCATAAAAGCTGAAAAGAAAAGCGAATATTTTCTTTTTCTTGATAAAAAGAAACACACACAATTAGCGTGTTTCCTGAAAAGATTCCGTGTGTTTCCTGAGAGGGCCATATTGTATTGTTTATAAAAGGATAGCGTCCTTCGATTGGACTCAGGACGAGCGGGTTGAAATGAAAAAAGATGCACGATTCAGGATTAACGATGGAGGCTCATTTGCAATCGTTGCTCGCTCGAAATCGTCTTTGCAATGACTTCTTTTATTCGCAGCTGGGATGCCGCTCCTACAGTGGATGAGAAGCAGGAATTCGGAGAAACCGCCCTTCGACTGCACACTTCGTGTGCGCCCAGGATGAGCAGACAGCACCCACTGAAGGTATTCGCAGGAGTTTCGGAGAAATTGTAGAGACACACAACGTGTGTGTCGGAAATTTGATTCTGAACTATTATGTCGGAATTTTTCCGTGTCTGTTTCATTCTGCCCGACTCGTGCCTCGGATTGCCGGCGTTCGTTCTTCAGACCGTTTTTACGTCCTGTTACTGCGGCACTTTATAAATAGCGCGATGCGTAGTAATATGGTTAGAAGACCAGCTACCTTCTGGAAGGAGACAGATAATGGATTTTCTAAAAAGGGAAGATACATCGCTCGTAGTGGTGGATATGCAGGAAAGGCTGATGTCGGCGATGCCTGAAATAAACAGCAGCAGCGCGGTTAAAAATGTGAAGATACTGCTTGAGTCCGCGCGCATTCTTGATATGCCGGTTAACATCACTGAGCAGTACCCCAAAGGGCTCGGCCCTACAATCGAGGATATAAAGGAATCGGTAGGAGACGGGTTCAATCCGATAGAGAAAGTCGTTTTCAGCTGCGCGAGGGTCGAGGAATTCAAATCCGCTTTAAATGACCTCGGAAGGAGCTCCGTTCTTCTGGCCGGGGTAGAAACGCATGTATGTGTCCTCCAGACGGCTATCGACCTCGTAAATGAAGGGTACGGCGTATATGTGCCCGCCGATGCTGTAGTATCGAGAAAAGAGCTCGACTGGCGGAAAGGTATTGAGCTGATGGAAAGAGCGGGCGCCGTCGTGGGCACCACCGAGGCTTTCCTTTTCCAGCTTCTCGAGCGCGCAGGCACAGACGAATTCAAACAGATATCGAGGCTTGTGAGGTAAGCTTACACACTTGCTTGTTATGGATGTGAAAATTTACTCGTCCATCAGAAACCGAAATAAACGGGACGCCCCTGCTGAATACAATTTCTGTCAATTTACTTAGGAAGGTTAGCGCGTTCCCAAGGGAACGGCGGTGAGCAAGTGAGCAGCCGGACGCCATTGGCTGATTGCAATATTGTCACTATACTTAGGAAGGTTAGCGCGTCCCCAAGGGGATTTGAACCCCTGTTTTCGGCGTGAAAGGCCGATGTCCTGGGCCAGGCTAGACGATGGGGACTGGGTCTGAATTGAGCCGTACAGGATTCGAACCTGTGACCCACTGCTTAAAAGGCAGTTGCTCTACCAACTGAGCTAACGGCTCAGTTTTGAAGGCGTAAAATATATCACGCCATTACACATTGTCAAAGAAAGAGTGTATTATTTCTTCCTCGCGGCGTTTAAAGCCTACCGCTACTAATCTAAGCGCTTTTAGCCCGATTTTCAAGAAACAATCATGGTTTCCGGATTTACTAAAACCCAGCTCAGGAATTTCACGCTCGCCACAGCTTCGAATTTCTTCTTTTTCTGCAACTTCTCTTCCTTTTTCCTGCTTCCCTTATATATAAAGAGCCTCGGAGGGGATGAGGCTCAAATCGGCTATATAATGGGCTCATTCGGCATCACTTCTCTCGGGGCCATACCATTTGTGGTATTTTTCGTTGATAAATACGGCAGAAGGCGCTTCATGCTGCTCGGATACGCGGTAATGTTCCTGGCTTCGCTCTCCTATACCCTGATATCCGGTCTATCACCTTTTATATACGCGCTCCGGTTGATTCAGGGAATATCTTTTGCGTTCTCCTTTACCGCAGCGGGGACTTTCGTCGCGGATTATGTTCCCCCTGCAAGGAGAGCCGAGGGCCTCGGAATATTCAGCGCATTCACCATAGCTTCCTATGCGATAGGGCCTTCTCTCGGGGAGTTTGTAATTGAGCTGTTCGGTTTTCATTCGTTTTTCCTCTATACGTCATTTTTCAGCCTCATTGCCGTGGTGCTTACGGTTTTTATGAGGGACGGTCAATTCGAGCACTCTTCAGACCCTTACGGATTCGGTTTCTTTCGTCTCATTTCGTCCCGAAAATATTCGCTTCTTCTTATCTCAAATCTCATACTGGCGGGCGGGCTCGGAGCCGTGCTCAACTTCATTGCGGCGTTTTTCAGGTCCAAGGAGCTCCACGCCTATTATTTCTTCCTCACATATACCGTTACGGTAACCGCGGTGAGGATATTCGGCGGGAGGATATCCGACACGTGGGGCAGGAAGATAATAGCTTCTCCGGGTCTGCTCGTGGTCTCGCTATCACTCGCCTCGATGTATTTCGTTGATTCCGCCTTCACGGCTGTGCTCATATCATTTATTTTCAGCTTCGGCTACGGATTCCTGTATCCGACCCTGAGCGCACTTGTCATAGATAAAGCGGGACCCGACGAAAGGGGGAAAGCCATGGGGGCTTTCAACGCGAGCTACAGCATGGGGATAAATTTTCTCGCCTTCCCTTTCGGCGTAATTGCCAGGGATTACGGGTACGAGGGAATGTACCTTGTAGCGGGCTGCGCGGTGTTTCTGGGGTTTCTGCTGTTTACCTCTCTCGAATCGGACAGGGTTTCTTGAAAACAGGAGGATTATTATTTAGTCTAGCGAATAAATGAGTATAAAACGCGGTGATTCCGTTCTCGTAATATCCCCTGATGAAAAGACATTTCTCGTAACAGTGGATGAAGGAAAGCGCATGGGCACCCATCTGGGTGAGATAAATCTGGGAGACGCCATAGGACTGGATTATGGCGGGACGATATACTCAAACCTTGAGCATCCGTTTCTACTCCTCGAGCCGACTGTAGAGGATAAGATGATGAAGGTCAGGCGTTTTACGCAGATAATTTATCCTAAGGATGCCGGCCTCATTCTGCTTAAAACCGGTATCAAGAACGGAATGAGGGTTATAGAGTGTGGCTCAGGCTCGGGTGCGCTTACGATTGCACTCGCGACCGCCGTGGCGCCTGACGGAAAAGTCTTCACATACGACAGGAGCGAAAAGTTCCTGGAGAACGCCGGGAGGAATATTGAGAACGCCGGATATTCGGAATTTGTCGAGTTCAAACTGCGGGAAGCTCAGGAAGGTTTCGATGAGAAAGAAGTGGATGTAGTGATTCTGGACCTGCCCTCGCCCTGGCACGGTATCCCTTCAGCCGCAAGGGCGCTTAGAGGCGGCGGGCGGATAGCGAGCCTGTCGCCGACATACAATCAGGTTGAGAAGTGCGTCGAGACTCTCATGGAAGAAGGCTTCGTTTTCATCGAGACTCTGGAGGTGCTGGTCCGGTATATCAGGGTCAGCACCGGTAAAACGAGGCCGGTTGACCGTATGGTAAGCCATACGGGATTCCTGACTTTCGGCAGAAAAGCGCTCATAAAGAGTCCTTTGCCGGGGAACTTGACGGATACGGACGCTGAGTAAAGTGCAATGATTGCCTTGAATTACAAACTTACCATTAGCCTGTAAACACAATGAAGCCGGGAAGAGACCCAATAGTAGTATTGATTTTTATTGCCCTCGCCCTCGGATTTTATTTCTTTTCCGGTGAGGACGACGGGAAAGGTGACGGGGTCTCTTTCAGGGTTGTCGAAGTTGTTGACGGCGATACCGTGATAATAGACGACGAAAAGAATTCCAGAGTCAGATATCTAGGTCTGGACAGCCCGGAAATAGCTGTTCAGGACTCCCCCGGGGATCCGCTCTCCGAGGAGGCTCGCGACTTCAACGCCGCGCTTGTGGAGGGGAAGCGGGTCAGACTTGAGTTCGATAAAGAGAAGTACGACGTTTACGGGAGACTTCTTGCTTATGTTTATGCAGACAGCCTTTTCGTGAACTTGGAAATCCTACGTGGCGGGCTTGCGATTCCTCTCATCATAGAGCCTAACGGCAGGTACTCGGATTTGATTTACGAAGCAACCGAAGAGGCCCGTAGATTGAGGAAGGGAATGTGGAGCGAGTTGAATTCTTTTGACACGCCGCCGGGGAACCTCGATTTCACGATAGATATTCAGAACGCTCCACGGTACGAGGGGAAGAGAGTGCTGGTCTCGGGGCTGGTTACGGGAGCAAAAAAATCGGAGAAGGCTACTGTGATTAGCATAGAGGACAGCTTCGATATAGTGATATTTTCAGACGATTGGGGCAATTTCAAGTTCTTCGGCATTGATCCCGGGATCTATTATAAGGGGAGACGGGTGGAGGTTACGGGCAGGGTCAGGATGTACAGAGGGACCCCCGGAATGATAGTCGATCATCCGATGCTGATCAGGGTGGTAGAATGAGAAGCGAGGAAATGCTTACACGGGGCGCTTTGGAGCTGGGGATTGAGCTCACGGAGGAGGAGACACGGCTTTTTATGCGTTACCTCGACATGATCAAGCTCTGGAACAGGAAAGTAAACCTGACCGGTCTCAAGGATGAGAAAGATATCATTATTTCACACTTTCTTGATTCAATCTCGGCCTCATCTTTTATAGAGCCCGGATCGAGAGTGCTCGATATAGGGTCGGGCGCGGGATTCCCCGGTATACCGGTCAAAATCGTATACCGCGGAGTACGGCTGACGCTTATTGATTCGGTGCAGAAGAAGGTTGTTTTCATTAAAGAACTGATCAGGGAGCTCCGGCTCCGGGAGACCGCCGCCGTGTGGGGCAGGGCGGAGGATGAGGATAACGGTATAAAGAGAGAAAGCTTCGACTGCGTCATATCGAGGGCGGTCGGAGGGCTTTCCGATATGCTTGACTTGAGCGCGCCCTATCTGGCTACGGGAGGAAAGATTGTCCTAATGAGGGGCAGGAGGGGGGAGAAAGAACTGGAAACGGCGGACGAGGGAATAAAAAAAAGATTCAGAATTGCCGAATGTAAGACGCTGAAACTTCCTTACGGCGGACAGACGAGGGTTATCTTTGCGATCGAGCCTTTGGACGCAGGGACTGATTAAAGTTGTATCGTGGAAGAATTGCGCTAATAATACTTTATGAGCGGGTGATAGGCGCGGCCTTAATTTGCCGCGAGCCTTTCAAGAGTGTGCGCTTCTTTAAAGAGTTGTTCTTAAATGTTAAAATCTTAGGCTTCTGCATTATACCGAATGGAGGATTCGATGGTCTTATTTCTGGGAGAGGACGATGTAAGGCAGATTCTTACAATGAAAGACGCCGTAACAGTCCTCGAAGAGACATTCAGGCAGCAGGGATTAAAGAATATCATTAACCATCCCAGGCAGAGGATCAGGACCCAGAACAGTATGCTGCACTACCTTGCCGGAGCTCTTCCCCATCTAGGGGTAATGGGCTATAAGGCCTACTCATCCTACAAGGGGGGGCTCAAGTTCAGGGTTTTTCTTCATGATATAGAAACGGGCGAGCTACTATCGATAATGGACGGAAATTATATGGGAATGATGCGTACCGGAGCCGTTTCCGCTGTTGCGACCAGGTATATGGCGAGAGAGGATCTGAACAGCGTAGGCATATACGGCTCGGGGTGGCAGGCTCAGGGGCAGTTGCTCGGGGTTTGCGCCGTCAGAAGCGTGAAGAGGATAAATGTTTACAGCCGTAATACCGAGAATAGAGAGGCTTTCAGCGGGGATATGGAGAAGCGACTGGGCGTTGAGGTTGTCCCGGTGGAAAGGCCGGAGGATGCTATCGCTGATGTCGGTTGTGTCATCACCTCCACTTCGTCGTTCGAGCCTGTTTTCAAGGGAGAATGGCTAACGAGCGGGATGCATATGAATGCGATCGGCGGAAATTTTTTGTTCAAAAGGGAGATTGACGGAAGGGCCGTGATGCGCTCGAATGTGATAGCTGTCGAGTCGGTCGAGCAGTGCCGCATCGAGGCCGGGGAGTTTATGCCGCTCGTCGGAAAGGGCAGGCTTCAGTGGTCTGACCTCCTGGAGTTAGGGGATATAGTTGCCGGTAAGGCAAAGGGCAGGGAGTCGGAGGATGACATTACGTTATTTAAATCTCTGGGCATAGCGGTCGAGGATATTGCGGTGGCTGCTCATATCTATAAGATCGCAACCGGCGCCGGCATCGGCAGTAAACTCGATATACCTTCTTTATAAATAATTCGAAGTTTATATTGATGGGAAAGCCACAAATCTAATTCAGTTCAAAATCACGTAAAAGAGGATATTATGAAAACAGTGGGAATAATAGGGGGGAGCGGACTTTATGCCCTGGAGGGTTTGACCGGCGTCACTACCGTAAGCGTGGATACCCCCTGGGGCAAACCTTCAGATGATTTTAGTGTGGGGAATCTGGGTGACGCAAAGCTCATATTTCTACCCAGGCACGGAAGGGGGCATAAGCTTACGCCTTCTGAAATCAATTACAGGGCAAATATCTTCGCGATGAAAAAGCTCGGGGTCGATCGAATCATATCGGTGAGCGCTGTCGGAAGCATGAAAGAGGAGATTGAGCCCGGTCATATCGTAATACCCTCCCAGTTCTACGATCATACGAAGTCCAGGATCTCAACATTCTTCGGGGACGGTATTGCCGCGCATGTCTCGATGGCAGACCCTGTTTGTCCGGATTTAGCCGGGGCGCTCTACCAATCTTCTGTAGACGCGGGCGCCACAGTGCATAAAGACGCTTCATATATATGTATGGAAGGGCCGCAGTTCTCTTCGCGGGCCGAAAGCAACATATACAGGAAATGGGGAGTGGACGTAATAGGCATGACGAATATGCCCGAGGCCAAGCTTGCGCGTGAAGCCGAGATTTGCTATTCTACTCTTGCATTATCGACTGACTATGATTGCTGGCATGAGCATCATGAGAACGTAACTGTCGATGATATAATCGAAACCCTTACAAGAAACGTTGAGCTTGCAAAGAAGGTCATTGCCAAAGTTTTGCCGCAGATCAGTGAATCTAGGGATTGTCATTGCCGGAACGCGCTTGAAAACGCAATCATCACTTCCAGAGACGCCATCTCGGAGGAAGTAAAACAGAGGCTCGGAATACTTATAGAGAGGTACATCTAATGAAACTGCTCGTTGTCGGATCCATGGCGCTTGATACTATCGAAACCCCGTTCGGAAAGGAGGAAAACGTGCTTGGTGGGTCGGCCTCCTATTTTTCTCTCGCGGCCAGCATGTTTACGGACGTATCCGTTGTGGCGGTAGTCGGGGAAGATTTCCCAGAGGAGCATCTCGAACTATTCAGGTCAAAGGGAATAAAGCTTGAGGGGGTAAAGAGGGAGTCGGGGGACACCTTCAGATGGGAGGGAAGGTATGGTTACGATCTGGGCGATCCCGAGACGCTCGGAACGTACCTTAACGTATTCGAGAACTTCAACCCGGTTATTCCCGAAAGCTACCGTAATATGGAGTACGTGTTTCTTGCGAATATAGATCCCGAGCTACAATTAAGCGTGCTAAATCAGGTGAATGATCCAAAGCTTGTCGCCTGTGATACGATGAATTACTGGATAAGCAACAAGCCGGACGAGCTTAAAAAGGTGCTCAAGCACGTAGATATACTCATGCTTAACGATTCGGAAACGAGGGCTCTTGCCGGGGAGCCGAGGATTACACAGGCGGCGCGGGTTGTCCGCGATATGGGGCCTAAAGTGCTGATCGTCAAAAGGGGGGAGTACGGCGCTCTCATGTTCTCGGATGACGGCATATTCTGGGCTCCGAGTTATCCGCTCGAAGAAGTAATAGACCCTACAGGAGCGGGAGACACTTTTGCGGGGGGATTCATGGGTTTTATCGCGGGTAACGACATTATGGATCATACCGGCTTTAAAACAGCGGTGGTTTACGGAAGTGTGGCCGCTTCTTTTACTGTTGAGAATTACAGTGTGAGAAGAATCTCCCGGTTGAAGCCTGCGGAGATTGACCAAAGATTTACCGCGTTTCTGCAGCTCTCAAAACTGGACTAAAATGAAAAATATATTCTTAAGCTCAATTATGATTTTTGTACTCCTTCTTTCCTGTGGCGGCGGAAGTAAAAATAGCGAATTCGCCATGGACAAAGAAGAAGAATTCACTAATCAAAAGGCGCTCGCTGCCGCTTCATCATGGCGGGGAAATTTTCAGCAGGCTTTAAAGGAGATAAACGAAGCTGAGAAGATCAATGACAAGGACCCCGAGGTTTATGCCATTAAAGGTGCTATATTCTTCGGGCTTAGGGATTACGCGAAGGCGGAGCAGTTTTATAAACAGGCGATCGGGCTGAATCCGAACTATACGCCCGCCCACTTTAATCTTTGCGGCCTTTATCTCGAGCAAAACAATTTCGACGGCGTCATAGCCGAGTGCTCCGAGGTCGTAGCGGATCCGACCTATAAGGCCAGGGCGAACGCATACACTAATATCGGACTTGCTTACTTCAATAAAGGAGACATGACGAGGGCAAGGGAAAATTACGATAAGGCTCTTGAGATCAATCCCGCGTTTGTCTATGCTCATAACGAGATCGGGAAGCTTTATATGGCCACGGGGAGGTACGGGGAGGCGATATTTGAGTTTCAGCAGGCTATTTCGGGGTATAATGCTTACGAGGAAGCCTACTACAATCTCGGACTTGCTTACCTGAAGACAGATGATAATTACAATGCCTGCGAGTCTTTCAGGAAGGTCGTTGAAATCGCTCCCGCATCCGAATTCGGTGTGAATTCCAACCGTTACCTGAATTCCGTATGTCAGTGAAGGGCCGAGATTTAGAGCGGTCTTGGTCGGGATTTTTCTCTCGACGTCTCATGCCCGAGCGCATTTAGAAATTTACTCTCCGCTGTTTTTTATCCTTTCCGCCAGAGAAGATGTGGAAATGCCGTCGATAAGGGGAATAATTTTGACCTCGCCTCCACGGTTCTCGATAAACTCTTTGCCGACTACTTCTTCGGGCGAGTAATCGCCGCCTTTTACGATTACGTCGGGCTTGAGCTCTTTTATGATCTCAAGCGGGGTATCCTCTTCGAATACGGCCAGAAAATCCACGCAGTCAATAGCGGTAAGCAGATTCGCCCTGTCGGTCTCGGATATGTAAGGACGGCCTTCGCCTTTGAGCCTTTTTACGGAATCATCACTGTTAATAGCTACGACAAGCGAGTCCCCGAGCTTCCGCGCCTCTCTCAATAGCTTGAGATGACCTGTGTGAAAGAGATCGAAGCAGCCGTTCGTGAATATAACTTTTTTCCCTTTCGCTCTAAGGCCGGAGAGAACTCCGGAAAGCTCTTTGCGCTTGTATATTTTCGACCTTTCCTTCTCGGCTTCCTTCAGGAAATGCGCCGTAAGATCGCTCACAGAGATGCTTGCCGCCCCTATGCGGCTTACGACTATTCCGGCCGCTGCGTTTGCTATGCCGGCGGACTCTTCGAGCAGGTACGATGAGATGAAGGAGAGGGTGAAAACGCTTACGACCGTATCGCCGGCCCCGGTGACGTCGAATACCTCGACAGCCTGCGAGGGGATTGTTCCGGCGTCGCCCTTTTTGGAGAAATAACTTATGCCTTCTTTCCCTCTCGTTACCAGCACGAAATCCGCCTCGGTAATCCGTATGAGCGTATTAGCTGCCTCCTTGAGCGACTCCTCGTCAACAATTTTAACACCGGAGGCGGCCCCGGCTTCTTTCTCGTTGGGAGTGATTGCGCTTGCGCCTGAGTATTTGGTGAAATTATCTCCTTTGGGATCGACAGTTATAAAAATACCGGCTTCCTTCGCGAGCTTCATCGTTTTGGAAGCGACATTCTCGGTCACCACCCCTTTTGCGTAATCTGAAATTATTATCGCTTTGGGTTTAAAATTGTTCACGGAGCTTTTTATTGCGTCTATAAGCGTTTTTTCCACACTCATAGATACCGATGTGTTCGTTTCCTTGTCGATACGCGCGATTTGCTGGTTTCCGGCGATAAGTCTTGTTTTGCTCGTAGTGGGTTTTGTTTTATCCCGAACGATTCCGCCGGTTCTGATCCCGTTATGCGCCAGCGCCTCAATGAGCTCTTTGCCCTCTCTATCTTTACCCACAGTGCCGACGAGCTCGACTGAAGCGCCCAGGGTCCTCAAATTGAGGGCCACATTCCCTGCGCCTCCCGGGGTCTCGATCTCCTCCCTGACTTTTAAAACCGGGACCGGCCCTTCGGGAGATATCCTCTCCACTCCGCCCAGCACGTAACGGTCAAGCATGATATCCCCAACGACCAGGATTTTCTGATTTTTAAAACGATTTAATATTTCGTCAACACGCATTATATTTACCTTTAAATGCGCAGGCTAATTGAACCGGGCGAGACGGCTCTCCTTTGATATTGGCAACGTGGTGTTTTTGCAATGTGCCTCCAAATACAAGCAACCCAGGAGCGTCCCGGTCTCTGTGTGATCACACAACAATTATAATTGAATTAAGATTTTGTGTAAATTAAAGCGGTTTACGGCACCGGATAGTTATATATAATTAATGCGATGATTGATATACACTGCCACCTTCTTCCCAACATCGATGACGGTCCCAAGAGCTGGGACGAGAGTCTGGAAATGGTTAGAATCGCTTCGGGGGACGGTATTACCGGGGCGGTTACAACTCCCCACTGGATACAGGGTACTAACTGGCAGCCGAGCGCCGATACTGTGAGGATACTGGTTGAGGAGATGAATGCCCGGATTGGGGAGCTCGGCATGGATTTCAGGGTGTATCCGGGAATGGAGATAGGAATTATCGCCGATCTTGCGAGAGTTGTGTCTTCTGGGGAGGTGCTGCCGCTCGCGGAGGGAGACTTCGTTCTGATAGAGATTCCCTTTTATTCCCTTCCGCTCGGAATAGAGGAGGTGATTTTCGGCCTCGAATCGATGGGTAAAAAAACGGTGCTCGCACACCCCGAGAGAAACAGGGAATTCCAGGCGACGCCAAAGAGGATAATCGAGCTTGTTAATTTAGGCCCTATGGTGCAGGTGACCGCCGGGAGTCTGTGCGGGAATTTCGGCGATTCTGCCAGGAGGTGCGCCATAGAGTTCGCCAATCTGGGCGCGGTTCATTTCGTGTCCTCAGACGCCCATTCCGTAAAACACAGGAGCCCTGTAGTGTCAAGGGGTCTTGCGGTTCTGGAGAAGGAGATAGGAGCCGAGAAAACTACTGAGATAATTACTAATAGCTACAAGGTCATAAACGGAAACCGGGCGGCAGATAAATAACGTTTGCTCAGTTCTATCCCGATATTGTTATTTCGAATACTGCAGATATTTCAGCCTGAGATTGTATAGTATGTCATCGAGAAGTTTGTCTTCGTCTTCGTCCAGGTTGCCCACTGTCTTCTCTTTTAAAATCTCGAGTATCTCAATAGTGTGTTTGGCGGCGGGGATATTGACGCTTCTCTCCCTTGACTGAGGATCGGGGATCTCTCCCAAATGGATCAGGGATGAGGCGTTTAGCGAAAGGATAAAGGCCGAGAAATCCATAGTGAATGCTCCCGACCCTTTGGGTTTCTGTTCGTCGCTCATTTTTCTTCTCCTCCATGATTTAATAATTCCAATCGTTTACTTACGGTTGCCGGTCGCGGTCACCGGGATGTATTGAAGCGTTAGCTTCCGAACTCAGCCCATATATCTGCTGAATTTCGCCCTCGGGTTGTATGGATGCGATTTAGCCAGGTCTTCGTATCTTTTACGATCGCTTTCGTTTATCTTGTCGGGCATTACAATCTTAACTTCCACGTACTGGTCTCCCCGCGCTTTGGTTTTCAGGTTAGGAACGCCCTTGCCCTTGAGTCTGAGTTTTGTGCCGTTCTGCACGCCTGCCGGTATTGTAATTTCGGCGCGTCCGTCAACCGTGGGGATTTCTATGTTCTTGCCCAAAGCGGCTTCATAGAAAGTAACGGGGACTTCCAGGTGGATATCATCTCCCTTTCTCCTGAATATGGGGTGGGGCTTTACCTTTATTCTGAGATATAGGTCCCCCCCCTTGGCTCCGCTTCCGGCCTCGCCCTTTCCCTGAACCCTGATACGCGATCCGGTATCGACCCCCGCCGGTATCTTGACCGAAAGTTTTTCCGTATCGATATTATTTCTTCTCTGCCTGCTGATGGATATGTCCCTGACGCCACCCCTGATCGCGGTGTTGAAGTCTATCTCTATCTCGGACTCGAGATCCCTGCCGCGAGAAGTCCTTTCAGCGGCGTAATTGAGTATGTCACGGAACGCGTCTCCCCTGCTTTTGCCGGCTCTCCCTTCGCTCGCAAATCCGAAAATATCCTTGAAAATATCTTCAAACCCCGGGAAGTCATTGGCGCTATAGCTGTACTCGAATCCTCCCTGCTCCGCGCCCGCGCGTCTCCATGTGGTTCTTCCGCCGGGCCTGAACTCCGCGCTCCCGAACATGTCGTAGGTCTTCCTTTTCTCTTCGTTGGACAGAACCTCGTGCGCTTCCTGCACCTCTTTGAATTTTTCCTCGGCCTCCTTGTTGTCCGGATTGAGGTCAGGATGGTATTTACGAGCAAGGCTGCGGTAAGCCTTTTTTATCTCATCTTTTGTGGCGTTCTTGGAGATGCCGAGGATCTTGTAATAGTCTTTTGTGGTAGTCGCCATTTATTCTTGTAAAAGGGCTATTCCGCCCTGATCTTTACTGACGTGTTCAGGACAGAATAGCCAGAATATTATTTTACGTCAATTGTTATCTGCCTTGGTTTAGCCTCTTCTTTCTTGGGAATGCTGAGCTCAAGCGTCCCGTTCTTAAAGGTAGCTTTAATTTTCTCCGAGTCAATATTGTTCGGGAGCGAGAAGCTGCGGATGAATTTCCCGTAAGACCTCTCTATTCTGATGTAACTCTCCTTCGGGGCTTTCTCCTCGAACTTCTTTTCACCCTTTATTGTGAGAGTGCTGTCTTTGAGGTCGATCTCTATATCTTCCTTCTTTACGCCCGGCAGATCAGCAGTGACCATGAAACCGTCATCGGTTTCGTGAATATCGACGGCGGGGGCCCAAGCCCCTCTCATAAGTTCCTCATCCCCTTCGGACGATGCTCTCATAGTATCGTCAAAGAGCCTGTTGATACGCTCCTGAAGGGAACCGAAATCTCTCGAAGGATCGAAAGTTCTTAAATTTCTCATTTTAACTCCCTCCTTGATGTATTGGTTTATGTTTTTAAAATAATCATCGGATGGATTGAGTCAAGACATGGCTTGAGGGGTTTTAAGCCGTGTAAGAGCCCCAGGTTACTGGGGATTTTCTATTGATTCGAGCACGATGTCGGCAAGGTCCAGAAACGCCTTTCCGGCTTTGCTCTCAGGGTGGGATTCGACTATCGGAACGCCCGAGTCCCCGCCTTTTCTTATCCGGGGGTCGATGGGTATCTCTCCCAGGAACGGGACTTCGAATTTCTCGGCCATTCTCCTCCCGCCTCCTCTGCCGAATATGTCGATGGGCTCTCCCCCTTCGGGGGATTCGAGGTAACTCATATTCTCAACGATGCCGAGTATCGGGACGTTTAGCTTTCTGAACATCTGTATGCCCCTTTTTACGTCTATAAGCGCTACTTCCTGGGGCGTAGTAACAATAAGGCCCCCGCTCAGGGGCGCCGTCTGAACGAGCGAAAGCTGGGCGTCTCCGGTGCCGGGGGGGAGGTCTATAACAAGATAGTCTGTTTCCTTCCACTCCACGTCCTCGATAAACTGTTTTATAGCTCCGTGCACCATGGGGCCGCGCCAGATTACGGTTTCGTCCTCGTTGACGAGAAACCCTATGGACATGAGCTCGAGTCCGTATTTCTTGAGGGGAATGATTTTATTTTCCTCGGTTGCGTGAGGGCGGTCTTTTATGCCCAGCATAGTGGGAGTGCTCGGTCCCCATATGTCCGCGTCCATCAGGCCGACCTTATCTCGCTTCCTGGCCATCGCGACTGCCAGATTAACGGCCACGGTTGATTTTCCCACCCCTCCTTTGCCGCTCGCAACGGCTATGTAGTACTTGATATCGGGAAGCTTCGGAGAAGGGGCGGCCTTGGCCTGTCCCTGTCCCGCAGCGGCTTTCGGCTGTCTCGCGGATATACGCACGTCCACGTTATCGACGCCCGGGGTCTCCAGTATGCTGTTCCTTACCGAATCGCTTATTTCGGATTCAAGTTTTTTGTCGGGTTTGGGAAGAATCAGCGAAACCTGAACGTTGTTACCTTCAATTTTTATGTCTTTTACTATGCCGAATGATACTATATCTCTTGTGAATCCGGGGTACTTTACATTCTTGAGCACGTTCCGGATACCGTCAGGGTTAAGCTCCATGTTGTATCAGGTCTCCTTATCTAGGTGATGCCCAGCTTCTCTTTGGCTTCATCGGAAATCATATCCGGGTTCCATGGCGGATCCCAGACTACTTCCACGAGGACGTTGTTCGCGCCTATGTCCCTTACCGCCGTTTCCGCCTGGTTCGCGATCATCGCTCCCATCCCGCATCCCGGCGTGGTAAGCGACATTTTGATGTTGACGTTATTACCCGAAGAAATTTTCACATCATAAATAAGCCCGAGGTCAACAATGCTGACCGGTATCTCCGGATCGTAAACCGTCTTAAGCGCCTCGTAGATGTTCTCTTCAGTGAGCTGAACATTCTTGTGTTCTTTATCGGATTTGTCGAATTTCTTGAATGAAACGTTTTTATCGCCTGTACCTTCAGGCGCATCCTTTTTTATAGTGATTATCTTTTTCATACCCATAATTTATCGCTCCCTGTTTTTATTAAGCACCCGTACATACGAATTGGCACTGGTTAATTATTTATTATACCGAATGAGGAGAGCCGACGGTAATCGCCGGAGATTTTCCCCGGTCTCTCTCTTGCGTGAACCGGCCATCAATTTAACACCCGTGCCTATGAGATGTCAAACCCTTCGGCATTCGGGCCGTCTTTTCGTCTGTTACTTACATTCAGCACAATTAAACGTCAGCCCGCCTTTTTTAGCTAGATATTGAACGCTATAGACTGATAAAAAATATTAATTGATAATAAGTCCTATTTAGAATAATGTTGCATTTACAAGGGTCTTACCTGGTGGTATCATATTTATATATGAATGAGAGCGCCTTAAAGCTGGAAAAATTCCTTTCGAAGTCAAGAGAAAAGGGACTCAAGCTTACTCCCCAGAGGATGGTTATATTCAATATCCTCGCGGAGTCGAACCGCCATATGACCGTGGACGAGATATATACGAAGGCCAAGGTTCAGTACCCCATGCTCTCGCCCGCTACCGTTTACAGGAATATGGAGCAGATGGTTGACGCGGGCTTGCTTACGCATCTGGACCTGGGCGGGGCTTCGGTGAAGTACGACACTAACCTCGACGAACACCATCACTTCGTCTGTAATGAGTGCGGCAAGGTCGTTGATCTCTATCTGAAAGACTTCAACTATGACATCGACAACGACAAATCCCCCCTCGGTAATATGAGAGTCGATTCAACACAGTTGTACCTGCACGGCGTATGCGGGGAGTGTGGGTGAGCTGAGTTAGAAGTCAACGTGGGCTCACTCTTTAGAAAATCTGCAAAATAATATATTCTGAGATAGTATGTTATCAGAGAACATACAGGAGCTTAGTATGCCACAAAGTTCAAACAAGGTTACTTTTACAACAGTGATAGATAAGCAAAAACGCCTCGAGCATGAAGTTGGACTTCTCGAGTGGCAGCTCGCCCATATTGAGAAAGGGGTGGAAGCCGCCCGCCGGGGAGATATTGCAACGGAATCCGAAGTCGAAGAGTTTGTTGGTAAATACGGCAGGTTTTCATAAAATCGGTATGGACGTATGTCCGCAATCTGTAAAGGCGGAGCACGGAGTCTTTGAGCCACGCGGATAATTCTCCATACGTGGTCTTTCATTCTTGAAACATCCTATCCCTCAAGTATATTTAGTCCCGTTATTTTTGACTTCTACACTTTCTATCTGAGGAATCAATCTTAAATGGAATCGATGCTGGGCGGCAATCTGTCACTGATTATATTTTCCCCTCTGATAGGGATTCCGCTCGTCGTTCTCCTTTCCTACTTTTACAAAGACTCGGAAGAGCCGATGAAGATCGGCGCGCTTATCGTATCGACTATAGTATTCCTGCTTTCGATCCCTCTATTCACATCATTCGAGTCCGGGTTCGCCGGGATGCAGTTCGTGACGAAAATCCCCTGGATAGAGAGCCTGGGCGTGAGCTATCACGTCGGGGTTGACGGGATAAGCCTGCTTTTAGTGCTGCTTACGACTTTCATGATGCCCATCACTATATTGAGCTCCTGGCGTTCCATACATAAGGGCGTAAGGGAGTTTCTGATACTGATGCTCCTTCTGGAGACAGCGCTTATCGGGACGTTCGTAGCGCTCGATATGATCCTGTTCTTTGTATTCTGGGAAGCCGTGCTGATACCGATGTACTTCATAATCGGCATCTGGGGTACGGAGAGAAGGATATACGCTGCGGTTAAATTTTTCCTCTACACCGCTTTCGGAAGCGCGCTCATGCTTATAGCGATCTTTTACCTATTTTTTCTTCATGTCCAGCAGTTCGGCGCGCCCTCGATGGACGTCCTTGATTTCTATAAGCTGAGTATTCCGTTCTCGGGCATATTTAGCCCGCAGGGGCTGGCGTTCCTTGCGTTTTTCCTCGCGTTCGCGATCAAGGTGCCGATGTTCCCGTTCCATACGTGGCTTCCGGACGCGCACGTGGAGGCCCCTACCGCAGGGAGCGTAATTCTCGCGGGAGTGCTGCTTAAGATGGGGACGTACGGTTTTGTACGTTTTTTAATGCCTTTCTTCCCGCAGGCTACGGAGAAGTATCTGCCAGTGCTGATAGCTATAGCGATTATCGGAATTATTTACGGCGCCTTCGTGGCGTTCGCCCAGAAAGACCTCAAGAAGCTCGTCGCTTACTCGAGCGTGAGCCACCTCGGTATGGTGATGCTGGGAGTATTCGTGCTCAACATACAGGGTGTCCAGGGCGGCATCTATCAGATGGTTAACCACGGTCTGTCCACAGGGGCGCTCTTCCTCATCGTGGGAATGATATACGAGAGGCGGCATACGAAGAAGATCGCCGAGTTCGGCGGTATAGCGAAGGTGATGCCCATTTTCGCGGCGTTTTTCATGCTAGCAACACTCTCCTCTATCGGGCTTCCGCTCCTAAACGGGTTCGTGGGTGAATTCCTCATACTGCTCGGGGCTTTCGAGTTCAACTATATTTACGCGGCTCTCGGGGCGACCGGGATCATACTGGGCGCGGTTTACATGCTATGGGCATATCAAAAAGTCATGTTCGGGCCGCTTGACAAGGCCGCGAACAAGGTGCTCAAGGATATAAACGCGAGAGAGATATTCGTGCTTCTTCCGATTGCCATAATGATGTTCGTTATGGGGATTTACCCGAAGCCATTCCTTTCCAAGATGGAGCCTTCGGTGCAGGCGCTGCTCGAGTCAAAGTTTCCCAGTACCGCAGTCGTGATTAAACTTGAAGACGAGGATTCTCGCGAGGGTCTGTCTTATCCAGAATCTCCTGAATAATATCGTCCTGCCTCACCCCTTCCGCTTCGGCGCGGAAGTTCAGTACTACTCTGTGTTTGAGCACGGCGGGGGCTATTGCCTTTACGTCCTCGGTGGAGGGCGTGAATCTTCCCTGAAGGACCGCACGGGCCTTGCTTCCGAGAATCAGGTACTGAGAGGCCCTGGGCCCGACGCCCCACGAGACTCCCTGCCTGACCGATTCGGGCGTTGCCGGGTCGTCGGGTCTGGTAGCCCTGGCGACCCTTACGGCGTAGGCGGCCACCGTGTCCGAAACGGGCACCCGGTGCACCAGCTGCTGGTATTCGAGTATTTTCTGAGAGTCCAGTATTTTTCTCAGCTCCGGATTATATGTGCCTGTCGTGGTTTTTACTATCTCGACCTCTTCTTCATAGCTCGGGTAGGCAACATCTATCTGAAACATAAACCTGTCCAGCTCGGCCTCCGGAAGGGGATACGTGCCCTCCTGCTCTATGGGGTTCTGGGTCGCGAATACCAGGAAGGGAAAAGCTATGGGGTAGGTCTCACCGCCAACGGTCACTTTCTTCTCCTGCATAGCCTGAAGCAGCGCCGCCTGGGTTTTGGGGGATGCCCTGTTTATCTCGTCCGCAAGGAGAATATTGCAGAATATGGGGCCGTGTATGAATCTGAAAAACCGTTTTTCAGTGTCCGGGTCCTTTTCCAGGACTTCCGAGCCTGTGATGTCGGAAGGCATAAGATCGGGCGTGAACTGGACCCTGTTGAATTTGAGATTCAGGACTTCGGACAGGGTGCTTACAAGAAGAGTCTTCGCAAGCCCGGGGACTCCGACGAAAAGCGAGTGGCCTGAGGACATGAGTGATATGAGGAGGAGCTCGATTACCTTTTCCTGCCCGACTATTACCTTTCCTATTTCCTTTACTATTTCGCTTCTGATTGCGGAAAGCTCTTTTACCGCCTCCACGTCTTCTCTATTTTCGAATTCACTGTTCATGCTGCGGTTCCTCGCTTAAAAGTATATTGAGTGCCTTTCTTGCTCTGAGAGCGTCTTCCGTACGTCCTTCTTTCTCATAAATAGACGCGAGAACACTGTGTATTTCCGGGTCGAAGGGGTTAATGCTGATTGCTTTCATATAAGAATCTTCCGCCTTCTTTATATTTTCCTTTTCCAGGTATATTCTTCCGAGGATCATGTGGATTTGTATCTGGTCGGGATAAAAATTCAGAAGGGGCGTCAATATCCCGAGCGCCTTGTCCGGCTCACCCGAGCCGTGGAGGGCGGACGCGAGCCTTGTGGATATAAGGGGCGAGCCCGGGTCATAACCGAGCGCTTTTTCGTACTCGTACGAGGCCGAGCGGAGTCTTCCCCTCGTCCTGAGCAGGTCTCCGAGCCTGGCGTGATCCCGCGCCTTGCGGTTGTCGATATCTACGAGATCTTCGCTTCCGTCTGAAGATTCCTCGTTGTTGTCTCTTATCCTGACGCCCTTTACTTTAACGCCGGGAATTTTTTCGCTAAGCCCCTTGCCTTCAAGGTCGGCTTTCCAGGACGCGTAATAGTCGGCGAATTCCATTCCGGTTACTTTTTGTAAAGCGACTTTAAAATCATCGCTTTCTTTCATGGACTCAAGCAGATTCACCAGACCCTCGTTGCCCCATCTTTCCACGAGGTAGCTGATATTGGTACCCGCTTGGGCGAACGCCAGTTGCGCCTCCCGCGCGCTGTCGAGCATGGCCAGCGACGGGTGCATCTTCTCTACAGGCACGAGTTCGTCTTTTTTCAGGGCCTCGGCAAGTATAGTTTCATAGAAAGGACTGAGAACGTCTCTTTTCTTCTCTCTCCATCTCTCCTCCTGAAACTTCGCGATTCCCTCATGGAGCCATACGGGCACCGTGTTCTCGCTCTTGAGAAAAACGAGATAGTGGGTGTATTCGTGCGCAAGGGTGTCTGCCCACGGATAACCCCTCGGCAGCAGCCTCGGAGAGAGGACCATTATACGGTTGAATTTGCATATACCTACCACGCCCGTGGTCTCCACGTTCTCAGGAGGGAGTGTGGATGCCAGGGTGAAGCTTTCCAGATCGGGATATATTTCCACAATTACCGGTTCCGCGGGATATGTCTCCAGATCGAGTCCAATCTCGAAGCGGGATTTTTCGAGTACATCCTTTCCGTAATCCGCAATTATGAAATCCTTCGGGTGTGCGTATCTGATTATGAAGTGCTCGGATTTTACCTCCGAGAACCGGGGACTCTTTTCAGAAGCCCTGGCTATAAAATTAACGAAACTTTTTTCCCTGTCTTCATCAGTGGCCGTGCTCAGTACCTTCTGGGCAAATTCACCGGCCTTCGCGTAATCTCCCTTGTAGAATTCCACTATGGACTTGACGTAATATGCCTGGAGCTTTTCCTCTTCAGTCGCCGCATCCGCAAGCGCCTCGTCCGCTTTACCGGAGGCCTCGGCCACCTTCCATTTTTTTATATCGTTCTCAGCGTTCAGAAGTAAAGAGGGGAGGTCGGGTGACCCTTTCTTCACAGCCGCAACCGAAACCGTAATCGGCATCAGAAGAATTATCAGTAATTTGATTAAGAATATTCTCGAAATCATTTTATTATCCTGTCGTAGTATTTCCTGTTAAGTTCGCTGTAGCCCTCGGGGGAGCCGCCCTTCATTGCTTCAAGTATTCTCTCCTTAAACTCCTTCCCTATCTCGGATTCCCGGGCAGCGGGTATCTCCATGTATCTCGTATCAACTCCCCGGGTTCCGCTGCTGCGCTGTTTTTGTCCTATGATCATAGGTACGGGGGAGCCGCTGCCTCTCGCGCTGGCCTGCATTTCCTGCAGAAGCCCCTCGGCCTCCTCTCTGGCCTGACGGAGCGATTTTATCGCTTCGTCCTGATTCGATATCGCTTTCGATAATTCATTTCCGTCCAGACTCTCGGACGCCTTGCCCATATGGCCCTCAGCCTCGCTTATTTTTTCGCCTATCCCGGGGCTGAGCAAAATTTCTCCCGCAAGGCTCTCGGTATCGCCCGACAACTCCCCGGTCTCCTCTCTTATATCTTCCTGCCTCCGGGCAATCTCCTCGGACTGAGGCTCATTTTCTCCCGAGCGTATGAAACGGTCGAGGTCCTCACGAATTTCCCCCGCAAGTTCGGCGGAGTTTGCTATTTCGCGCCGGCTTTTCCTTAAGTTCCCGACTCCGGCATCCCCGAGTTCGACGAGGCCTCTTGAGGTCTCTTCGAGGTTTCTGGCAATCTTCCGGGATTCTTTGATGTCCATTGCGTCAAGCCAGTTCTTCAGCTCATCCGTCTTTTTAATGAGGTTATCGAGCAGGTAGGATCCGTCGGGGGTATCTTCCCGCATGTCCTGTTCGGATACTGTCGATTTGGCTCGCGACAGGTTTTTTTTGATCTCCGCGACCTTAACCTTCTGTTTATCGATGAAGGCGCGGATATTATCGCCCGTCGTGCCGGGGTTCTCAAGAAACGTCTCCTTCAAATTTTCAGTCCGGCCCTTGAGAGAGGCTTCCTCCCGTTCAAGTCCCTCGATTCTGGAAAGGAGTTCGCTCACTTTGGACATATCCTCCGACATCGACGACATGGTGAATGACTGGAGGCCGCTTTCGAGCGAAGCCATCATGTTCCGCATGCTGTCCTGAAGCTCGGACAGCATCCGCATGGCCTGCTCTGTGTTGCCGTTCTCGATCTGGTCCATAATCTCGCTCAGCTTCTGTTGCATGTCCATTGATTTAAAGGCGTCCCTGTTGAGAAATCCCTCCTGTATCTCGCCGCTCATCGCGCTCATCTTCTGAGCGAGCTCGGACATAAGTCTTCTCAGCTCATCGAGCTTTTGCCTAATCTCCGCTTTGAGATTTTCATCTTGAGTCGTATTCAGTTCTTTCATCAGCTCGGACAGTTCCGCGTACCGGTCCAGCATCTCTTTGCCGGAAAGAAGCGAATCTCTTAACTTCTCGCCCTTTATCATCGAGTCCAAAAAGAGAATGTCATCCTCAAACTCGGTTATCTCCCTATGCATCAGCCTGCCGAGCCTCGGCAGATCCACTGTTGCGAAGGAACCGAGCAGTTCCCGTCTTTGCTCTATCAGTTGGTCAATTCTCATGTCCATGTTGGAAAGCCCTACGAAGAAGGCGTATTCGGAATAGTCATCATCCATCATGGTTTGAAGAGCCTTGTTCAAAATGACCGACGCGTTTTCGATCGCTGTAGTGAGCCGGTGCTGAGTGTCAAGTAATTCCTCCAAGTTCAGCGAATCGAGTGACAGCGGCTTTTGAGCGGAACCTTTTCCGCTCTCTCCGTCATGGCTTGAAACCGAGTTTGGGAAGCTGGTCGAAACTTCTATTTCGTCCGCCAGGAGGTCGATAAGCTCTTCCATTAAAAGCTCTGTATAATTCATGAGCTCTCTGTGTTTTTGCCGGGCGTCTGTGAGCTTAACGGTTATAGCGTTGGAAATGCCCGGTTTCGGGCCCGAGACCGTATCGTTATCGTATGCTTCGACGCGGAGCTTCACGGTTTCTCCCTTTCCTGGATCAACGCCTGCCAGGTCGAATGTATAGAGGTCCTTATAACTCCGGGGCGCTTCTTCGGGCTTTCCTATCAATTTGCCTTGCCTGCCTGCTTCGGTTTCCCAGGTGAGCTTCAATTCTGAAAGTCCGAAGTCGTCTTCGGATTCATAAAAAATTTCTACCCTGCCGTCCGTGCCGGCATCAATCTCATTACCTTGACTGCTTGTAATGCTTACCGCGGGTTCTTTGTCGTTAACTACGGTTATCTTGATTTTATCCGTTCTCCGCCCATCGGCTTCGACTATTTCGTAACTCCCGCTCTCAAGTACTGTGAATTCGGCCGATATTTTCCCGTCAATTTTGTTGACGGGATATGACGCGCCGCTTTCCGTAACCAGACTGCCGCTTTTAAACGGTCCCAGGGGCTTTCCTTCAAACCTGACGCGCGTTCCCTTGAGCGCTTTTATGTCCCCTGTGCTCCCTTTGATCGACTCGGGCGTCATCCCCGTATAACCGGGATAGGTCAGTTTTATCTCTATATCGGCTAGCTTGAGTGCCCGGGGGGATGCTGACGGATTGATTTCAGCACTGAATAGGTAGGATAAAAAGTTCGGCGGAGCGAATATGAGGAGAGTCGACGTAATGATTGCAGCACCGATCAGTGGGGGCGCGTATCTCTTTAGACTCCTTACTGGGAAAATAGAGGATATGTCCACTGAGGCGAGTTTCGCGGCAACTTCCGTGATATAGGCCGAAGCAAGGGATTCCGATGTGCCTCTGAGTCTTGTTCTGTCTCCTGCCGAGGCGTTTAACTCCGAAGCGTTTAACGTGGCCTCACCCAGACCTGGCGAGCTGTTGTCAAGCTCGCGCAGAATTTCGTCCGAATCTTTCTTTTTGACAAGGGGTATAAAAATGAATCTGTATGAAGCAAGAGCGAAAATCGATACCGCCAGTAACTTAAGAGCCAGGTAATAATACGAATTGCTACTAATAAATGAAAGGAGGCAAACTGCGCCTAGCGCCGATATTGACGCAAGAGCCGTAAGTGAAGCGCCTCTCAGAAAGAGGAATTCAAATCTCTTTCGCTGAAGACCCTCTATAATCGACTCTAGTCTTTTCCTGGAATCGGCACTTCTCATGCATCTAAAAGGTTACCTCACACATCCCTGCATAGGAAGTTGGTGCCGTTAATTAACTATGCTATCCTAATCGGTCTTGAGGAGTACGGGCCTGAAAATGGGATACAGGAAGCTGCTCACAAAAAAAATGGGATTCTCGGCCTCGCACAGCTACTGGAATGCAGAGTGGAGCGAGGAGAAAAACAGGGAGGTATTCGGCAAGGCTGCCGGACCCCACGGGCACGGCCATAACTATAATCTGGAGCTCACGGTGGAGGGGGAAGTTGACGAGGAGACCGGCATGATAATAAACCTTTATGAACTCAAGACCATTATGAAGGATGTGCTTGCGGATTTCGACCACAAGCACTTAAACGAGGATAATCCGCATTTTAAAGAGCTGATTCCTACCACGGAGAATATAGCCCGCGTCCTTTGGGATATTTTTGAAGACAGAATCAAGAAGAATCCGCAATGCTCGCTCTACCGAATCAGGCTCTACGAGACTCCGGACATGTATGTGGACTACTGGAGGGAGAAGCCGTGAGAGAGTTCGTCTCCCTGACAAAGAGATACCGTTTCTCCGCCGGGCACAGGCTTTACTTAAAAGGGCTTTCCGATGAGGAGAACATGAAGATCTTCGATACCTGTTCCAACCCTAACGGGCATGGACACGACTACTATGTCGAGCTAAAGATAGGGGGTGATATTGACCCCGTCACAGGCATGGTCGTAGCGCCCGGAGAGCTCGATCGCGCCGTAATACCCGTGCTTGATAAACTCGATTACAAGCGGCTCGATATTGAAGTGCCCTACTTCCGGGAGCATCAGCCTACCGGGGAGAACATAGCCCGGTACATATGGGAACGCTTGGAGCCCAGCCTGCGATGCAGGCTCATTCATATCCGTGTGAGTGAAACCGATAGCAGTTACTTTGAATACTTTGAGGAGGGGAGTTATCCGTATGAGTGTAAAAAAAGCCGTAAAGGAAATACTTAAACAGATAGGCGAAGACCCCGACCGGGAGGGTCTTAAAGAGACACCGGACAGAATGGCCAGAATGTTTGAGGAACTCACAGCCGGTTATAAGGCGTCACCTCACGAGATAATTCGGGAAGCTCTCTTCAGTATAAAGTATGATGAGATGGTTGTTGTTAAGGACATAGAGTTTTACAGCCTTTGCGAGCATCATATGCTGCCCTTTTTCGGTCGGTGCAGCGTTGGATATATACCAAACGGCAAGATAGTCGGACTCAGCAAAATCCCCAGGATAGTAGAGGTTTTTTCCAGACGGCTTCAGGTGCAGGAAAGAATGACCGCTCAGATTGCCGATTTCCTCATGGAGGAGCTTGATCCTCTTGGCGTGGCGGTTGTGGCCGAGGCGCAGCATTTGTGCATGGCGATGAGGGGTATTATGAAGGCGGACGCAAGCATGCTGACAAGCTCAATGCGGGGGGCGTTTAAGAAGGATGAAAGGACGAGAAGCGAATTTCTTAGTTTCATAGGAAAATCGGGGTAAATAAGGTTGAAATTAAGATTGAGGGATGGTAATAATTGCCACTTAGTATATAATTAAGTCCAAGATCATTCTATTACGGGATTGATATAGATGCAGCGCATCGTAGTCGTTGGACTAAGTTACAAAACAGCCCCTGTAGAGATTAGAGAACGATTTTCATTCACCGCGGAGGAATTTGAATCCGCTCTTGAGGCTCTCTTCTCCAGGGATCACGTCGAAGAGTGCCTTATACTTTCCACCTGTAACCGTGTCGAAATTTACGCTGTTTCCGAAAATGCCGATATCTGCGTCAGCAATATCAAAAAATTTCTTTCAGAGTTTCATTCTGTGCCCGAAGACTCGTTTTCACCCAGCTTATATTTTCATTTGGGACACATGGCTGTAAGGCATTTCTATAAGGTTGCCTCGGGTATTGATTCGATGGTTGTGGGGGAGCCTCAGATACTCGGACAGATTAAAGAGGCATATAAAATCGCTTCGATGAAGGGTACGGCGGGGCTTATACTGAACAGGCTCTGCCACTCTGCCTTTTTCGTAGCGAAGAAAGTGAGAACCGAAACCGGCATAGGCTCACGGGCAGTTTCAATAAGCTATGTGGCGGTCGAGCTGGCCAAAAGGATATTCGATGACCTCTCGCACAGGACTGTAATGCTTATAGGGTCCGGGGAAATGGGCGAGCTTGCCGCAAGGAATCTCATTAAAGCCGGTATAGGAGAATTGATAATTGCCAGCAGAAGCCTTGACAACGCCTCCTCGCTCTCGGAAAAACTGAATGCGAAGCCTATAAGATACGAGGAGATTCTTTATAGTCTGAAGGATGTCGATATAGTTATAGCGGCAACAGGTTCGCCCGATTTTATTATAAAGGCGCATCATGTGAAGGAAGCGCTCAAACTCAGGAACAACGAGCCTATGTTTATGATAGACATAGCCGTTCCCCGCGATATTGACCCGCGTGTGGAGGAGCTTACCGATATATATCTGTACGACATAGACGATCTTAAGAACGTGCTCGACGAGAACATGAAGAACAGGCGGGAAAGCGCTGAAAAGGCTCAGGAAATAGTTTCAGAGGTGGAAAAGAGCTTTCAAGCCTGGATAAACAGCCTCAAAGTAGTACCTGCAATAGTGGATTTAAAGAAAAGGTTCGAACAAATACAGGAAAGCGAAGTTGAGAGGGCGCTAGCCAAACTCGAGAATTACTCGGACAGGGAAAGGGAAGTTATCGAGCTGATGGCATCGCGCATAATAGGCAAAATACTCCACGGCCCGCTAACCAATCTGAAAAAGGAGGCTTCTACCTCCCGCGGCGCGCTATACGTGGATTCAGTCAAGAAGCTCTTCGAACTCGAGACCGAGATCCTTCTGCTTGTGGAAGAGGAGGAAGATGAAGCGGCCATTCAGGATTGGAACTAGGGGGAGCGCGCTTGCGCTCTGGCAGGCAAATTATATTAAAGATCTTTTATCGGACTCCTTCCCGGCCTTAAACCCTGAAATTTATATTATAAAAACTACCGGTGACAGAAACCTCGAATCCCCTCTCTCGGAGATAGGCGGTAAAGGCGTTTTTGTAAAGGAAATAGAGGAGTCACTTCTTTCGGAAAAGATAGATATAGCAGTACACAGTATGAAGGACCTTCCCGCGATACTGCCGGAAGGGCTTGCTATAGGCGCCGTCGCCGAGAGGCAGGACCCAAGGGACGTACTCATCTCGAAAAGGGGTCTAAAACTCAACGAGCTTCCGGAGGGCTCCGGAGTGGGGACAGGCAGTCTGAGAAGGGCAGCGCAGCTACTCGCTCTACGCCCCGATCTAAGAGTGCTTCCTATAAGAGGGAACGTTGATACCAGACTCAAAAAGCTCAAGGAAGGGGATGAATATGATGCGATTATCCTTGCGGCGGCGGGTGTCGAGCGGATGGGTCTCGCCGGTGACATTACCGAGAAAATCCCGCCGGATGTAATGATTCCCGCACCCGGTCAGGGAATAATTGCTATAGAGTGTAGAGAAAACGACACGAAGAGCGCCGGTATTATCTCAAAAATAAACCATCATGAGACGTCCCTCGCCGCGGTATCGGAGAGGGCTTTTTTGAAGAAGCTGGCCGGTGACTGTAACGTGCCTGCCGGGTGCCACGCCAGAGTGGACCGGGGCTCCGTATCGATGTCGGGAATACTGGCCTCTCCGGACGGGCGCGTGATGGTCAGGGAAAAGCTTTCCGGGGGGATTGATAATACTGCCCTATTGGGAGAAAAGCTGGCGGACCTCATACTTGATAAAGGCGGCAGGGAAATACTGGACTCTCTTTCCTCTCCGTGAACACCCCCGGCAAGGGTAGTCCTGTTTTCGACAATTTCTTTCTATTCTTTCATCTTTAAGCCCTCTCGTGGTACTATTAAATTTGTAAGGAGTATGAAGTGCATTCCGATAACCCTTCCCAGGTGCCGTTTGTTTTCCTCGATGTGGAAACAACCGGCCTCGACCCGTTACAGGGCGATAAAATATGCGAAATAGCGGCATTGAAGACCGTAAACGGCCACGTGGTACACGAATTTTCCACGCTTGTGAACCCCGGCAGGACAATACCGCTGAGCGCCGTATCCGTGCATGGAATAACGGATATGATGGTGGGGCGCGCGCCGCTCTTCAGGGAAATCGCAAATGACCTGTCTGGTTTTATCGCGGATAGCGTAATTGTGGCTCATAACGCCAGATTCGACCTCGAGTTCCTGAACCTGGAATTCGGAAACCTGAGACTCGCGCTTCCTGAAAACAGCGTGGTAGATACTCTCGGCATAGCCAGAAGGTATTACACTTTTCCCAGCAACAGCCTGGGGCAGATCGCCAAGTATATCGGGCTTCCTGCGGAGAGCGAGCACAGGGCGCTCGCGGATGTCAGGACCACGAAGAACATATTCGAGTATTTCCTGATGGACCTCGGCAGGAGGGGGATAAGGCTCAAGAGGCTAAAGGACATCCTGAAATTACAGGGCAAATCGGTTGCGCCTCGGAATAGAAAGGAGCTAATACTGCCTGTAGAAATAGAGGAGGCGCTGAGAGTGAGGGGGAAGCTGCAGATAAAATATCTGTCGGCCTATAAAGAAGAAACCACAACCAGGATAATTGAGCCTCTTGAAATTAGTTTTAGCAGGCAGAGCACGTATATACACGCCTTTTGTCATTTAAGAAAAGAAAGATGTACTTTCAGGCTTGATAGAATCCTGGATATGAAGGCTGTAAGTACATGAGATAATTCGTTTAGTCAATTGCGTTATTTCTGACTCGCTTCGGAAGCATCGGCATCCTGACCGGTACTGTTTTTCCCAGGCTGCTTCGTTGGCGAGACATCTCTATCGAGCACCTCTTTGGAGTCGGCATCGGGTATTTGACCCAGCTCCAGTCTGAGGTCAATGATTTCTGCCTCAAGTCTCTTTGATTCGGCTATTAGCTTCTGGTTTTCTATCTTAAGATTGTTTATCTCCGTTTTCATGTCGGCGATATATTTGTCCAGCTGGGTGCTGTCCTTTTTAATCTGCTCGAGTTCCATCTGGGCTTTCTCAAGCTCAGTTTTATTCTGTTTTAATTCCTGTGTTTTATCCTGATTTTCACACCCCGCCAGTACTGAAATCGACAGTATCAGCGTAACCGCGACGAAAAATGTACTTAACCTTCTCATCTTTTATTCTCCTCCTCGGGAAATCTCATTTGTGCTAATTTAATCTATATTTATTAAGCTGACTTGTCAATAAACATTCTGGAACCTGAACGTCTTAATGAGGGAAACTTGACAGGGCTATGAATATCCAATAGGCTTATCTGTCCTAACTCAGACGCGGGGTGGAGCAGCTTGGTAGCTCGTCGGGCTCATAACCCGAAGGTCGGAGGTTCAAATCCTCCCCCCGCTACCATTATTTCAAATCCGCGGCAGCTAAATCCATGCTTGTAAATTCGTTAGAAGTCTTACCTAATGCGCGTCTGTCGTGTCATCGGTGAGCTTTTCTTCCATACGGCCGGATGCTGTAGATGGACTATCCTTAGTGTCTATACCGTCATGGAGTTTGTTATTGTTAATCAATTCAGAAAGGTAGTAATCCATTAGTCTGATATCTATATCTGCCTCCCTCATTTATATCACCCCCTGCAATGATGTATATAATAATTTTAACACAGCAGGGGAGATAAATTCAAAGACTTTTTCAGAGAATTGCAGATGGCGCAAGTTCGCTACTATGATTTACTTCCTGCACCCGCCAGCGAATCACCTTAAATAATTCCCTTCTTATCCCACATCAGTATTTTTGTAAGTTTCTCGGAATAGTCGTCAGTTCTCACGACCTTCGTTGGCATCCCGGTTTTTACATCTGGCTAAACATAAAATTTAATTATTCGGGGCAATAAACTTGATAAACTGACTACAGTGAATGCTGTTGAATATTCAACAATTAAGTAAGCCCATTCATCCTCCCTATCTCGGAATATCTATCTAACTAACTGTGATTGAATAAATAATGCCAACATTTTCTTCATTGGTATGGAGATTGCATTGTTTAAGTGTAAAGAGCGCTGCTCTAAAATTACACATTGATCAAGGAGGTCAGATTTAAAAATGTACAAGGTTAAAAGGAGTTATAGCAAATTGTCGGAAATTAAGTTTTTTATGCTTCTTTCGATTTTCGCGTTCACCATGGGGTTGGTTGGGTGCAATATTGAGAAAGAGGAAGAAGGTGAATTGCCGGATGTAGATGTTGAGGCGGATTCAGGAAACCTGCCGGACTATGAAGTAGTTAAAAAAGAAGAAGGCGAGCTGCCTGACGTGGATGTAGATGTTGATGAGGGTACGCTTCCTGACTACGATGTCGAACTGCCGGATGTGGATGTCGGGGTTACAAAAAGAACGGTTAAAGTGCCTAAAGTGATTGTTGTTATGGAAGAGGAAGAAGTACAAGTACCGTACATAGATATTGATATGCCCGGCGATAATGATGCCGACGATATCGATGACTATAATGATGAAATAGATGATGATAATGTTACGGACGATGATTATGACAACACTGATGACGTTAATGTTGGAGAGGATGATGATAAGAGGGATGATAACGATAAGACCGAAAAAACTCTTGTAGTTGAAGTAGAGGTCCCCTCTCCGAATTACGATGTCGAAATTGATAAAATTTATCTTGTAAAGGATAGATATATTGTGCTGGCGCAGCTTGAAAAAGGCGATGACGCGGATGAGGAAATACAAAAAACGGTGAGGATATCCGACCGTGTGGTTTTAAGAGGACCGGATTTAGACGTTCGGTACTATGTAATAGGCGGCAGACCTGAAGGAAGCCACAACGAGCAGTATAGTTTCATTGAAAGTGAAGACGAAATAGAGGGTAAACTGGAAAACGGCAAGGTTTTATGGGAAGACTAAACATACCAACATATTACGTATTTAAATTGTAATAGCAGCTAATTTTATCACTCTTTGTTTTGGTCAGTCTATAAGAAAGCCCGCTAATACGGGCTTTCTTATTTTAATCAGAAAGGGGCTGCCGATGTATAAGTTTCGGTGAGCTCTGGAAATTAAATAAGAAGACGAGGAGAAATTATGAGCAAAAAAAGTGATCTCAATAAAGAAATTGAAACCCTGAGGGAAGACGTGGCAAAGCTGCGCACAGATCTGGCCAGCACCTCTAAAAAACTTGTAGATGTAGGGAAAGATCAAACGGCGTCTGTTACTACCGCCGCAAAAGCGAAACTGCAGGCGGAGGCAGCTCATCTTATCACCGAATTGAATTCTGCTTTGGATAGCACACGCCACAGCAGTAAGAGAGCCGTTAATACAATAGAAAACAGGTTAACGGAAAGACCTTTTATGAGTGTTGCAGTAGCCCTTGTAGCCGGACTTATATGTGGGAAACTGACGGATAGAAATTAATATCACTACAGAAATATGGAAATACGGCTGCAAGTCGATCTGATAATTTCCGGAAAAGGTCCCGGACAATTAGCAAATAGTCGTCTGGCGCGCTAAATTGGAGAAGGGATAATCTACGACTTAATCCGATTTCGGCTGCTTCTATCGAGCAATATTTGCCGTACTTGTTTGAATAATAGAGAGGCTAAACAATTCGCGAAAGCCCCTCCTCATAAAAAATTATTCACAGAATAAGCATTTTTTGATTGCTGCATAAAAATTAAATAACTACAACGAGGTCGTGCCGATGAACAGCACCCCGGTTTTAAAGAAGTTCTGGATTGAGATCGTAGGCGGAATCGGATACGCGGCAAAAGGAATAGTGTACGGTCTGTTGGGTTTTTTGGTATTCCAAGCCGCATATCGCGGAGGAGGCGGCGAGGTTGGCGGTAAAGAAATGGTGTTGGATTATTTATCAAGTCTGCCGCTGGGGGAATTACTGCTGCTGATTATTACAATTGGATTGATATCCTATGTGCTGTGGAGGTTGATACAGGCCGTATTGAACCCGGGAAATGATGATAGTGGCGCGAAGAGTGTTATACAGAGAATCGGATATGTGTTAAGCGCCCTGACGTATTCCGGACTTGCATTCATTTGCTTCAAATTCGTTATTGGCTCGGGGAGCGGAGACAGTGATACTTCTAAAAAGCAGAGTGCAGCCTGGTTGATGGAGCAGCCCTACGGTCGAACGGCCGTTGTGCTAATCGGAGCTATTATTATTTGCGTAGGGCTCTTTTACCTCTACAGATCATATAAAGCTACTTTTGTGAAGAAGCTTGCGGTTGAAAAGATGAGCGGAGCGGAGAGGACCTGGATAGTGCGGTTTGGCAGGACAGGTATTGCGGCGCGGGCGATAATTTTCGGTATAATAGGGTTTTTAATAGTAAAAAGCGGCTTGCAAAGTAGTACCGGTGAAGTAGGGGGATACGGAAACGCGCTTCGGGAGTTAGCACAGCAATCCTACGGGCCATGGCTTTTAGGCGCGGTTGCCGGGGGTCTGATACTCTACGGTATTTATTGCTTATTCCTGGCTAGATACCTGAAATTACGCAGCACTGGATGATACATAAGATAAAAAAGTTTTTTGCCCGCACTCTTCATCTGCTGGAAGATTCCATTGACTCGCTCAAACATAAATACATCCGGAAGTACGATAAAACTAGCTCGGTTTTAATCCACGCTTATAGGGGATACGGAACCGAAGCCCGCTTTCATATAATTGGCAGAGTGCTTGAAGATAGCGGAATTGTCAAAGCGGCAAAAACTGATTCCGTATGGCGGAACCTCAGATCGATGTATAAACGGTTTGAATCCGACGAGATTCCAGGCGCAAAGGTTCGGGCTGAGTTCCAGGGTGAGGCAAAAGATGTATCAACTGATGAGGAGGGATACTTCGATATTATCTTAGAGCCCGTGAATCCGCTTAGAACCGATAGGATATGGCATGAGGTGCGGCTTAAGCTGGTCAGCATGTCAGGCACTGACGGGAAAGCCGTGGAAACCGAAGCCGAGGTTTTTGTGCCGCCACTTAGAGCTGAGTATGGAGTGATTAGTGATATCGATGATACGGTCATTAAAACCGATGTTTCGAATTTGGCAATGATGCTGCGTCATACCTTACTTTCCAATTCCATCACTCGCCTTCCTTTTGACGGGGTGGCGTCATTTTACCGCGCACTATTTAATGGTGTAAAGGGAGCCTCCAATAATCCGATTTTTTATGTATCCAACGGTCCCTGGAACCTGTACGACATGCTGGTCGATTTCATGGAGCTGCACGGGATCCCCAAAGGCCCGTTATTTTTAAGAGATTGGGGCGTAGATAAGAAATTATATGTAAATTCATCCCCGTACAGTCACAAACTAGATACGATAAACGGAATACTTGAAACCTATCCTAATCTTAATTTTATTTTGATCGGAGACAGCGGGGAGAAAGATCCGGAGATTTACGAACAGGTAGTGACTGAGCATCCCGGTCGTGTTCATGCGATCTATATCCGTGATATCTCACAGCCCTCTCGGGCGGCCGCGGTTAGGGAAATTAAGAAAAATATTGAGAATAAAGGAGTTGACGTGCTATTAGTTAAAGATACTTCTGAAGCACAGAATCATGCGTTATCCAAAGATTTTATAGAATGATCCGAAAGGAATAACAGAAAAATGCAAAAAGGAGGCAGGACTGGTGAGTGAAGAAACCGAAAATAATAAAAGTAAAGAGAAAGACGAGTCTAAAGATGAGTCCGCTAAGCGGTCAAGTGATTTAACTAATGCAATCATCGGAGGCGTTATTGTCGTTATCATAGGAATCACCGGCATACTTCTCGTGGGTCACGCAAGCAGGTGGGAAGCATTGAAGCTGCTGGAGGCCCTGTTGCCCACCACCAGATTTTTATCATCGGCAGTCATGACGGCGACCGCAACAATTCTCGCATTAATGCTAACCCTTCTCAGCTTAAGTACGAGCAGCGATAGCAAGTTAAAAGCTGATCATTATAAACGTATTATGCAAATAGCTTTTCTGGACACTGCAGGGCTTATTGTATCCACTGTATTTCTTATTTTACACTGTGTCCCGCTCGAGAAAACTGATCAGGTTCCCAGCTCATGGTTTACCTACATATATTATACTGTGCTTATTACGTCAGCGTTTCTTGGAGGACTCTTGGTTACCGTTGTGCTTATGCTTTACAATGCTCTCAGGGATATGGTCGATGTAATCGGTCTCGGAAAGACGGACCACTTCATGATCGACGGAGATTGAAGCACTGATTATAGAGGATAGACATTAATCTGAATCTCAACGATTAGGACCATGAAGACTTAGTCCGGAACCATCTGAACTCCGCTATCGTTCCACTGGACATGGTAATAGGGAAAAACTTATACAATATTTACAGTTTAATAGTTTACATCTCATGTATATATCGCTTTTATAACAAGCCTCCCAATACACAAGTTG
Organism: Deltaproteobacteria bacterium; assembly: GCA_040223695.1. Classification (NCBI taxonomy): domain Bacteria; kingdom Pseudomonadati; phylum Myxococcota; class Myxococcia; species Deltaproteobacteria bacterium. The sequence continues at coordinate 422,784 of JAVKFU010000018.1, forward strand.
TTATTAATATTGCAAATTTCACTTGTTGATATCAATGGCATGAATATTGCACTTTTGGGAGATAAAAATCTAAAAAGTAAAAAGGAGATATAACAATGGCTATGAATAATGACGAAGTAATTTCGACGCTCAATGAGTTGATCGAAACCTGTAAAGACGGTGAGAATGGTTATCAAACCGCAGCGGAAAATATAGAGAACGGTGAGTATAAACAATTATTCAATCAGTATTCGCAGCAACGCGCAAAGTTTGCTAACGAGCTTAAAGCGGAGGTTAGCCGTCTTGGAGGGGATCCTGAGGACTCCGGTAGTGTGGCCGGTTCTCTTCACAGGGGTTGGATGAATATTAAGTCGGCTGTATCGAGTAATGATTTGAGTGCCATTATATCGGAATGTGAAGAGGGCGAAGATGTTGCGCTAAAGAATTATGATGAGGCCTTAGAGAAGGGTTTGCCGGCCGATGTGCGCTCGGTAGTAAACACCCAGTATATCGAAGTCAAAAAAGCACATGACCATATTCGTTCCCTGGAGAAAAAACTAGATTAACCTCAGACGCTGTCTGAGACATTAGTGGTAATTTTATAAGCAAGGGGTAAGAAACATGAGCGGGGCATTACAGAGCAAAAGCATTGCTATACTCGTTGCGGACGGCTTCGAGCAGGTGGAATTGACCGAACCCAAAAAAGCTCTTGAAGACGCGGGAGCAAAGACTGAAATCATTTCTCCCGCGGAAGGAAAGGTCAAGGGCTGGAATCATGATGAGTGGGGGGATCAGTTTGAGGTGGACTTGAAACTCGCCTATGCGAGTGCGGAGGATTATGACGCTCTTCTGCTTCCGGGCGGAGTGATGAACCCGGACAATCTCAGACGAAACCCGCAGGCTCTAAGTTTTGTTAAATCCTTTTTTGATTCCAATAAGCCGGTAGCAGCCATATGCCACGGTCCGTGGACCTTGATTGACTCAGGAGTGGTAAAAGGGAGAACTATGACCTCCTATCATTCCATACAGACTGATCTCAAAAACGCGGGTGCGGAATGGGTGGACGAGGAAGTCGTAGTGGACGGTAATTTAGTTACAAGCCGTAACCCTGACGATATACCCGCATTTAACAGTAAAACTATTGAAGTGTTTTCTAAAAGATAAAAGTTGAATCACAAAAATCTGATGCGTCACTTTTATATAAAAGCACCAAATGAGTCTTCTGACATTAACTTTTTTAAAACTTTACTCATCTAAAGTATAAGTTAGTTGCTGGACGGATTTTCTTAATTTATTATAGAACCCCTATATCTTGTCGATCAGTTGCGGAGGCATTATGTCAGAAGACTTCTGGCCTGACCAAACAAATAAGCTTCGCGATTTTCTGGGGGTAGAGCATCCAATACTACAGGCGCCTATGGCGGGCGGGCCGACTACGCCCGAGCTTGTGGCCGCCGTATCTAACACGGGGGCGCTCGGCTCACTCGGCGCGGGCTATATGTCTCCTGAGGATATCGAATCGGATATTAAGAAGATACGTGAGTTCACCGAAAAGCCCTTCGCCGTAAACCTGTTCGTCCCCGCAGAGAGCCCGAGTATCGTTCCCTCCGAAAAGGTGATGAAGAAGCTGGGGAACGTGTCTGAAAAAGTCGGCGCCGAAGTACCGCATGAATTCCCGTCCCTGAAGTTCACTTTCGAAGACCAGTTCCGGGTGATACTCGAAAACCGGGTCCCCGTATTCAGCTTTACATTCGGGATACCGGAAGAGAAGTACATTGAGAAGCTACTCGCACGTGAGGTCGCCGTTATCGGTACGGCCACCTCTGTCGAGGAGGGGGTTCGACTGGAAGAGGCGGGATGCAGCGCTGTCATAGCTCAGGGTAGCGAGGCGGGCGGACACCGGGCAAGTTTCGGCATGGACGGGGAAGTGCCTATGATTGGCAGTATCTCTCTCGTGCCGCAGCTGGCGGATAAAGTCGGAGTGCCGGTTATATCTTCGGGAGGAATAATGGACGGCCGGGGTATTGCGGCCGCTCTTGCGCTCGGGGCTTCGGCGGTTCAGATGGGGACCGCGTTCCTATCCTGTAAAGAGGCGTCTCTTAACAGCGCGTGGCAGGACGCTCTTCTGAAATCCACCGATACCAGCACTGTTTTAACCAATGTGTTTACCGGTAAATATGCAAGAGGAATAAAAAATACTTTTATAGAAGAATTCAAAGGGCTTGAGAATGAAATCCCTGCCTATCCGATCCAGCAAGGTCTCACGACCCCACTAAGGGCTGCGGCGAAATCGAAAGGTGACGCTGAGTACATGTCCCTCTGGGCGGGACAGGGCTCGGCAATGTCCAGGAAGTGCTCGGCGGCAGAGCTCATAGAATTGCTCGTATCCGAGAGCCGGGAAGCGCTTCAGCGGATAAGCTCGAAGTCGTAATGTGCTAGCGGCTTGGCCGCCTCGGTGGAAGGATTGCATTTTGTGTCGAATAATGATAAAAGAAGGGATAATTCAAGGCGAGGATGGTTAGAATGATTTACATATCAAAAGTAAATTTCGCTTCAGCTTTGATTTTGTTTTCGTTGCTACTTTCCCCTACACATTCTAATGCTCAATCCGACAGTGAGCAGATAGAGGCGCTTAAGAAGCAGATCAAGGAGGTCGAGCGGAAAAACCGGGAGCAGATAGAGGAGCTTAAGAGGAAGATTGAGCGGCTTGAGGCGGGAAGAGCGGCTGACGATGAGAAAGTGAAAGAGGTAGTCGTCAAGCAGGAGGAGAGCGGCGACGCATGGTACGACAAGCTCAGGGCACAGTACAAGAAGGGGCTAACTTTCGAATCGGACGACGGGAACTTCATGATGAGGATGAGAATTTTCGGCCAGTTTCAGCTTTCGGTTGACGATACGGACGGCGAGGATACGGCGACCAATTTTGACGTTAGAAGACTGAGGATAAAATGGGACGGACACGCGTTCAGGCCCTGGTTTCTCTATACGGTTCAGATAGAAACGGTAGAAGATCCGATATTGCTGGATGCTTATTTCGATGTCGCATATTACACGAAATTCGTTCCCAGAGTCGGTCAGTTTAAGGTGCCGTTCAACAGAGAGGAGCTAACCTCCTCTGCCAGCCTTCAGTTTCCCGAAAGGTCCATAGTCAACAGTGAGTTTACTTATGGCCGCGACAGGGGGGCTACGCTCAACGGCGTTCTGGGGAATTACGTTACATACGGCGCCGGCATATTTAACGGAGACGGAATAAACGGGACGAGCGTGGACTCCAATCTACTTTACGCGGGAAGGGTGCAGTTCGGCTACGGCGGGGAGCTCGAATACAGCGGCGACGAGTTTCCCTCGGGCGGGGCTTATGCCATTGCGCCCAACTTCGGCGGAAGAACGCCTGTTTTTGTTTTTGGAGGGGCTCTGGCCGGGATACCCGGACTAAATATTGATAAAAAGATCCCGAACGGAGATATTGAAACGAGGTTTGCTCAGCTCGGCATAACCACTGCTGATGTGGTTTCGGTAACCGCGGACGCGAATTTTAAACTCTATATGTTAAATGTAGAAGCGGAATATGACGGAAGATGGATAAGTCCTGATGAAGGGGGTTTGGATACGGCTTACGACCAGGGATTCAGAGTACAGGGCGGGGTGTTTCTCCTTCCTAAAACGATTGAAATCGCCGGGCGGTGGGCGTTCGTGGATTACGACACCAACCCCGGCATATTCGCCGAGCCCGGCGGGGACGCGCCTGATAGAGAATATGAGCTTACGCCGGGGCTGAACTTTTATCTATCTAAAAACCAGGCCTGGAAGATACAACTCAGCTATTCATTTATAAGGAACGCTTTCACCGAGTCGGACGACATAGACGAGAATATTTTCAGAACTCAGCTTCAGGCATACTTTTAAGCGTGTATAAATTTCTGATCTCTCCTAAAGTATTAATTTAAAAACGCCGTTCATCTTGTTATAACCATTCATTATTCCTTCAAACTTTTGACCCGTTCGCCGATTTGACGCATCGTGCATGGATTAACGCATAATACAGGAATCAGAAAAAACCGCTTTGCCCGAAGAAATAATTGGTTATTATCGTAAAAAATAGACGGGGGGTAAATAATGCACAATCATAAGCGCTTAGGAGTGGTTTATCTGATCTTGATAGTCGCTTTCTCGTTCGGCACTGGCGATCGTGCTGTGGGTCACGGCTCTATGGAAACACCTGTTAGCCGTATATACAACTGCTTCCTCGAAGGGCCCGAGAACCCGAAATCCAACGCTTGTATAGCGGCTGTGCAGGCGGGAGGCAAGCAGGCGCTCTATGACTGGAACGGGGTCAATCAGGGGAACGCGAACGATATGCATCGCGAGATAATCCCGGACGGAAAACTTTGTAGTGCGGGTAAGGAGCTCTTCAAGGGTATGGACCTTGCGAGGGATGACTGGCATACAACCGCTATTGCGCCCGACGGCGATGGTGATTTCGAATTCGTTTTTATCGCTACAGCCCCCCACAGCACGGAATATTTCAAGTTCTACGTCACAAGAGAAGGCTATGACCCGCTCAGCCCGTTGAAATGGTCGGATTTGGAAGACTCGCCTTTCTGCACCATAAACGATGTAAACCTTGAAAACGGCAGATACAGGATGACTTGCCCGTTTCCTCAGGGGAAGACAGGCAATCATGTTATATATAGTATCTGGCAGAGGGACGACAGCCCGGAGGCGTTTTATACCTGTATGGATGTGAGTTTCACAGGCGGTACTCCTGTTACGTGGAGGTCGCTCGGTCAGTTAAGGGCGCATCAGGACCTGGCTCCCGGCGATAAGGTCACCTTCAGACTGTTCGACGATCAGTCGGGGGATGTGGAGTCTCATACGCTTGAGCTTACCCAGGGGCAGACGGGCGCAAACGAATGGCCGTTTTATCTTGCGGAGGAGGTGAATGCCGGCTCCTCTGTCGTCAGTATCGGAGTCCTGGATTCTGACGGAGCTATAAACCCTGTTATAAGCTCTCAGGACAATAACGTGTACGTCTCTTCGGACCTCGAGTTCTCGTTTCAGGTGGATATAGAGATGATGGACAACGGCGGGGGAGATGGAGATAACGGGGAATGCGACTGCGGCGCTCCCGGACCCGGACCGGACCCAGGCCCTGATGCGGAGGCGGATTTCGTTTACCCCGACGGTATCGGGACTTACAGTGCCGGGACTGTGGTACTGGGGACTGACGGGAGCCGCTACGAGTGCAGGCCGTTTCCCAATTCGGGCTGGTGCAACCAGAGCGAGCTGTACTACGCGCCCGGGACGGGGCTTGCGTGGCAGGACGCGTGGATCGGGCTCGATTGATCGCAGTTCTTCGATAATCATTTTTGTTCGGGAGGGGCGGAATTTTTTAATCCCCCGAACTGCTTTACACCTTGAAGTTGAAGTTCATGCTAACTTTTTCATCGCTCAATCCAGGGTTCTAGCTATGCGGCCAGAACCGAATGAACGGATAAAGACATGCGCCGCTTAATTTAAATCAGGCATAATAATGGGCGGTTTACTATGTTGACAGGTTGGATTCAGGGAGAGGATAGTGTGCCGGGCTTGATGCTTGAGAACAAGACTTTCGACGAGATAAAGATAGGCGATACCGCGAGCATCACCAAGACGCTGACCAGGGCGGATATAGAAAAGTTCGCCGCCTTGACAGGGGACCTCGACCCTAGTCATCTAAACATGGGTTTCGCGACGAAATATAATTCGGGAAATCTCATGGCTCAGAGCATATGGAGCGGTCTTTTGGCGTCGACACTGCTGGGCTCGGAGCTTCCCGGGCCTGGTACGGTTTACGTCTCACAACATCTCGATTTTATTGAGACATTAAAGCTGGGGGATACGATTATCTTGACTATCAAGGTCAAAGATAAAAAACCCGGGACGAGGGTGGTCGAGTTCGACTGCCTGTGCCAGAATCAAGACGGCGAGACCGTGATGACGGGAAGCGCGTCCGTCTTGGCGCCTGTCGAAAAGGTTTCCATACCGCGTACCGAGGGCCCTGAAATAATTGTTAAAACGTATAATAAGTACCAGGACTTTATTGAGAAGTGCGGCGAGCTGAAATCTCCCCTTACTGCCGTCTGTCATCCCTGTGATGAATCATCGCTGAAAGCCGCTATTGTTGGATTGGCGGAGGATCTTATCGTCCCTGTTCTGGTGGGGCCGGAAGAGAGAATAAGGAAGGTGGCCGAAGAATATTCCCTCGATATATCTCAACTGGAAATAGTGGGTACACCCCACAGCCACGCCTCGGCCTCAGAAGCCGTAAGGCTAGTAAGGGAAGGCGACTGTGAGGCGCTCATGAAGGGAAGCCTTCATACGGATGAGCTGATGACGGAGGTAGTGAAGCGCGATACCGGACTCAGGACGGAGCGGAGGGTAAGCCATGCTTACGTAATGGATATCCCCACCTATCACAAGACTCTCATAATCTCGGACGCGGCTATTAACATATACCCCGGCCTGGACGAGAAGGTTGATATATGTCAGAACGCGATCGACCTCGCTCATATCCTGGGTATAGAAATGCCTAAGGTCGCCATACTATCTGCTATTGAAACCGTAACTTCAGGCATCAAGTCCACGCTGGAGGCCGCGGCGTTATGCAAAATGGCTGACAGGGGACAGATAACGGGCGCTTTACTGGACGGGCCGCTGGCGTTCGACAACGCTATAAGCAGGAAAGCGGCCGAAGTGAAAGGGATTCGGTCGGATGTCGCGGGTGACCCGGATATCATAATAGTTCCCGATCTCGAAGCGGGGAATATGCTCGCAAAGCAGCTTACTTTCATGGCCCGGGCTGAGGCCGCCGGTATAGTTCTGGGGGCGCGGGTTCCTATAGTGCTCACGAGCAGGGCGGATTCACTGCGCACAAAGCTTGCTTCCTGCGCAGTGGCGGCGCTTATGGCAAATTCGTACAGGACTTCCAGCAGTTAAATAAAAAACGGTCTGAATGAAATGATACTGGTAATCAATTCGGGGTCTTCGAGTGTAAAGTTCGCGGTCTACGGAATATCCGATTCGGGAGCCGTAAGCCCGGTTTGCCGCGGGGAAGTGGGGGATATCGGGTCGTCTCCGAAATTCACGCTCAGAGATGGAAATGACATAGTCATCGAGGGTAAAGAATTGGACCTGGAAACTGTGTCCGGCCATGAGGACTCGGTTAAATGGATCGAGGGCTGGATTGAATCTAACCTTCCGGATTTGAGGTTCACCGCTGTCGGCCACCGGGTAGTTCACGGAGGAGCGGTATTTAGGTCACCGGCCATAATTGATGTAGGCGTTATGGCGAAGCTCGCGGAATTGGAAAAGCTCGCGCCGCTCCACCAGCCATACAACCTGGCTGGAATAAGGGCTGTGATGAGCGCACACCCGGAGATTCCTCAGGTAGCCTGCTTCGACACCTCTTTTCACCGCACTCAGCCGAAGGTGGCTCAAATGTTCGGTCTTCCCCGGGAATTTTTCGAATCCGGCGTGCTCAGGTACGGATTTCACGGCCTGTCTTACGAGTATATTGTTAAAAAGATGCGTGAGGTCGCTCCCGCTGTTGCAGACGGGCGCCTGATAGCGGCTCATCTGGGCAACGGCGCAAGTATGTGCGCGATCGAAGGAGGCAGGAGTGTTGCGACAACAATGGGATTTACCGCGGTGGACGGTCTTCCTATGGGAACACGGAGCGGAAGCATAGATCCGGGGGTGATTTTTTATCTGGTGCGTGAAAGAGGGTATGAACTCGATAAGGTCGAGGAGCTTCTTTACAGAAATTCCGGGCTTTTGGGAATTTCCGGAATCACAAACGATATGAAAGCGCTTGAGTCAAGCGTCGAACCGGACGCCCGTCTGGCGGTTGAGTATTTCGTTTACAGGTCCGTCCGTGAGGTTGGTTCCCTCGCAGGCGCATTAGGCGGGCTGGATGCTCTGGTTTTTACAGGAGGGATAGGTGAAAACAGCGCTTTCATAAGAGGCGGTATCAGTAGAGGCCTGAAGTGGCTCGGCATTGAAATTGATGAGGAGACAAACGCCGGTGGTAAGGTGCTAATTTCAAAACCGGAAAATTCTCCCGCCGTTTATGTAATCCCGACTAATGAAGAATTGATGATAGCGCATCATACGGCCAAAACATTTAATAGATAATTAACGTTGTTCGGTTTGTGAAAAGCCTCTGAATCAAAAAAGACTTGAGAACTTTTCGTCGTCTATCTCGTTAAATGGTTTTCAGCTTCTCCCTTGCAGTCTCGGCCTCGCGGGAGTTCGGATATTTATCTATGAGCGTATTGAGAAAAAACCTGGCTTCTTTTTTCCTTCCCAGATTTATCAGCGCAAGCCCCTGCTTCAGGTAGGCTTCGGGAACCTTTTTGTCTCTGGGGTAAGCGTCAATCAGTTTTTGATATTCAAGTATCGCGTCCTCAAACCTCCCATCGTTATAGCTTGCCACAGCTCTGGAATAAATATTTTCCGGAGTGTTTTTTGAGGGCTTGGCCGCCGCCGGAGGATTTTTGGGTTTGGTCTTCTTACCCGCTACCTTGTCTATCTTTCTTTTCAAGGTAACGTTTTTTTCCCGCATATTCTGAATTTCCGCAGCGAGCTTGAGCTGGTTGCTTTCTACCCTGTCGATATTGCGGTCTATTTTCGACATCCCGTTTTCCAGATCTTCGGAGAGTTTGTCTATTTTGGCTTCGAGAGTAGCTTGCCTCTCATAAAGCTCGTCTAATCCCTCGGTCTTTGGGTAACAGCCGGTCAAAAGGATGAGAATTGCTGGAATTCCCATGTAAATCGGTTTTAAACGCTTTATTTTCATTTTACGGATTTTAAATAACCACCTACGCGCTTAAAATCTACCAGATTCCGCGAAACTTTCTACTAATTTTTTTATACTGAGTGACTTTTTTTGCCGGAGTTTGATCAGATTTATTTAATCCCCGAAGGATCATTTCTAAAGGCTTTTTCATACTGTTTCGAATTTATTTAATTAAATGATATGCTGCGGTTCCTGTGTAATCGCTCGGATAGTATCCGCGCAGAATTTAATCCTTTCACTGACAAGTCTCGCCAACCTTATCTAAGGTAGTTTCTATAAATTTTATTTTACCCGGCTGTAATTACATACTGTGCAGCTTAAGGAAATTCCGATATGAGTTGGAAATAATAACGGGTAGAATTTCTAGAGTAATACTGTATGAGGGAAATTACGGGGAGATAGGAATTGAACCTGAGTAAGCAGATAACGCTCGGCTACGCTTTAATGTTCTTTTTTATGATTCTAATAAGCGGTTTATCTATATATAGCATATACAATCTTGATAATACTGCCTCTAATATAACGGGCAGGTATAACACATTGTCAAGACTCCTTTCGGCTAAGGAAGAGGGGAAGCAGGGCATATTCGCAAACGAAATGCTGCTTGAGTCGATAAGGATATCCGATAAGCAGATTCAGTATTCATATGTAATGATTTTTACCGTAGTCGGCGTCACTCTCCTGTTCGGCATTGTGCTCACGGTGTTTATCCCCCGGATGATTACAAAACCTGTCCAGAAGCTTTTTAATGCGGCGGAATCGGTGAGTACCGGGGACTATTCCGTGCGGCTCCGGGATATAAAAACGAGCAGTGAGATAAATACCCTTGTCAGAGCTTTCAATAATATGATGGATAACATAGACAGGAATAACCGCGAGCTTCAGGAAAAGAACGAGGAGATATTGAAGCTTCTCGAGACGACAAAGAGATTCAATGAGCGTCTGGAAACGGAAATAGCTCAGGCGACACGGGAGATTGAGGAAAAACACAAAGAGCTTGTGAAATCCGAAAAGCTCGCTACGATCGGCGAACTCGCTACAGGTGTGGCGCATGAAGTGAGGAATCCCCTTTCCGGTATCGGGCTTGCGCTCGAGCTTATGAGGGATGAGACTAAAAATGAAGAGCACAGGCAGACAATGTCGGATATACTTCAGGAAATATCAAGGCTTGAGCGTATAGTTAAAGGACTCTTTCAGCTGGGCCACCCCAAGAGTCTCCAGCTTATTGAATGCACTCCGAATGATATAGTGGAACGGGCGCTTACCCTGATTAGTATGAAAGCGAAGGAAAAGGGAGTATTGATAAAAAAAGAGCTCATGTGCGATAAGCATTTTTATGTGGACCATGAGCAGATAGAACAGGTCGTTTTAAATTTGCTTATAAACGGAATTGACGCAACCGGGAGCTTCGGGGAAGTGAAAGTAATGACAAAAGGCCGTAACAGTTCTGTGCAAATTGTGGTTTCAGATACCGGATGCGGTTTTTCAGAGGAGGAGATGGGAAAGATTCTTCAGCCGTTTTATTCGACCAAGGAGGCGGGCACAGGTCTCGGGCTTGCCATATCCAACAGGATAATTGAGGCTCACAGGGGTGTGCTTCGTATTTCAAGCCGGGTAGGGAAAGGCTCAACGTTTATTGTGGAGATTCCCAACAATCTGGAGAACGAGACTCAAGTATAGTGCTTTCTAATGAAAAACCACTATATATTAAAAACCTGTTTTTTGTGGAAATATAATATTATATAAAGGACTAAATGAGCTCACTGATACTAATAATCGAAGATGAAAGGCTTCTTTGTAAGCAGCTGCGCAAGGCGCTTACTCAGGAGGGGTATTCTGTAATTACTTCTTTTGAGGGTGGCGAAGGGATCGAGATAGCCAAAAGGGAGAATCCCGATCTTGTTCTCCTGGACCTGAAACTGCCCGATACGGACGGCTTGAATGTGCTGAGAATTTTCTCGAACCTTGAACAGTCCCCGACAACCATAATGATGACTGCCCACGGAAGCGTAGAAGTTGCGGTAACCGCTATCAGAGTGGGGGCTTACGACTTCATTGAGAAACCCTTTCCACTGGATAAGCTCAAAGTAATGGTCAGGAATGCCCTCAGGACAAATATGCTGAAAAACAGTCTGAGCGCTGCTGCAATGAGAGCGCAGGAGAAGTACGGTTTTGATTCCCTAATAGGGGAGAGCACCTCAATAAAAGAAATAATCGGCCTTTTCAGGAAACTTACGGAGAGTGACCCGCGTACGATCTTGATTACCGGTGAGAGCGGGACGGGAAAGGGGCTTGCTTCAAAGGTGCTCCACTACAACGGTGCGAGAAGCCAGAGACCGTTCATCGAGATCAACTGTGCGGCGATTCCGGAAACTCTGCTGGAAAGCGAGTTGTTCGGCCATGAAGCGGGAGCGTTCACGGACGCGAAGAAGCTGAAGAAAGGAATACTTGAGCAGGCTGACGGCGGAACTGTGTTTCTCGATGAGATAGGAGACATGAGTCTTGCGCTCCAGGCAAAGCTTGTAAAGGCGGTTGAGGAGAGGTCTTTCAGAAGACTCGGGGGAACCAGGGATATAAAGGTCGACCTTTGCGTGATAGCGGCTACGAACCGCGACCTGAAGGTTTTGGTTAAACACGGCGAATTCCGGGAGGACCTGTATCACAGGTTAAACGTGATTAGCTTCGAGATGCCTGCTCTCAGAGACAGGAAGGAGGATCTCCCGCTTCTCACCGACTATTTTGTTTCCTACTTCAATACAGATTTGAACAAGAATATTTCCGAGATTCCGGAAGAAGTGAGGACGACTCTGTCAAATTACGACTGGCCGGGAAATGTCCGGGAACTAAGGAGTGCCATAGAACGGGCGATACTGCTCGGTGAAAACGGCGTGCTAAACCCGAAATATATAATGCTTGAAGACGGGGAAACCCTTCAGGTTCAGAACTCTGATGAAAAGATGATAATAGATGTCCCAATCGAGGACGCCTCTCTTTACAAAATAGAAAAGAAGGTTATAACTAAGGCCTTGGATTTAAACGACTGGAACCAGACGAGAACAGCCGATATGCTTGGAATTACCCGGGAGGTTCTCCGTTACAGGATGAAGAAATGGGGGCTCTTGAGCTGAATGGAGGTTACGTGTGAACGCCGCTCTTATAGCAGTCTTAGTTTTAATTCTGTATTTTCTAGGTTACCGCTATTATTCAAAATTTATTGCTCAGAAGATTTTCCGTATTTCGGACGATGAGGTAACACCCGCCCATTTGAGAAATGACGGAGTTGATTACGTCCCGACCAATAAACACGTTCTTTTCGGCCACCACTTCGCCTCAATCGCGGGCGCAGCGCCTATAATCGGCCCTGCGATAGCGGTATTCTGGGGATGGGTGCCGGCTATTATATGGGTCGTTTTGGGGACCATATTTATGGGCGCCGTGCAGGATTTCAGCGCGCTCGTCATCTCCGTAAGGGAAAAGGGGAGGTCTGTAGGTGACCTTGCCGGAACCCTGGTCAACCAACGGGCGAGGACGCTTTTTCTGCTCATTGTCTATTTTCTCATTTTCTTTGTAATTGCAGTTTTTGCATATGCGATCGCGAGTCTCTTCGTTAATTTTCCTTCAAGTGTTCTGCCTGTAAACTTTCAGATTCTTGTAGCAGTGGCGATAGGATTTCTTTTCTATAAAAAGGGCGTTCCGATTCTCTGGCCATCCATATTCGCGTTGATCACCCTTTACGTCATGATATGGGTGGGAACGATGGTGCCGATCGAGATACCCGCTGTTATGGGGAGCCAAGTCGTAACCTGGATTATCCTGCTCATTATCTATTCATTTATTGCCTCGGTGCTGCCGGTATGGACGCTTCTTCAGCCTCGTGATTACATCAACGGGCATCAGCTCTTTCTCGGCCTCGGCCTGCTCTTCGTCGGTCTTCTCGTCGCGAATCCCCAAATGCAGGCTCCCGCCTATAACCATCATGCCGAAGGAGGCGTACCGATATTTCCGTTTATCTTCGTTACGATAGCGTGCGGGGCCATAAGCGGGTTCCACGCACTCGTATCGAGCGGCACTTCGTCCAAGCAATTGAACAGGATGAGCGACGCGAGGTTTATAGGATACGGCGGGATGCTGGGAGAAGGAACTCTCGCGATGATTGCCACGTTAGCCGTAGCGGCGGGGATTACAAAGGGGGATTGGCTCTCTCACTACGAAACGTGGGATATGGCGGCCCAAGGGGGCATAAGCAATTTTGTGATCGGGGCTTCCACTTTTCTCGAGGCGATCAAAATCCCGGACGCATTCGCCGACACAATGATAAGCGTAATAGTAATCAGCTTTGCCGCCACCTCGCTAGATACCGCATCAAGGATTCAGAGGCTCATAATCGGGGAGCTCGGCTCGGCTTACAAGATAAAAACGCTCGGAAACCGGTATGTGGGCGCGTTTCTGGGAGTGGTACCCGCCCTTCTGCTTGCGCTTCTGGCGGAGGCTCCCGGGAGGGGACCCGGGTCCGGGGGATTCTTGCTGTGGCCGCTCTTCGGCGCGACCAACCAGCTCGTGGCGGGCCTTACGCTCCTTGTGGCGACGATTTATCTCTGGAAAACGGGCAGGCCTGTAATCTATACTCTGATACCTATGGTATTTCTCATATTCATGACCATTGCCTCAATGATCTGGAACTTCAAATCTTTCTCGGATAACGCTCTCCTGCTAGTATTATCCGCAATAGTGCTTGCGCTTTCAGTCTGGATAGTACTCGAAGCCTTATTCGTCTACAACGCCCGGAAGAGGAGCCGCAAGGTGGTTCCTATGGAGCAGGAGTGACTTCTGGCCGAACATTTTATCTTTATCTAAAATATTAGTTTTCATGCAGCTTCGCTGTATTGAGTTAATCTTTTCTAAAACCGATTCTTTTCCGGGAACGTATATTAGCTACAACAGGAAAAATTCAACTGAACACTTATTTTCCGTGAACCATCTGCGGGAAAGGAGGGAGTTATGAGAAAACTATTGATAATTATTGTGTCGATTTTGGCTTTGGGCTCATATGTCTGGCTTCAGGCGGAGGAATCCGGCAATAAAAATCATACGGGTAATGAAAATGTTGAAGTGGCGACATTCGCAGGCGGCTGTTTCTGGTGCATGCAGCCCCCTTACGATAAGCTGGACGGTATCGTAAAGACTACCGTGGGATACACCGGGGGACCAGAAAAAAATCCTACCTACAAGCAGGTATCATACGGAAAGACAGGTCATACCGAGTCCATAGAGATTACCTATGACCCAGATACAATAAGCTACGATGAGCTGCTTCAGGTCTTCTGGATGAATATAGACCCTACTGATTCCGGGGGACAGTTTGTGGACAGGGGGAAGCAGTACAGGCCCGCGATCTTCTATCATAACGAGTCTCAGAAAAAGGCCGCGGAGGAATCCAAAGAAAAGCTCGACAAATCCGGGCGCTTCCACAAGCCGGTGGTAGTCGAAATTACCGAGGCTAGCGAATTTTATCCGGCTGAGGAGTACCATCAGATGTTCTATAAGAAGGATAAATTGACATATAAAACCTACCGGATCGGGTCGGGCAGGGATCAGTTTATCGAGAAGCACTGGGGCAAACAGGACAGCTGAAGGTAAAAAAGTAACGACCGAAGTCTTGATGTTTACTTTTAAAACCGGCTGGTAAAAGTGCATCTCCTCAGTGTGGCTGAATGGTTATTCATGCCCGGTTTAAGAACGGCATATTCTGTCATACCGGTCGGGAATTCTTCAGTTTCGCGATATCGCCGGTCGTCCCGATCACGGCCTCTACGCTACCGTTTTAATCTGGGTTCATGTATCGTGTTTTTGCTGTAAGTGCGTCAGTACGTATGGTGTTAAGCATAAACTCCAATTCGGAGCGTTAAATTCATCATGGCCCATAATAAAAAGATGGTAACAGTGCAGCCGGAGAGTATAATATATTTTGGTGACGAGGATAATAATAAAACTGGCTCTGGTTTTTCTTCTCGGCGTGTGGGGGTGCGGAAAAAATAACGAGATTTCTTACGTTCTCGCAAATGACGCTTACCGCTGCGAGGAGTTCGACGTAATCAAGGGAAAAATGGTTTCGCTCATAAACCGGGCCAGGGCGCAAAGCCGTAACTGCGGATATAAAATCTATACTCCAGCGGGAAGGGTCAAATGGAATCCCACGCTGGCTCGGGCTGCTCTCGGTCATTCAGTGGACATGGCTACCAGGGATTTTGTAAGTCATCAAGGCTCTGACGGCGGTCATGTGGACGACAGGGTGAGAAAGCTGGATTATGAATGGACATCCGTCGGAGAAAATATTTCCGCCGGAAGGGAATCTTCCGAGGAAGTCGTTGCCGCATGGCTCAGGAGCCCGGACCACTGTGAAATTATAATGAGGGAAAGCTTCACCGAGATAGGCGGGGCCTGTTTTCACAATAAGGACTCAAAGAACAAAACTTACTGGACCGTAGTGTTCGCATCCCGGAATGAATCGTCACTCAGGGCTAACCTTCCAGAATAGCTACCGGCCTCACCCACCCGGCGCTTGCGTCTTTTATCTTGATGGGCGGGCAGACCACCTGAAAGCCGTGCGGGGGTAGAAGGTCTAAGTTAGTCAGCTTCTCCATTTGACAGTACTCCATTTCGATACCGGCGAAATGCGCACCCCAAATTACGCTAGAATCCCCGGTCTTCTTGAACTCCTCGACCATCGCCCAAAACGGCCTGTCCCACCCAGCGGAATCAGTGCCAACGACCTTGACTCCTCGCTCAGTAAGCCACAGTGTGGACTCTTTACCAAGTCCCGGGAAAGTCGTCCAGTATTCCTTCGTGCCCCATAGCTTGTCGGCCCCGGTCATAATCAGAACAATATCCAGAGGCTTGATAACATAGTTGATCTTTCCGAGCGCTTCCTTTAGATCTCCTGTCGTTATAAGCTCGCCCGGTTCTTTGTGCCTCATATCTATTACGACGCCGTCGCCGTAAAACCACTCAACCGGCACTTCGTCGATTGTCCTGGCCTTCTCGCCCTGAGAGACGGGGTGGTAGTGCCAAGGGGCGTCCATATGAGTGCCCACGTGGGTGCCGAGCGTTACATACTCGTTCGCCCATCCGAGCCCTCCGGGCAGGTCGCCGCGTCCGCACTCAAAGCGCATCATCATATACTCGGCGGTATCCCGGTGTTTTTCGTATTCTATTTCGAGCCGCTGATGCTCCGGGCCGGGCGCGGGCTCTGTGGTGATTGCAAGGTCTATAACTCGTTTTTTGTCCTTCATAGGGCTATTATAT
Organism: Deltaproteobacteria bacterium; assembly: GCA_040223695.1. Taxonomy (NCBI): domain Bacteria; kingdom Pseudomonadati; phylum Myxococcota; class Myxococcia; species Deltaproteobacteria bacterium. The sequence goes on from JAVKFU010000018.1 coordinate 438,904, forward strand.
TTTATAATTCATTTTATTAAAAGTGAGGGTTCTCTTGCCGAAAAAAGACGACTCAAGCGCCCTTAGAAGACTAGGGATGTCGGAGCTGTTCATCTCCCCTGTGGGGCTCGGCTGCTTGCAGTTTAGCCGTGGCAGGGGAGTTTCGGGGCTCCTTTGGCCTACTCTTGGAGCACAGGGCATAAACGGGATAGTGAAAGCTTCTCTCGACGGCGGAGTCAACTGGTTCGATACGGCCGAGCTTTACGGGTGGGGGGAATCGGAGCGGGCGCTCGCAAGGTCTCTCGGGGAGTTAAATGTTCCTAGAGACGAGGTCATTATCGCGACAAAATGGTGGCCGCTTCTGAGAACCGCGGGTTCTATTAAGCGCACAGTCGGGGAACGGCTCTCGTCTCTTAGCGTCGATTTAATAGACCTCCACCAGATACATAATCCATTTTCCCTTTCCTCCATAGGCTCTCAGATGAAGGAGATGGCGGGTCTGGTAGAGACGGGGAAGGTGAGGTACGTCGGAGTGAGCAATTATTCCGCTGAAAGGATGCGGAAAGCGCACCTCGAGCTCTCACGTCTTGGTCTCGCTCTGGTATCAAACCAGATGAAATACAGCCTTTTCAATAGGAAAATAGAGACAAACGGAGTGCTTGATGCGGCGAAGGACCTGGGGGTTACCGTAATCGCGTATTCACCGCTGGCGCGAGGGCTTCTGACGGGAAAATTTCACGAACGCCCTGAGCTGCTCAGGGAGAGAAAATTTTTCAGGAGACTATACGGCTCGCTTACCGGAGACAATATCAAGAATTCTGCGCATCTCATCGAGGCACTCGGAGAGCTGGGCGGGAAATATAACGCAACTCCGTCCCAGATTGCCTTAAACTGGCTCATAAATTTTCACGGAGATACGGTAGTTGTTATCCCCGGCGCTACGAGGGTGGAGCATGCCGCCGATAACGCGGCTTCGATGAGTTTCAAGCTCTCTCAAGACGACCTGGCTTATCTTGACGATGTATCGTCACGTCTCACGCTCTAAAGCCCGTTGACCGCACTCCGGCAAAACGCTATTATTTTTCTTATGAGAACCGGATACGCACAGCTTCCGCTTCACGGCGGGAAAGCCCCTTCATGGCTCTTTAGCAGGATGACGAGGCTCGCCCGTGAGATAGTCTGTCATATAGTTTCCGAGTACGGCCCGAGCGAGGTATTGATGCGTCTTTCCGATCCCTACTGGTTTCAGGCGTTCGGATGCGTGCTGGGCTTCGACTGGCACTCAAGCGGCGTTACCACCACTACGTGCGGCGCAGTAAAGGAAGGGATAAAGGGCCTTGAAGGAGAGCTCGGATTATACGCGGCAGGCGGAAAGGGCGGGGCCTCGAGGAAGACCCCCGATCAAATAACACGCGTCTGCGAGGGCCTCTCGCAAGACCCGGACGGTCTTGTTCACGCGAGCAGAATTTCCGCAAAGGTTGATAATTCCGCGGTACAGGACGGCTTTCAGCTTTACCATCACAGCTTCTTTTTTACCGATAAGAGGGAATGGTGCGTGGTACAGCAGGGTTTTAACGACTCCATCCGTTCAGCGCGCCGCTACCACTGGCTCGGCAAGGGACTACTCAGCTTCGTGGAGGAGCCTCACGCCGCTATATGCAGCGACAAGAGAACGGAGACGCTCGACCTTACGGCGCGGGAGAGCAGCGGGACGAGGGACGCCGTGACCGAAATCGCGGGGCAGCCGGACAGGAGCGTGCTCAGGGACATGGAGCGGCTTCCGAACCTTGTTATGCCCGAGCGGCATTGGGTTAAAGCAGTTGATATAAATCCCAAGTATCTTCGGAAGATCATGCTTAAGACCTATGAAGAGAGCCCCGGAAGCTTCGAGGAGCTTCTCGGCATAAAGGGCGTGGGCCCGAAAACGCTTCGCGCGCTTACTCTAGTATCGGAGCTGATATACGGCACGAGAGCCAGTGTCAGGGACCCCGCAAGATTCTCGTTCGCCCACGGGGGGAAGGACGGGACGCCTTTCCCGGTAGACCGTGAAACTTACGAAAATACCATCTCCCTGCTTCACGATGCGCTGAGAAGGGCAAAGATTGACCGCAGTGAAAAATTAAAGGCCATCCGGAGATTATCCCTCTTTGGCAAAGAATAATCATATCCCGAATTACGCTATTTATTTCGGCAACTAGATGTTTTATTTGTGCTATTTAGCATCCAGCGCCTGAGCGACGGCTGCAATCACCTCGTCATGAAGCAAGCCGTTCGTGCCGACTATTCCGCTGTTTTTCGATAAGGTTCTGCCGCGAGAAAAATCGAGGAATTTCCCGTTTATATCCGTAACCATTCCGCCCGCTTCTTCGACAATTATCGAACCGGCTGCATGGTCCCATATCTTTTCTTCGTAGTCCTTGTTTGTCGGGAGCCTTAGATAGATGGATGCGTCCCCTCTGGCAAGAACCGCATACTTGCACTGGCTGTCGATTCTTATCGGACGAGCCTTCACGCCGAGAATTTCGGCTATGCGGCCGGAATCCTCGTGGGAGGAATGGGATGACTCTACCGACTCGCAGAATGGAGCGTTTTTAGGCTCAACAATGTCGGAGACGTTTATTTCTTTAGGCGTATTGTGCTCGATCGGACGCGATGAAGCGCCTGAGTCCCTGACCGCGCTCAGCACGCAGCCTTTCTCGCCTTCGGGGTTCTTGATATCCAGAGGAAGATTGGGGCACCCGAGCACTCCCAGCATCACCTCTCCGGCATTTATCAACGCAAGCGCAACCGCATACTGCTCCCCTCTTAAAAAACCCTTGGTTCCGTCGATGGGGTCGAGTGTCCAGAAGAGCCCTTCCGGTCCGCCTTCGTAGTCGCCGCAATCTATGGCTTTTATGAGGCTCTCCTCGTCTATTCCCGGGAAGACTGATGCCGCGTATTCCAGAATGCTCGCTGTCACGGCTTTACCCTCTTCAGTTCTGAGCTCCGTGGAGTCCTCTTCGGCCATAATGGGTATGTCGGGGAATGCTTTCTTTAGCTCGTGGCAGATTACCGCCTGCGCGCCGAAATCCGCCACAGTTACGGGGGATTTATCCTTTTTCATAATCGTGTCCTCCGAGAAGAGGGAGGACTGTACTTTTATGCACAATCTGCATGCTTTTCTTACAGCCTCCAGTGCGGCTCTAAGCTCTGATTCATAATCCATTGTCAATTCTCCTTTTCGGGCAATAAATTTTACCATAAAGAATGGTTCAAAACCCCCGGATTTTTTTGCCTGCTATGGACTTCTTCCTTCACTCATGCGCGGCGGATCATGTGTCTATTTACTTCAAACGGCTCTTACCGTCTCCATAAAGGGGTTTATTATATTTTCGACAGCCGGGGGATGAAAGAGTAAAACCGCGGGAATAACTAAAAATAATACAGCAAACAGCCATCCTTTTAAGTCTCTGTTAAGCCCGGCTCTTTTACCGAAACCGGATTTCTCAATAAGAACGCCGCCTGCCTGTATCAAGAAATAGAGTGTGGGAAGTCCATATCCCGTCTCTGCCGGAAGAGAGATCACCAGGTCATGGAGCAGTCCCGAAAACAGAAAAGCCGCGATTGTCGCTGAGGTAAATCCCGCCCGTTTAACTGCCGGCCTGAAGATAAATATCCGATCCAGATCGCGGAACGCGAGATTCCATCTATTGCTCCAGAAATCGGAGAGGGACCTTGCCAGTAGAGGGGAATTCATCAGGGGGCGGGTGTTTATTCCGTTTTGCCTCCATGCGAGGGAGATCACATGAAAGAATCCGAAGAATATTATGATGATGAATCCGGCAAGCCCGATGTAGCCCGCCAGTATTTTATGCTGAGGGTAGAACTGTCCCGGTAAGAGCCAAAGGATTATGCCGCCGAGAAACGTTTTTAAAATCGCGGATATCCATTCTTCCTTCGAAGGTCTACGGATTTCAGTCTGTTTGTTGAAAAATGAAACCGCATCCATTCCCACCCAGGCAAAGATGTATCCGAGGGAAATTTTTATATCCGGGGCCGCCCCTTTTATCAAAGCCCTTCTGTACGTAAGCCATTTAAATCCGAAAAATATGGAGAATGAAAGTACGAACATGAACGCCCAATCGGGCAGATGATGGCGCGAAAAAAAGACAGACGCTGATGGGAGGATCAAAAGGGGGATCCAGTCGAGAAAAGTCATTTTTATATCTGGTTTGTCCGAGAGTGGTTTTTAAAGGTTATTATTCCAGCACTCTTTTTCAGTTCTTATGGGTATTTGTCAGATTATTTAGTTTCGACCGCGTCTGCGATCCCTCCCCTGAGTTTCGAGAACCACCTGGAGAAGCTCAGCCTGAGGTCGAGCACGAGGCTGAAGACGGCGGGCACCAGAATGAGAGTGAATATTGTGGACACCATGAGTCCTCCGACAACCACGCTGCCCAGGCCTCTGTAGAACTCCGAGCCCGAGCCGGGAGAGAGCACAAGCGGGAGCATCCCGCACACACTCGTAGTAGTGCTCATGAATATAGGCCTGATACGCGTTCTCACCGATTCTACAATTGCGTCCACGTGGTCCAAACCCTCGTCACGCATATTGTTAAGGGCTTGATGGACTATAAGTATAGCGTTGTTCACCACTATACCGATCAGGATAATAAAACCCAGCATCGTGAGGACGTTTAGCGGCATGTATGTAAACAGGTTCAGTATGAAAAGCCCGAGGAATCCCCCGAAAGCCGCGAGCGGAACACTGAACATAATCACAAAGGGGTATACGAAGCTCTCGAAAAGGGAGGCCATAAGTAGAAATGCTATTACACCCGCGAGCATGAAATTCCACTGAAGCGCCTGTCTCGTTACCGTTAAATCGTCTGCCGTGCCTGTAAGAATCGCATTGTAGGAGCCGCTGAGTTCCCCGCTCTCTTTTAGCGGTTTGAGTATTTCGTTATTAATTATTTCTATCGCAGTCTCAAGCGGCATCTGCTCAGGAGGGATAATAGAGATCGCTATCGTTCTCTGACGCTCGTAATGGTTTATCTGTTCGGGACCGGTCGTGACGTTAACATTCGCAACAGAGCCCACAGTAACCATCTTTCCGCTTTCCGTATTTATCATCAGGTCTTCAAGCGCCTGGGTCCTGCTTGCGTACTCGTCCGCCCCGCGTAAGGAGAGGTCTATCTCGTCTCCGTTTATCTGATACTCGCTTACGACCGCACCGTCCACGAGTGTATTGAGCATGAAGCCGAGCCCCTGGTTGGTTATACCCACATCGGAGCCCCGCTCCCGGTCCAGAAAGACCTGTACCTCCGGGTTTCCCAGGTCGAGGCTCGGAATCGGACGCACCTGCGAGCCGGGGATATTCTGCATTGCCGCGAAGAACACCTTTTGCCCGAGACCGACCAGTTTTTCAAGCTCGGGCCCGGTTAGCTGAACGTTTATAGCGCGCCCCTCGCCTATTCCCCTCTGGAATATGCTCGACTGGCTTACAATGGCTATCATGCCCGGTATCTTGCTCAATGACGCCTGAAGCACGGGCATAATCTCGCGTATCTTTTCGGGCTCCTTCACACGCGCTCCCATGAAGGCCTGTCTGCCCCTCGCCACATAAAAGAAATGCTCTATCGGAGGGCCGTTCAGCTTAGCCGCCTCGGGAGAGCCGGGTTCGGCTTCCCAGTACAAACGGATGTCTGCCTCGATCTGTTTCCCTATCGCGGTAAACTCGGCGATATTGTATCCGGGAGGGGGGATGAGTATTCCGAATACGAGATTGCGGTTACCCTCCGGCAGGTATTCAGTCTTGGGCATCATGAGCCAGCTGAGGATTATAGCGCCGAAAGTAAAAATGCAGACTACGGCTATTCTTCTGCCGCCGTTGGTGAGTATGCCCCGGACGAAATTCGCAATAGACTCCGCGAATCTTCCCGCCCTGTCCGCTATACCCCAGAGGTTAGAGAAGTTATGTCCGGGCCTTTCTTTAACAATATTCAGTATTTTTGCGGAGATTGCGGGAATTACCGTAATCGATACCAGGAGACTTAGTATAACGGAAACGCTTATTGCTATCGCGATATCCCTGAACAGCTGACCCGCCTGATCCTGAATGAATATGACCGGAATGAATACTGCGGCTGTTGTAAGAGTGCTTGCGAGCACGGCTCCCCATACTTCCACAGTACCGTCATAGGCCGCTCGTAAGCGCGATTTGCCCATCTGCATATGACGGTAGATATTTTCAAGCACGACGATCGAGTTGTCGACGACCATACCCACCGCAAAAGCCATCCCCGCAAGGCTTATAACGTTTATAGTTCTTCCCATAAAGGCCATTACGACGAAAGTGCCCACCACGCTTATCGGAATAGCGGTGGCTACAATGAGGGTGCTGCTCGCGCTCCTCAGAAAAAGCAGAAGTACCAGAATTGCCAGTATGCCGCCTATGATCAGGTTGTTTTTTACAAGATCGATGGCGTTTATGATGTAACCCGTCTCTTCGTAAACGTTAAACATCCTGAGGTCTCGTTTTTCAAGCTCTCCTTTATTGAGGCCGTCCATCGCTTCGAGCAGACCCTCCATCACGGTTATTGAATTGGCTCCGGCCTCTTTTACGGCGTTTATCGCTATCCCCGGCTCACCGTTTTGTCTGACAGCGTACTCGGCGTCCTTGTAACCGAGCTTGACATCGGCTACGTCCCTGACGTAAACAGGGGCGCCGTTTTTTCTCGTTATTATGACGTTTTCTATGTCCTCGGCGGATTGGTACTCTCCTACGGTTCTTACGATATACCTTCTCTTTCCTTCGTCGAAGTCTCCCGCGCTGTAGTTGTCGTTTTCTCTTTGAACCGCCTCCGCCATCTCGAGAAGCGTTATGCCTCTGGCCGCAAGCGCATTAGGATCTACGATAACCTGCATCTCACGCTCATAACCTCCGAATACGTTTGAGGACCCCACGCCGGGCACGCGCTCGAAAGCCGGTTTAATGTAGTCCTCCGCAAAATCGTGGTAGGAATAGATATCGACGTCGTTCCCCTCTTTGGGTTTGAGCATGAACCAAGCCATAGCGTTTGAGCGTACGTCGGTGCTGCTTATGACCGGCTGTTCAACCTCGTCCGGATAATCCTCGACCTGATTGAGCTTGTTGGAAACGTCCACCATGGCGGAGTCTATATCGGTGCCTATTTCGAATTCGAGTATTATCGTCCCGCTCGAGTCCTGGCTTTCGCTGGTCATCTCCACGAGGCTGTCAACCGCCTTGAGCTCATCCTCCTGCTCGCGGACAATCTCGGTCTCCACCTCCTGGGGGCTCGCGCCCTGCCAGAACGTGCTCACTGTGATACGGGGCTTTTCCACATCGGGGGTGAGCTGAACGGGGATTCTGAACAGCGATATGACTCCGAACAGAATAACGAAAATTATCCCTACGGCGACGCTCACAGGTTTGTTAATGGATGTTTGTACTAATTTCATATAGTTCCTCTCTGCTTCCGCGCTCTCATGGGCCTTGCAAGGATGGTTTTTTCATGCCGTCCAGAATTCCCTTCCGATTTGGTTCAGTTGATCTTTTCTTGCTGCGGAGCGCCGGTATCGTTAACTATTTTCACCGGCTGGTTCGGCATAAGCCTTTCGTTGCCCTTTACCACTACGGTCATACCCTTTTGCACCGGTCCTATGACCTCGATCCTGTCTTCGTAGGCCATACCTGTACTGACTGGCAGCGGCTGGACGGCTCCCTCGTTAACTACATATATGAAATTGGCGTTATTTTGCGATACGATTGCGTCTTTTGGCACCATCTTGACCGTGGACGGCTCGCCAATCGGGAAAGAGACCCTCGCAACCATGCCGCTCTTTATTGCTCCGTCTTCGTTGTTTACAGTTATCTTTACCGGGAATGTTCTGGCTTCCCTGTCCGCCTGAGGCACGATGGAAGTTACTTCCCCTTCGATTTTCATCTCCGGAAGGGCGTCCAGATTGACGCTGACTCTCTGTCCCTTGTTTATTTTGCTTACGTACCTCTCGGGCATATCGATAGTTATATCCATCGTGTCCGTATTGATCATCTCGACTATGGGGCCTCCCTTATCGACCCACTCGCCGACCTCCGTGTGCTCGGCTGTTACATATCCGCTGAACGGAGCGGTTATCCTGGATTTCTCAAGATCGTACTCACGGTTCTCAATCTGGGCCTGCAGCTGTCCTCTGCGGGCTCCCCAGGCCTGTTTTTCGGTCTCCGCATCCTGAAACTGCTGCACGGAAGCGACTCCCTTCGTTTGAAGCTGCTCGAACCGGGCGAGATTTTTCTGTGCGAGCTGATAGCGGGCCTGTGCTTCACTCTTGCTTGCTCTGGCTTCCTTGAGCTGAATCTCTATTGTGCGGGTATTGAACTGAGCTATTAGCTCTCCCTTCTCCACGTACTGCCCTTGTTCGACGGGAAAACTCTCAACCATGCCTTCTATCTCGCTTGCTATCAGACTTCTCTTGTCGGGTTCGACCGCGCCGACAAGGTTCACCGGTTTTTGAAGGGTTTCCTCCGCCACCTTGTCAACAACGACAGGGGCGGGAGGGGGCGCCTGAGATTCTGCCTCCTTAAGCGGCAGAATGCTGAGTGCGACAGTAATGGCTAATATACATATACCCGCATTTAGGGATGTCATATCTTTCTCACCTTGAAATTCGAATTTGAAAATTTTTTTATTCTTACGGTGCGGCAATAATTTTTTGAGTATATACATTAAAGTAAAAGTATAATGAATAATAGTTTTCTCGCTGCATTCTATGATTTTATCCCGTTTAGAAAAATTTTCACGAATGTTTCTACAAGCCGCTTCTGATCGGTATTATTCCTTTTTTTATCTCCGAAAAGTTCCTGAACGATTATGTGGTTGACGATCATGCCTATAAAAGCCTGGGAAGCGTACAACGGGTCGACCTTTTTAAATGCTCCGTCGGCTATTCTGGTTTCGATGTAGTCGCAGAGAAGCATATTTACGTATTCAACATAGGTTTCGAAGAACATATCGGATAGCTCGTGACCCTCGAGAGCGCTGAAGTGAAGGAGTCTTATGAAGCTTGAGTCCTTGCCGCACTTCTCAAACATGCGCGTAGCTATAGCGGTGAACACCAGGTTGTCGTCTTTGGAGTCTTTATGGGTTTCGAGCGAAAGCTCAATACCCGGTTCTTCATCGATTTTCTTTTCGATAATCGCGCCGTAAAGCTCTCTCTTAGTCGAGAAGTGTCTGAATATGAGGGCTTCGTTTACGTCGGCTATCTCCGCTATCTCTTTGGTAGTAGTACCATTGAAGCCTTTTTCCGCGAAAAGTTTTATTGACGTTTCAAGTATTTTTTCTCTGGTGCTTATCTTTTCCTTTGAGGTTAAATTAGCTTTTTCGAGCGCTTTTTCTGTTGACATTTTTATATATCCCTGTAGTCTGTAAGTAAGTAGTTACTTACAAGCTACCAGTTACGGTCAGGAGTGTCAAGAATTTTAGCCGCGCCGATTAAAGTGACTGTTTGAATAGCCTGAATAAATCAAATATATATATTATCTGATAAATTTGAGAAAAATCCCCGTATATGAGTTTATTTGCAGGAGATATTAATGACCAAGATTTTGTTATTACTTTTGATCTCTATGACGGGCTCAGGGGGAGTGCTCAATCTGACACTTCAGGATGCCGTCAGGATCGCCCTTGAAAATAACAGGGACATAAAGATACAGGAAAAGAACGTCGAATTCTCGGAAGGGGAGATAAAAACTCAGCAAGGGGAATTCGACCCGCTGTTCAATGTGGTTTCTTTCTATAACGACAGCGCGTTTCCCACCACCAGCACTTTTATTCCGTCGGGAACTGTAAGTCAGAAGGAGTTCGAGGCCGAAGCGGCGATAGACGGAAAGCTGCCCACGGGTTCTTTCTACAACCTGGGTTTTACAACTACACGGACCGATACAAATTCTCCTCTTGAGGATCTGAGCCCTAACTGGTTCAACTTTGTGAATTTCAGTCTGGGCCAGGAGCTGCTCAGGAACTTCGGCGTGGACGTGAACCGGACCTTTATAATCACCGCCAAGAGAACTAACCGTATCTCACAGAAGGAGCTTGAAAACACAATTTCGCAGGTGGTTCTAGAAGTGGAGAGGCGTTACTGGCTGGTTGTCGCCGCCAAGAAAAATCTCGAGCTCGAAAGGACGGCGCTCGAGCTTGCGATTGATCTCGGGAACAGGAACCAGATTCAGGTAGATGTCGGTGTGCTGCCGCCCGTTGCTGTAACACAGGCGGAGTCGGAAGTGGCCGCGAGGGAAGTAAGCGTGATCAGGGCGGAAAACGCGCTTCAGGCAGCCGAGGATGACCTTAAAAACCTGCTGGCGATGGACCTGTCTCAGCAAATAGCCGCCACAGACGAGCCCACTACGACAAAGTACGAGTTCAGCGAGGAAGAGTCGCTTGAAGTTGCCTATGAGGAGCGCCCGGAGATAGAGCAGGCTAAGCTAAATATCGACAATAAGGAGACCCTGAAGAAATACTATTCTAATCAGAGGCTTCCGAGACTGGCCGTAGAGGGCAGCCTTCAGCTCCAGGGGCTCGGGGGTGACGAGAACCCGGACCGCCTGAGCTTCGGCGACGAGCCCGAACCGATACCGCCACAGTTCAACAGCCCCGGGGACGCGTTCAGGCAAATCTTCGGTGCGGATTTTACCACGTGGCAGATTTTAGGGATATTCAGCTTCCCGATTTTTAACAGGACAGCCCGCGGAAATTACACGAAGGCGACTGCTGAGCTTACAAGGAGTGTTATAGAGCTGAGCAAAACGAAGGACGACGTTGCGCTCGACGTTAGGAGCGCGATAAGACAGATCGAAAACAGTCTCAGGGCTATAAAGGCGGCTCAGGTATCGATCGACCTTGCCGAGGAGGTAGTAAATAACGAGCAGGAGAGGCTTAACGTGGGAATAGGGACTACTCGCGAGGTTCTCGAGGCACAGAGGGACCTGATTGACGCCGGGGTAAGAGAGATCACGGCTGTGACCAGTTACAACATCGCGCTCGCCGAGCTCGAGTTTGCCAAGGGAACCATTCTTCAAAACAATCTGGTTGAAATCGAAGAGTAATCATCAGGCTAATAATCTAAAATATTGAAATTTAGGTGGGGAATGGATTTCTCCCGGTATGTGACAAGGCGGAGAATTCAGATATACTAGCGTTTACATATTCACATCAGACATAAGGAGATATTTTATGGCCAGCGACGGAATAATTGAGTTAAGCGACTCCAATTTTGATACGGAAGTAATAAAGAGCGAAACTCCTGTTCTCGTTGATTTTTGGGCTCCCTGGTGCGGCCCTTGCCGCGCTTTGGCGCCGATTGTCGAAGAAATTTCAACCGATTATGAGGGTAAGCTGAAGGTGGGCAAATTAAACGTTGACGAAAATCAGCAGATTACGATGAAATTCGGAATCAGAAGCATACCGACACTCATCGTCTTTAAGGGCGGTCAGGCAGTGGAGCAAGTTATAGGGGCAGTGCCTAAGGGGGAAATCGAACGAGCTATAGGTAAAGCATTATAATAAATTTTACAGCCGGGAAAATATAATTATCCTATCAGCTTTTTTCACCGATATTTTGTAGCTGCGTTTCAAGCTTTGCAATCTTGGAATCAAGTTCTTTTATCTTTTTACACTTGGTCAGTATTCCGGCCGTGTCCGCGGCGCGGTCGGTTTTTTTGCCTGTAGCGCCGGTTTTTTCTCCGCCTTCGAGCAGTCCCGATAGTATGGAGTCGGTCTTCTGTTTATCGAAAACGTAAACGGTTTCCCGGTCCCCGTCTATCCTTTTCGAGACCTTTTTCGCGGTTAAGCCGAATTTCCCCAACACCCTCCCGAGCCACTGGAGATTCTGTCCCTTTTTCTCGGATTTCGGGATAAGTTTTTCCACTTCGTCGTATAGCGCCTTCGCGGTGACCTTGAACTGCTTAGGGGTATCTTCGAAAAGGATATTTCCCAGCTCTCCACCGGATACTCTTTTAAGCACCGTCAGCACGGATTCTTCCCATTTGTCGAGGGATTCAGGGACTGCTGGCGAGGCTTTGGATGAACCGTGCGGGATTATCAGATCTATGCCGCCGGATGCCTCAAAATAGCCGTACGTCAGTTTTCCCAAGTCCTGTAAAATCATCTTTTTTTCGGCTTCAAGCTCGGATAAGTGCAGTTTGATTTTCTGCCGCTCTATTAATTCTTTGGATTTTACGTTGACTGTACTAAGACCCTTGTCGATTTTTCCTTTAAGCTTGTCCAGGAATTCTGCCATTGTCTCTACCTCCCTTTGAACATTATATAACTATTTCAAGTTTGATGTAAAGGATATGAAAACGCAGAGGGTTTGAAACAGCGGATTAATTCCGGATTTTACGGGCGGCGGCCTCAGGGGCTAAATTTTAAACAGCTCTATTATTTGTAATACACCTAATAAGTTTGATATATTCTCACTCGGACTACAATCACTGACGCGAGGTGCCTGATGTACAAGAAAGGATCGACTATACTATTAACACAGCCGATCGAAGGGAAAAGAGACAGATTTGAGAAGGGGCTCAGAGGTATAATTGTAGAATTCTTCGATCTCCCGCACGGAAAGTCCTACAGGGTTCAGTTTATAGACGGCAGGGTAGCGCGTTTTCCCGAAGAGCTCATGGAGGAGGCAGTCGAGGTCGTTGCTTAATTATAGAAGCCGGGCGGGGTTTACCCGCTCGCATCATTATTGGTTTTGCTTTATACGTCTGAGCCTGATTCCCGTTTCATCATGTTGAGCCGATTCGGATTGCTTTGTTGTTTTTTATCATGGCCTTGTAATACTTGTATTAATTGATGGTTTTGAATCCCCGTGTTTGCAAACTTCTTGCTATAGGGTTTATATTTTGATGGTTATATGCATTTAATCAAAAATCTGTCTGAGGGCGAAGGAGGTGAGCGTGGCAACTGATAAACATTATGATGTAATCATAATCGGCACGGGCGCGGGGGGCGGTACTCTCGCGTATCATCTGGCCCCTTCGGGCAAGAGCATTCTTCTTCTGGAGCGCGGGGATTTCCTGCCCCGTGAAAAGGAAAACTGGGATGTTAACAAGGTATTCCTCGATAACCGCTACGTAAGCCGGGACCCGTGGCACGACAAGGACGGTAACGCTTTCCAGCCGGGCGTGCATTATTTCGTCGGAGGGGCTACGAAAATGTACGGAGCCGCTTTATTCAGACTGCGGAAAGAGGACTTCGGCGAGGTCCGCCACCACGGGGGGATCTCTCCCGCATGGCCTATCTCTTATGAGGACCTTGAGCCTTACTACACCAGGGCGGAGAAGATTTATCATGTTCACGGACTTAGGGGCGAGGACCCGACCGAGCCTGGGGCGAGCGAGCCTTACCCGTATCCGCCTGTCGCTCACGAAGCCAGGATCGCGGAGCTTGCAGAGAGTCTTGAAAGGGAAGGCTATCACCCGTTTCACGCGCCGACCGGGGTACTGCTGAATGAAGAGGACCGCAATATGAGCGACTGCATCAAGTGCGATACATGCGACGGTTACCCTTGTCTGGTTCACGCGAAGGCCGATAGCGAGGTCGTATGCGTAAGGCCCGCGTTAACGCATCCGAACGTGACGCTGGTAACGAACGCCGAGGTCGTAAAACTGAACACGTCCGCTTCCGGAAGGGAAGTGACTGAAGTCGTTGTAAGGCGGAACAATGGTACAGAAATATACAGAGGAAACATAGTGGTCGTGTCGGCAGGCGCGTCGAATTCGGCGCGTATATTGCTTCTTTCGGCTAACGATAAGCATCCTGACGGCCTTGCGAACGGATCCGATCAGGTCGGCAGGAATTACATGTTCCACAATAGTCAGGCGGTGGTAGCTATATCCGTACGCGAAAATCCGACTGTCTTTCAGAAGACATTAAGCATTAACGATTTTTATTTCGGTATGGACGGATTCGATTATCCGGTAGGCAACATACAGATGATAGGGAAGTCGAAGGGCCCCATGTTCAGGGATGACGCGCCTTCTCTGGTTCCGGGGATGACGCTCGACACGATGGCCCGACACGCAGTCGATTTCTGGCTTACCACAGAAGACCTGCCCGACCCCGAGAACAGGATCACGCTCAACTCTAATGGAGAGATCGTGCTTAGCTACACGTTCAACAACCAGGAGCCTGCGAGACTCCTGAGAGAGAAGCTTAGGGATATGCTGGAGAAGGCGGGGTGCCACAGGCACCTGATCCCGAACAATCTCTACATGGGGAAGAATATTCCTCTCGGGGGCGTGGCGCATCAGTCGGGTGCCTGCCGTTTCGGGACCGACCCCGCTAGTTCCGTACTCGATATAAACTGCAAGGCTCACGAGCTTGATAACCTGTATGTTGTCGATACCAGCTTCTTCCCGAGCATAGGGGCTGTAAACCCTTCGCTCACCGCGATGGCGAACGCTCTCAGGGTAGGGGACCGTCTGCTTGAAAGATTAGGCTAATTCCATGGGCGCTACTAGAAACCGGCTCGCCGGCTCGTTTGCGTCGCTTAAACCGCTTTGTTTTTTTTGAGGGCGGCCTTTTTTTTGTGCGCCACATCTGCATTTTGCGCCCGGGGAATGCTGTCCCGTTCAATCTGAATTATCTTTTTCTTCTTGGAAAGGTTGAACCTGGAGACGTCCACAACGAACTTTTTATGTAAAAATTTTCTACCGAGAAGTATCGGGTATTCCATTTTCGACCTGTCGGAAAGAGATAGCTCTATGTCATGGTCCTGACCGAAGAGTGAAATTTTGGTTTTTATTATATATCTGAATTCCGTCTGTCCGAAAGAGTTTTTTATCCTTCTTCTCGCCAGAAGCGGCTTTCTTATCTCTTTTTCGTCATAGGCGGGGTGTGATGGGTCGAGCAGCCTGAACCTTACATACCTCCGGCCGTCTTTTCTCACCGCTCTCACGCTGTCGCAGTGTATTGCGGAAGTGTACGCGCCCGTGTCGACCTTGGCGTCCATGTCACATAATTTAAGCGTGGGAAAGTCGACTTTTTCCCTTCTCCCTATTACGAGTTTTACCTGCTTCTGTTTCATCAGCTCCTGACCGTATCAGAGTGTAAGGCCGAAAAATATTGTTGCCAGCCCCAGAAATGCCGCAAACCCGATAATGTCCGTTACCGTTGTCAATATGATCATCGATGACTGGGCAGGGTCAAGTCCAAGGGACTTCAGCGCTATCGGGATTACAGTACCCGAAATGCCGGCCGCTATGAGGTTAATAATCATGGCAAGCCCTATTACCAGACCGAGTATCATATTACCCTGCCATATATAAGCTATAGCCGCTGTAATTAAACCGATGATTATTCCGTTGTAAAGACCGAGGCTTGCCTCTTTCCAGAGGAGCTTCTTGAAGTCGCCCCTGGAAATCTCCCTCATAACGAGTCCTCTCATCACTACCGCAAGGGACTGCGCGCCGCCGTTGCCGCCCTGACCGGCAACTATCGGCAGGAAGGCTGCAAGAACGGTTATTCTGGCTATTACGTCCTCGAACATCGCAACCACCGCCGCCGCCAGGAATGCCGTAACGAGGTTTATGCTTAGCCAGGGGAGTCTCTTTTTAAGCGAATAAAAGGTGCCGGAAAAGGGCCTTTCGTCGCTGTCTACGCCGAATATAGTCTGTATGTCGGCCGAATATTCCTCCTGCATATCCCCCATGAACTGATTCGTGTTCACTATGCCCACAAGCTTATGGGTGTTATCCACTACGGGGACCGCGAAGAATTTGTGCTTTGAAATGATGCTCGCCGCATCCTCGTTCTCCATGAACGCATTCAGGTAAAAGACGTCTTTAATCATAACCTCGCCGAGCTTCTTATGGGGTTCCTGAATAATCAGGTCCCTCATGCTTAACACTCCCTTGAGCCTGTTCTGCTCGTCTATTACGTAAAGATAAGAGAGGGGTGTGGTATCCTGGTCTGCCATGCGTTTTATCTTGCTCAGCACGTCTGAAATTCTGAGATCGTCCCTGAGCGCGAGGAAGTTCGGGCTCATTATGTGCCCTACGCTGTCTTTAGGGTATTCGAGAAGCTCTCTGATCTCCTTTTTTTGGTGATCTGTAAGATTGCGCGCGATTTTGTCTTTGAGTTCAGGGGTGCATATTCCGACTATTAGCGATACCTTAAGAGGCTCGATGCTGCGTACGATCTCTCCTGCTTTGCCGTCAGGGAGCTTGCTCAGAAGCTTTGCGGCATATTCGTTCTGCAAATTCTCGAAAATGGTTTTCGTGATACCTACCGGGAGACTCTCGAATACCTCTATACTCTCCTCGATATCCATAGTTTCTATGACGTGCGCCGAAATTACGGGGTCGTAATCCGAGAATTTTTGGATATAGAATTCGAGCGGCGAGCCTTGGTTCATATTTGACCTCCCCTGGACAAGCGTGTTTTACATAAGCTAAGAAGGATACCTTAATACATGCTCGGATTGTAAAAATTTGAATAGGTTTCAGATTGAGCGTAAAAGGGCCCTGGCCGGGGCGCCTTCGCAGTTTTCGATCTTGATCGGAAGGCATATCATTTCATACCTGCCGGGTTCTACCCGCGAAAGGTCGAGGCCCTCTATGACCCAGATGCGTGCCTTGAGTATTATTTGATGGACTTCATTGATATTCGATTCGAATCCGCCGATCGAAAGGTAATCGACTCCTATGGTCTGTACCTTTCGGTCAACCAGGTATTCCGCCGTCTCTGTCGAAATGTACACGAATTTTTCATCGAAAGGTTTCTTATCCCATTTGCGTTTTGAGTTCCGTGTTTTAAAGAGAATTCTTTCCCCCCGGCGTATACGGTGGGGGCGTATCTCCGCGACTTTTATGGATTCAGGGTCGTTTACCTCAATCACGCGCGCGTTGCCCACAACCGCGGACAACGGCATCTTGTCTATACCGGTTTTGAGCTTTGTGAAGTGGGAAGGGGCATCCATATGGGTGGCTGTGTGAACGGTCATAGAAACTTCGGATACGTTGCAGTCATCCCCTTTGTCCATGTCGTGAAGGCGGTAAACCCTGACCGGGGGATCGCCCGGCCAGCTTACCATGCCGTCAGAGATCGGGACAGAGATATCTATCCATTCCTGAGATGTTGCCGCCTGAGATTTTCTTTTCGGTCCGGGCCTATTGGAAGACATTTGCATAGCTCCTAAATCTTAAACAATTTTATTAGCGGCGACAAACAGGACCAGGTAAGTCACCAATCTAGATTTAAAGCAATTTGGCTATTTCCCGCGCAACGCTATCCGGAGAGAGATTTTCGGTGTCTATTATTATGTCTGCTCTCTCGTAGAACCGTGCGCGTTTTTGGAGCAGCAGCGCCGCGGTCCCGAGCGGGTCTTCCCCCCGGAGAAGGGGACGGGATTTACTGTTTTTAATTCTTTCCCAGATGGTGGCGATCGGGGCTTTCAGATAAATCGTAATGCCTCCCCGGTTCATTATCTCCCAGTTAGTCTCCCTCGTGACAATCCCTCCGCCCGTGGCTATTACCTGCCTCTCTCCATTTGAGAGATTTTCAAGAACCTCCGATTCAAGCGCCCTGAAATATTCCTCTCCGTGCTCGGAGAATATTTCGGTAATTTTCTTCCCGCTCTGCTTTTCTATTACATTGTCGGCGTCTACGTATCTGTAACCGACTTCTTCAGCTAAAATCCTGCCGACCGTTGTTTTACCGGCGCCCATAAAGCCGACTAAAAATATATTTTTAAGATTACGCTTATCAGGATTCATCCGGAAACTGATAAATACTGTTTTTTTTCTCGCGACCCGTCACGAATTTCTCGACATACTTTCCGATTATATCGCATTCTATGTTGACCGGGCTTCCGATTTTAAGCTCGCCGAAGATCGTCTCTTCAAGCGTGTAGGGGATTATGTTTACCAGAAATTCATTGCCGTTAACCGCGTTTACCGTAAGGCTTACGCCGTCCACCGCGACTGAGCCTTTCTCCACGACGTATTTCGACAACTCCCCGGGTACTGAGAACCCGAACTCTACCGAGCCACCGCGCTTTCGGATAGAGCTCACCTTGCCCACGCCGTCCACGTGCCCGTTCACCATATGCCCCCCGAGCTTGTCGCCGACTTTAAGCGCGCGCTCGAGATTCACTCTGTTTCCGGTCTTTAATCTTCCCAGATTTGTCCTGGCGAGCGTCTCATGAGAGGCGTCCACGGTAAAGCTGTTTTTCCCGAGGGACGTTACGGTGAGGCACGTCCCGTTTACTGAGATACTGTCTCCAAGCCCGACTTCCGCCAGGTTAATTTTGCTTACTTCGAAGCTAAAGACGGATTCTTTCGCCTTGCGCTTTATACCCCTTACTTTTCCTATGTCCTCAATTATTCCGGTGAACATGGCTACCCGCCCCGTTTCAATATGAATGTATCAAGAAGTATCAGTATAACACCGATAGTAATAGCGGAGTCAGCCAGGTTAAACGGCGGCCAGTGGAGCGCAGGGTTTCCGAACCAGTGGAAGTCTATGAAATCCGTTACGTATCTGAGCTTGAATCTGTCTATCGAGTTCCCTATCGCGCCGCCGAGAATAAGCGACAAAGAGATCACGAGGAGTCTGTCCCCGCTTTGTGTTTGGGACAGGAAGTAGAAGATCACTATAACCGCGGTTATGAGCACGACCACGAACAGGGGAATCCTGATGCTTTCAGGCATATCCCGGAATATGCCGAAGGCGGCGCCCGGGTTTCTGATGTGAGTTAAATCCAGAAAAGGCAGAAACTCTACTCTTCCGTAAAGCGGTATGTTTCTGACGACGAGCCACTTGGATAGCTGGTCCGCCGCTACGATTATAGCGGTTATGGTTATAGCGGTGATGTACTTGTGCATTTGAGGGAGCTATAGATTATATAGGATTAAATTATTACTTCAACCGCTTTTCTTTCGCCCACCGAGCCCTTTCTATAAAATCAAGAGCATAGTTCCTGGAACCGCTGCTTCCGTCAGATGCGGTAATTTCCCGGAATATATCAGCGGAGCCTTCGTAGTTTTCTCCGGCAAAAAGAGAGATGCCGAGCAGCCTCGAATTCTCCCCGGTCAATTCATCGGAGGGAAGGCCGAGAAATTTTGCCAGTGTCAGATAGGGGACGGCCTTTTTGTATTCCCCGTTATTGTATAACATCCTGCCGAGGAGATAGTAGGCGGGAGAATAGTCGGGTGAGAGCATTACTGATTCTTCAAGAGAAACGGTCTGATAGACCCTGTCCCTCGTGGAGAAGAACTCCCGTAATTTGCCCGCGGGTTCTCCTCCGGTCTCAATCGCAGATATTTTGATATCGAGTTCCCTTTTGATTTCATCCGGCAGGGGGTTTCCCCGTATGGACTTGAATATTACAAGAGCCTCATTCGTTTTTCCCGACTGCCAGAGAGCGTTGCCCCTGAGATTTTCCAAAATGGTTTTGTCCACTTCCGAGATGGAGGCTGAACGTTTCGCAACGCGCGCGGCTTCCGGGTAATTACCTTCATAGTAATTAGAGTATGCGAGCCCGTTAAGAAGAACGGGGTCATCGGCGTCATAGGAGAGAGCCTCTTCGAACAGGAGGCGCGCGCGATGATAATTACTGTCACTGAAGCTTCTGTACCCGTCGGTTTTGAGGGCCGCGACGCGTCTCGGGCAGGTCGCGCCGAATATGCTCGGCTCGCTGAATCTGGCCTCCGCTATGGCTTCCGCTTGAAGAGGAGTTTCGATTCCTTCGAGAAAAACCTTCCATTCCGTTATAAGCTCGTCCAGCCCTTTGCCGTAAACCGAAAAATTCCCGGTTCTGTAAGCGGTTTTAAATTTGTCCATTCCGTAAGTGTCGATGAGATATCTTGAGAAAGATCCCGTTAGTGTGTAGCCGACAGCCGGAGGCGCGTACCAGAATCCGAATCCGAGTATGTTATTTAGTTGCGGAGCCGCCCCTTTTTTAATTAGCAACTTGGCCCATTGGTGGCGCGTGTAGCCGTCCCCGTCCCAGTCGGCCGCCACGGCGAGCCCTTCGAGAAGACCGATCTTGGGACTTATCTTGAGGAACTTGCTCCCGAAATCTGCGGACATCACGTGAGTAAGCTCGTGCTTGAGCACCGGGTGGGGGAATAAATCGTAAACGAGATGTATTTCCTTGTGTATAGGGTTTGCGATTGTAGTTTCTCCGGCGCCGACTACGTTCTTACGTGTTTTGAAGTCCGGATAAATGTATGAGCGTATCTTCTGCGAGGAGTCCGTATCGAGGAATTCGGATAGCTGTTTGTATCTCCATTCGTGATCCCGGGCGATCAGGTCTATATCTCTTGTGGCTCCCGGGTCGTAGTAGATAATGAAATTATCCGTCTCGACCGAAGCCGGGAGAATACTCTCAGTTATATATTCGCGGGAATAGGTAAAGCCGATTTCCTGCTTGTATGAGTAGGAAATAACCAGAGCCGCCGCGAAAATGAAGAGCTTGATGAAACCCCATGCGCCTATTCTTCTGAACACCATGCCGTTAGCAATTGTCAGCAGCGTGAGAAAGAGGAATCCCCACAGGACGGTGATTATTCTGTACACTACCAGTGTGAGGGTGACAGGTATAGCTTCGTCGTAAATGGGTCCGGGGAAGAATCCGAACACCGGATTATAAACGAAGAGCGAAGGATTGCTATAGAGTTTCCAAAGGGAATAAATTATCGTCCCGATAATTATGAGTGCCCCTGTGAAGAACCCCCTTCCTCTGAAGATGAACCCGGTCAGGAGACCGAGTGTGGAAGAAAAGAACACGCTTACAACCGGGATCAGGAGAAAGAACGCCGCTCCCTCCTTTTTGTAGCAGTCGCCTTTTATAAGGGAGCTTCCGAGCCCTATGAGAAATACCACTAAGAGGAATATGATATTGATCGTCAGTATGGACGAGACTCTGTCTGAAAGCCTCCTTCCCATCCTCTGGATCTTATAGTCGCTGTCGATTAGCTCGGCGGAGATAAAAACGGATATAAAGGCCAGCACGAAACCCATAACCACGGAGTATTCGAACCCGAGGGTCCCTACCAGGGGGAAGAAAGTGAGGGACAGAGAGATCAGTATAACGAGCCCAAGAGGTATGAGCACTTTATTAGACAAAAACATGCGTTCTAAATCCATATGTTCCTTCCAGTACTAGCCTCCGAATTTCTATATATGCTGTTTATAATTGTACTGCAGGTTAGCTCCCGATTATAGCTTTTGCGCTTCGTTTGTTCACATCAGTTCGGATTTTGGCCGGTCCGGTCTTTCACATCCTGAGAGTAGGCGTCTATGTGCCTGTGTGTAAAAAGCGTCAGTTTATTGATTTGAAAAACCGGGCGGGAAAGAAAATCACCCTGTAGAGTTTTAAGAAGTGAGCGGCGATTGCCCCGCAAGAAGTGGCAACAGTTTATGCAGTACGGCTATTTAAACCACCCGCTCCGGTAGAAGAAAAACAGCATTCCCGCCGAAACCGCCAGCATAAGTATGAGCGTTAGGTGATAAGAGTATTGCCACTGGAGTAGGGGGATATATCGAAAGTTCATTCCATAAATTCCCGCTATGAGGTTCAGGGGCAGGAATATGGCCGCAATTATCGTAAGTACTTTGAGCCTGTTGTTTGTCCTCTCCTGAAGCGTGAGGTCGTAGTGCTGATGAATGTTTTGAAGCCTGCTTTCATACCTGCCGAGCAGCCTGAATTCGTTCTGCGCTTCGTCGTCGAGCTTTTTAAAGTTGCGGCGCTGCTTTCCTATGTCGAAAGCCGCTCCCTCGAATTTTTGAATGGCGTTAAGACAGTAAAGCTGATCTTCAGCCATCACGCTAAGGCGCCCGATATTGTTCTTTAGTGTGAGTATGCTTTTGAGGTCGACCTCGTCCGGCGCAAGATTTATGCTCTTGCCGAGATTGTGGATACTGTCCCGCTGGTTTATGTAGAGAAAATAATTTGTTTCCATCATATTCTCGATAATATGGTAAAGAAGGGATGCGATTGTCGCCCTTTGCAGGTGGAAATTATTGCATAGGTCACTGGCCAGCTTCGTTATAGGGTCTATTTCCCCGGCATGAATTGTGATGAGTAGGTTCCGCATGCAGAGGAAGGAAATATGCTCAATTTCAAAGGTCGCTTCCTCCGTAATTCTGGGGAATTCGAAATAGAGCTCATTTTCGGTATGAGCCAAAGGCAGGTTCCTGCCCCGAAGTATGAAGTCCTCGATAATCGATTCATCCGAAATAAGCGGGGAAAGTATTTCCCTGAGCTCCCTTTTATCGGGATCAACTATGTCTATCCAGCGCGGCTTGCCGTCAGCGAGCCTCTCGCCGATTTTTTGTTCGGGGGATTCCTCTTTGAGATGCAGGCTGTCGTCGATAAGATAGGATTTAACTATCAAGGCGCTTACTCCTTTAAGGATCACCCTTTATCGAGCCTGAAGCTGATAGGTACAGTGACCCAGCTCGCGACCTCCCTTCCGTCTTCCGTGCCGGGGATGAAAACCCAGCTTTTTACCGCTTCGAGCGCCGTTTCGTCCAGCACTTCATAGCCTGAGGGTTTTGCAAGCTCGATTTTGCCGACCCTGCCGTTCTCCAGCACATAGACTCTCAAATGCACTTCCCCTTCGTAACCCCTTCTGCGGGCTGTTGCCGGATACCTCGGCGCCGGATTTATTTTATAATCGGGCCGGGCGGATTTTTTGACTCCGGCACTTGTGACCGGATTTGTAGCGGCTTCTCCTGACTCCCCCTTTTTTTCGATCGCCGCTGTTTCATTTCCGGCGGTTTGAAGTCCTTTATTTCTATCCGGCCCCTGATTCGCGCTCGTAGCCGAATTCTCTTCATCTGTAAGAGCCTGTTTTTTCTCACCGGTTTGTATATTTCGATTGACTGCGGCGGAAGGGCTTCTCTCTACGGCTTTCGCGGTTGTCAGTTCTTTTTTTTCAGGCTCACCAGGGGATTTTTGTTTTACGGCAGTCTGTTTCACATTATTCTTAACGGACTCCTGTAATTTGGCTGTTTCGGATTTTTCGGGTTTCGGCCTTGCGCTCCCGGTGTCTTCGCTGCCGACAATGCCCACGATTATAGATCCCGATTTCCTGCCCGCGTCGCTATCCACAAAATAAACGAGTATAAACGCTATCAATATCACGTGAACGACGACGGAGGGAATGAGGAATTTTCCAAGTCTCGAACGCTTCATTATAATTTCATGCCTAGTTGAATATCTGTCATTTTCCGTACTGTCGGCGCTATTCACCGTCAGGCAAGCTGTGATATTTGTAAGCCGCGCAGACAGGGATTATTTTAATAGGAAATAAAGAGGATGGAAAGGAGCGCGTTATGTTATATATCGCAGTAAAAACTATTTTAACAGCACTGGTAATAGTAGGTATTTCGGAGCTTGGGAAGAGGCACACGACTTTTGCGGCCCTGCTCGCGGCGCTGCCGCTCACGTCTCTTCTGGCCATGATATGGCTCTATGTGGACACAGGGGACTCGGGCAGCATAGCGGATCTGTCGATAGCGATATTCTGGCTCGTATTGCCGACTCTGCTCTTTTTCCTCATACTCCCCTGGCTGCTGAGAAACGGTTATAACTTCTGGCTCTCCATGACGGTCTCTGCCTTGGTGATGATCGCATTTTACGCGGCCTACGCGGCAATCGGCAGGAAAATCGGGCTTCCGCTTTAGTTGTTCCCGAATGTATTATGCGGGCTGATCCTCAGGGGATATTATCTCCCTAAGTTTCATCATCCCCGCCCGCATCCAGCTCTTCACTGTCCCGAGCGGCTCATTCATGCGCGCTGAAATCTCGGTCTGTGTAAGGCCGTGGAAATAGGCAAGCTCGATTGACTCACGCTGCTGCGGGGTGAGCTCCGAAAGGGCGCTTTCGATGAGCTCGCGTTTTTCTCTAATCTCGGTCTTTTCCTCGGGCGATGAAACCTTGTCTGTAAGCTCGTCGGGAAGGGGATCCTGAATTCTTTTACGTCTCCCTTCCGATCTCAGTTTGTCGATTGCCCTGCTTCTGGTGAGCGTTATGAGCCACGCCGACGGAGTGCCGCGCTCGGCCGAGTAATCAAAAGCCCTGTTCCAGACCTGTTTGAATACGTCGAGTGTGACCTCATCCGCCTCCTGAGTGCTTGAAAGGATCTTGAGGGCCAGCCCGTAAACCTGTGAAATTGTCAGGTCATAGAGCTTTCCGAGAGCGGACTCGCATTCCTTTGCGATTTTCGTAATGAGCTCCGCAAGCTCTCTCTCTGCACTGTCCCGCGCGCGTTCAGCCATCCGTCTCCACACACACCTGTGTTAACCGCTCTAATTTAATCAAATCGGGTTATATTGACTATGCCCACTATAAATAGAAAATCTTATTATACAGGCGTTTTTACGCTATTGAAATTTCGCCCGCACCTATAATGATAACGCGGTTATAGTATTAATGTGGATTTAAACCGAATGTTAACTCCAGGCGTATATTTAATTAAACGGCGGCTTTATATATAATTTGCATACAATCTACCCGAAGAATTTTTTTGGATTGCCCGGACTATGACGGATAAATCGAGAATGGATGAGCTTATCCCTCTTTATGCTCTTGGAGTACTGGAGGGAGAGGAGCTCAGAGAGGCGGAGAGTCTTCTGGATACACCCAGGGGAAGGGAGCTTCTGAGAGAGTACGAAGAGGTGAATTCGCTTCTGCCCTATGCGGCAAAGGGTATTTTTCCCTCTCCGGAGCTCAGGAAAAAGCTGCTGGCGGAAATTAAAAAGTCCCACGCCGGGCAGAGGGCCAAAAGCCGGGTTCCTTTTTTCGGGAAGCTTCAGCCCTTACTGTTCGGTCTCGGGGGAGCGGTTGCCGCCGCGGCAATAGTATTCCTCTTAGTCTGGAATCTTTCGCTGAGGGGAACGCTAAATGATCAGCGCGCCCTGGTAGGTGAATTGAACGAGCGCGTTACGGTTCAGCAGGGTGAGATAAAGACTCTCAACAATCTCCTGGCTCTCAAAGAAAGCGAGGTTGGGAGTCTGGAAACAAAACTCGCGAGCCTCGAAGAGATTACCGAATTCATGGAGGACCCTAATATAGTGCTCATCGCTCTTGAGAGCAGGAAGCCCGAAACGGAGGCGGCTGGCAGAGTGCTATGGGACAGGGACGAGAACGATGCGCTCTTTTATTCGCTTAATCTTCCCGTACCTCCTCCGGGAAAAACCTATCAGTGGTGGGTTGTCGCCGACGGGGATACGAAGAGCGTGGGCGTATTTGAATCGGACAGTGACGGCAACAGCGTTGTGAAGATAGACTCTCTCAGGGAATACGGAGAGGATATAGATGAGTTCAGGCTGACGCTCGAGCCCGAGGGCGGAGCCGAGACTCCGACAGGGACCGCTTTTCTCTCAGGGCAATCAATTTGACAGTCGCAGCTTTGATACTCAAGCATTTACCTGCTTTTTACGAATACACACGAGTGGGATTATCACTCCTATCATGAGATTGCCGTGGCTCCTTCAGAACTTGGCAATCTCGGAGTGCTGGAACAGATATATCTGAACTTAAACCCCTCTCGAATTTGGTTTTAAATATGCAGTGCCAGAAGAAATAAGCTTTCGAGACGTCCGAATCCTTGCATACTCGAATTCGTTACTCATTCGGAACCGTTCCCTTTTTCTAAGGGGGAAAATGAGTACAAATCCGCCATTTCGCCAAGTTCGCCGGGGTAGAGGGTGTCGGTGGAAACTTTTTCTTTATCCTAATGCACGCAATATGTGTCTACGATTTCCACAAAACTCCTCAGCATAACAAATAACGTCACCCTGAACTTGTTTCAGGGTCTATTTTTTTTAGTGTTTTGGCGGCACATCACTTACAAAAATTAGTAATTAGGAAGCACCAATGTAATAAGAAAACGCTTGAAAGACGAGATTCTGAAATAAATTCAGAATGACTAATTGGAAATACTTCCCGACATTACGACAGTCTTTCGGGGTACAGGTCTGTCCCGCCTGTCGCAAACTACTAAAACGCTGTCATTGCGAGAAAGGTTTCGAGGAACACGAGGAACCGGACGCCATTGGCTAATTCCGTGTACGTGTTTATACCTTGAGTCATAGTTAATGAAACTAAACGAAGTAACGAAGCAATCTCTCTTCTATGAGATTGCCGCGCCTCGCGTAATACGCTCCGCTCGCAATGACAGGGAAAAGACAGCATCGCCACGGCCGCTAGCGTGGACTCGCGATGACGGGAGAGAGCTCACGCTTTTATAAAGCGGTGAATCATGCTGACCCTCCGGCGTTAATCTGGATACCCGGCAGGGGCAAAAATGCCTTGCATTTTCGGTCAACATATTTTAAATTCTCTATGGGTGTTGGTGACACAATAAATGTTACAAATATAAGTCGGAGGAAGTTATGGCAAAGAATGGTAAAGGTAACGGGAAAGGGGACGGAAAATTCAAATTGAGCGAAAGGTATGAGGAGGCTTTGAACTACCCGCTTTTCGACTCTATATTCAACCGCCGCTCCCGGAGGTTCGGACTGGGGATGAAGCTCGAGGATACTACGCTCGGCTTTGAATCCCAATACGATCCGATACCGCTTGAGGAGATGGAGGAGGCGCTTCTAGTATGGTCGGGAACAGGTCTTACGGGGCTCTGTCTCGCCGATCTCCCGCCCGAGACCGGTATTGACCTTCTCTGCCAGTGGACGGGGCGCACCTGGCCGTCGGCCTGCAACAATCACGGTACGGAACTGTTCTTCACGAATGACGAGGGGCTGTATCATGTGGATGTAAAACACATGCTTCCGAAGAGTCACGAACTGGATATGTTTTTCAAGATGGACCGCGAAGAAAAGATAGAGCGGGTGCTGGAGCTCTACCGGGAGAGCCTGGTTAAGCTCGAGGACGGAAGAGCCGACCTCCCGGATCGTATGCCGGGACTTTTCGAATTTAACCAGTGGAATACTAACAAACCGGGAACGTCTGTTTTCATACCCGTTACGGACGTAACCGAAGAATACATAAACCTGCTGCATCTCTACTGCAGCCATTCGTACGGATTTACTATTATCGACGACCTCACCGGAAAGCCCGCGGGGGTGGATAAATGGATAAAGAAGGGGAGGCTCAAGGACAGCGTCAAGATGTCGCTATTTGACCTCGAAGTGAGGATTCTGACAGGGCTTAACGTGGAGCAGGCTTTTATCTGCCAGAACATGAGCCTCGCGCTTCAGGCTCTGGGCCTCGCCGGATGGACCTTCAGCGGTTTTATCCCCAGATTTGCTATGGGAGCTGCGCCGGACTTGTTCAAGGGGCTCGGATTCCGGTTCATTCAGCCGAAAAAGGGCGTACTTGATCCGCCTACCACTATTCCTGTGGGAAGGGACGGTATATTCGAGGGCTATTGCCCGCCTTATTACAAGAATATGGACGAGGCGATCGACGCGTTTCACGAGCACAAGAACGAAGCCTGGAAACCGGAGAAACCCTTTCCCTATGCAGAGCCCGACAAGCATCTTATGAGAGCGCCCAAGCCTACCGACACGACAATCCAGATTGTCAAGGACGTTGCCAATTACATCTACGACACGTACGGAAGGTTCCCTGCGTTTGTCGATCCGATGTACATGAGACTGGTTTTTCAGGCGATGAACATCGACGTCGAATTCTACGATAAATACTATCCCAAGGGCTCTTACTCAGACATGCACCTGAATGTATTTCTCGACCATCATCCCGAAGCGAAGGGAAAGGTGGGTGAGAAAGTCGGCGGCAAGGAGGCCAGGGCCAAGAGCGGCGCTAAAAAGAAAATCAAGGCTTAATTAAGCATAAAAACTGTAGCGTTTATTAGATTACAGGCGGCAAACCGGAACGGAACTTTATTTCATTAAATGTTGAGTGTAACACTTGACAAACACTTGATAATTATCTAAATTGGATTGAGGGGCGGGCGTTACGGTGCGACTAATGCGGTCTGGAGTTCTATTATGAAGCGTTCAGATATAGAAAAGGAATTAGCCGAAAAATTTAATCTTCAACCTTCCCAATCCGAGCAGATCCTGGATACCATAATTGAGCATATGACGGAAGTGCTGGAAGACGGAGGGAGAATCGAAATCAGAGGCTTCGGAAGCTTCTTTACCAAGAGCTACGGCTCTTACGAGGGCAGAAACCCAAGAACGGGGGAGAAGGTTACTGTCTCGGAGAAAAAGCTCCCTCATTTCAGACCCAGCCGTGAACTGATAGGGAAGCTGAACGGCGAAGAGTGATAATAGCCGATTTGATATACCCGCAATCTATTTAAGCCTGAGTGAATATATCCGCGTGATACGTTTTATCCGACCTGGCAGATTGACAATTATGTCTTATCCGATAGCATTTTTCATATGTCTGTAAGAAATATACTTAAATATCCCGACCCTTTTCTGAGGAAGAAGTGCGGTGTCGTCGAGGAAATAGACGACGATATCCTGAGGCTCCTCGACGATATGGCGGAGACTATGTACGACGCTCCGGGTGTGGGGCTCGCGGCCCCTCAGGTGGGCGTGGATAAGAGGATAATCGTTGTCGATATAACTCCCGCGAATAGGGAAGGGGAAGAGGAAGTCGAATACGAAGGCCCTGGCCTTATAGAGCTAATAAACCCTGAAATTACATCAGCCTCGGGGGAGGTTACGGGGGAGGAGGGGTGCCTCAGCATTCCGGGGTTCGTGAGCGATGTAAAAAGAAAAAATAAAATCGTGCTTGAGGGATACAACCGGGAGGGCGAGCTTCTTGAGATAGAGGCCGAGGATTTACTCGCCCGTGTTTTCCAGCACGAAATTGACCACCTTGACGGAATTCTTTTCATAGACAGGCTAAGCCGCCTGAAGCGCGAGCTTCTCAAGAGCAAGATCGAAAAGGCTTTTGGTAAAGAGGAAAGGTATGCGGCGGTCTGAGTTTAGTTGTTTCGTATTTGTCATCTAACTGCTTTATTCCCTTCTGAAATTTATTAAACGGCAAGACTGGCTTCGCAGAGTTTATCGAAGGGCTCGATACGACACCCCCACCCGGATCCCCCTTTTTATGGGGAGGAAATTAGTTGTACATGGTTGAGATAAGCGGGGGAGATGACCAGCACATATTCGGTGGATAATGATATTTTCCTTTTCTTGATAAAAAGAAACAAAAATCACCGACTGCACAGAATGTGGCTAAATATATCTTAATTAAGTCTAAAATCTTTTAATACTACCGCAGTTAGCATATTGGTTTAGTGTAGCAGGACTAAGGACGTTATTTGGTATTTAGTGCCTATTACCAGTTTTGCCTTCGTCCTAAGGCGACCGATTGCGCACTCGTTTGCAATCGTTGCTTGTTCGGAATCGTCCCGTAAAAGATTTTTACGTCTTAATAATCTATATTCTTCACGCCAATTCTGTAATGTCGGAAAACGAAAAGGCAAAAGACGGGATTGCCGCGAGGAGTCTCTCCTGAGTTTATCGAAGTGCTCTTAATGACACGCTCACTCGTCATTGCGAGCCGAAGGCGAAGCAATCTCTTCTTGTATCTTGAGATTGCCGCGGCTTCTAGACAACCCCACTCTTTACACATAGAATAAATCGCCATGCCGTCGAAGCTGTCGGAAGGGATATCCCCTTTTTACGTGATGGAGGTTCTGGAAAGGGCAAAGGAGCTTGAAGCCCGGGGTGAGAGTATCG
The DNA here is from genome assembly GCA_040223695.1 of Deltaproteobacteria bacterium. Classification (NCBI taxonomy): domain Bacteria; kingdom Pseudomonadati; phylum Myxococcota; class Myxococcia; species Deltaproteobacteria bacterium. The sequence goes on from JAVKFU010000018.1 coordinate 468,579, forward strand.
TACATTTCGAAGTAGGGGAGCCCGATTTTCAAACGCCCGAAGTTATTCGCAGCGAAGCTATAAACGCTATTAAAGACGGGGACACGGGGTACACGCACAGTCTCGGCACGGGAGAGTTGAGAGAGGCCGTCTCAGATGATTACGAGAAAACTTATGGTGTTAATATCTCGCCCGGAAGGGTCATAATCACTATGGGCAGCTCGCCCGCTCTCTTTCTCTCAATGCTCTCGTTGCTTGATGCGGGAGACGAGGTTATAATCACCGACCCCCATTACGCCTGTTACCCGCAGATCATAAAAATAGCCGGGGGCGTTCCCAGAACCGTCGGGATATATGAGGAAGAGGCGTACCAGATAGACGTCGGCAGGCTCAAAAAAGCGATTACCCCGAGGACAAAAGCGATATTGATAAACTCCCCGGCGAACCCGACCGGCGCCGTGCTCAGGCCGGAAGTGATCGGAGAGATCGCGGCACTCGGAGTGCTGGTTATTTCCGATGAAATCTATCACGGGCTCGTTTACGGGGAGAAGGCGAGCACAATATTCGAATTTACGCACAACGCCATTGCCGTAAACGGCTTCTCCAAGCTCTACTCGATGACCGGCTGGAGGCTCGGTTATTTTATTGTGCCCGAGCAATTCGTGCGCCCGGTGCAAAAGCTTCAGCAGAACCTCTTTATATCTCCCAACCCGTTTGTTCAGAGGGCTGGCGTGGCAGCTATAAGAAAGGGAAAGTCGGAGGCGTTCGGGATGGTGGAGCAGTTTGACCGGAGGCGGAAGGTGATGATCGAAGGGTTGAGGGAGCTCGGTTTCAGGCTCGACACAGAGCCTGAGGGGGCGTTTTACGTATTCGTAAATGCGGAAGAGCTGGGCCGGGATTCCCGTAAGCTCGCCTTTGATATACTGGAAAAAGCCCGTGTCGCGGTTACGCCCGGAATCGACTTCGGTGAGGGAGGAGAGAGTTATCTGAGATTCTCCTACGCGACCTCGATAGGCGACATCGAAGAAGGCATAAAGAGGCTCGGAGATTATATAAACAGATATAAACACGGCGCTGCATGACAATACCGTCAATAGAAGAAATAGATATTAGAGAGAAGAGGGTCCTTATAAGGGTAGATTTCGACATCCCCATTACACGCTCGGGCAAAGTCTCCGATGTGTCGAAAATCCTGCACGCGCTCCCCACAATTCATTACGCGGTGGGCGAGAAGGCCAGGGTGATAATCGCGTCTCATCTGAGCGGTCCCGGAGGGAGGCTGAATCGCAAGTACTCGCTTGAGCCTGTAGGTAAAAAGCTCACGGAGTTTCTGGACTGCGAGATATATTTCCCGGAAAATTCTGTCGGGGACGTGGTGAAGAAGATCTCGGGCGATATGCTTCCGGGAAGCGTAATGCTTCTGGAAAACCTTGAGTTCCACAAAGGGGAACTCTCAAACAGCCCGGAATACGCTAAAAAGCTCTCCGAAATCGCGGATATTTATGTGAATGAGGCTTTTTCGATTTCCAACCAGGAGCGCGCCTCGCTTACAGCCATAACCGAATATTTCGATACCGTATGCGCGGGGCTCGGATTCAAAAACGAGATTAATAATCTGAGCCGCTTTAAAGACCCCGACCCTCCGTTTACGGCGGTAATCGGCGGAGAAAGCTCTTCCCGGAAAATAGAGCTCATGGAGAGTCTCCTCGACAGGGTGGAATCATTTCTGGTAGGGGGCGCGATAGCCAATTCCTTCCTCAGGATTATAGGTAAGGAGACCGGCAGGTCCGAGATCGACGAGCGGACCCTTTACAGCGCCAAAAAACTGATTTCCTCCTCCTTCACGCGAGATATCAAATTGATAATTCCGGAGGACCTTGTTACCGTCCGGGGAGATTTGAACAATGACTCCCCTTCCTTTATAATTTCCGGCGTCAGTATCCCGAAGGAATCAATGGCGGTTGACATAGGTCCCGACACCCGCGTGTCGTTTGCCAATAACGTATCCAGAGCTAGAACGGTACTCTGGAACGGGCCGTTGGGTGTTTATGAAAAGTCCGTATTCGGAGAGGGAACAGCCGCTCTGGCGGAAGCGCTTTCCGGGTCCGAGGCTTTCAGCGCGATTCTGGGGGATGACACGGTAAAGGCGGTCGAGGAAGCAGGGTATGAAGGCGGGATAAGTTTCATATCCAGGGGCGGCGATGCCGCTATGGATTATATTATAAACGGTACGATTCCCGCGATCACGGCGATTGAAGAAAGGATAAAATGAGAAAAACACTCATCGCAGGCAACTGGAAGATGAATATGATGAGGGAGGAGGCAGGGGCGCTTGCCCGCGGTGTCGCGGAAGAAGCAGGGGACGCGGCTGACAGGGTGGATGTTATACTGGCCCCTCCCTACACTGCGCTCGGCGCTGTAGCGGGGGCGCTCGAAGGGACGGGCATTATGCTCGGCGCACAGAACGTATTCTGGGAGGAGAAAGGAGCGTTTACAGGGGAGATTTCACCCGGTATGCTTGCCGATTCGGGATGCACGTGGGTTATAATAGGCCACTCCGAGAGGAGAAATGTGCTTAATGAGACGGACGAGATGGTCAGGCGGAAGATTGAAGCTTCGCTCAAGGGCGGGTTAAATGTTATTGTCTGCGTGGGTGAGAGTCTTGAAGAGAGGCACGGTGGTAAAACAATCAAGATTGTGGGGAGCCAGGTAAAATCGGCTTTAGAAGAGCTTCGAATCAAGGACCCCGCGGGCTTCGTTATAGCATATGAGCCTGTTTGGGCAATCGGCACCGGCCAGCACGCCACACCTGACGAAGCGCAACACGTGCACGCTACAATTCGTGAAGTAACAGGTAATATTATGGGTGATCACGCCGGGCGCATAAGGATAGTGTACGGCGGGAGCGTTAACGAGGATAATATAAAAGCACTGCTCGCCGAAGCCGATATAGACGGCGCCCTCGTCGGGGGAGCAAGCCTCGAGGCCGGGGCGATGGCAAATATAGTGCGGATAGCAGGAGAGTAAAAAGTGGAACTAATAATTTCTTCCGTAAAATTAATACATATATTAGTGAGCTTACTGCTCATAATAGTGGTGCTGCTCCAGCCGGGCAAGAGCGGCGACCTGGGGTCGATATTCGGCGGGGGCACGAGCGACTCCGTCTTCGGGTCGAGCGGCGCCGTACCGTTCCTTGCCAAGGTTACAAGGGGGCTTGCCGTATTATTCATGCTCACATCGCTCACGCTCGGATACTTTGCCGCAAGCGGCGTAAGCAAATCGGTCGTAAAGGATGTTGACGCCGCTCCGGTTTCTGTCGAGGAGAGTGACGCTCTTCAAAACTCGCCTGTCGGAGCTGCAACAGACGAATCCGCACCGGCTCCGGAAAGCGCTTCGGATACGGGCGCTGCGAGTGATTCCGAGGCCGGTCAAGCGGTTGATTCGTCGGGGAATGAAGGGACTGCGGATACAGCTACAGATCAAACAGGGGGAGAAGCCGCTCAGCAGGAGAACAGCGGAGGGGCTCAAGAAGAAAAGACTACCGAGTAGAACTGAAGCGGTTTAACCGATAAATAGCAGGAGAATTTGTAGCCGCCGGGTCTTAATAACGACTCCCGGCCACATGCCTTGCGGGTCTCCGGGGCATTAAGTATATTACCTATTACAAATATTCGGAGGTATTACAGAATGACATATATAATTGCGGAGCCGTGCATCGATGTTAAAGATAAAGCTTGCGTAGAAGCGTGCCCCGTGGATTGCATATACGAGGGAGACAACCAGCTCTTCATACACCCTGAAGAATGTATAGATTGCGGCGCATGTGTTGACCCGTGCCCGGTTGACGCGATTTTCCATGAAGACGAGCTGCCCGAAAAATGGAGTGAATACACCGCGAAGAACGCGGATTTCTTTGAAGGAAAAGAGGGGCTTGAACCCGCCCGTAAGGATTAAGCTTACCGACAAACGAAAACTATTTTACAAAGATAAACATGAATCAGGGGATGTGCTCAGGGCATATCCCCTTTTTTTATACTCCGGAGGTAAAAGGGGTGAATAAAAAGAACGCGGGGAAGGGGCGTGAAAGCCGGAAATCGAAACGTGAAAGGGCCCGTCATATCCTCTCCATCCTCGAAGAGGAATATCCCGAGGCGCGGTGTCACCTTAATTACAACAACGCATTTGAGCTGCTGATCGGCTGCATTCTTTCGGCGCAGTGCACGGATAAAAGGGTGAATGAGGTTACAAAAACTCTTTTTAAGAAATACCCGTCGCCCAGAGAGTTTGCCGATGCCGACCCTTCCTTACTTGAGAGCGAGATTTTCACTTGCGGTTTTTACAGGGCAAAGGCGAAATCGATTATCAACTGCTCTAAGGCGCTGGTCGAGGAGCACGGCGGGGAAGTGCCCGCTTCCATGGAGGAGCTGACCAAACTCGCCGGAGTCGGGAGAAAGACCGCCAACGTCGTGCTCGGGAACTGGTTCGGCGTACCGGGGATAATCGTCGACACCCATATTTCGAGGCTCTCCAAGAGACTCAAGCTCACGTCTAATTCCGACCCGACAAAAATAGAATTCGACATCATGAAACTGATTCCGGAGGAGAAATGGACGTTCTTTTCAAACTCACTCGGCGATCACGGAAGGACCGTTTGCTTCGCCAGAAAGCCACGGTGCGGAGAGTGCGCAGTCAGCCACCTCTGCCCGTCTGCGGGGATTGTGTGAGGAGGGGGGAATGTCTTCTCTATTTAGTCATAGCGAGGCTGCGCATGCAGCCGTGGCGATCCTTCTTTTATCTTGAGATTGCCGCGCTCCGCTTAATACGCTCCGTTCGCAATGACATGAGGGAAGTAAGTATTGCCGCGTAATACGCTTGTATTTATAAAGAAAAAACGAATATTATATTTTCTTTTTCTTGATAAAAAGAAACAAAAATCAAGACTATACAGAATATGGCTAAAAATAGATTATTACGGCTAAAATCTTTTAATCCCACCACGGCCCCTAAAAGATTTTTCATGTCTTAATAATCCATTTTCCTAACGCCAATTCTGTAATGTCGGAAAACGAAAAGGCAAAAGACGAGATTGCCGTAGCACCTTCGGAGCCTCGCAATGACGAGGGAGGGGTGTCATTGCGAGGAACAAAGTGACGAAGCAATCTCGTTTTTTCTGACTTTCCGACATGCGTGCGGGCCCTATACCCCAGAAAGCTTTCTTAATGTTGTAAAGTTGGTTTTCGTCTCTTCCCCGCGCAGAAAATGTTTTCTCTCTTCCGTCATCGCGAGGCTGAGCATGCAGCCGTGGCGATCCTTCTCTTATCTTACGATTGCCACATGAAGTTTATCCTGACTTTATCGAAGGGTTTAAAATGACACCCTTCGACTGGGTTCAGCATGACGGATATAATCGGTATAATATCAAACTGGAGAACATGAAGAAGCGCTATAACGACTACAACACCTATTTAAGGGAAAAGTTTGGGGGCCGCGTCAACAAGGTGTCCCTCGACATGGGTTTTACCTGCCCGAACAGGGACGGGAGCCTTGCGCGCGGCGGATGTGTTTACTGCAACAACGATACGTTCGTCCCTCCCTACGCCCGCGCCCGCTACTCCATGCACGACCAGCTCATACGCGGTATGGACTATCTTCGAGGGAGATTCAAGGCCCAAAAATTCATCGTCTATTTCCAGGCTTATACAAACACCTACGGGGATGCGCGGACTCTGGAGGAGATGTACAGGGAGGCGCTTAAATATGAAGGTGTCGTGGGTATCGCCGTCGGGACGAGGTCTGACTGCGTGGATGATGAAAAGGTCGAGATGTTCGAGCGGCTCGCGAAAGAGTGCTACGTATCGCTTGAATACGGGATAGAGTCCATTTACGACAAGTCGCTTCAGTACATGAACAGAGGGCACGATTACCGCTCCGTCATGGACGCGATTGCCATGTCGCGGGGAAGGGGGTTTGAGCTGGGCGCTCATATAATAGCAGGCCTCCCCACCGAGACCGAGGAAGAAATGCTCGCGATGGCTGACGAGGTATCGTCGCTGGGCATCGACTGCCTCAAGGTCCATAACCTCCATATAGTGAAAAACACGCCGCTTGAAAGGATGTACAGGGAAAATCCCTTCCCTCTCTTCGGATACGAGGAATATGTCGATTTCATAGTCCGCTTTATGGAGAGGCTCGATCCCGATATGGTCATTGAAAGATTTTTTACCGATACGCCGCACGATTTATTGATTGCCCCCCGGTTGAATAAATCCCACCTGCAGATACTTCAGGGAATAGAGGCCGGGCTTGAGAGGAGGGACACACGGCAGGGGAGGCTCTATAATTGTCAGCCACCTGAATCGAATGCTTTAGCCCTTTGATTACATACCGTATTCGGATGATTCGTCTTCTGTATTGCTCCCCTTTTATAAAAAACTGTTCAGATCGGAATAACGAATATTGAAACTAGGCTATTCAAATCAAACAAAAAAGGGAGCCGAAACCCCCTTTTTATAAACTATCTATAAGCTTGTCCTTATATTTATGCAGTCGCTTTTCTCCTGCGGATAGCAAATAGTCCTATTCTTCCCAGCGCTCCGGACATAGCTATTAAGGCCCACTCTGATAATACTCTTTTTCTACGTCAGTAAATAGTAATTATTAAATCATAGTCAGGCGGTGACATTGTGCCCGACATGCTCCCCATATTACAGCCAGGCGGTCTTTGTATTTTGAAATCCGGAGCAGGAAATCCGTTTCCGGGCGTGCGCCTTTCTGACCGGATTCGGGTCTTAAATTCCTCAATTACAGGGACACAATTATAGATGTAAGTCCCAAAGAAATGATATACTTTCCAGTTATATAAGTTAGTATTGATATAACTTTATCGGAGGCGTCTATTAAATGATTAAAAGCTCTAACCCTGCCCTCGGAGAAAAGACGTTCGAGCAGTATCAGCCCGGTATCGAGGCCGCCGGGCGGATGACGATAAACGGAACCATTAACAAAACGCTGATACTCCTTGCCCTTGTCATAGTACCGGCCGTATGGCTCTGGGATTCCTTTTACAAGGGAGGCGCTGAAACCATAGGGGTATGGATGATCGGCGGGTTATTTGGCGGGTTGATATTCGCCGTGGTTACCATATTCAAGAAGACGTGGGCCCCTTACACCGCGCCCATATACGCTCTTTTGGAAGGGCTCGTAATAGGGGGTATATCCGCCTATGCCGAGGCTCAGTTCAAGGGGATAGTTTTTCAGGCCGTAGCGCTCACGTTCGGCACATTGTTTGCCCTCCTCGTGGCGTACAGATCGGGCCTGATTAAGGTGACGGAAAAGTTCCGTATGGGTGTGGTCGCCGCCACAGGCGCTATATTCCTGGTTTACTTTGTTTCGATAGTCGTCGGCTTTTTTGGTGTGGGCGTTCCGTTTATTCATACTGGAGGGACAATCGGCATATTGTTCAGCCTGTTTGTCGTAGTGATAGCTGCCCTTAATCTCGTGCTCGACTTCGACTTCATCGAGAAGGGGGCGGAGCATGGGGCGCCAAAGTATATGGAATGGTACAGCGCGTTTGGCCTGATCGTCACGCTTGTCTGGCTGTATATAGAATTTATCAGGCTTCTTTCAAAGCTCAGGCAATGATTGCCCGATACTTATACTATATTCGGAGAATTAGAAATCGTTTGTAACGGAGGAATATTTTGAAAATCATGAGACTAAAAATCTTTTCAATAATTGTGCTGGCCGCCGGGCTTTTAATAACAACGTCGGCATTTTCACGCGCGCAGAGCGTGTCTGACTCTCCTCAGGCCCTGGGGGACAAAATGGTTGCAGCAATCAAGGCCAAAAACAAGAACGACCTTATGTCGTTAATTCACCCTCAGGTAGTCAAGTATATGGAGGCGAATAATCCGAAAAAGCTCGATGAAACTCTTCAGAACTGGGTTAATACGGAAGTTCCTCCCAACCATGAGTTTGTTGTTCAGTCTGTAAAAGATATACCGGACTATGACCCGGCCGCTCAAACACTGACTTTCGGACAAATAAAGATGTATTTCCCAACGCCGCCTACGGACTTTCTCGTGCTTGTCGGGGACGTCGAGGCAAAAATTCAAAAGGACGGCAAGGAAGAGATAAAAAAGGGGAGGGGGCCCGTGACTATTGACGCGATAGCCCAGAATAAGGGCAACTGGTACGTTGTGCTGCCGGTGCTTCAATCGGCCGGTGAAAACGAGCAGAAACAATAGCCAGATAAATTTGTGCGTGAACATCCTGTAATACTTTTTGATGGGGTTTGTAATCTATGCAGCGGCTCCGTGAGTTTTATCATAAAACGCGACCGTGACGGCGTATTTAAGTTTGCCCCGCTCCAGTCGGAAGCCGGAGCCCGTCTGATAGAGAAATTTAACATTCAAGATGAAGGACTGGAGACTTTCGTTCTGGTCGAAGAGGAGAATGCATATACGAGGTCAACCGCGGCGCTCAGGGCGCTCAGGCGGCTCGGCGGTCTGTGGGGACTCCTCTACGGCTTTATCGTGATACCTGCTCCGCTGAGGGATGCCGTTTACGACTTCATAGCCCGTAACAGATACAGGTGGTTCGGCAGGAAAGACGAGTGCATGGTTCCGGGGCCTGGGATAAAAAACAGGTTCCTTGATTAGCTGACGTCATATTTTGTAAAATATTTATACGCTTTAAGGCAAATGGGTGGTTATGGCAGGAAGCTACAAGTTCAAGATAGCAACGGAAGAAGGGGAATTCGAGCAGATACACGAGCTTAATTACGAGACTTTCGTAGAGGAAATACCCCAGCACGCCGAGAATGAGAGAAAGAGGCTCGTAGATAAATTTCACGATGAGAATACTTATATAATTTGCCTCGATGAGGGGCACCTCTTAGGGATGCTCGCTGTGAGGGACAGACGGCCTTTCTCGCTTGATCAGAAAATACCCGGGCTTGACAGCTATCTCCCTCATGCGCGGTCCGTTTGCGAGATCAGGCTTCTTTCGGTCAGGAAGGAGCGCCGTCACCGTAAAGTGATACTGGGGCTTTTCAACGTGCTTGCGCGGTATTGCGAGGAGAAGAGCTATGACCTCGCGCTTATTTCAGGAAATGTGGCGCAGCAAAGGCTATACCATACCCTGGGGTTCAAGCCGTTCGGCCCGAGGGTGGGCGGGGAGGGTGCGATGTATCAGCCCATGTACCTCACTCCGGGAAACTATTACGGAATTAAGGAAAGGATGAAACTGCTCTCCCGTATGGAGGAAACAGCGCCCGGAACGAAGGAGCCTGTAAGCATGCTTCCGGGGCCTGTCGATATAAGCCCGCACGCAAGAGCGGCAATGAACGGTACTCCTGTTTCTCACCGGTCGGGGAAATTCGTCGAAGACCTGAACCGCGTAAAGGGGCTTCTGTGCGAGCTTGCCGGGGCCGGCTTTGCTTCAATATTAATGGGGTCAGGCACCCTGGCCAATGACGCGGTCGCGGCCCGGCTATCACTCAAAAATGATAGGGGGCTCGTTCTCTCAAACGGGGAGTTCGGGGAAAGGCTGATAGACCATGCTTCTAGGTGGGGTCTTTCGTTCAAGACCGTGGAAACCGACTGGGGGGAATCGTTCGACTACGAGGAAATAGAGAGGACGCTTGACTGTAATACCGGCACGAAGTGGCTCTGGGCGGTTCACTCCGAGACTTCCACCGGCGTGCTGAATGATGCGGGAATCCTTAAGGAAATATGTATAAAGAGGGGAGTGGAGCTTTGCCTTGACTGCATAAGCTCTATCGGCACGGTGCCGCTTGACCTGTCCGGCGTTCACATGGCGACAGGCGTGAGCGGGAAGGGACTCAGGTCTTATCCGGGAATTTCTTTCGTATTGCACAACAGCCCTATAGAGCCCGCGTACGGGAAGCTTCCACGCTATCTGGACCTGGGACTTTACTCGGGTTCGAACCCTTTTACTTTCTCGTCCAACATGCTCTATGCCTTGAAAGGGGCGCTCGAGAATTTAAACGCGGGTGAAAGGTATTCGCGGATTAGCGAATTAGCCTTGTGGGTGAGGGAAAGGCTCAGGGATACGGGTTTCCTGATTGTAGCGAAAAAAGGTCATGAATCCCCCTCCCTAATAACGGTACAGCTTCCCGGCTGGCTCGATTCGAGCGAAACGGGTTTGAGGCTGGAAAGGTCGGGTTTTTTGCTTAACTGGCGTAGCGTATATCTCCGGGAGCGGAACTGGATTCAGATCGCTCTAATGGGAGAATGCACTAGAGAACGCATAATGCCGCTTCTCGGTCTCCTTGGGAATGTAATCAAACCGCGCCGCAGGGCTCTCTAATAAAACTTTAATATTTTCTTTGACGAATCGTGCCTGAGGTTTTATTATCTGAATAGCCGGAATTTCTTAAAGGAGGTAGTAATATGGCAAGCTTAGTCGATAGAATGATCAGAGCGTCTAAACTCGATGTGAATTTGTATGAGGAAGTCGAAGCTGATAAGGGAGCGATGGGCCAGGCCCTGGCAGTTGTGGTTATTTCGAGTGTTGCAGCCGGTATCGGAACGCTGGGCGTCCTGGGTATAAGGGGATTGATATTCGGAACCCTCGGCGCCTTGATCGGATGGTTCATCTGGGCTTTTCTGGCTTTCGTTATAGGAACTAAATTACTCCCCGAGCCTCAAACCAAGTCGGACATGGGAGAGATGCTGCGCACAATCGGATTTGCGAGCTCGCCCGGCGTAATACGTATCCTCGCTTTTATACCGTTCCTGGGAGCGATAATTTCAATAGTGGCCAGCGTATGGATGCTCGTCGCTATGATAATCGCCGTGAGGCAGGCGCTGGATTATAAAAGCACGTGGAGAGCCATAGCGGTAACTCTAATAGGGTTTATTATTTACTTTATAATATTCGCTGTCATCTTTTCGGCGCTTGGTGTAGCGCCCCCGGCTGCCGCATAAAATCAATTTCAGAGCCAAAGATTTTAAGTAGGGCCTTAATTAATAATTATTTCAGTCATTTTCTCTTTATCAGGTCGATGACACAGGGAAACGCTGTACGTACAAGCCGTGCTGTGCGTTTTTATTTTGACTTATCGTTCTCCAGGGATTATTGTGTTTACTCCTTATTTCATGTGGCGGAGGTAACTTGCCCCTGTGTTTATCAGCAGAATCATAAGAGCGCTGCTTCTCGACATTGATCTCTACGAAGAAGTCGAGAAAGACAGGAGCGCAATGTGGCAGGCCCTCTTTGTCGTATTCCTGGTGAGTCTGGCAAGAGGGGTATATACCTATAAGCTGGGGGACTACAGGGGGCTGATAGTCGGTACGATTACGAGTTTTGTCCTGTGGATTCTGCTGGCCATGCTTATATATCTAATCGGTACAAAACTGTTCCCTGAATCCGAGACCAGGACCGACCGGGGAGAGATTCTTCGCGTGCTGGGATTCGCAAGCGCCCCCGGTATATTCCGAGTATTCGCGCTCATTCCTTATTTGACTCCTATTGTATTTCTTGTCGTATGGGTGTGGACTCTCGTGGCGATGATAATCGCCGTAAGACAGGCTCTTGATTTCAAGAACACGTGGAACGCGATATGGGTCTGCGTGGTGGGACTTATTGCCTTCTGGCTCGTGTATATAATTCTGCTGTTCGCGTTTGACATACCCAAGCCTGTGTGGTCTTGACTGATAAAACTAAATGGAGTGACGAGGCCATCTCTTTTTTTATCTTGAGATTGCCGCGCTTCGTTTCACTTCGCTCGCAATGACGATATCTATTTGACGGATTATTTTGCTTCTTTTTCTTGATAAAAAGAAGCAAAAATCATCGACTACACAGAATATGGCTGAATATATCTTATTAAGTCTAAAATCTTTTCATCCCACCGCGGCCCCTAAAAGATTTTCACGCCTTAATAATCTATATTCTTAACGCCAATTCTGTGAATGTCAGAAAACGAAAAGGCAAAAGACGAGATTGCCGCGGTCCCTTCGGAGCCTCGTAATGACGAGCGAGGGTGTCATTGCGAGCCGTAGGCGAAGCAATCTCATTTCTTCGACAATGCGCGACAACTGCGAGCCCTATACTATCAGAAGCTGTCGTAAAAGTGTCTATAATCAGTAGCAGCGCAGAGTTTATATGGCTTTCAATAAAGGCTGAATATAATAATTCGTTAATGTGGTTGGGAAAATCTAATTCCGGTCCGGGAAGACCTGTCAGCCCCGGGCTTTTGCCGCGCGCTTGGCTTCGTCTTTGAGTATCTTGTAGTCTATGCTGTCCACAAGCGCCTTCCAGCTGGCTTCGACTATATTCTGCGATACCCCTACGGTGCTCCAGTCGCTCTCGCCGTCGCCCGATTCTATAAGAACCCTTACTACTGCGTCCGTTCCGTGCTGGGCAGAGAGCACCCTCACCCTGTAGTCCTTGAGCTTCATGTTCTTTAGGTTGGGATAGAACTTTTCCAGGGCCTTTCTCAGTCCCTGGTCCATAGCGTGAACAGGCCCGTTTCCGATAGCGGCCATGTGCTCGGTTACGCCGTCCACCTGAACTATAAGCGTAGCCTCCGTGATAGGCTCCTCGTCGTCGCTTCGTTTTTCCGTAATCGTGCGTATGCCCTTCAGATGAAAAGGCTTTCTGTACTCCCCGAGGGATTTCCTTACGAGCAGCTCGAACGAGGCGTCCGCGCCCTCGAATTCGTATCCTTCGTTTTCGAGTTTTTTTAGCTCTTTGAGTATGTTGTTCACACGCTTGTCGTGGGAATCGAGCTCTATTCCAAGCTCCTTTGCCTTATACACAATATTGCTCCTGCCCGAAAGATCCGATATCAGGACCCTTCTCCTGTTGCCTACTACGTCCGGCTTTACGTGCTCGTATGTCTCGGATTTCTTCATGACTGCGCTTACGTGAAGCCCGCCCTTGTGGGCAAACGCGCTCTCACCTACGAAAGGCCTGTGCTTGATCGGCGGCAGGTTAGTCAGCTCGTGTATAAAGTGAGACACATCGTATAGCCTCCTGAGCTCATCTTCGTCGAGGCAATCAATTCCGAGCTTGAGTTTGAGGTTGGGGATTATCGAGCAGAGATTCGCGTTGCCGCACCTCTCTCCGTATCCGTTCATTGTCCCCTGTATTTGGCCTACGCCTTCCCTTACCGCGTAGAGCGTGTTGGCGACGCCTACCTCCCCGTCGTTATGCGTATGAATGCCGAGATTGGGGTTGTCGAGGCTTAAATTAACTTCCCTTACGATTCCTTCTATCTCCCAGGGGAGAGTGCCGCCGTTCGTATCGCAGAGTACCAGGACATCGGCCCCGGCCTCCTCCGCGGCCTTTATGGCATCGATCGCGTGTTTTGGATTGTGCTTGAAACCGTCGAAGAAATGCTCGGCGTCGAAAAATACTTCGTCAACTCTCTTCTTTAGATAGGAAACAGAGTCATGGATTATCTGAATATTTTCCTTAAGCGGTATCCTGAGCGCTTCCTTTACGTGAAAATCCCAGCTTTTGCCGACTATTGTTACGGCAGGCGTCTCGGCTTTGAGGAGCGCCTGAATGCTGCCGTCCTCCTCGCAGGACTTTCCGGCGCGGCGGGTGCTTCCGAAAGCGGCTATTCTGGCCTTTCTCAATCTCAGCTTCTTGGCCTCATCGAAGAAACCCTCGTCACGTTCGTTAGATCCCGGCCAGCCGCCCTCGATATAGTGGACGCCCAGCTCATCCAGCTTCTGAGCGATTCTCAGCTTGTCGTGGATCGAAAACGATATGCTTTCCCCCTGGGTCCCGTCCCTCAGTGTCACGTCATATATCTTTACCGTATGTTCGCTCATTTTGACTCTCCGAGCTTAAACGCGTCGTGAAGCGTCCTCACGGCAAGCTCCGTGTACTTCTCCTCTATCACGCACGAAATCTTTATCTCGGACGTACTAATCATCATAATATTGATTCCCTCTTTGGCAAGGGCGGTAAACATTTCCGTAGCCACTCCGGAGTGGGTCTTCATTCCAACACCGACGAGTGACACCTTGGTAATCTTGTCGTCGGACAGAACATTCCTCGCTCGGAGCTTCTTTGCTACCTTTTCCGTAAGTATAATCGATTTTTTAAAGTCTGTCCTCGGCACGGTGAACGTCATGTCGGTGTGCCCCTCTATGCTCACATTCTGAACAATCATGTCAACGATTATTCCGTTCTCGCTCAGAGGGGTGAATATCTTCGCGGCGATTCCGGGGCTGTCGGGAACCTGAGTGATTGTGATCTTCGCCTGATTTTTATCGTACGATACCCCCGATATAAGTATGTTTTCCATGTGAGACATATCTTCCTCCTCTACTACCCATGTTCCTTCCGAATCGGGGTTTGCCGTCGGACGGACGTTGAGCTTTACTCCGAATTTCATAGCGAACTCGACTGCTCGCGCCTGAAGCACCTTCGATCCTAGGCTCGCAAGCTCCAGCATCTCTTCGTAGGAAACCCTGTCCAGCTTCCTTGCGCCGGGCACAACGCCGGGGTCAGTAGTGTATATGCCGTCCACATCGTCCTTATAAAGCTCGCAGGAATCGGCGTTAAGCGCGGCCGCGAGCGCGACCGCCGTGAGGTCCGAGCCCCCTCTGCCTAACGTCGTGACATTTCCCTCCTCGTCTACCCCCTGAAACCCGGCGACGATAACTATTTTACGGTCGTCGAGCGCTTTTTTTATTTTCTCGGCGTCGATTCTGACTATCTTCGCCTTGGAGTGGGCGTTGTCCGTAACTATCCTCACCTGATGTCCCTGAAAGGACAGCGCCTCGTGCCCGAGCGATTTAACCGTCATGGATAGAAGCCCCGAGGATACCTGCTCGCCGCTCGATGTGATGACGTCAAGTTCCCTTTCATCAGGGGGGTCCATTATCTGAAGAGATATTTTTACCAGCCTGTCCGTCTCCCCCGCCATGGCGGAGACTACGACAACTACGCCGTTACCCCTTTGCTTTGTCCTTATAACGTGCTCTGCCACCCATTTTATCTTGTCGAGGTTGGCAACGCTTGTTCCGCCGTATTTTTGAACGATAAGACCCATTCTTTTTTACCTTTTATATTAATTTCCCGCTCGGTTTCAAGACCACTGTTTCCATCTTCCGGTATTTTTATCTCAATATATATAGTATATTCAGGAAATATTTCTTCAATCCTGTCCGCCCACTCGACAGCCGCGACTCCTTTACCGAAAAAAAACTCCTCGTATCCGATTCCGAGCAGCTCATCCGCATCGGAGATTCTGTACAGGTCGAAATGGTAAAGCGGTATATCCCCCTCGTAAGAATTCATTATCACGAAAGTGGGGCTCGCGGGTTCGTCTTCAATCTCAAGGCCCTTCGCGATGCCCTTTACAAGCACTGTCTTGCCCGCGCCCAAATCGCCCTTGAGCGCTATAATACTACCGGGTTCGAGCGATTTTCCAATAATTTCGCCGAGTTTTATTGTTTGATCCCTGTCGGTTACCCGAATTTTAACACTCTCTGTATATGCCATTTTCGTATTTGACTTGAATTTGAGAGGAATCGTCAGCGAATTCGGATTACCGGCTCATCATCCGTGTAAGGAAGCTCTCTCAGGGCTGTGGGGAGAATTTCGGCCAGATCTCCGGCTACAATGCCCGCCAGGCCTTTTTCCTCCGCTGCCAGATCTCCCGCCAGGCCGTGGACGAATACCCCGAGCTTGCAGGCGTCGTCTGTGTTAAGGCGCTGAGCGAGGAAGCCGCCCAGGATGCCTGTGAGCACGTCGCCCATACCGCCCGAGGCCATGCCTGCGTTGCCCGTAGTATTTATATAAGCTTGTCCACCCGGTGTGGATATAACTGTACGCGCGCCTTTTAGAACGAGGTGGACGTTATGACGTTTTGAGAAGTCGAGCGACACACCGATCCTGTCCGCCTGTATTTCTTCCGTGCTGAGCCCCGTAAGCCTCGACATTTCTCCGGGATGTGGAGTCAGCACGACCGGGGCTTTGGCTTTTTTCAGTATGGAGATGTCTTCCGCGACGAGCGTCAGTCCGTCGGCGTCAATCACCATAGGCAGGTCGGTCGTTCTTATTATTTCGAACAGGAATTCGCGTGTCTCTTCTGTTGTCGAAATCCCGGGCCCTATGGCCAGAGCGGTTATTTTGTTGGATATGATTTCCTTCACTCTCTTGAGGGAAACGCTTCCGAAGGTCCCGAGTCCGGTCTCGGGAACAGGTTCGGTCATGGCCTCGGTCGTCTTTTGTTCCATGATTGGATTCAGACTTTCGGGAACCCCCACCGTGACAAGACCGGTGCCTACCCTCAAAGCCCCCGATGAAGCGAGTGTCGCCGCTCCCGATTTGCCGGGCGAGCCCGCGAGAATTA
The DNA here is from genome assembly GCA_040223695.1 of Deltaproteobacteria bacterium. NCBI lineage: Bacteria > Pseudomonadati > Myxococcota > Myxococcia > Deltaproteobacteria bacterium. The sequence continues at coordinate 484,903 of JAVKFU010000018.1, forward strand.
AGACATGGCCGTAAGTGCCTTTATGGCTGTCGGCGTGCCGCGTCGTTAAAATATTCTCGACCGACTCTGCCGTTATCAGCTCGTACGGTACATTAGCCTCGAGGAACTTCGGTGTCGTAATATCCGCTACGTAAATTTCACCCGAATAGTCGAGGCCGGGATATATTATCATCCCTATCTTCGGAAGCACATATGTTACCGTGACGTCGGCTTTTACCGCTGTGCCGAGCGGGAAGCCCTTGTTCGCGTCCAGGCCCGAAGGTATGTCAACGGCTACGCAGGGGACGGATTGGGCATTTATAAAATCAATTACCTTTTTATAAAATCCCTCGACTTTTCTGTCGAGCCCCGTACCGAAAAGCGCATCAACTATCAAATCGGCCTGTTTGTATTTCCTGACGCTTTTCTTGAGCTCTATAACCTCGCCGCCAGTGTTTTTGAAGGCTCTCATGTTAGTTAGCGCGTCGCCGCTGTATTTCTTCGGGTCCGAGGCGGCGTATACTGTGACGTCGATTCCCTGTCCCATAAGGTGGCGCGCAACAACGAAACCGTCCCCGCCGTTATTGCCGCCTCCCGCGAACACCGCAACCCTCTCAGCGTACGGAAACTCCTCGATAATGACGTCCGCCGTCGCCCGCCCTGCGTTCTCCATGAGAATCAGGCTCGGTATGCGGTATTCCTCAATCGTCTTCCTGTCAATTTCCCTTACTATCTCACGCGTGCCTATTTTCATCATTGCTGGTAAAAAAATAACAAATTAAAGGGGGCTTGTATAGGAGCGGGAGATTCGGGCGGGTAAAAAAGGAAGGCACATAACATGTGCTCGTGTTCGGGAGGGCCGGGCTAATGAGGATGGATCATACGGCACAGAAGCGGCACATAACATGTGCTCGTGTTCGGGAGTAACGGAAAAAGATAAATCGTACTTCTTCTTTTTCTTGATAAAAAGAAGCAAAAATCAAGACTGCACAGAATATGGCTAAAAAATAAATTACCAAGGCTAAAATCTTTTAATTCCCCCCCCCAACCCTAAAAGATTTTTTTACGCCTTTATAATCTATTTTTTTAACGCCAATTCTGTGAATGTCGGGAAAGGAAAAGGCGAAAGACGAGATTTCTCATATGCATTCGAAATGACAGGGTGGTGGGTGTGCGGAGGAGTAGGCAGGAAGGGGGGTCACCCCTCGACTGCACACTTCGTGTGCGCTCAGGATGAGGGGGCTTGAGTGTATGCTGGTTATATGTGGAGGAGTTTGGTAGAAATTGTAGAGGCACATAACATGTGTTCGTATTCGGGAGGAACGGAACTGAAGAGGATGACCGGTCAGGCCGGGGAGCTAGGAAGAAATCGGATATGAGCGCAGATTCTGCGTTCGCGGCAGGGATGCCGCTCCTACAGTGGTTGAGAAGCAGGGGGTTCCGTAGAAGTCGTCTATGAGTGCAGATTCTGTGCAGAAATTGTAGGATCGCACTATGTGCGTGAGTAGCTACTTTGCCATTCCGCCGTAGGAAACGGGTCTTGTATCACCGAACGCGTTAATAAGGGTATTCATGAATTCCTGTGTGTGTACGTCGCAGAAATGATAAGTGAGTGTCTCCCTTCCGCCGCGGCTGGAGACGGTGATTTGCTCGTAATGCCTGCCGCAGAGGTCTTTATGGCAAAGGGCGCATGATTTTATCCCTTGCCGTTCTCCTTCACTCTCGCAGCGGGTGCCGTCATCATGTACATAATCACATTGGTACATTTCTACTGTTATTGTTTTTTTAGACATTCACAGCCTCCCTTTATTGAACATTTAGATGCCGCCGGACAATTTCATTCGCACTATATATCGGATTCATATTTTATCTAACTCTACCAATTAAACTAAATTCATAAAGGTTAGTCAATATTGTTTTAGGGGAGGCGCGACTCCGGTTCGTTGGAACTGCAATTAAACCAGGCTGGTGCCATCGCCTATATTGGGCACATATTCGCCCTCTCCGAATTTTTCTATCACAGTGTTCATAAACTCATCCGAATGGTGCGAGCAGAAGTAGTAGAGGAAGCGCAGTCTCGTTCCCTGTAGAAGGCCCGTAGTGAATTGGCCCCCGGCTCTCAGGAACACGACAGTAGTTATGTGATAATGTGCTTTGCAAAGGTCTTTATGACATACATGGCAGCTTTTTACGGAATCTCTGTCGCCTTCATTGGCGCAACGCTCGCCGTCTTCAGCCTCGTGATCGCACTGGAATACTTCTAGTTGAATCTCTTTTTTCGACATTCGGGGTGTCTTGAAATAAGTACGGGAATTATTTTTATTCTATTAAACTAAATACGGTGAAATATGTCAATATTCTTTGTGGTTAGCACCTGTTCCCTAAGCGCTAGTTCAACGTTACGCCATAACCCGTCTGGGGTACGGGTCTCGTGTCCCCGAATTTACTGATAAGGTTTTCCATAAACTCATCTGTATGGTTTAAGCAAAAATAGTAGGTGAAGTGATCCCTAGTGCCCTGTAATGTAACGGTCGTGAGCTCGTAGTGCGCTATGCAGAGGTCTTTCCGGCAGATACCGCATGTTTTAATGGCCTCTTTATCTCCTTCCCTTTCGCAACGCTCTCCCTCCTCGTCCACATAATCGCACTGATATATTTCCCTGCTTACTGTTTTTTTGGACATTGATTCTCTCTCTGCCTGCCGGAGCCTGCCTGCTCTATGTTATTAAAATAAATCGGCGCCCATAAGTCAATACATTATCACAGGATGAAACCGATTCAATCCGGATTATTATCCGGGCGTGGGAATTGTCTTTGGCAGCTGAATAATCTCGGAATTAAATGCTTTCTTGAAAACATTGGCCTGGTAATGTATAAATTTTAGAATGATAACTCCACAGGACAGCCTCAAAGGGGCAATTAAATACCTTCAGACCAGATTCACCGGACGCCCCAAGCTGGTAAACCTCGAAATAACGAAACTTTGCAACGCGAAGTGCGACTTCTGCGACTACTGGCAGACCAGGCACGAGGAGCGAATCTACGACTACCGTCCCGTTATCGAGCTCATTAACCCGCTTGTCGTCGTGATCACGGGCGGGGAGCCCATGCTGAGAAAAGACCTGCCGGATATTGTGAGGCAGGTGAAGGAGTCCTCCTACTTTATTTTCACGTCGATGGTTACGAAGGGAGACCTTCTGACTGTGGACAAGGCACAGGAGCTTTTCGACGCGGGCATTAACCAGATAGCCATATCGCTCGACTTTCCGGGCAAGATGCACGACACGTATAGAGGAATTCCGGGCCTCTGGGACTATCTCTCCGAATTGCTTCCGGAGCTGGGAAGAAAATTCCCGAGGAGGCAGGTAACACTCAACACGATCATAATGGAAGACAACCTCGAATATATTCCAGAGCTTGCCCACAAAGCAAAAGAGTGGGGCGTGGCGATTTCCTTCAGCTCTTACTCCGTAATGAAGACGAATAACGAGACACATTTCGTGCCGCCCGAAGAAATCCAGAAGGTTCAAAACCTCGTGGACGAATTGATACGTCTGAGAAGGGAGTGGAAGGGAACTATACTTTCGACCGAATATTACCTGAGTGAGATTCCGAAGTACTTCACCGAGGGAGGCATTCCGGGCTGTACAGCCGGAATAAGCCATATACAGGTTACGCCGAGCGGCCACCTGAAAAGGTGCTCGGAGATGCCCGTTACCGCCCACTACTCTGAGTACAGGCCCGATCTCTACGATAAGACAAAATGTACCGCATGCTGGTACAGCTGCAGGGGAGAGACGCAGACCCCCGCCAATGTAAAACGCGCCCTTGAGTATATGGGCGTCTGGATTTGAGCTTACAGGATTAATCCCCTCCTTCCGGTTTAACACACACATAGAATACTTTCCGTTTTTTGCCTATGGAGTTAGTGGCGGAAACTATTTTCAGTCACCCTGAACTTGATTCAGGGTCTCGTCTTTGTTTTTAGTTCCCTCCTTGGGAAAAGGAAACGGTCCTGAGTGTCTCAAAGAACCGGACGCTCTCGCATAACAGGTTAAAACTTAAGACACAAAAATGATGAAACCTAGTCATCGAGATTTAAAACTAATAGCACCGGGGGGTGCTCCTACAGGTGAGTATGGTTCATCTAATCGCGGGGAGTGTTAATTAACTTTTAACCCGCCAGATGGTGCCTTCCGCCTTGTCTTCAAGCGTAATTCCCTGGTCGCTCAGGGAGTCCCTGATTTCATCGGCGCGCTCCCAGTTCTTCTCTTTTCTCGCTAACTCCCTTTCCCTGACGAGCTCCTCGATTTCTTCTTCGGTTATTCCGGTTGATTTCTGCTCGAGTTTTATGCCCTGCAGATATTCCGCGGGCTCGTATTCGAGTATTCCAAGCGCATCCCCGAAATGCCTGATTTCCTCAAGCGCATGTCCCAGGGCCGGTGTCCAGCCTCGTGAATCAATCGACCTGTTCACGGCGCGCGTAAGCTCGAACAGGTTGCCTATAGCGTCGGCGGTGTTGAAGTCGTCGCACATAGTCTCAATCCATTTCTCCCTGAACCGGGTTACCGCCCCGGCAAGCTCGGGATCATCGGCGCTTCCTTCCTTTCTGAGATCGCTTGCCCGCTTTAGAGTAATGTAGAGCCTTTCGAGCGCGGCGCCGGATTCTTCCATTGTAGTGTCCGAAAAGTCCGCGGGGTTCAGATAGTGGTGCGAGAGGAAAAAGAGCCTTATTACCTCCCTGTTCCATATCGATACGGCGTCTCGTACGTTCAATATGTTGCCGACGGACTTGGACATCTTTTCGCGGTTTATCTGAATGAGGCCGTTATGAATCCAGTACTTTGCGAACTCGCTTCCTGTCGCGGCTTCTGACTGCGCGATCTCGTTCTCGTGGTGTGGGAAAATCAAATCCCTCCCTCCTCCGTGTATGTCGAAGCTCTCGCCCAGGTATTTCATGCTCATTGTCGAGCATTCGATGTGCCATCCGGGGCGTCCCCTGCCCCAAGGGCTTTCCCAGAAGGGCTCCCCGGGCTTCGCCCCTTTCCAGAGCGCAAAATCGAGCGGGTCTTCTTTCTTTTCGTTTATGTCTATCCTTGTGCCGGCGAGCATGTCGTCCGGGTCTCTTTTAGAAAGCTTTCCGTAACCCTTGAACTTCTTTACGGAAAAGAAGACGTCGTCACCTGACTGATATGCGTAGCCGTTGTCCATAATCTTTCCGATAAGCTCAATGATTTCGGGAACGTGATCTGTTACTTTGGGCTCGATCGTAGGTTTCCTGACGCCTATGGACGCCATGTCTTCCCTGTATTCCTGTATATATCTTTCGGAAATCTCTTCCGCCGGGACACCCGTTTCGTTCGCCTTGTTTATTATCTTGTCGTCAATATCGGTGAAATTCCTGACGTATGTAACTTCATAGCCTATATGGGAAAGGAACCGTTCGATTACGTCGAATGTGACGGCCGCTCTGGCGTGCCCCAGATGGGCCGAGTCGTAGACCGTAGGGCCGCAGACATACATCTTAATCTTGTCCATGCCGTAAGGGGCGAGCTCTTCCTTCTTCTGGGTCATTGTATTATAAAGCGTTACTTTTTTCATATTTATGTCTTTTATCTCTTTGGGTGGTTCTCAGTTATGATTAACGATTCACCATGTCATTTGCTGACAGTAGCTATCGGTTTAAAGCGGCGGCAATTACGAATGCCCGGGTGTTTTACCCCGCTAAATAAGGTCCTCCCCTCCATCGACTTTTATCACGTTTCCCGTAAGCCAGTGTGTCTCAGGGACTGAGAGCGCTGCTATCGCCCGGGCAACATCTTCCGTAGTGGTGAGTCTGCCCGTGGGATTAGCCGCGAGAGCGTGCTCTATTATCTTGTCATTTCCGGGAATCTTGCTCAAGGCGGGGGTCTCCGTTACACCCGCCTGTATCGCGTTTGCCGTGATCTTATATTTGGCGAGCTCCACAGCGAGCTGGCGTATGTGTGACTCCAGAGCCGCTTTGGAAGCGGATACGGGGCCGTAGGTAGGCCATACCCTGTGACCGCCCGAGCTGGTCATGGCGAATATCCTTCCGCCTTCGACCATCATCTTCCTGCTCACTACTTCCTGAGTCCAGTAAACCAGGCTGTGCGCCATAACGTCAAGAGTCATATCCATGTTTTTATCGGATACTCGCAGCTTTTCGTCCTTGGCGATGTAGGGCTTGAGCGTGCCGAAAGCCAGAGAATGAATCAGCACCTTTATTCCGGAAGGACTCCCGTGCTCATCCAGAATTTGCTCGATCTCGTCCAGGGTCTCGGCCCGTTGCCCGGAATCCGCGGCGTTGATGTTGAAAAAACTTGCCTCCCTTCCTTTCTGCTTTATTTTCTCTTTTATCTCTTCAACCTTGGGCATGGTTGATTTCCTGTCGAGGTGTATCCCGAATATATTCATGCCGTGTGACGCAAGCTCAATCGCCGCGGCTTCACCGAAGCCGCTTGACGCGCCCAATATCAGTGCCCAGTTATTTTCCAACCCTTGTACCATGCCGGATTCCCCCTTTTCTGGTATGAAGTCTTAAAATTGCAGTAGAGATTCTACGTAGTTTAGTGGGAATTTCAAGGACTTATGGATGTTTGGACAAACCCTCATGGACACATCTTTATAACTGATTCCGGGGCGGTTATAATCTAGCTTTCAGAATATTGATTGCCGCATCTTGCTCTCAATAATACTCCAGCGGCGTAAAAAATGATTCCGGAGGGATACATGAGCCAGATTTACTACTCATCCGTATTAACCAGAGTCGGCGAGGTATTTGTAGTGGCCGGGGCAGACTGTGTGTCAAGAATTATCTTCGGCGAGAAGGCTTTCAGGGATTTTCGGGATAGCCTTAACGGGACCCGGGTTGTTGAAGGCGGGGCCGCCGAAAAAATGGCAAAAGAGCTTGCGCAGTATTTCGAAGGGAAGCTTTCGAGGTTCGAGACCGGCATAGATGTCCCCGAGGGTACACCTTTTCAGAGAGCGGTCTGGAAAAAGCTCCTCGATATTCCCTATGGGGAGGTAACTACCTACAGGGAGATTGCCGAGAGTGTGGGAAGGCCGGGCGCGGCAAGGGCGGTCGGTAACGCGGTAGGCGCGAATCCTCTGCCGATTGTCATCCCGTGCCACAGGGTGCTTGCGTCAAACGGGCTCGGCGGTTATACGGGAGGAATTGGAATCAAAAAGGACCTCCTCAGGATAGAGGGGGTGCTCTCGTAGGTGCATAAGGGGGTCGCGAAACTAATAGCGACATTTTTTTATGTAGGCCTTCTTCCATATGCTCCCGGCACGTGGGCGACAGCCGCTGCCATACCGTTTTACTACCTGATATCGGGAATACCGTATTATTTCTACATAGCCGTAACGGTCGTGGTTATTATCATCTCCGTCCGCGCTTCAGATGAAGTCGAGAAAATTTACGGAAAGGCGGATCCCGGTCAGATAGTAGCCGATGAGGTATGCGGGTACCTTGTCACGATGATACTCATTCCGCCCACTCTGACCAATATAATTATCGGTTTTTTCCTGTTCAGATTTTTCGATATGGTAAAGCCGCCTCCAGCGAGGCAGGCGGAGCGTCTGCCGGGAGGCCTGGGGGTTGTGATGGACGATGTCGTGGCCGGAATATTCGCGAATATAGTGCTTCAGATAATAATACTTTATTTGCTGTGAGCGCTTTTTTTCTTTTCGTGTTAAACTTTCCTCCTGCGCGTTTGAAAAACGCCTGATAGCGGTTTCAAGAAAGACATTTTCAGGGCTTAGATATCCGATCAGTTCCAAAATCGAAATAAACGAAATATGATAATCGAAGTCATTACAACAGGGGATGAATTGATGAGCGGCCTTACGCGGGACGGGAATTTCACGTGGGCGGGTCACTCTCTTTTCTCGTTAGGTTTTGAAATCGGCTATCATACCACCGTAGGGGATGACAGGGACAGGATCGAAGAAGCGTTAGGCATTGCGCGCAAGAGGGCCCATACGGTGATTGTGACGGGAGGGTTGGGGCCTACTCCGGACGATCTCACCGCCGAGGTCGCGGCCCGTCTTATCGGCGCGCCGCTTGAGTTAAACGATGGGACCCTGAGAACGATGGAGGAAAGACTCGGGTCGAGAGGGAGGTCTCTCACGGAGACTAATAAGAAGCAGGCCTATTTGCCCAAAGGCTCTAAAGTACTCATAAACCACTGGGGCACGGCGCCCGGTTTCAGCTTTGAATCGGAGCGGACGGTGTTTTATTTCCTCCCGGGAGTTCCAAAAGAATTTTACGCTATGATGGGGGAGTACGTCATCCCCGAGCTTTTACGGAGGGATAACGAAAGAAAGCCCTTCAGGTCGAAGCTTGTAAAGACATTCGGGCTACCCGAATCGGAGGTCGCCCGTATGCTGGAAGGCGCTCAAAGGGAGGGTGTCAAGCTTGGATACAGGTCTCATTTCCCCGAAATACACCTGCGTGTGTCCTCATACGGAGAGACGGAGCAGGATGCGGACGCTTTAATGTCGGAGTTCATGAGCGACATCAAAAGCCGTTTGAGCGAGTATATTTTCTCGACCGGGGGCGAGACGCTCGAGGAGGTAGTGGGAAAGCTCTTGAGGGAGAGCGGGAAAACGCTCGCTACGGCTGAATCGTGCACGGGAGGGCTTATCGCCCACAGGGTAACGAATGTCCCGGGAAGCTCGGACTATTTTCTGGAAGGAATCGTGTCTTACAGTAACGAAGCCAAGGAAAAAGTGCTTGGAGTGCCGCTGGATATGATCGAAGCGCAGGGAGCCGTAAGCGCGCCCGTTGTGGAAGCGATGGCCCGGGGGGTGAGAAATCTTGCGGGCTCGGATATAGGGGTTGCGGTGTCGGGAATCGCAGGGCCGGGCGGGGGATCTGCCGAAAAACCTGTGGGTACGGTGTTTATAGGTGTTGATAACGGCGAGCAGGGCTCTCCTTTTTCGGAGAAATTCCGATTTTACGGAACACGCGAGGATATAAAGCTTATCAGCTCCGAAAAAGCCCTTCAGATTATTATGAAAATTTTATTAAATAATGTATAATTTGGGAGATATTATGGCAAAACAAACAGTCGCGCAGGACGCATCGGAAAGAGAAAAAACAATAGAGCTTGCTATATCTTCGATCGAGAAGCAGCACGGCAAAGGGTCTATTATGAGGCTCGGCGCGGGCACACCGCTGCCCCAGCTTTCGGTAATCCCTTCAGGCTCCCTGGGTCTAGATATAGCGCTCGGCGTGGGGGGTTTTCCCAAGGGGCGTATAGTGGAGATATACGGACCGGAGGCGTCGGGAAAAACCACTCTTGCCCTCCACGTAATAGCGGAGGCCCATAAACAGGGAGGTATTGCCGCGTTCGTGGACGCGGAGCACGCTCTAGATCCGAATTACGCCAAGAGGCTCGGAGTAAAGGTGGACGAGCTGCTTATATCGCAGCCTGATTTCGGCGAACAGGCGCTTGAGATTGTGGATACGCTTATCAGGTCCGGCGCCGTTGACGTCATAGTGCTCGACTCGGTCGCCGCGCTCACTCCGAGGGCTGAGATCGAGGGCGAGATGGGAGACGCGCATGTGGGGCTTCAGGCAAGACTCATGTCGCAGGCCCTGAGGAAAATCACTGCCACAGTCGGCAGGTCCAATACACTCGTCATTTTCGTCAATCAGACGAGGATGAAGATCGGCACTCTCCCGTACATGAACCCCGAGACTACGAGCGGCGGAACAGCGCTTAAATTTTACTCTTCCGTGAGGATAGACGTCAGGCGTATAGGTTCGATAAAAGACGGAGACGAGGTTGCCGGAAACAGGGTGAGGGCGAAAGTGGTCAAGAACAAGGTATCCCCTCCATTCCGCGACGCCGAGTTCGATATTATGTTCGGAAACGGTATCTCGCAGACCGGTGAGATGGTAGACATAGGAACGAAACTTAACGTAGTGGAGAAAAGCGGTACATGGTTTTCATACGGAGGGGAGAGGCTCGGACAGGGCCGGGAGAACGCGAGGGCATTTCTCAAGGAAAATCCCGAAATAATGGATAAGTTAAAGAGCGAAATCCTGGAGAAAACCGGTCATTCAAAGAAAGAAAGGGCAGAGGAAGAGAAGACCGGGGAGAAGTAAATGGCATCGGTAAGCATCGAAGAGATCCTCCGTGGCGCAGTCAGGCTCGGGGCCTCTGATATACACATCGGGACCGGAAGGCCCCCGTTTCTGAGAGTCGAGGGGCGGCTTGCGCCCGTTAAGGGTGCTCCGAGGCTGTCGGCAGACGAAGTAAAGGAAATGGCGCACTCGATGATGAACGAGGGACAGCGTGAAAAGTTCGAAGGATCTTATGAGATGGACCTTGCCTACAGTATCGACGGTGTCTCGAGGTTCAGGGTGAACGTGTTTCAGCAGAGGGGGACGGTTTCGATTGCCATTAGGGCCATACCTATCAACATTCTTAATTTCGAAACGCTTAACCTCCCTTCCGTGATGGAAAAGATTGCCAATGAGGAGCGCGGGCTCGTAATAGTCACGGGAACTACTGGAAGCGGAAAATCCACCACGCTCGCGGCTGTTGTGGACTATATAAACAGGAATAAGCCCAGGCACATAATCACCGTAGAGGACCCGCTCGAATACACCCATCAGGATAAGACGAGTTATGTGAACCAGAGAGAGGTAGGAATTGATACTATGTCCTTCGCTAACGCGATGAGAGCCGCGCTCAGAGAGGACCCGGATGTAATACTCGTGGGTGAGATGAGGGATCTGGAGACAATGGAGATATGTCTTTCGGCTGCGGAGACGGGGCACCTCGTGCTTACGACGCTTCACACGCTGGACGCGATGGAGTCGATAAACCGTATGCTCACGATATTCCCCCCGCACCAGCATAATCAGGTAAGGTATCAGCTAGCTCAGGTTCTTAAGGCGATTATTTCGCAGAGGCTCGTACCCACGATTGACGGCAAGGGACGTGTGCCGGCGGCTGAGATACTTATAGCGACCGAGAGGATAAAGGACCTCATTTCAGATCCTGCCAAGACATATGAAATCAGACAGGCGATTCAGGAAGGCAGCCTTCACTATGGTATGCAGAGTTTCGATCAGTGCCTTTACAATCTTTTTAAGGACAATTTAATTACTTACGATGAGGCTATGAGGCAGGCGACAAACCGAAACGATCTTGCTATGAGGATCGAGGGAATCACATCCGGTTCCTCCTCACTCGTGACCGAAGAACAATACGGCAAACAAACATCGGGTTAACTTGTTGTACAGGGTTTATTTAATAATTCATCCAGGCTGTTTCACTAAAAAATACTATCCCGGCGCACTAATAATATTCGATAGACTCTGATATACTTCTTTTATAAAATATGAGAATACTGGCAATCGAGACTTCCACTTATTCGGGCAGTATAGCGGTTTCGAACGGGGAAGAAATCCTGGGGGAGTTTTACTTCAATATGGGTCCCTCCCATTCGGAGAAACTGGTTCCTTCGATCGACTGGCTGCTCTCCGGGCTGAAAATGGCAAAGTCGGAATTGGACGGCGTCGCGGTCTCTCTGGGTCCGGGTTCTTTTACGGCCCTTAGGGTTGGTATTTCCACGGCCAAGGGAATTGCGTACTCGCTGGGAATACCGGTAACAGGCGCCTCTTCTCTGGAGATTCTGGCGATGAACCTCCCTTTTTCCCGCTACCAGATCTGTTCGCTTATAGATGCCAGGAAGGGAGAGTATTTTGCGGCTCTTTTCAGATCGGATGACGGACGGATCGAAAGGATAGCCGAAGACAGAGCTTATTCACCCATGGGTTTGACGGAAATAATCAAGGAAAAAACAATATTTATAGGGGAAGGCGCTTTACTTTATAAAGATTTTCTGGAAGATAATCAGGTGGGGGGAAGGGAGCTGGCCGACTTCTGTCCCCCGTATTTGAACTATCCGAGGGCGTCTTCACTTGCGCTTCACGGGTCGGGGAGACTTGAAGAAGGACTCACGGAGGATTTATTCGGTCTTGCGCCGCATTATTTGAGAAAATCTGATGCGGAATTATCCACAAAGGGGAGATATCATGACAGAATCGGACATAATTGAGAAGCTTCTCGAGGGGGATGAGGAATTTAAGAGGATTTATTCCCAGCACAGAGAGCTTGACGAGGTTGTAAAAAGCTTGGAGAATAAGGGCTCTTTGACTCTGGACGATGAGGTTGAGGTGAGAAAGCTTAAAAAGATAAAGCTTTCGCTCAAGGATCAGATGGAAGCCAAGATAACGGAATTAAAGCACAAATAGATTAAATTAACTAAATATAAAGCATCGCGCGGTTTTCACTGATCGGGCAGTGCAGAATCAACGGGGGTAAATATAAAATGGCAAGAATGATTGGCGCCGAGATGTTTTTTGAAACTCTTATACACGAGGGCATCGACGTAGTGTTCGGGCTGCCGGGCGGCTACGTCCTTAAAGTGTACGACGTAATGCCCAAGTACGCCGACAGGATTAAACACGTTCTTGCCAGACATGAGCAGGGAGCGACACACATGGCCGACGGCTACGCGAGGGCATCCGGGAAACCCGGAGTTGTGCTTTGCACTTCAGGACCCGCAGCCACAAACACCGTTACGGGTATTGCGACCGCTCAGATGGATTCCTCCCCCATCGTCGTATTTACCGGGCAAGTCCCGCTTCCCTATCTTGGCAGCGATGCCTTTCAGGAAGCGGACCACATAGGTATTACAAGGCCGTGCACGAAGCATAACTATCTCGTCAGGAGGACTATAGACCTTCCGCGCGCGATGAAAGAGGCCTTCTACATTGCGGGCACCGGGAGGCCCAGCCCTGTTCTTGTCGATATGCCCAAAGACGTGCTTCTTGGGGAGGATGAGCTGGTAATCCCGGAATCGGTAAGCCTGAGAGGATATAAGCCGCCTAAAAAGGGCCATCCCGGTCAGATTAAACGCGCCGTTGAAATGATGCTTGCCGCCAAAAAGCCCCTAATATTCGGCGGCGGCGGCCTGATTTGGTCAGAGGCCACTCCGGAGCTGATAGAATTCGCCCACAGGCTTCAGGTTCCCGTTACTTCTACTCTGATGGGGCTCGGAGCTTATCCCCCGGACGATCCTCTCTTTATAAGCATGCTCGGAATGCACGGGTCTTACGCCGCAAACATGGCCGTACACGACTCTGACCTCGTTATCTCAATCGGAGCCAGGTTCGATGACCGCGCGACGGGCGGAAACTTCGAGAAGTTCGCTCCGAACGCGAAAATCGTACATATAGATATAGACCCGGCCACAATAGACAAGAACATAGTGGTTCACTGCCCCATAGTGGGAGACGCCAAAGAAGTCCTGAAGCAGATACTGGAACTACTTCCCGCCAAGATTAAAACGGACCGCAAGGAATGGCTCGGCCAGATAAAGGAATGGCAGAAAAAACACCCGCTGACCTACAATCAGAACGGCGACAAGATACTCACATCCTACGTTATCGATACTCTGAGCAAGATAACGGACGGGGAAGCCATAATCGTATCCGACGTAGGACAGCATCAGATGTGGGTAGCGCAGTACTACAAGTTCAAATACCCGAGAACCCATATTACGTCAGGCGGTCTCGGAACGATGGGATTCGGATTCCCCGCCGCGATGGGGGCCAAATTCGCTCGACCCGACAAGCTCGTCGTGAGCGTCTGTGGAGACGGGAGCTTCCAGATGAACTTCCAGGAACTCGCGACCGCTGTTGAGAACAAAATGGATCTCAAGATTTTGCTGCTCAATAACGGCCATCACGGTATGGTAAGGCAGTGGCAGACGATGTTTTATGACAGAAACTACTCCGCTTCGAAATTTGAAGTCCTGCCCGATTTCGTCAAGCTGGCTGAGTCCTTCGGGGCGAAGGGGCTGAAAGCGAAGAGGCCCGAAGACCTTGAGGCTACGCTTAAGGAAGGTCTTTCGACCGACGGCGTCGTTCTGATGGAGATATTCGTCGATTGCGAGGAGCTCGTGTACCCGATGATAGCCCCCGGGGGTGCTATGAATGAAATGATTCTCGGCGCCTCGGATGTAGCTTAATTTCACAAATTGGGTATACTGAGTGAACTTTTTTATATTTTAGGGTTCTCAATTGTCTCATTCCCCTATATAATGAAGGCTTTTACTCGATTATAACCGGAGGTTTATAAGTAGTGAGGCATACAATTACGCTTCTTGTCGATAATGAGTCAGGCGTGCTTTCCCGCATAGCCGGTCTGTTCAGCGCAAGGGGTTTCAACATAGAGAGCCTTAACGTTGCGGAAACTCTCGATCCTGAAACATCCCGAATTACTCTCGTTACGAGCGGTGACGATTTCATAATCCAGCAGATCATCAAAAGATTCAATAATATGGTGAACGTTATAAAGGTAAGCGATCTCTCTGATGAAGTGCGGGTAGAGAGGGAAATGGTGCTCGTCAGGGTGGAAGCGAAAGAGGGCAACAGAGCCGAGATACTGAGGACCGCCGATATATTCAGAGCGAAGGTGGTCGACGTAGGGCTTAAGTCCTATACATTCGAACTTACCGGTGACAAGGATAAAATCACCGCCTTTATAGAGCTGCTTCAGCCGATGGGTATTAAGGAGATTGCCCGCACCGGGACCGTTGCGATGAAGCGCGAGACAAAACTTCAAAAGAGAGGAGAGGAGAAATGAAGGTCTATTACGATAAGGATATAAATCAGAAGAAACTAAAAAAGAGAAAAATAGCAATAGTAGGTTACGGAAGCCAGGGCCATGCACACGCTCAGAACCTGAGAGACAGCGGGATGGATGTAGCTGTGGGGCTCAGAAAGGGCAGCGGAAGCTGGGAGAAGGCAAAAGAGGCCGGCTTTAAGGCGATGGAGGTTGATGAAGCCTCCAAATGGGCGGACATCGTTATGATACTGGCCCCTGATACGAGCCAGCCCGCTATATATAACGAGGGTATTTCAGAGAACCTGGACGCGGGCGACGCTGTGGCGTTCAGCCACGGGTTCAACATTCATTACGGACAGATCGTCCCGCCGCCGAATGTGGATGTATTCATGGTAGCCCCAAAAGCCCCGGGCCACACCGTAAGGGGTCAATACGCGGAGGGCGGGGGAGTGCCTATGCTTGTGGCGGTGCACCAGGACGCGACGGGCGAGGCAAAGGAGATTGCGCTTGCGTATGCTGGAGCCATCGGGGGAGGACGCGCGGGAATTATCGAGACTACGTTCAAGGATGAGACTGAAACCGACCTCTTCGGAGAGCAGGCGGTTCTCTGCGGAGGACTAACCGCGCTGATTATGGCCGGTTTTGAAACTTTGATCGAAGCCGGGTATCCGCCCGAGATGGCGTATTTTGAATGCTGCCATGAGGTCAAGCTGATAGTGGACCTGATATACGAGGGCGGCATTTCGAATATGCGTTATTCGATAAGCGACACCGCCAAATACGGGGACCTCACAAGGGGCCCCAGGGTAGTCGACCAGGACGCCAAGAAGGAAATGAAGAAGATACTTGCCTCCATACAGGA
Source organism: Deltaproteobacteria bacterium (assembly GCA_040223695.1). Lineage (NCBI taxonomy): Bacteria > Pseudomonadati > Myxococcota > Myxococcia > Deltaproteobacteria bacterium. The sequence continues at coordinate 500,421 of JAVKFU010000018.1, forward strand.
CGGGGAGTTCGCAAGGGAATGGATTCTCGAGAACAGAGCGGGCCGTCCCGTTTACAACGCGCTGTTAAAGAAGGGAGAGGATCACCCTATAGAGGACATCGGCGGGCAGCTCCGTCAGATGATGAGCTCCCTCTTTAAAAAGAAACTGGTCGACAAGACTAAAAATTGATGGAACGAAAGCGGTCTCCCATAGCTTCCGAGGGATTCATTTATCTGGGCATCCTTGCCTTCCTTGCGTGGGCATCCGCTATCTTCGATTTCACCTTACTTTCATTTATATTCGCGCTTCTTACCGTCATAACACTCTTTTTCTTCCGTGACCCCGACAGGAAAATTCCGGATGAGGAGGACTCCGTAGTATCGCCCGCCGACGGCAGGGTGATAATGATAGAAGAGGTCTACGAGCGGGATTTCCTCGGGGAGCCGATGAGAAGGGTAAGCATATCGCTTGCGCTCTATGACTGTCATATAAACAGAATGCCTGTCGGAGGTAAGGTCATCGGGACCAAGTACTCGCCGGGTAGCTTCAACATAGCAAATATGCCCGAGTGGCTTTTCTCGGAAGGTATGAAGCGAAAGTCCGAGGACAACGAAAGGCTTTCGACTTTGATTGAGACAGGGGACGGTGAAAAACTCGTAGTGACGCAGATCGCAGGATTCCTCGCAAGGAGATTAGTGTCCTATGCCGATCTCGAAATGAAATTTAAAAAAGGCGAAAGGTACGGTATGATTAAGTTCGGGTCCAGGGTGGACCTTTATCTGCCCGAAGATTCTATTCTCGAAGTGGGACAGGGGGATAGAGTGAAAGCGGGAGAGAGCGTAATAGCTTGGCTTGACGGGAGCAGGGAATGAGAAGAAAAAAATCCAGGAGACAGAGGGTGATGCCGGTTCTGCCCAATATTTTCACTACTGGCAATCTTTCATTCGGACTCTTATCCATAATGACCTCGCTTCAGATCATGGAGGGATTAGCGGGCGGCGCTTCGCCTGAATGGCTTTTCCGAAAGTTCTGGTGGGCGGGTGCGTTTGTCGTAATCTCCTTCTTTTTTGATACCCTTGACGGAAAGCTTGCAAGGTTTATCAAGCACGAAAGCAATTTCGGCCTTTCCTATGATTCTCTCTCGGATCTCGTTTCATTCGGTGTGGCTCCCGGAGTTTTAATATACGTATGGACGCTCCTTGACGCTGGAAAGTTGGGGCATATGGCATTGCTGTTTTACATTGTTTGCGCCGCGCTCAGGCTGGCCCGTTTTAATGTTCAGTCGGGGGACGTGGAAAGGTTCAATTTTACGGGGCTCCCGAGCCCGATGGCCGCGGGGCTTATGGTATCCCCACTTATGCTGCTTTCTTCTCTGAACATAGAACCGGATGCGAGGGTAATGTGGTTTTATCTCATAGCAGCCCCGGTAATAGGGCTCCTTATGGTCAGCAATGTAAGATATTCCAAACGACCCACCGTCAGGCTGGGAGGTCCTTTCAACGCGCTTGTCGTTGCCGCGATAATAATAGCTGCCATAATAACAAACCCTGAGATAATGTTTATTTTTCTGGTTTATCTCTATGCGCTCTCGGGGCTTGCTTACTATGCGTACAGGCAACTAAAGAAGGAGTCCGAAGTTTCGGAAGAGGTACATTCCGGAAAAAGCGGATGAAAATTTATAATAATCGAACCCCTTTTGACCGATATACTATTTACATAATTTTGAGGATAATTGCTTGAACGGGGCATAATTCTCATTATCTTATTACGGGTAAAGTATTTCTGCCATTTCCGGGACAGGACTATTAAATTCACAAATGAGGATTTTCTGACATGGAGACAGGGTTGACGACGAATATCAAATTTCTTATGAGCCGGGTGCTCCCGGCAAGCCTGAAAAAATACCCCGGATTCAGGAGCGGTTCTGCGCTTATTGCCGCTCTTTTAATAATTTCCCTGGGCTTGACTGTAGTTTCATGCAACAGAGAGGAGAAAAAAATGGATAACGAAGCAAGTACGGTCAGAGAAACGACAAATGGCATAACGAAGTACCAGCTTGAGAACGGGATGACCGTAATTCTGGAGGAGAACCATTCCTCCCCTGTCGTAGCCGTAAACGTATGGGTAGAGACGGGAAGCGCATGCGAGAACGAAGGTGAGTACGGGCTCGCGCACGTGCACGAGCACATGGTTTTCAAGGGCACGGACAAGAGGGATGTGGGCGAGATAGCGAGAGTAATAGAAAGTAGCGGAGGCGACATAAACGCCTTTACCTCCTTCGATGAGACCGTTTATTATGTGGTGATAGCGAGCAGGTTCCTGGACACGGCGCTCGACGTTCTCTCAGACGCCATGGAAAACTCCGCATTCAACCCCGCGGAGCTCGAAAAGGAGCTTGAAGTCGTAGTAGAGGAGATAAGGCGGGGGAAGGATTCCCCCGGGAGGAACCTCAGTGAAATGATGTTCTCTACCGCTTTTTCCGAGCACCCGTACGGGAGACCTGTTATTGGCAGCATTGAGAGCGTAAGAAGCTTTGACAGGAAGAGAGTTACGGATTTTTATCACAAATGGTATGCGCCCAACAACATGATACTGGTTGTCGTGGGTGACTTCGACCCCGCGACAATTGAGCCCAAGATAGCGGGGACATTCGGAAAATTGAAAAGAAGAGAACTGCCTGAATGCAATATCGCCGGAGAGCCGGAGCAGGGCGGGATGAGGACATTCGTCATAGATAAGCCGCTTCAGGAGGGCTATTTTTCATTCGCCTATCATATCATGAACGCAAAGGGGGAGGATACGCCGGCGGTTGACGTAATGGCTAATATTTTGGGCGGCGGGGAGAGCTCGAGACTTTTCAGGAATATTAAAGAGGAAAAAGGGCTTGCTAACAATATTTATTCTTACGCTTTTACCCCCAAGAGAGAAGGAATACTCGCTGTGGGCGGAAGCCTTGACCCGGCTCGATCTGAAGAAGCGCTTGAGGAGATAATAAAGGAGATTAATAGACTCAAGTACGAGCCTGTAAGCGATGTTGAATTGTCGAGAGTAAAGGTGAATATACAAAGCGACGCTATCTACACAAAAGAGACGATGCAGGGGCAGGCGCAGAAGCTCGGATTCTTCGAGGTTGAAACCGACGATTTCAGATACGAGCAGGAATACCTGGACAAGGTGCGCAATGTAACCGCTGAGGACGTGATGCGCGTCGCTAAGAAGTACTTAACTGATGAGAATCTTACTGCGGGCTTTCTGCTGCCCACGGGCCAGGTGACGGTAACTGAAGACGATATCAAAACCACTGCCGCGCACGCTTCCGAGGAAGCCGCAAAAGAGTGGGGCAAAGAGGGGACCGTAGAGGCAGGGGCGGACGCATCGGACGGAACACTCGTTGAGGAAATAATACCTGTCGACGCCGGTAGCGGGGCCGCCGATTCCGTATCTGAGGATAATACGGAGAGTGAGGATAAAAAGCCTGCTCAGGCCTCAAAGGCGGAAGTGAAAAAATTCGTGCTCGACAACGGTATTACGGTACTCATAAAAGAGAACAGGAATATCCCTCTCTTTGCAGCGAGAGCAGCGTTTCTTGGAGGTGTGAGGTATGAGGAAGACTCGACAAACGGCGTATCCAACTTTGTATCCCGCATGCTGACAAGGGGAACGAAAACAAGAAGCGCCGCCCAGATAGCACAGGAGATCGAATCCATAGCAGGTGAGGTACAGGGTTTTTCAGGTAAAAACAGCTTCGGCGTTACTGTTGAATCCCTGAGTGATAATTTCGATGAGGCGATGGACATTTTTTCAGATGTCCTCCTTAACCCTTCCTTCGACCCGCAGGAGACCGACCGTGCGCGAAGAGAGATACTTGCCGAGATTAACAGACAGGGTGATAACCTGCTCAGAACAACTGTGAACATGTTTCTTGCCACCCTGTATAGCGAACACCCCTACAAATACGATACGCTCGGCACGGTCGAGACTGTAAGCGAATTCGACGGGAGCGACCTGAGTGAATTCTACCGGAAATATGCCCGCCCTGAGAACATGGTCATTTCGGTCGTCGGGGACGTGGGTGAAGAAGAGGTGCTTACGGCGGTAAAAGAAAAATTCGGGACTCTGAAAAGGGGCCGGTCACCCGCTCCTGAAATTCCGGAAGTCAACCCTCCGTCAGAAATAACGGAGAAGGTGGAAACAAAGCCTGAGAAGGCTCAGACACACATTATAATGGGGTTTCATGCTCCCACGCTCAAAGGCAAGGATCATTACGCATTCGAGGTGCTGAACACGATACTCTCGGGTCAGGGCGGAAGGCTGTTCATCGAATTACGAGATAAAAAGAGTCTCGCATACACAGTTACGTCTTTCTACACTCCCGGACTCGAACCCGGATATTTCGGCGTATATATAGGGACCGCTCCTGAAAAGGAACAGGAGGCGGTAAGCGCGATAAAGGAACAGCTCGAAGTCGTGCTTGATGAAGGCGTGACCGATGATGAGATGAAAAGAGCCCAGAACTATCTTGTGGGAAACTTCGAGATAGGGCTTCAGCAGAACTCCTCGCAGGCGGCGAAGATCACCTTCGACGAGCTTTACGGTATCGGTTGGGACGAGTACAAGAAATACCCGGAAGAGATATACGCGGTCACCAAAGAAGACGTGCAGAACGCCGCGAAGAAATATATAGATCTCGATAAGTACACGCTCGTTATAGTCAAGCCCGAAGAGGCTCCGAGCCAGGGGTAAGCGAATTTCTGCGTATTGCGTTTATCGGTGATTGGCAATATTCCACGGTTTACCAACCTGAAATTGGTACATTTCAGCTAATCCCGCATTGTCGAATCATGTTTTATTTGCCGCCCTGTCTGCAGTTAATAATTTTAAGTTGTTCTCCTTTAAATCCATGAAAAGCGCAGGATGAACAGGTGTCCAACGTACCGACTTGAAATTTTAAATTGGATTAGTGTATAATGGGGAGTTAAAGAGCCCGGGGGGACTAATCAGCTCCTGAAATGTCTCGTTAAAGGAGGATTTGATTAAAGAGGTATGGAGAGTCTCCCCCCCCAGGCCCAAGCTTTATTCCTATCATTATAGTATAGCTGAAAATTTCCGTCTGCAACCAATTTTCTAACTATCACCCGTTTTTTGCCAAAAATTATTAGCATTTACGGTGTCTTATTTACGTAGAATATTCACCTAGATGAAGTGAGGCGGCTGATGGACCTGGTGAAGAGCACAAGGGTTAATACGAAGCAGCTCATCACGCACCGCCTCTCGCTTGACGAAATAGAGGAGGCATATGAGCTGTTCTCATGCCAGATGGCGTTTTTTCATTTGGATAATTTCGCGGCTTCTTCCATAATAGGTTTAGGTCATGCTCGGTTGGGGATTGTTTATTGCTGCGTGACCGGAGCCGCTAATATACTAAAGTATATGGGAAGAATCATTTTAGTAGATTCTAAGAAGATATTGTAGAGTCCAGCTTATAACGCTCGATACCCAGTCTGCGCATTCTGGATTCAAGCGTCGTCGGTTTCAAGCCCAGTAGCTCGGCCGCTCCGGCTTTTCCTCTTATCCGCCAGTTTGTGGTATTCAAAATTTCAACGATGTGATTTTTTTCCAGCTCATTCAGAGATTTTGCCTTAATAGCGGACTGCCTCTCTACGCTGGGCAGATCAATATTAAGTTTGTCGTCCTTCGTGATAATAACAGCCCGTTCTATGACATTTCGCAGTTCTCTCACGTTTCCCGGCCACCTGTAATTTACCAGTGAATTCATCACTTTTTTGGGAATCTTGTGGATTTTTTTGCCCATTTTGTTTGAAAATTCCTTGACAAAGGCCTTAACCAGAATCTGGGTATCCTCCTTTCTTTCCCTGAGCGGAGGGAGTTTTATTGGAAAGACATTAAGCCTGTAATACAGGTCTTGCCTAAAGCTGCCCTCCTCGACTGCCTGTAGCATATCGCGGTTAGTGGCGGCGATGACCCTCGCGTCCACGCTGATTGTCGAGCTTCCGCCGATACGTTCGAACTGACCTGTTTGCAATACCCTCAGCAGCTTGCTCTGGAGCTCGAGGGGAAGCTCGCCGACTTCATCGAGAAAAATAGTTGATCCGTCAGCTACCTCGAACCGCCCCGCACGCCGGTAGGTAGCTCCGGTAAAAGCCCCCTTTTCATGACCGAAAAGCTCCGTTTCCACAAGGGTCGCAGGGAGAGTTGCGCAGTTTACCATTACCATCGGGCGCCCTTTGCGCGGACTCATATTGTGAATAGCGTGCGCCAGGAGTTCTTTGCCGGTCCCGGTCTCACCGAGAATAAGTACTGTGGACTCTGTATTCGCGACCTGCTCGGCAAGACTGAGAGCCGATTTAAGGGCTTTGCTCTCACCGTAAATCTCTCCGTAGTGGTATCGTAACTTTACCTCCTCCTGGAGGTATATATTTTCCTGCTCAAGCTGGTTCTTTAATTGTTCTATCTCCGAGAAGGCTTTCTGAAGCTTGTCCTCAGAAAGTTTACGCTCGGTTACGTCCCTGGAGGAAATGACTATTCTCAGTTCGCCGCTTGAGGTCCAAAACGGCCTGCCGGTGCTCTCCAGCCATACCCACTTCCCGTTTTTAGTTTTATATCTGTAAATGAGAGAGTGCTCGGATTCCAGATACTTTTCAATCGCTCTCTCGCCTTTTATCCATAATTCACGGATTTTCTGGTGATCGACATTGGCAAAATTATTGTCTGTAAGAATATCGTCAACATTGAGTCCCAGCGAGTTTATTATGTTTAAAGCTATTCTCCGGAAATTCGATAAAACTTCCTGAGTGTCATCAGGGTGGATATTCTCAAAAATACTGTTACCTATGAGCTCTTCCTGCTCATAACCTAACGCTGTTGTATGATTTGGACTGACATATAGGAATTTGCAATCGGGACTGATTTCGATTATTAAATCATATGTGTTTTCCACGAGCGCTCGATACCTTTCTTCCACCTCTTTCCTCCTGTCTTCCGCCAGTTTGCGCTCGGTTATGTCTCGGGAGGATATAACTCCTCGAATTTCCCCATTCGCATCCCGGTAAGCTCTTCCGGTACTTTCAAGCCAGCGTAAATTGCCGTCTTTACGTTTGCACCTGTAGCGGGCTGTTTGAATAGCTTCCCCTGTGGAGGCGGCTCTCCGGAATGCGGCGGCAATATTCATACGGTCATCCTCGTAAACCAGATCCAGGCAATTCATTCCGATCATTTCTTCAGGCCCGTAACCTAATAGTTCTTTATGGCGGGGATTGGCATATGAGATATTGCCCAGAATGTCCGTTTCGATGATCAGATTATAAGTGTTTTCAACGATAGTACGGTACCGTTCTTCCGCCTCGCGCTTGTCATCTTCGGCTTTTTTTTGCTCTGTGACGTCTTCACAAGCTACTAGAGCGACTTTGCTCCCGCCTGCATCAATAACGCAGCGTGCAAGCTCGTTAACCCATATAACGCTTCCGTTCTTACAGACCTTGCGAAGCTTCCATCTGAAAATCTGGTCGGGGTTTTCAAAACAATTAATGAGCTGCTCTTTTATTTTTGGTTTGTCTTCTTCGTGAAATACCGAGACTACTGAGCACCCTATCAATTCCTCCTCGGTGTAGCCCAGCTTCTCTACTCCATTCCTATTCACGGAAAGAACATTTCCATCTTCATTAATGGTGAAATACATAGAAGGGTTTTCCTGATACAATGTGCGGTAGCGTTCCTCGCTATTTCTGAGTGCTTCCGCGTCCCTGCTTTTATTTATGGCAATTTCAATTTGTTCTCCGACGACTTCCAGGAGATTGATATCGTCCTTATCGAACGCGTTTTTGTTTAATGAATGCACATCAATGCATCCGATTGTGTTGCCTTGCGCCGTAAGCGGTATGGCTACATAACTCTTCGTCCCGACTTCTTTCCCGGCGGGGCCTATCACACTGTCATTCTCCGCATCGGGGCAATGAACTACTTTGTCCTCGTTTATACAAGCCCAGGTAAACCCCACGGGTTTCGGTATTCTCATGATTCTTTCCAGGAACCATTCGGGATATCCTCTGTGAGCTTTCATGACTGCATGTTCGCCCTCGACAAAATAAATTGACACATGGTCCGCCACCTCGATATTCGAGCACATCGATTCGACAGCGTTTTCAAGAACTTCCTGTAATTCCGTCGATTGGTTTACACTCTGCGTAACCGTACATACAATTTCCTCATAACGGTTTTTCCTAGAGAGCCGTTCGAGATTCTCCTTGAGGGACTCGGCCTGTTTCGCATTATTGATGGCGGTTTCAATCTGGTTAGAAACAATTTTTAAAAGTCTGATTTCTTCATCATCAAAAGAATCTTCTTCGGTGGATGCAATAGCAATCACGCCTACAGTTTCATTCGATGAAATCAGCGGAACGGCCAAATAACTTTTCTGCCCAAGGGTCCTTCCGGCATTACCGATGATTTTATCTTCGTCGATATTAGAAACATATCTGCATTTTCCTTCCAGAATCGTGTGCCAGACTGCTCCTTTGCCGAAGGGAATTCTGCCTGCTTTTCTAATATACTCCTCGGTCAGACCCCTATTTGTTTGTAGAACGGCGGTGTCATGTTCCACAAAATATGTCATGACAACGCTGGCGTTTTCAACATTTTTACTAATAACATCCACTGCATTCTCCAGTACTTCGTTCAGGTCTAGAGATTGGTGAACTATTCTTGTAACCGTACTTATAATTTCCTCATAACGGTTTTTTCTGGATAATTGCTCAACGTTCGACCTCAGGGCGTCTTCGGCTTTCTTACGTACCTCGATTTCGGATTTAAGCTTTTTGTTGAGCTCTACGAGTTCGGCGGTTCTTTCCGCGATCTTGATTTCAAGCTCGTTATAGGTTTTTTTAAGCTCGTCCTTCGCTTTTTTGCGCTCGGTAATATCATTCAGAATCCCCACAAAGTGAGTAAGAGAGCCGGAATCATCTCTGACCGGAGCGACTATAAGTTCGTTCCAGAAGAGCGTTCCGTCTTTTTTGTAATTTCTGAGCAAGCCGTTAAATGGTTTCCCCTTTTCGAGAGCGGCTCTCAGTTCCGTAAGGGCTTCCTGATCTGTGTCGGTTCCCTGAAGAAACCGGCAGTTTTTGCCGATAACCTCTTCGCGTGCATAGCCGGTCATTTTCAAAAAGGCGGCATTGCAATTATTAACTGGATAGTCGTCTTCATCTGTGCCGGTAACTATGATGCCGTTAGTTATGGTTTCGAAAGCGAGGTCCCTAATCCTTTTTATTCCTTCCAGTTCTTTTCTCCCGGTTATGTCTTCTGAAATGCCCAGAAGGTATTTGGATTTGTTGTTCTCATCTTTTATAGCTATTTTCTTAGTATGGAGTATTCGCAGACCTTTATCTTTTGTGTGTATAGGCTCTTCCTCGATTTCAAGGACTTTTCCTGACCGAAGCACTTCCCTGTCCTTTGCCATAAAGAAATCGGCTTGTTCTTTATGAAAGATATCGTAATCATTTTTACCGAGGAGATCGTTGCTCGTATAGCCGATCAGTTCCTCGCCCGCCCTGTTTAATCTGACAAAACGGAGATTTTCCGCCTCCTTCAAAAAAATCATGTCGGCAATGTTTTCTATGATGGAGTCGAAAAACAATTTGTTTTCGTAGAACTCCGTTTCAGCTTTTTTCAGCTCCGAAATATCGTCTATGACGCACAGTATCAGGCGCTCGTCATCGAATTCGAGAAGTTTAGTGTGAACACATGCGGGGAAGGTCTCACGGTTTTTCTTCTTAAGGATGAGCTCACAGTTTGTCGAGCCGTTTTTCAATGTCTCTTCAATTATTTTGCCGTGTGCGTTAAGTGTTTCAGAGGTTTGTAGAGCGGTGATGTTTAAAGAATCTATTTCATTCGCAGAATAACCGAATACCTCAATGAATTTATCATTTACTTCATAGATATTTCCTTCACGGTCATGTAGGAGTACAATGATATTTAGTTTGTAGAATATTTCTCTATAGTTATCAATAGCTAACGATAACGCTTTCGATTGAGCTTTATTGTTTTCAGCCATTCGGTTATACCCCTGCTACATAGAATACGTTTACAATCATTATACTATAAAAGTTCTCTCCGAATGTCTAGAAATGTACTATAGAAAAACCGGGCAATGAAAATTACAGGTATATGCTGCATTGCTTCTTTAATCAATTTCGTTGTGAGTCTAACAGATTTGGTGCTGGCTAAAAGCATCTCTCTATACAGTACATCTGAAAAAACCGCGCAAAAGTGATAAGTATAGAGTGAGGGCGTTGATTTTGGAGAAGATCGCAATTATAATAACTTTTTCAAGCAACAATGAGAGCCTGGAAGCTTGCCGGTTATTTCCTATATAAACTCAAATTCAGGTATTGTAATTACACCCTTTAAGTGGGCTGTTAGCTCAGCTAGGTAGAGCAGATGACTCTTAATCATCGGGCCGGGGGTTCGATTCCCTCACAGCCCACCACTTGCGAGAGTGGCGGAATTGGCAGACGCGCTGGATTTAGGATCCAGTACTTAACCGTGTGGGGGTTCGACTCCCCCCTCTCGCACCATATGCTCACCCTTTAATTCATCTTGAATGAGCTAAATCTCACTCTCTAATTTAAAGGAATGTATCTGATCTTATTAGCCGTGTAGCAGAGTATTAATGTTTGAAGGGCAAGAGCCGCGCGGATTATCCCGGCGGCCCTTATATTCCGGCATTTAATCTGTTGATTACCTTAGCTCATCAATAGACGCGCCGAAGTTGATGTGGAAAGTCTGGCCGTCTATGACCAAGGCGGGCACAGATTCTACCCCGGCGGCTTCGGCTTCTGATATCCTATCTCTTTCCTCTCCGAGGTGCACGCTCTCGACCTCGTATTTTCCAGGGTCAAGCGCCTCGGCAAGACCCCTTTCGGCGCTAACGCACACCGGGCATCCTGCGTGATAGAAAGTTGCTTTACTCATGATTACTACCTCCTTATAAATTATAGTATCGACTCGATATATATTATCCGGTTTTCAAAAGGCATTGTCAAGCTGGTTTCGATTCGATACAATGATTATATGGAAGACAGGGTAAAAATCGCTTATTTGATTGAGAGGCTCGGAAACCTCCTGAGGGCGGGGGAGCGCTCTCAAGGGATCATAGACGGACTGCAACCGGTCCATATTCAGATGCTCGGATACCTTTCGATCTGTAACCGCTACAGTGACACTCCCGCCGGTGTGACCGATTTCGTGGGCGCCACAAAAGGGACTACATCTCAGAGCCTGGGCGTGCTTGAGCGAAAGGGCTATATACGGAAGAAGAGTGACAAAAGAGACAGGCGCGTCGTACGCCTTGAGTTGACGGCCAGGGGAAAGCGTTTTGTCGAAACCGGCTTTCCGCCGCCTGACTTCGTGGCCGCGCTCGGGGGGATAAAGACCAGGGAAAGAGGAGAGCTTTCCCGTTTACTCACGGAGCTTCTGGTAAGGCTACAGAGAAATAACCGGTCGAGAATGTTCGGCGTCTGCCATACGTGCCGCCATTTCAAACGTGACGGACTTGGGGAAACGCATCAGTGCGGGCTTACGCTTGAGCCTCTTACTGAAGGCGAGAGCATGAAAATATGCCGTGAGCATGAATTGCCGGCTGCTTAAAGTGTGGTTGATTTAGGGTCCGCCGTGAAAAGAATTCATGCATCAGGCGCCCGTACTTCTCCCCAAAGACCCTCTGTTATTAATCTTTCACAGCTTATTCTATTTACCGGCTTCAGTATGATTGGTTATTAACGGAAAGTTGAGACCCGGCTTTCTTTGCGTCACTGCCTGAAATTCTGATTGAATGTTAGCTGGATTCAAATAAGTCCACTGCCCGGAATCTTTAACCTGACAAAATTCATCGAAAAAGGTGTTCCCCCGATTCTGTCCATGACTTGTATTGTCTGGTATACTATCAAACTTTAATTCTCAAACTTTAATTTCAGAGATAAGAGCTTGTGAATATTGTAAAAATTTAGCGAATATGAGAGGACCCGTTATATGAAGGTAAACATGGAAAATTTAAGCGGTACGCAAAGGAAAGTGGATGTTGTAATCCCCGTGGATGAAGTCAAGCAGGCCCGCGCCGAGGTGTTTAACGAGATCAGTAAGAGCGCGAAGATAAAGGGCTTCCGTCCGGGTAAGGCGCCCGCGAATGTGATTGAGTCAGCGTATAAAAATGAAATACTAAGCGAAGTCGCGACAAGGCTGGTTACAGGGTCTCTCGAAAGTGCATTGAAAGAGGTATCGGCCGCCCCCATTACGAGGCCCCAGATCAATCCTCCCGAAGAGTTCACTACGGACAAGGATTTTGAGTACTCCGCGGTTTTCGAGGTGCTTCCCGAGTTCGACCTTGCGGAATATAAGAATCTTCCTCTTAAAAAGGAAGTTCGTGAAGTAAGCGACGAGGACGTCGAGCACACGATAAAACATTTTCTCGAGCACAAGGCCGAAATAAAGCCTTATCAGGAGGAAAAATCGGCCGAAAAGGATGACGTTGCCACCGTTGACTTCGAAGGATTTCTAGACGGCGGGCCGGTAAAGGATTTGAAAAGGGAAGGCCTTCAATTCGTTATCGGCGAGGAAAAGGTGATACCGGAATTTGAGCAGAACGTAATTGGAATGAAGAAGGGGGAGGAGAAGGAGTTTGATGTCGCGTATGGTGAGGATTTTCAGATAAAGGAAGCGGCCGGAAAGACCGTGCGCTTTAAATTCAAGCTTGCCGAGCTTGCGGAGAGAATAATCCCCGAATTAAACGACGAGATTGCCAAGGAGCTTGGAAAGGACGATGTCGCAGCGCTCAAAGATCAGATAAAAGAGGATTTAAAAAAACAGTCGGAAGATCAGGGGCAAGGAAAGATGAGGCAGCAGCTTGTCGATCTGATTGTGGAGAGGAATACGGTTGAGTCGCCCGAGAGCCTCGTTAAGGAAGAAGCCGCAAGGCTCGCCCGCAATATCGCTCAGAGAATGCAGCAACAGGGTCTCCCTCCGGAAGCTATGGACGATGGGACAAAAAAGATGATCGGCGAGCAGGCGCTCAGAAACGTTAAAGCGTCGATTGTGCTTGGCGAAATTGCGAAAATAGAGGGAATCACGGTCACTGAGGAGGACGTAAACGAGAACCTCTCTGCCATCGCCGCCAGCTACAATGTGCCCCCCGAACAGGTGCGGGAAATCTACCAGCAGAACAACCTTCTGGACGCGCTTGAAGCTAATCTCGCCGAGCAAAAAGTCATTGATTTTATTATAGAAAATGCAGAAATTGAAGAGGTTCCAGCAACGGAAAATCACGTTGACAATAAAGAGGAGAATCAGTATACTGAAGAATAATGTCCAGCTATGTACCGATTGTAATTGAACAGACCAGCAGAGGCGAGAGGGCATATGACATTTTTTCCCGTTTACTCAAAGACAGGATAGTTTTTATCGGCTCCCCGATTAACGATACAGTGGCGGACACGGTGATTGCTCAGATGCTTTTTTTGGAGTCGGAGAACCCCGAGAAGGACATTTATGTGTATGTGAATTCGCCCGGCGGACACGTGACTGCGGGGCTCGCGATTTACGATACGATGCAGTACGTAAAGTGCGATATCGCTACAATGTGCCTGGGGCAAGCGGCCAGTATGGCGGCAGTCCTGCTCGCGGCAGGGGCCAAGGGGAAAAGATACGCTCTTCCTCATGCCAGGGTCATGCTCCATCAGGTGCTTGGAGGAGTGGAGGGGCAAGCTACGGATATAGAAATTCACGCAAAGGAAATTTTGAGGATTCGCGAGGAGTTAAACCGTATTCTTGCCAAGCATACTAACCAGCCCATAGACAGAATTGCTAAGGACACGGAGAGGGATTTTTTCCTGAGACCAAATGATGCCTTAGAATACGGGCTCGTGGATGCTATAATTACTAAGAGAGAGGAGGCGCCCAAGTGACTTCTAGACGAGATGCTAAAGAGGGAAAACTTTACTGTTCCTTCTGCGGAAAAAGCCAGAAGGAAGTTAGGAAGCTAATAGCGGGGCCGACAGTATACATATGTAACGAATGTATAGAGCTCTGTAACGAGATTATAGCTGATGAGGACGCCAAGGAAGGCGTTCTCAAAAAAAGATATTCAACCCTGCCCACACCCTCACAGATCAAAAAATTTCTGGACGAATACGTGATCGGGCAGATAAGGGCTAAAAAAATACTTTCAGTAGCGGTTTACAACCACTATAAAAGGGTTGAGCTTAACGCATACAGCGGTGGAAAAAGAAACGCTGATGTGGAGGTTCAGAAGAGTAATATCCTTATGATCGGTCCTACCGGAAGCGGTAAGACGCTTCTCGCGCAGACACTCGCCAAATTGCTGGACGTGCCGTTCACGATTGTGGACGCTACATGCTACACGGAGGCGGGGTACGTCGGAGAGGATGTGGAGAATATGATAGTAAGTCTTCTCCAGGCCGCCGATTACGACCTTGAAAGGGCCTCAAAGGGTATTATATATATAGATGAGATAGATAAGCTTGCGAGGAAAACCGGTGACAGCCCTTCTATCACAAGGGATGTTTCCGGAGAAGGTGTACAGCAGGCTCTACTTAAAATAATGGAAGGAACCAAGGCAAATGTGCCGCCCAAGGGCGGAAGAAAACATCCCCAGCAGGAGTTTCTGCAGATAGACACTACGAACATTCTGTTTATCTGCGGCGGTGCTTTCTGCGGGCTTGAGGACCTGATTAAGCAGAGAATTGGAGAGAAATCGATCGGGTTTGAAGCGAATCTCGGCAAAGTCAACGAGAAAGACCTCGGGGCGATTCTTAAAGAAGTTCAGCCTGAGGATCAGATACAGTTCGGTCTTATACCGGAGTTTGTAGGCAGAATACCGGTCGTGGCTACGCTCGAAGAACTCAGTGAGGAATCTTTTGTGGAGATTCTTACGAAGCCCAAGAACGCTATTATCAAGCAGTTCCAGAAGCTGATGGAGCTCGAAGGAGTGGATCTCGAGGTTACGGATGGAGCCCTTGCCGCAATAGCCCGCGAAGGTATAGCGAGAAAGACCGGGGCGAGAGGCCTGAGGGCGATTATCGAGACCGTAATGCTCGAGATATCATATGAGGTTCCGTCCCTAAAGGGACTCACACGATGCGTGATCACGGAGGAAGTGATAAACGGAACGGGAGATCCTCTTTTCATTTACGAAGAAGAAGCCCGTCTGGGTACATAGGATGTGAATCCCGGTAGTTAAGGAGATGAACAATGCCAATGTTCTTTAAAAACGAAGAAGGGAAGGGGCAAATGGAAACATTACCGTTATTACCACTGAGAGACGTTGTTATTTTCCCATATATGGTCGCGCCGCTTTTTGTGGGGCGTGA
Source organism: Deltaproteobacteria bacterium (assembly GCA_040223695.1). Lineage (NCBI taxonomy): Bacteria > Pseudomonadati > Myxococcota > Myxococcia > Deltaproteobacteria bacterium. Next base: position 515,793 of record JAVKFU010000018.1, read on the forward strand.
AAAATCCATACGGGCGCTGGAAGAGGCGATGAAGAAGTCTAAGGAGATTTTCCTGGTCGCTCAGAAGGACGCGAAGACCAACGATCCTCAGGAAACGGACATTTACGAAATAGGAACGATAGGAACGATAGTACAGATGCTGAGACTCCCTGACGGGACCGTGAAGGTGCTGGTAGAGGGGAAGAAAAGGGCAAAAATTCACAACTACCTGCCGAACAAGTCTTATTTTATGGTGGAGGTAGAGCAGATACCGGAGCCTGACGAAGTCGGCGTAGAAACCGAAGCCCTCATCCGTACTCTTATAACAGCTTTTGAAAACTATGTGAAGCTTAATAAAAAGATACCGTCGGAGGTGCTTGTTACAGTTTCCTCGATCGACGAAGCGGGACGCCTGTCGGATACGATTTCGTCCCACCTCGGGTTCAAGCTCGAGGACAAACAGGAAATTCTCGAAACACTTGACCCCGCGGAGAGGCTGGAAAAACTCTACGAGAAGATCCAGGCCGAGGTTGAGATACTCCAGATAGAAAAGAAGATCAGATCACGGGTCAAGAAACAAATGGAAAAGGCCCAGAAGGAGTACTATCTCACCGAGCAGATGCGGGCCATTCAGAAAGAGCTCGGAGAGAAAGATGACCTCAAATCGGAGATTCAGGAGTTCGAAGACAGGCTTAAGAAGAAAAACATGCCTGAAGAGGCTGAGCAGAAGGTAAAGAAAGAGATAAAAAAATTGAAACAGATGTCTCCTATGTCGGCTGAGGCTACTGTAGTCAGAAACTACATAGACTGGCTTCTCTCGGTTCCCTGGGAGGGAGAGGTAACAGAAGACAGGATCGATATAGACGAGGCGCAGAAGATACTGGATGAAGACCATTTCGGTCTAGAAAAACCCAAGGAGAGAATACTCGAATACCTTGCGGTTCAGGCTCTTACCAGCAAGATAAAGGGCCCGATACTCTGTTTCGTAGGACCCCCCGGAGTGGGTAAGACATCGCTTGCGAAGTCTATAGCGCGCTCCATGGGCAGGAAATTCGTCAGGGTATCGCTGGGCGGCGTAAGGGACGAGGCCGAGATCAGAGGACACCGCCGGACGTATATCGGCGCGCTTCCCGGAAAAATAATCCAGGGACTCAGGAAGGCGGGAACCGCCAACCCGGTGTTCCTGCTGGACGAAATAGATAAACTGGGAATGGACTTCAGGGGCGACCCGGCTTCTGCATTGCTTGAGGCCCTCGACCCGGAGCAGAACAACGCTTTCAATGACCACTACATCGAGGTCGATTACGATCTCTCGAATGTAATGTTCATAACCACGGCGAACGTTCTGCACAGTATACCCTGGGCGCTCCAGGATAGAATGGAAATCATTCGTATTTCCGGGTACACCGAAGACGAGAAGCTCGAGATTGCGAAGAAATTCCTTATTCCCAAACAGCTTGAAGCCCACGGCCTTAAGGACGAGAACCTTAAGCTTTCTGACGCCGCCATATACACAATCATAAGGCGTTTCACGAGGGAGGCGGGCGTGAGGACTCTCGAGCGCGAGCTTGCGAGCCTCTGCAGGAAAGCGGCAAGGGATATAGTGAAAAAGGGATCCGACCATGTGGTCAAGCTGACCCCGTCTCAGATAACCAGCCAGAAATACCTCGGCATTCCGAAGTATAAATACGGTGAGATCGAGGAGAAGCCTCAGGTAGGTATGTCCACGGGGCTTGCCTGGACCGAAGTTGGCGGAGAGCTCCTAACTATCGAGGTATCGGTAGTGCCTGGTAAAGGGAACTTCACGGTTACCGGTAAACTTGGCGAGGTTATGCAGGAGTCCACACAGGCGGCGATGAGCTACGTCAGGTCAAGGGCCGAGAGGCTGGGGCTCGAGAGAAACTTCCATCAGAAGGTGGACATTCATATTCACGTCCCCGAGGGTGCCACGCCCAAGGACGGGCCTTCCGCTGGTATAGCGATTTCGACGGCTATCGTTTCCGCGCTTGTCAAGAAACCTGTTAAGCACGATGTCGCCATGACCGGCGAGATAACTCTCAGAGGAAGAGTGCTTCCGATCGGAGGGCTCAAGGAGAAAATCCTAGCTGCCCACAGAGGAAAGGTGAAGACCGTGATTATTCCTCAGGAGAACGAGAAGGACCTGAAGGACATCCGTGAGAACATCCTGAAGGACATAAAGATAGAGCTCGTAGATCATATGGATGAAGTTCTCGAGGCGGCTATCGAGTCCGACGAGCCGGTAATTAAAAATGTTGTGATACCCCCTGCAATGCCTATGGGCGATGAGATCGGGGCCAACGTAAATTAAAAAACAATCAAATAACTATAAATTTCACGAGGGGCGGTAATCTTTTCCGCCCCTTTTTTTATGAATAGTCGAATCAAGCACGGATTTACACGAGTATCGTAAAATCACACGTTGTGTGTGTGGACAAATGCTTAAAATTCAGTTATATATTTTCCCCTCATTACCGTCTGTATTGATTGGCTGAAATACAGCGGTAACAAGTGGGCGGTTAGCTCAGCCTGGGAGAGCGCCTGCCTTACAAGCAGGATGTCATAGGTTCAAATCCTGTACCGCCCACCACCCGAAATTCTACCTGCGGAGCCGTAGTTCAGCTTGGTTAGAACGCTGGCCTGTCAAGCCAGAGGTCGCGAGTTCAAATCTCGTCGGCTCCGCCACTATTTTCTTAAATGTATATCGTGCAAACATGTGTCTATAACAGCCTCAGCCCTTGCTTCACGGAAAATTCCTTCCCGTTGAACACCGTTGCTTTGCCAGATCTCTCTACTTTTAATTGATCCGGTTAATCGGGGCGCTCATAAATATGGTATAAAGCTCGCTATAATGCCAGCTTTAATTATCAGCAAAGTCCAAGCGTTGAGTATACCAAGCTCTGTCCTTTTAATAATCATTGAAAACTTAAATGCCAACTTCTATAATAATAGCCTTGTATAATTTCATCACGGACAATCCTAAACGGTATTTTAAAAATAGTTTCGCAGTTAATCGGGGAATGAATTGTAATAGTATGCGAAAAACAATGATTTTTAGCGATAGGCCGGGTTCTAGTCGGTAAAAGTATCCATGCGGAACAGATTACTGTCTATATTAGAAAAATGGTCCGGCAGTGAAACATTTTGGCTACTGTTTTTTCTGCTCCTGGTTTTCATAATCAGGCTTCTCTCATTACACATAACAGTAATTGATTGGGACGAATCTGTCTATTTCACGATAGCTCAGGATATAACTGACGGCGGGGTTCCATATAAAACTTCGTGGGACAACAAGGGGCCTTTTTTATACTTCATTTTAGTGCCAATAATTTTTCTCTTCGAGAACAGTATTCCCGCTCTTCGAATTTTCACATCGGTCTATCTTTTGATTTCTATGTATTTTCTGTATCTCTTAGCCGGCAACTTATTCCGTGGTTTTGCATGTGTGATCCCGCCTTTAATCTACGGGTTATTTTTTCTCATTCCTGGTTTCGGAGGATTTGCCTCCAATGGAGAGCTATTCATGATGTTGCCGGTGATTCTAGCGCTCCTTATGTATATCAAATACAAGAAAAAAGGTAATGTTTACCTGCTATTCTTGTCGGGCTTATTCTCCTCCCTCGCTTTTTTTACTAAGGGAACGGCAATTTTCACGCTTATGGTTATTCCTGCTTTTATAATTTACGAAAATCTAATCCGAAAATCTGAAAGTTTAAAATTGCTTTATACAGAGACGCTTTATTTCTCCCTGGGGTTTATTACTCCGTTCGTAATCCTTAACTTATATTTTTGGATGAACGCCGCGCTTCCCGATTTCTATTTCGCGAATTTCATATTTAACGAGGGGTACCTTGGTCTGGTCCCGATTGAATATGCTGTGTTGGATATGATTAAATTTTTATATAGAACCGTACTGTACGACTTTGAGGTTATTACCCTCGCAGCTATAGCAAGCACGTTATACCTTCTCGTAATGTATTTTAGAAAGGGGTATGATGAGCAGGAGAAAAATACACTGTATTTCATCCTGGCTCTATCCATCTTCTCAGCCGTAGGTGTTCTTTGGGGCAGGCGTATGTTCTCCCATTACTATTTGCAAATGGGGTTAGCTTATTCTCTCCTCATTGCTTTTGCAGTGTACAGGTTGAAGCTGAACAAGAACTACATCAAGGGATTCATGATTGTAATCCTCGCGGGTTACTTTGTTCAATCGTCTGGTGGACTAATGATATTGAGTGCTCAAGAAAAGAATGGGGATTGGTACGATTCCGGAGATATCCATGAAATCGCTGATTATGTAGAGGATAAAACGGTCAAAGAGGAAAATATACTGGTTATCGGCGGTCAGCCGATTATCTATTTCCTTAGCGACAGAAAAGCGCCCGTAAAACATTTCTGGTGGACAGATCATCATTACATTGCCATGGAATCGATATTGGATTTCGAGAGGACAGTGTTTCCTGTCTTAAATAAAAAGAAGCCCGAGTACATTATTTTTTACGATGGTAAACACGATTGGCAAATATTCAGGGTCGATTACTTCGACAAATACATTGCCAGCAATTACTCTTTAAAAAAAAGAATCGGTGACTATGAAATATATGAACTCAATAAATAACATCGCCTTGACTCCTCTAATCTCCATCCTGGAAGTGGATAGGGGCCAGGCAACAGAATAGTAACGACCTTGAAATTTTTTAATACTCATTGTGATGGCAGCTAAACCCGGCCACGCGGAGGGCGTTCAAATAGATGTCCATTTTGTGCCAACATACAAACCATTCGGATAGATATTAGATTAAATAATCAGCATAAGTCATCGTATATGCATGAATTCTATGCTAAGTCATACACATACTGTGGACGATTCGGAGTCAGTTCAGGGTACGTTTCAGGTAGCGGCTGTACTGGGTCTTTTCGAGCTCTATCAGGTAGCCGATAAGCCCCTTTCTGTCACCGTTTGTGAAATCTCCGAAAGCCGCCTCCGCTTCCCTCTCGCTGAAGTAGAAGTCGGAGTCGTCCGAGAACCGGAGCTTGCCTTCCTTTCTGCACTTCTCGATAAAGAAATCAAAAAGCGCTGTGTCTATGCTTCTCTTAAACCCTATCTTGAATCTTTTCATCTTGACATAAATTATAAGGGGCCGATGTTAAGGAGGCGTTAATTTCGTCTTAGCTCACGGTTAAGAATGTTGAGAGGCTTTCGGCTAGGGCAGGAATGAAGGTTTTAACCTTGCGAGTCGTCCTATATGTACGCGTCTGCCTCTCTGTCTATTGAAATATCGGAGGCATTATTACAATGGAAATCACTTATTACTCAGAGCGTCCCAAAGCACCTCTGCCGGATGGTATGCCCGTCTCTCTGCGCCGTCTCTAATCTGGTGGCGGCAGCTTGTGCCCGGCGCCACTAACAGCACATCCTCAGGCTGTTTTCTCACAGTGGGCAGCAGCACCAGCTCGCCTACCTTCATGGATACATCGAAATGCTCGCTCTCGTAGCCGAAAGAGCCCGCCATTCCGCAGCAGCCGGACGGGATAATATCGACGCTGTAGTTCTCGGGCAGGGAAAGCATCTTCTTCGAGTGGTCCAGGGTCGAGAGGGATTTCTGCTGACAGTGGCCGTGGAACTTGATTTGTTTCTCGCTCCGGCAAAAGCTGTCGGGCGTTATGTTGCCCTTGCCCATCTCTCTCGAAATAAACTCGTCGAATAGATACGTGTAGGGGGCTATCCTGACGGCGTCCGCTTTAACCTCCTTATCGGCGAGGTCCACGTACTCGTCCCTGAAGCTCAGCACGGCCGAGGGCTCTATGCCGACAAGGGGGGTTTCTTCGGTGATCAAATCCTTGAATATCCTGATGTTCCTGTTCGCGATAACTTTGGCGTCACGGATCAATCCCTTTGAAATATGGGCTCTCCCGCTCTCCTCGTGTTCTATCACTTCGGGATAATAGCCGAGCCTGTCGAGCAGCTTTATCATGGTGACGCCGATTTCCGCGTCCAGGTAATTAGTAAATTCGTCGCAGAATACATAGACTTTTCCGTTCCCGCCTGACTGGAGAGATCTCTTATTCTTTTTGTACCAGTCCCTGACCGTCTGGAGAGAAAGAGGTGGGACGGAACGCTCGACCGCGAACCCTGTTAATTTTTTAACCACGGGAGCGGTTACGGGATTCGTGAATATAAAATTATAAGCCTGGGGGAAAATGGATGAGACTTTCGCGAACGTATTGAAATTCGCTATCATCCGGGACCTCATCGGCACCCCGCGCCTGTCGTAATAATGCTGGAGGAATTCCCCCTTCAGTTTCGCCATATCCACATCCGATGGGCATTCGGACTTGCATCCCTTGCACGAGAGACAGAGATCGAGCACCTCGTGTATTTCTTCGCTTTCAAACGGATTCTTATCGCTTGAGCGGGTGAATATCTCCCGGAGGATATTCGCCCTAGCCCTCGTAACGTGCATTTCATCCCTGGTCGCCATGTAGGAAGGGCACATCGTGCCGCCGGCATGCTCCGTTTTTCGGCACTCGGCGGTTCCGTTACACCTTTCCGCGTGTCCTATAAACCCCTCTCTACCGAAGTCAAAGACGGTTTCGAGTTGAGCAGATTTCCTGTCCGCGTCGTACCTGAGGTTGATGTTATTTCTTGGTGCATCCACCACCTTTGTCGGATTGAATATGTTTTGAGGGTCCCAGGTATGCTTGATGTCTTTCATAAGTCCGTAAATCCTGCTCCCGAGCATAAATTCTATAAACTCACCCCTGAGCCAGCCCGTGCCGTGCTCCCCGGAGAGAAAGCCTTTGTACTTTTTCACGAGCCTGGCGGTATCTTTTGTGATGTCTCTAAAAAGTTGAACCCCTTCTTTTGTTTTAGTATTAAAATACGGGGTTATATGAAGCTCTCCCGCGCTTGCGTGAGCGTAGTACATTACGTGGAGATTATTTTTTTTGAGTAGCTCGTCAACATCTTTAATGAAATCCGGGAGGTCTTCGATCGCGACTGCGCAGTCGTCGATATTTGTGGAGGGTTTTTCATCGCCTTCCACGTTAGACGCGACTCCGAGAGCGGCATTCCTCAAGTGCCATACATGGTCCACCATTTCACATGAAACAATGGGGAAATGATATCCGTATCCCGTCTTTTTCACATCCTCTATAATCTTCTCGATGTCGGCCCTTGCCTCGGCCTCGGTCTCCCTCGCAACTTCGATGATCAAGACCGCGCCGGGATTGTCCTTTATGAAAAAGAGCTCCTCTCTCAAAACGGGGTTCGCTTTCGCGCAGTTAATCGTGTAGTCGTCAATAAGCTCACACGCCATAATATCGTGTTTTGAGACAGTGATGTTAGCCCTGAGCGCGTTGTCCAGGGTCTTGAAATTAATACAGGCGAGATTTCTCGACTCCGGAGGGTGGGGGACAAGGTTTAACTTGAGCTCGGTAATGAATATAAGCGTGCCCGCCGAACCAGCAATCAGCTTGCAGAAATTAAAAGGCGCGCCGCCCTTGTTAAAAGGCTCCATTTTAGCCATTATATCGAGCGCGTAGCCTGTGTTTCTTCTGAAAATGCAGTCTCTCGGGAAATTGGTATTTATTTCATTGATGTTTTCCCTGTCCGATAGCATCTCCTTAATCTGCCGGTAGATTTTTGTTTCTAACAAAGTCTCATCGCCGTTACATTTGGCTTCAAATTGCTCGTTCGTGAGTTCTCGGAACGTGACCGGAGAGCCGTCCGCCAGAAACCCCTTTACCTGCAGGAGGTGCGTCCGGCTGTCTCTATATACGACCGAGTTGGCCCCGCAGGAATTGTTGCCTACCATCCCGCCTACCATGGCGCGGTTCTGGGTCGAGGTCTCAGGTCCGAAAAACAGTCCGTATGGCTCAAGGTACTCGTTTAATTCATTACGTATGACGCCGGGCTCGATTCTTACCCAGCTTTCTTCCTTATTTATCTCGAGCACCTTATTCATATGTCTGCCCACATCCACCACTATACCCCTCCCGATAGGCTGTCCCGAAAGGGACGTGCCCGCGGCTCTGGGAGTGATGGGGATGTCTTTTTTTATGGCGAAATCAATCAGGTGTTTAACATCGTCAGCGGTTCCCGGCATAGCAACCGCCATGGGGGGCATTCTGTAAGAGGACGCGTCGGTTGCGTATAGGGTCCTCATTGCATGGTCGTAGTGGAGCTCTCCTGAGAGTTTTTGTTTCAGAGTTTCCCATTCGGATGGGTTAATCTCTGCGGTATTTCTCCCGGACTCACTCATATTGAAAGTTCTCCGCCGCTGATTATATAATTCTTTGTATCGACAAACCTGAAGAAAAGATGATTATGTAAGTTAGTTCTATATTAAGGTTAAAGCGTTTATTTGTAAACCATTCTATTATTTTTACATCAAGGGAGTACTTATAGCGGAGTTTCCGTAAACGAACTCTTCAGCTCTGCAGTTAACCATAAGTAATTAACATAGTATGACTGGACTAAGGCGAACTTTTTTGTTTTAATTTAGCTTGCCCGTGCATTTGTTTTTCCAAATTCAGAAGGGGGATACATGAAATGAGAATAGCAGCAATTTTTTCTATGATGCTTTTAATGCTGGTTGGAGTCGCTTCCGCCCGGAGTCAGGAAGAGGTTAGGCAGTTAAAGATGTCAATCTCAGGTTTCAGGTGCTGCTGTATCAGCTTTACGAACTGTCCAACTGGAATCCGCCTCCCGGAACAAACGCCGCGAGCGGCGCCTGGAGGGACAAGGTAGTCGCGGACGATAAGATAAAGAACCTCGGCAGGTTCACGACAGAAGGGCTCACGGGTGACGCGGCCAAACTGGGCGAGGTGTTTCAAGTATTCTATGACGGTACATACCGCGCCTTCTCCCGAAACCCGAACGTCGATGCAGAGTGGTCGGGGGAAGCGGCAACTTTAAGAGCTGAGCTCGCGCAGGCGGGTGAAAAGGTATACGGCATAAGTTTCAATATCTACCAGTCCGCGGGAGGGGATGAAGCGGAAAACAAGAAGTTTGCGACAGAGGCGCGTAATTCCGCAAGAGCTCTTATCAGGACGACCGATGAAAAAGGCCCGGTTTACAGCGGGCAGTTCGCAAACCCTCAGATCGCCGTTTCTGAGTATAACGCGGCTGCCGCGGCGCTTCAAAAGCTGAATCAGCTTTTCGGGGAGGATTACAGCGGCCCGGCGGGGCTCCCGGCAAAGCTGTTGAGGCAGGTTTTTACGGAGATAACCACTATTCCCACTGCTCCGTCCGGTGTGGTAATCCCGTGGCTGTCACCCGCTTGGCAGGTGCAGTTTCAGTATGTATGCCTTACCGGCTCGATAGTGATGGAGAAAATATCGCCGCCTGTCCGCGAATAATGGGGGTCAGGGTTTTTGGGGGGACCGGTATCAGTTGCGTGAAGCCGATTGTTTCACTCTTGTCTTTTCCGGCGGTAGAAAACGTATATGTGATAACAGCTTAAGGGACCACCGCGCTATTGCAATCGAGGAAGAATTCTTCCCCGCCTATAAATATCGCGCCTTTTGGGAATCCGAAACTTTCTTGTCCCTCAACATCCTCCCCGACCGGGGTGTCGTTCACGCTCTCTATGACAATGGAGGCTTCCTCTGCTACCGTTCCCGATTCGTTCTTCAAATCCTCGCATTCTAGCCTGAAGCAGTCGGTATCGGTGCATTTCTTACCGAAGACAATGGTGATGTTGTCGACAATTTCCGGAATTTCTGTACTGTCGTCTATAATGTCACAAATGTAAGGAAGGCATACGGACCCGGCCAGGCTCGTTGCGGGACAACTCAGGTCAATGTCGAATGTGCCGTCGCATTCGGGCGGAAATCCCGTAGTCGCCGGCTGGGGGGTCGGACTTGCGCCTCCGCTGCCTTCGCACCCTCCGGTGATCATAAAAGCGATTATTACCAGAGATGAAATCAATATTATTATCTCGGCCACACGTTCTGCGAAGGGTTCTTCAACTTTATTCATGACAGTTCTCCTCCGCGATTTCGGGGAAAAAAACTTACGGCCGACTAGTATGTTAATTAATTATATCCTGGATACGGGAATCGAACAAGCTATTTCTGAGAGGGTTTGCGCGGTTAGAGGCGTCCTTCGATTGAACTCAGGACGAATGGATTAAAAGGGTATTCTGAATCGCTTCTGAAATTACGTCTGCCGGCAAAGATTTATTTTGCGGCGTAATTCTCGAGGCAGGAAAAATAGTTTTTCAGGACGTCGTTTGCATCTTCAGGGTTTACGCTGTCCGATTCCGAGATAATAGCCATTGCCCTCAGTTTGAACTCGTCGCTGATTTTTCCGCCGTAGTTTTTGAGCGCTTTAGCGAGCGTCTCTGAGTCTTGCTCCTCGAGTCCAGTATTCTGAGCGCAAGTTGTAGAGGTTTCAGCTGGATTATCGACTTTCTGTGATTTAATCTTTGGCGACGCGGACTTCCCGCAGCCCGCCGCTGTTATAAAGAGACAGATTATTATAAGCAAATAAGAACGTGTAATTGGGTTCACGTTTAAAATTTTCATAGTCCAATTCTACAGAAAACTCCGGGCTTGTAAAGATGTTTTAATGTTATGGGCGTCCGTGCGGTACGATATTTATATGCTTACTCGGACACAAATGGCAGTCCGGGATATGTAAATGCCTCATAGAATCAACTTCCTGCATTGTAAGTCACCCAAACGCCGATGTTTGGAAAAGCGGTGACAAATATTGTCAATCAATCTGTACAATATTCTCATTCTCTCACAAAACATGTAGTAATACCGGTAGGTTATTAAATAATTCCTGTGGCATGGCGATTGCTTAATTCTTCAAAAGGGGTAACTGTGCACCTATTATCCTGTTTGCGGTCTATTAATGAAGACTTCGAGCCGTAACTTACAATCGGAGCATGTATCCTTTCCCTGGGGGCTTCTTATAGCGGTTCTTGCGGTTAGCTCGCTTCCGTTCGCCCTGTCGCTTCTCGGCGCAGGCTTCAGGTTCGGAGATATGGATTTTTCGGAAGCGTTTAATATGGCCGTGAGTGTTATAATTGCCGTCGCGCTGTTTACGGGAATACTCTGCCTCGTACATTATGCGATAGAGAGGAACAGATACACATTTCTTTTGGGCGTCTCGTTTGTGGGAACGGCCATAATCAGCGGGTTTCAGCTTTTCACCGCCCGCGTATTCGATAATACACCGTACAGTGAGTTTGTCATTTTTGCCTCATCTTCAGTGGTAGACCTGTTTCCGGCGGTGATTATCCTGGCAGGTTCGCTGATGCTCCTCGGCGGGCGTCCTTATGAGGATTTCAACCGACGGACCGGGCTGTTCCTTATATTGAGTTCGGTGATCATAGGGGCTTCTATCGCATTAATATATTTAGTGGCAAAACCGGGCGCAGTTTCAGGCGCGCTTGGTCCGCGTTCCATGTCGTCGAATGTCTGGGCGCTCATCCCCCTTGTATTCGTTCTTGCCGCCGGCTTGGCGGCCGAAATTTGCGGAAGGAAAAAAAGGACGTTCTTCTCCTACATACTCCTTCTGACGCTCATACCGCTTCTGGCCTCTGAGCTATATATCATTCTCGTTTCATCAAACCTTTCCGGCGAATACTTCCTGTATTCGGATTTCCTTAGAGTTTTCGCGTGCTTTGTCCCGTTTCTCGGACTTGTGGCGGATTACGGGAGGAATTACCGGGAGAAATCCTTGACGGAGAGGGCATTAATAGAGTCCGAAGCAAATCTCGAACATGAGAAAGAACTTAACAAAACCGCTATGGCGGAGCTCGAAGAGAGAATCAGAGAATATAAAGCGTCTGAGGAATTCCATCAAACTGTATCGGAGAGCTCACCAAACGGTATATATATAATCTCGGGCGGCAAGTTCGAATTCGTGAATTCCAGGTTCGCATCTATTACGGGTTATGACAGGGACGACCTTATCGGAAGCGGTATCGATGAAATAGTATTACCGCAGGATCTGGAGGCGCGCGAAACTGGCGCTCGGGATATGATGGACGGTCTGGGCATTGCCCCCTATCAGTACAGAATCGTAAACAAAAACGGTGAGACTGTATGGATATCGGAGACGGTTACGAAAATCAATTACAGCGGCGGCGGGGCTGTTTTGGGAAGCGTGTCCGATATTACCGAGACGAAGCATGTCGAGGATATGCTGAGAACGCTATCCAATACTTCACCACTGGGTATATATATTGTCCAGGACGGAGAAATACAATACGTCAATAAGCAATACTGCGAACACACGGGCTATGGGGAAAAGGAGCTTCTGGGTACAGTTGCCGAGAGAATTATTCTTCACGTGGACCGTGAGCCCACTAAAAAAAACCTGAGGCAGATGATCGACAGCGAGACCGGCGCGCCCTATGAATACAGGATCCTCAGCAAGAGCGGAGAAGTTAAATGGTTCATGGAGACCGCAAGAAAGATTAAATACAGGGATAGGAGCGCGATACTGGGGAGCGTTGCCGACATAACGGACAGGAGAAGGGTAGAGACAATGCTGAGAACCCTTTCCACGAGCTCCCCGATCGGGATATACATTATCCAGGACGGCGAGTTTAAATTTGTTAACCCGCAGCTGGAGAAACAAGCCGGTTATAAAGAGGAAGAGCTTCTAGGGAAGAAATCACTGTGGTTCGTTTACGGGGACGACAGAGAGTCGGTCAGAGGGAAGGCCATCAGGATGCTCAAGGGGGATATTCAGGCCCCGTATGAGTACAGGATGGTCAAGAGGGACGGAAGTATTGTATGGTCAATGGAGGTGGTGAAGTCGATTCAGTACATGGGCAGAGAGGCTGTGCTCGGAACAGTGATGGATATATCCGAGCGAAAACAGGCGGAAGAGCTGTTCGAAACCCTTTCAAAGCGTTCCCCGATCGGGGTTTTCATAATACAGGATTCCAAGTTTCAGTACGTGAACCCTCAGTTCGAGGAGTTTATGGGACACTCGCGCGACGAGCTTATCGGGACAAATCCTTGGAAACTGATTCACAAGCAGGACCGCGAGGAGGTCAGGGAAAAAAGCAGGGAGATGCTGGATGGAAAAAGGCATGCGCCCTACGAGTACAGAATCGTCAATAAGCAGGGCGAGATGAGATGGGTAATGGAGACCACGACCTCTATACAGTACCGCGGCAGACATGCGGTACTGGGAAGCTTCATGGACATTTCAGAGCGCAAGAAGACGGAAGTCGAGCTAAAAGAGGCAAAGGAAGCGGCAGAGGCGGCAAGCCAGGCTAAAACCGAGTTCCTAGCGAACGTGAGCCACGAGATACGAACGCCGCTCAACGCCATAATGGGTATGACGGAGCTTGCGCTCGACACTGAGATAACCGACGAGCAGGAAGAGACACTCAGTGTAATACAGTCTTCCTCCGAATCTCTTCTGGGTCTCATAAACGATATCCTTGATTTTTCACGTATAGGAGTCGGGCAGATGGAGATAGAAGAGTCTTTTTTCAGCGTCAGGGAGCTTGTGGAAGCAGTTGCGGAAACACACTCGGTAAGGGCTTTTGAGAAGGGCATTGAGCTCGTTTCCTATGTGGAGCATGATGTTCCGGACAGGCTCAAGGGGGACATGAAGCGTATACGACAGGTTTTTGACAACCTCGTTGTGAATGCGGTTAAATTCACGGACAGTGGGGAGGTGTTCATAAAGGTTGAGAACACGGGACAGGTGGATGGAAACCGGTTCGACATTCACTTTACGGTCGCCGACACCGGCATAGGAATTTCAGGCGAGCACGGGGTGAAAATATTCGAAAAATTCTCACAGGTTGACAGCTCTACCACAAGGACCTTCGGCGGGGCCGGGCTCGGACTAAGCATCTCAAAATCGCTGGTCGAGCTTATGAACGGGAAAATCTGGTTCGAGAGCGAACTCGGAAAAGGCACGAAATTTCATTTCAGCCTGCCGCTCAAAGTTGATTGGGAAAGAGAGGGCGGGGTCAGTAGAATGAAGCCGGATTTTCCCGGCGCAGCCGTTTTGGTGGTGGATGATAATAAGACAAGCAGATTCATGCTTAACAAGACTCTTTCTCTCTGGGGTTTGGAGGTAATGGAGGCGGAGACGGGAAGCGCCGCTTTGGAAGTTCTGGAGAGTATGGATAATAAGCTGGCCCTGGTGGTAGTGGATAATCTTATGCCCGACATGAGCGGGGTCGAGTTTGCCGGGCGGGTTAGAAAAAGGCTGGGAGATGAAATAAAAATGCTCCTTCTTACTTCACGGCGAGGCAATAGCGGCTCCGAGGTTAGAGACGCGGGAGTGGATGAATCTATAGTCAAGCCTGTAAAGATTTCAAAGCTGCACCAGGCGGTAAGAAGACTCGTTAACGGAGATATGAGCCGGAGCGGAAGAAAGGCTGATATCTCCGGCGGGAAGTTTTCAGGGTCGTCCGAGGCAGAAGAAAAAATTACTCCCCGGCTCCTAGTTGTGGATGATACGCCGGATAATCAGAACCTGGCAAAGCGGATACTCGAGATCGGCGGTTACAAAGTTGACCTCGCGTCGGGCGGGCGCGAGAGCGTGGCCGCCGTGCGGGAAAACGAATACGACCTTATTTTGATGGACGTGCAGATGCCCGAAATGGACGGCTTCGAAGCTACAAGGAGTATAAGGAGCTGGGAGCGCTGTGAAGCAAAGGAGAGGACTCCTATAATCGCTGTCACCGCGCACGCTATCGCGGGCTACAGGGAAAAGTGTCTGGAAAACGATATGGACGATTATATAACGAAGCCGCTCAAGAAGCGGGCCCTCCTCGACATCGTGAGCAAATGGCTCAACGACAGCATCTACGTAAACGGGTCCTTCGGTCAGGACCCCGGTTCCTGAACTCCCTTAAAGGACATTCCCGTCGGTATAAATATCATTTTCTTTGGGCAGAAGCGAATTTCCGTTTAGAATATTTTCTGAAGAGTCCCTTAAAAAAAGGAGTGACGGAAATTGAGTGATAAACCGGCGCAGCTCGAAGAGTATGTGCTTAGAGAACTGGAATCGAGAGGGATTAATCCCGATACCGTAATTTCCCAGCTGGAGATGTTCAGAAAGGGGCTTCCCCCTGTAGAGCTTGCGCGCCCGTGTACGCTCGGCGACGGCATTGTCTCTATAGAAGGTGAGGAAGAGCGGTATGCCCGGCTTTTCGAGGAAGCGTCGGGAGATAAGAAGATAGTGAAGTTCGTACCTGCGTCCGGGGCTGCCAGCAGAATGTTCAAGGAGCTTCTCGCGGTGCTGAACAGGGCTGAAAGCTTGGACAGGCGGGCCCTCGGAGAGGCTGCCGATAGGGGTGATGAGGAAGCCGAAAAGGTTCTCACCTTTATAAATAATCTCGATAAATTCGCATTTTTCGACGACCTTCGCGGCTCGCTTGAAAATTCCGGCTACGATTCGGAGGCTGTTTTAGCGGACGACGGTTGCGTTCCGGAGATTCTCGAGCACCTGCTCCTTGAAAAGGGGCTTAATTACTCGAACCTTCCCAAGGGGATAATAAAATTCCACAGCTATCCCGGCGCCCGGAGGACGGCGTTTGAGGAACATCTTGTAGAGGCGCTTAACTATACGCGGGACGAGGGAGGCAGGGCGCGCGCGCATTTCACTGTCTCTCCGGAGCATATGGAGAACGTAAAGGATCATATCCGGGACGTAAAGGGAAACTACGAAGATAACGGGGCGACTCTAGAAATTAATTTCTCCGTTCAGAAGCTTTCTACTGATACAATCGCGGTGGATATGGATAATAGACCGATTCTGGACGAGGAGGGAAAGCCCGTTTTCAGACCGGGCGGCCACGGGGCGCTGATAGAGAACCTGAACGACCTTGACTGCGACATAGTGTTTATAAAGAACATCGACAACGTAGTGCCTGACAGGATAAAAGGGCAGACATACCTTTATAAAAAAGCTCTGGGCGGTTATTTGATAGAGCTTGAGCGGCGGGTATTTTCGGTTCTACGCCTGCTGGATAGAGGCGCGCCCGAGGATGACGTAACAAAACAGTTGAGGAATCTCAAGGACATGGGCATCGATGTTACTATTCCCAAAAACCTCGACGGCTCGACACGGGAGGAGAAAACAAAGTTTATCCGCTCCGGGCTTATGAGACCCATAAGGGTATGCGGAGTTGTAAAGAACGCGGGGGAGCCCGGAGGAGGGCCTTTCTACGTGAGAGGGAGCGGCGGCTCGTTGAGCATGCAGATTGTGGAATCGGCACAGGTCGATATGAATTCCCCCGGGCAAAAGGCGGTATGGGAATCCTCCACCCATTTCAATCCCGTTGACATCGTGTGCGGACTCAGGGATTACAAGGGCAGGGCCTACAATCTTACAGAGTATATAGACCGTGACGCCGGATTTATAACGATAAAATCAAGGGACGGAAGGGAGTTTAAGGCCCTTGAGCTACCCGGCTTATGGAACGGATCCATGGCTTACTGGAATTCTGTCTTTGTAGAGGTTCCTCTTATAACTTTTAATCCTGTAAAAACGGTATTCGATCTGCTGCGGCCCGAGCATCAGCCCGGTTAGGTTGCGGCTTGTTTACAGACAATTGGTAGCAGGTGTATTATTAACTAATAAGATACGTTCTAATTTTCAGGGGGCGCATTCGATATGTCGGGCAAATGGTATCAGAAAGAAGTAGTGTACATAGACCCGGATTTTGAAGATCTGATTCCTTCTTTCCTCGAAAGCAGACGGAATGAAATAGGAATCATCAGGGAATGCATTGTCGTTTCAAATCTGGCGGAGGCACAGAGACTCGGCCACGGAATGAAGGGCGCAGGCGCAGGGTACGGATTCCCTGAAATAAGCGCTATTGGAGCCAAGATAGAGGAAGCCGCAAAAAGCAGGGATACGGCAGGCATGGAGGAAGCTCTCGATATGCTTGACGAATACCTTTCAGTGGTCGAAATACGCCCCGGCGAATCCGATTGATCCAGCAATCCTGTAGCCGGGAATATTCCCCCTTTCCACGTATTAAGCTTATTGGTTAAAATATCGGGAGATGCCGGAGCCGAACAATACCGTAACGGTTGATCTGCCGGTCGTCCTGCCGAAGGATACCGGAGGGATTGCGGGATATTTCTCGGAAGCGCTCCGGTATATCGATCGGCTTTATCAGTCGGAGCTTACGGGGGGGATTACCCCTTCACGTGAAAACACCCTTTGGAAAGGGCTTACGGATAAGCTCAGCCAAGGCTCCGGATACCTTGCGGGTCCTGAAAGAGAGGCTTATGAGGCTGGGGTCTATTCGGTTCAGAAAGGAATATTTGATCTCTATCCCCTTTTTGCGGGCAACTCTAATTCAGGCGGGATTGAGCTCATAATCGGAAAGGTGTTCTCTTCCGGGGGCGGCGGGAAGAGATTCTACGCCGGAGCGGCGGGTGTCTTTAACCGGAATTTCGACAACACAATAAAGGAATATGACAGCCGTCTGCCGCTGTTTGCGGATAAGCTGACGGATTTGCAGGGCTCTGTGGTCTACTCCCCCGGCAAACAAGTGCCTGAGATAAGCTGTATTGATGTATTTTCACTCGCGGGCGCGCTCGACGTTTCTCATAAGCCGATTTGTATTTTTTATTCAGGGGGCAGTAAGGAAAATCTCTCTTCCCTTTCTCGAATGACGGTTTTCATTAATCTCTACGCGGCAAGGTTCAAAGCCCTTACGGAAACAATCGCCCGACGTTATATAAACGCCTCCGGGGGACTGGAGGAACTCACTTATGAAGATACCGCGAAGCTCCTGTTGATATGGCTCAGGGGGCATGACGTCGGTCATTTTATGGGGACTGATTGTCTGGGAAAGGCGATGTCTGAATTAGACAGGGATTATATGATTCTCCATGAGCTGAAATCGGATATGATCGCGCTATATAACATGAGGTGGCTTGCGGACGGCCTGCTCGCTGACGGGCTCCTAAAGCAGGCTTATCTTGTTTCCGTTGCGGAGATGCTGAGATATATAAGAAGGGGCGGATGCTACATCCATCCCGATACCGGCTCCGCCTATCTTACCTACCGGATGTTCAGGGACAAGGGGGCAATTGGTTTCGACGAGAAGACGGGGCGATTCCAGGTCGATCTCAAGCTCTTCGAAGACGCTGTGGAGGAGTGCGCCGGCCGGCTGATCAAGCTGTTTTCAGACGGCGACATCTTAGGGGCGAGGGGCTTAGTAAACTCTTGGGGACGGCTGGCTCCTGAAAAAGACGGTCTCCCACAAGGATGCCCTGATGAGCTTCGTTTGTTAATGACGGATACGGACCTGCCGTTTTACACAGACTTCAACTTTTCGGTGAGCGGTATGTCCTCGGGGGCTCGGAAAGCGAAGCGGTAGGGCTTTGCGCGCTCGCTGTTAAAGATATTAAGCGACGGTATTCTAAATCGGTACTGTCGGGTATATAATATATGTGCCCGGCAAAATGGAGAGCCGGGAGCTTATGTCCGGCAGGAGGATGAATTCATGAGAATTGTCGCCGCTTCGATCCTTTTTCTCGTTATGAGCGCTCAGTTTGCGGGCGCCTGGGACAATCTGAGAGATTTTGTATTCATAGAAGAAATGAACGTACCGGACGAGATCGAGAATTATGATTCCGTCGAATACGTGACAGGGAAGAGCGAGAGGCACTACAGGCTTGCGTGGGAGCGGGAATATAACGAGGATACTTACGTCAACCAGTGCATTAACGTGCTAAAGGACCAGGCCGTGCTTATCGGCGCAAACTCTGTTCTGAATATGAGCTGGTACCTCGAGAGGGAATACCCGGACAACTGGTTTACGGTCGTCTGCCAGGGTCTTGCCGCCTGGAAATACTAGGCGCGAACCTCTATACACAGAGGTATCGGCACGTGTACGGCACTGTGGTTATTCTTGCCTGCCGTTAGAGTTCAACTGTATAAGCCGGTTGCTACGAGTAATCCCCGCCGCCGGGCCGGATTCTTCTGTTCACACCTTCAATATTCTGATGTACGATGGGAATAAAGATTCAAACCACCCCGGTTTTCCTTTGTTCTGATTTGATAATTACAATTTCAATTGTAATATCCGTTCTTCCGATCTGAAGGACGGCTGTACAATCGATAGGGGCACTTAGGAACGAATACGAGAATAGAAGATTGGATTTGCTCTATTCGAATATGAGCATTAAAATTACATCGGATAACTCACTACACGGTATTGTTCGCTAAGGGAGGAAAGGATTTGGAGAAGGGAGATATAATGCCGCTTTCCGAGATTTTCGGAAACGACACCCAGGGGAGGCTTATATTCGATCTTGTAAGAGCCATAGTTTCCGACCGGATGAAGATTACGGCTCTGGAAAAGCTTCTCATTGATAAGGGAATTATGAGCCGGGAAGAGCTCCAGGACAGTTATGACGAAATAATGAGTGTGAGCTCGGATGACGTCATAAACGATGTGCTTCAGCAGTTCGGCAGCGGTAATTCGGATTTTTAACCTAGTGGTAACCGGGGGGGGGGGTCGGGGTCAACCGGATACATTCGTCATACTAATGCCTTCATTTTGCGTAGAGCGGTTTCTATTTGAATCCTGCCAATAACTCTACTGCTATACTATTAATGAGCTCACCTCGCTGGAAAAAAAGCGGCTACCGGATAATTCCCCATATAAGAGAGGACTTTGCTTCCTTAAACATCATATAAAAAATTTAAATTCGTGGATTCATTTGAATTATCCGCCGGATACTTATATAATCAAGGTAAATTCCGGGTGAGATATCCGGATTCGGGCGTTAATTCCTGCAATCGATATGAATGAGGAAATTCCAAACACGGCTTTGGTGAACCTGCTTCAATACCCCAGACTGGCGAAATCCTGACATGATTCAATACAAGGTTGAAAATATAACGCTTACCGATGACGAGAAATCCTTTCTAGTCGATTTGACCATAGAGCTAGAAGATCTGGAATCGGCCACCGACCCTGTTTTCATCTCGCTTTCCTTCCCCCTCGCCAATGAGTCGAACGATCTTGAGGAGATAAAGGAGAAAGCTGTAATACACGCAAAGAGTCTCTTGAAAAGGGTGCTCCTGGAGGACGCTCAGCGGGAGCTTTTCTAACAGATTTTTTTAATCGGACCTAAAACAACGCTTCCCGGCAATCTAGGTTGCCCAGCGTCTTATTATATCGGCACAGGTCACTTCAAGTTAAACTCTAGTTTTCAACAATTTGTCCTTTCAGCCCCGAGAGCATGCTGAGTAGTTCCCCCTTTTCCTTTTCAGGCACTTTAAATTCATCTAGAATTCCCACTAGAATCTCTACAGAGACATCCCAATCACTATCTGTTATGCCCAATCCCGTATGAGCAACCTTCATATTTTCACCAAGGTATAAGCAAGGCCCGCCGGTTGCTTTACAAATAAAATCCACAGTTAATTGTTGTGCCTTTTGCTTCGATTCTGTATTCAGCCCAATAAAATATTTTCCAAGCTGCTCGTTTTCGATCATGCGGGCAAAAAGCTGGGCGGTCACCGCCGCTATGGCATCATAACCGCCTAGACGTTTGTATAAAGATTCTTCCTTTTGCTCCTGTGCCAGGACGCCTGACAAGCTAAAAGATACAAAGAGGAAGAAAACTAACGGGATGCTGAGACTTTTGATATTGTTAAACACATGACACCTCCTTATTTATTTCCCTTAATTTTATTCAACGCTTTTTATAATGTGCTTGCTAATGGAAGAGACCATTTTCCATGCAATGAATACCGCAGATACAATCAACTAATGCGCTGATTACTAGTTATATCGATTATTTTAAATTGAACGTATTTTGTCAAGCTTCCGAAGGAGCCAGAGCTTGTCAAAAACCTGACCTAACATGTTTTTTTATTGTAGCGTGGGCAATTCGGGTTATAGAAGACGAATGAATCTCCGGAATTAAAATCACCTAATCTAGTTGTAACTACACAGAATTTACAACTGGCTTAAATTATAGCGAGCAATAGTACGTTTGAACCCACTCTTTACAAATTATTCAAAATAAGGTCAATTGTATTCCTAATATATGACAGACCTAAATTTGCCACCTAGAACCGGAATAGTTCTCTTTATTGTTTTTACCCTTATCTCTTTTTCTTTTACAAAAAGCGAAAAAGAAGATTATGAGTTCATAAATGCACCCTGCACATTAAGGACTATGGTTTCGAAGGGCTCAGTGACTTACGGCCTGTCCGCTGGTGATACTGTTCCCAAAAAGCATTTCTTAATCGAACTAAATCAAACGATAATTGTTAATAAGAAGTATAAGGATTTCGGGCTTAGCAATGATAAGCAATTTACTTGCAACTCTGAAATATATTCCCTCGGTTTATATGAACATGATATCAATTATGTATTGATTGTAGAAAACAGCGTTAATCGCTCCCCTCCTTTATTCAGTTCCTGACACTGTATCTTCATTATTTCTAATAACAATAATACGTAAAGATGAAATCTTTTCGTAAATGCTGACTTGCATAAAGGAGGAGTCATATGTCATATATAAAATACAAAGCGGTTTTATTTACGTCCACTCTACTTTTATTACAGTTATTATGTCCACATATATCACCCCGTGCGCATGAGGAGGAGTCGCGCCATATTCAGGGGCTGCACTTCTCACACCCTCTTATTACCGAATCACCCTCCCCAGACACGAAAATAAGGCTCGACTATTTTTTTCTCGATGTAGACGGGGAGGCAGAGGATGAGGAGCTCGGGGAGGAAGGTGAAGGGCCGTCTGGGTTCAAGGAGCACACCGTAAACCTGGAGCTAGAATACGCCTTTACCAGAAACATAAGCATAGAAGCCGACATACCCTATACGTTCCTCGACCCGGATGAGGGTTCGGGTGTGAGCCATTTTAACAATATAGAGATAGGTCTCAAGCTCGCAAGCTTTATCCTGGAGGAGTACGGGATACTCGTGGGGGGAGGCATCGAGTTCGGACTCCCTACGGGGGACGACAGTAAAGGGATAGGCAGCGACAACATATTCGAGATCGAGCCGTTCCTCTCTTTCGGTTATAAGTACAGGATTCTCGAAGTCGTATCGTTTCTTCATCTCGGATTTCCTGTGAACCAGAATAATAATCAGGATGAAGGGGATGAGCTGGGCTACAACCTCTCCCTGCTTGCACACGCTACTGACTGGCTTGAGGTATTACTGGAATTCGACGGCGAGACGGTTCTAAACGGGGAGGAAGACGGAGAATCCGTGCTTAATATAGATCCCGGCATCAAGGTAGCTCCCTTTAGTAACAAAGATATACAGATTGGGTTCGGCGCGGGTTTCCCGATTACGGATGATGAGGAATTCAAGTACAGGCTGATAGCATCTATTTTTTACCATCTGCCGTATAAGTAGAGCCGATCACAGTACATAGTCAAAATTCCGCAGGGCGGTTGTAACTTAACCGCTCTGCGGTAGAAAAGAAGACCGAGCCAAACGTATTTATTTCCTCGTGTAAATGCAACTAGCTGTAATTACGTGGGAAAAAGGTGGCGCGCCCGGAGGGAGTCGAACCCCCAACCTCTTGATCCGTAGTCAAGCACTCTGTCCAGTTGAGCTACGGGCGCGCAGGGGAGTAATAATTTTACCGATAATGGGGAGTTCATCAATAGTGGGGGAATTCGAGCCTGAAGAGCTGATTACAGACTGCGAATACCGGAAATGTGTCGGAACTTATGACACTTTAGATCAAAGTCAAATTGCTTAATAACAAATAACGAGTTTATACAGGGAGTTATGTTATAGCGAATATGGCATAAAATATGCAACTTGTATTTAATATGAAATAACGTGAAAGGGGTGAGTTAAATGGGTAAACTCAACACGGTTGTTTCAATCATAGTTAGCATGATTCTTACTGTTTTGCTATTACTGAGTCTTATGGTTCCTTATGTTTTTGTGCCGATACTTCTTGCTTTTATCTCACTGCTGGCCGTATCTGTTTACTTACTAAAAGAAAGTCGCAATTTGTCTCACAAGCTCGTGATGAAGAAGTTTTACTGTCCGTTCAGGAAGATGGTAGTGGAAGCGAAGTTTCGTCCGAGTATCTTTACATTCCGAACTTACGACGACGTTCTGAAATGCTCTGCGTTTAAAGACAAAGTGAGATGCAAGAAAATGTGCCTGGATATGCCGGAGCTTGAGCTGAATTCCCAGACATCGGTCTGAGGTGAAGAATTCACACTTGCTCAGTGATACATATGCTCGATATTCCCAGAAGGCAGCCTGGAGACGTGTGAAAGCGCGTTTTCAGGCATACATGGCCTTTCCCATATTTTATTACGAGCAAGGGAGAAACCATGTGTAAGCGCAGGTTTTGCGCAGAAACCCTGGAATCAAAGTATTTTTGGGGCTAATAGCGTCCGCTAACAGATAGCATGAGGGGGTTCCTGCTATCCGACGAGGAAGGGAGAAAACGTATATGAGCGCAGATTCTGCGCTGTTTAAATTTCAGGAATTTGGTATATGATATTTGTCCTGTTATGGATAGGCTTGAAGAGAAGCTCGACTGTGAGGTTGGTGATTATCTCAGCAGGGTAGAGAGCATGGATGAGGTGAGGGCGCTCCTTTCGGGAAAAGTTTCCCGTGAGGATTATATCAGGTTCCTGAAGACCTTCTACACAATCGAATATATAAGCCGGAGAGCGGTTTTAAGGGCGGCTGAGAGAACCGGGGAATCGAACCCTTATCTGAGCGAAAGATTCAGGATGTGCGCCCGGGGTGAGCTCGGGCACGCGGAGATCGCTCTGGAAGACCTCTCGGGGATGGGGATAAAGAGTGTGGACATCGCCGATATTCCGCTTGCGGGGAGCTACGACGGCTTCCTTATGGAGGAGGCGGAGAAGTACCCTCTCGGAATACTCGGTCATTCCTATCTCTTCGAGAACGCCTCTGGGATAATGTTCCCGAAGCACAAAAAGCCCGCCTATCCCTCGAAGTTTATAGAGGTTCACGCGAAGGAGGACCCGGGACACTCGCTCGCCATAAAGAGGACCGTGAGGAAGATCGAGCCCGATTTGTCCGCCGATGACGAGGGGAGGATTGTGGGTTTCGCTAGGAAGAGCGGGGATCATTTACTCAGACTTTTCGAGAGCATGGGCGCTTGAGAGATTATCTTAATAGGGGCTCGAAATTTGTTAGGGCAAATTCAAGAAAAGAAGTAGAAGCATCATTGACTTGATTGCCACATGATAAATTCAAGTATTACACCAATGATGGTAAAAATACTAGCTACTATTCCGATAATAATAATCACGGTTTTATATTTTTCCATGAAAGATATTTTATCTTGAAGGTTTATTTTGGTATGAGAAAACTTCGTCATTGCATGTACAGAGAAGAAGAAGAGGGCTATTCCTAATAGTAGTAATATGCCTAAAATATCCAAGCCCCTATGTAATAAAATAGGAAAAAATAATACACTTCCTGCCAAAACTCCTCGAATAAAATAACTCATTTTCGTATGAAAAAACCAAAAGAATGGTCTCCTTTTTCGCAAGAAATCGGTAACTTGAGAAAACTTACCTATGACCAAACTTTCTGAACTGCCAGATACATATAAGGAAACAAAAGAATTATAAAATTTGAGTTGGAGATGACTTATACCTTCATCTCCATTGTTTGTTTTACCGTATTGGTTAATGTATAAATTAGAAAAAACTTTCGGTATTTTCTTATGCTTTAGAAAATCTTCCAGACTATTTTCGTGTATTTCAGTTCCATCAAAAGAGGAACTGATTCTAAAATCATCGCTACCTTTAGTAATAAGAAAATCACTTTGTATAATTTCGACCAATTCAAACAAATCAGATTTATTAAGTCGACAAGGGTGCAAATCTTTTAATTTGGAATATGTGATCATGTTTGATTTTACACACAAACGATCAATTAGGTCATATTATACTAGAATGTTGCTTAATTCTTCAAATAGATATTAGTATTTTCAACGGCATTCATCGGATTTTTTTGCCGCTAATCTCCTATGGCAAACATATCCATTCAGAATGGCGGAGAGGGAGGGATTTGAACCCTCGAAGGGGTTTAAGGCCCCTTACTCGCTTAGCAGGCGAGCGCCTTCGTCCACTCGGCCACCTCTCCTTATCCACTCACTTTTTGGCTCAGTATTTATAAGAAATTAGAACATAAAAAATAACCGCAGGGAAGGGGGGTGTCAACGAAGACGGGCTGTCCGGCCCCTGCGCTTGCTTGCTGACATTCACGTAATTAAATACCCGGTCCGGGCTCGGGGTTAGCGGTCCTAATAAGCGGGGAGGGGGGTATGCGGAAATGAAAAATAGAACACAGTACGAGCCGAAAAGAAGGGAGCGTCAGGATCAGGTTCCCTTGGGAATTGCTCATCCTGACGCTCTATGGGGGGGTATGGGGTTATCTATATAAACAATTGCACTTTTTTACTTCAGACCAGGAATTTCTGACCCTGATGTCGGCAGCCCGGTAACACGCTAAGCTGCCGACATCAGGAGGCTTGCCTGATCTCGAAAAATGCCGAAGTATTGCCGGGTTCAGCAACCAGCACCCCGTCCTGTCTCAATCCCTCGAGATGCAGACGGACGGAGTCGAGCATAAGCTCTTTTGTTTCCTCCAGTGTATCTCCCACGGCGACACAGCCCGGAAGGTCGGGACAGTAAGCCGAAAAACAGTTCCCGGACTGTTCTATTGTTATTTCGTAATGCTCCTTGTTTATTATCTGCTGTGATTCGAGGCAGTGTTTAAGTGAGTAAAAAAGCGCTCCTTCGGGAAGGTCCTTGTCCATTTTACAGTTGATGGTGAGCCTCGATTTTTTGCTCCTCAGCTTAAACTGGCGGTGGCTCCCGCAAATCCTCACGAGATACCATCCGTTGTTCTCTACTAAAAACTTGATCACCTCTCTAACTGTCATGGCTCCATCCTCGCCTTGAGTGAATTTGTGAACTAAACTTTTCTATACGTCCTGTCTGTACATAAGTACGTTGTCGTACTCCTTTCCTACCATATTTTTATCGAGATAGTCGGATATTGCCTCTTCAATAATCTTGGACTGGCTTTTTCTTGAAACAAATGAATAGAGTCTCAATTTTTCATAGAGGAGGGTTGGTATGTATAAAGACCCTCTATGCATTTTATTCGGGTTTGCGCGTTGTTTTATTGTTCCGGCAGTCACAGTTCATTTATAACATCATTACGTAATGATGTCAATAGAGTTTTTTGTTAAGCCTCAAAACTCCCTCTCATGACTTAAATTTCCGGGTTTCGGGGTTTTCCGGGGGCGGCGGACAGGCTTATTCTTGAATTAACCTGTTATTCGTATATTCGGGGGTGCAGCCTATTTGATAAATTGGTGTGATTGCAAGGAGTTATATGGTCAAGATGGTTTTAAATCCATCTCCGTACGCGTTTTTTATACTCCGTATATTCGGAGCCGAATTTCCTCTCCAGATAGGCTTCCTCGCGCATTATGACACCCTTCCGTATCACGGCCATAAAAAAGGGTATTACTATCAGGACCCAGAGGTTGTTTAACAGAAACGCAAGCGCTATTAACAATATGACCATCGACATATACATCGGGTTTCTGGTATAGGAGTAGATTCCGCCTGTAACTACGGCTGTCGAGGGTTTTCGGACGTCTATATTAGTGCCGGACCTTTTCATCCTGCGTTGAGCCGACAGCACGATTATCCCCGACACTAACAGTATGATAATCCCCGATATGAATCTGGCGGACCCATGTATGAAGCTGAGCGGCACGAGCAGATTTATCAGTATGCCGATGGCGAGGAATATGATGAATATCAGTGGCGGCATCGCTATGACGCCGGGGTTGTCATTGTCCGCTGTTGTCATTTTCTTTCCGCTTCCGTATTTCCCCCGCTTTCTCATCTCCGCTTTCCTCCCATTTCTCCCACGCGCGGTGAGGTGGAAAATGATGAGTGGGTCTCCTTCTAATAAACTCAGCAATCATTATCCGTTGCTTCTGATCGAGCTCGCTCGCTATCTTCTTCGACGCGCTTGCGACCTCGGATACAAGCTCTCCCATAAGCTCGTGAAGCTCGGCCACTCTTTGATCGAAAAGTCCGCCGTCGAACTCAGGTGCCGTAAGGACTTCTAATACCTCGTCCCTTTTCCGCTCGATTTTTTTCTTCGTTTCATTGGTTTCACTGTGGAGTTCTTTCATCGTTCTCTCGACGAGTTCACGTTTATCTTCGGGTAGTTCGCCCATCATTTCGTTCATCTGATTATGCATGGTGAGAGGTCCGGTGAGTCTATGGGAAAAGCTCCCGATGATGATGCCGATCAAAAGAACATTCAGCAGAATGGAAAACGCAAGCACGATTCTAAGCGCTTTACTCATAATAAATCTCCTCGTAATATAACAGTCCGGCCAGCTGAGTACTGCTCTCTGCGTTCTCGGTATAGCTGGCATACAAGAATCCGGCGAATATACCGAGTACAAGAAGAAGCGGAAGGGCGATTGCAGGTCTAGGAAGTGGTATCGTCTTAAATACTGAGCCCAGAATATCGAACATTGAGTAATTTTCGAGCGCGGGTTTTTCCATTGCCGCCGTGTCGATGATTCTTCGCTCGAGTCCCGGGGATGCTTCCTCAAAACGCCTCATTGAAAGTGCTTCCTCAAATCGTCTCTCCTCGTTTAATGCTTTCAGCAGGTCGGGCTGCAACGAACAGACCTCTTTTGCTTTTTCTCTCAGTTCAGCGGGCCACTTATCGAGTTCGGCCCCGTATGCCTCCAGGTATATGAGGAATTTTTTTCTATCCATCGTGCAGTCCCTCCCTCTGTGTGGTGCCGGTTATTTTTCTCCTCAAAGAAGCCTTTGCGCGCATGAGGAGCGATTCGACTGCCTTTACACTTACGCCCATGATCTCTGCCGCTTCTTTGTTGCTGATACCTTCGTAAAAGCACAGAGCGAGCGCCGTCTGTTGGGAATCGGGCAGCTCCGCTATGTATGTCTCTATATCGTCTTTTCTTCTCTTCATTTCCACCAACTCCTCGGTGCCGGCGCTCCGGTCCGGATGGTCGTATCCCGCATCTAGCGGGAGTGTAGTTGTCTTTTTCTTCCTGTCGAGGCACGCGTTCGTTACGACTCTATAAAACCAGGTCGTAAACTTCGCGTTCCTGCCGCTGTCCCATATGTTGGGTTTGCTCCACAGCATTAGGAAACTTTCCTGCACCAGGTCCTCCGCTTCTTCCCTGCTCACGAGCATCCGGTATGCTAGCCTGTAATATTTCTCAGTATGCCTTGTTACAAGCTCCGCAAATGCACTGCGGTCACCCTCCTTTTTTATGCGCGCCATAAGCTCTTCATCGGTATGTTCTCTGCTCTCGCTTATCATGGGGGTCAGGGCTTTTATACTTGCGGTCGACTCCATAAGATAATAACATCCGGGCGTACTGAAATGAACAGACGGAAGGGATGGATCTAACACCTCAGCGCGCCCGTTGACGAGTGTAGGAGTTTTAGCTATCAATCATGCGCGCCGCGGTGATGCGGTGCATCGGGAGCTATCCGGGCCAGTATCTCCCTCTCCTGTTGCGTCAGTTGAGGAGCTATCTCTGAAATTGTGTCGGTCAATGTTGCAAACATCTCGTTCATAAGTGAATGCATCTTGTCGGCGCTTGATTTGAATGCATCTTCGTCGAACTCAGCCGCGGTCAGAATAGCTTTCATCTCATTTCGCGTTAATTTCATCTCCTCCCGTAAACCTGCATTCTCTTCCCTCAATGTTTCTAATTCGGAGAGAATTAGTTTCTGCGTTTCTGGAGAGAGTTGTAACAGCAGTTCCATTTTTGCTCCGTGCTCCGGGCTGCCTGTCCAGGGCTGAGCGAAAACCGCTATCGAAGCGGTTAACGCGAGGCCTGATATAGCCGCCATTATCACATATTTTCTCATAACTAACCCCCTGTGTATTTTTGATCTTTAGCCGGCTTTACATCTTTATACGAGCCGGCGTAGAAAAACCTTCGGGGGAAACCCTGGTGGCCGGATCTTAGCCCTCTTCGGCCAGGGGCGGAGTTTACAAACCGCCGTCAAAATGTTATGATGAAATAACTGTCTGGGATTATTGAATATTTTTAGATAGCTCCTCAGGGCGTTTTTTCTCGCCCGAATAATCTGAAAAACTTCATACAAACTCGGTGAGACAAGAGACTTCGTAAAAAGGGAGATATTTCATGGATGTGGAGATTCCTATTCTTAAACAAGAAATTGAACAGGATGAAGAATTCGTTGTTGTAGACAGTGGTGATTTACGTGAAAAAGTGAAGCTTCACGATTACAGGAAAATATATTCCGTGCCCGGTCTGTACGAAAAGATCGTATACGACCTGCTGGAATGTAAATCACCTCGGAAGGTTGCGGAGCTGCTTGAGGCGGAGGTGCAGAAAGAAGAAGGGGAACCGAATGAGCTTAGCGTTCTGGACGTGGGAGCCGGAAACGGCATAGTCGGAGAGGAGCTTAGCAGGATCGGTGTAAACGACATCGTCGGTATAGATATCATAGAGGAAGCCAGTGAAGCCATGAAGCGGGACAGACCGGACATTTACTCCGAATATCATGTGGTCGACCTTACCGACCTTGACTCAGGGGTGAAAGAAAATCTTGAGGAAAAGAATATGAACTGCCTTGTAACGGTTGCCGCGCTCGGCTTTGGCGACATTCCTCCTCTCGCTTTCGCAAACGCGATCAATATAATAAACGACGACTCCTGGGTCGCTTTAAGTATTAAACAGGACTTTTTATCCGATGGGGATAAAAGCGGTTTTTCCTCTTTCGTAGATGAATTAGTTGAAGAGGACGTATTACATATAAGAAATCGGGAAAGTTATGTCCATCGCAAATCTCTCAGAGGGAAAGACCTTCATTATGAGGCCATAATAGCCAACAAATTTCAAGAAATACCGGACCGGATAATTGAGAATCTCTAATGCTTTGTGGAATCCGCATGCCTTCCTGCTTGCCGACTATATAAAGAGCTGGAAGAGAGAAAAGGAATATATCTCAGTGACGGACGCTCACCCGAGGGTCGAGCTGAGACGCGACCGGAAATAGCTACTATCATTTTCCCTCCATCATCAAGTCATACTGTATAAATTACATCCAAGCATCCGTATGGGCCTTGTAAATCTAGTATATCGGCTTTAAGAATCACCCGGCTGGTGTCAGGCGATAAGCCGAAAATTATCCTTGACACCGTAGCAGAATAATATATATTGATTTTGACATTGATTTTCATTTAGCAGATTTTGAGTCTTTGCTTGTTACCAATAATTAATAATTTCATGAAACTCACAAAAAGAGGTAACCGGGACTAAATGACTATACGCGACTTGCACAACAACTCCGAGGCGGTATTTACAGGCTCGAGAAATTACAGTCATGACGGCCTTAAAAAGCTCCAGTCCATGGGTCTCCAAAAGGGCTCAAAGATAAGGGTCAAGAGAATACAGGGGAGAAATATAATTCTCCAGGTCGAGGAGCTGGGCGTGGAGCTGGTTATAGACAAGGAGCTTGCGGGTGAGATGGAGGTTTCCTGACTCTGATTACAGTAGGGCTCGCGGGTAACCCCAATGTAGGCAAAACCACTATACTAAACAGGATAGCCGGCAAAAACCTCAAGGTGGGGAACTGGGCCGGGGTCACCGTTGAAAAATCGGAAGTATTCTTCAAATTCAATAATCATGATTTCCATATTATAGACCTTCCCGGAATCTATGACCTGAACGCTACCACGGACGCGGAGCGGGTAGCGGTGGATTTTCTCAGGGGAGATACACTTGACGTTGTCGTAAACGTGGTTGACCTCTCCAATTTCAAGAGAAACATTTTATTGACCGCTGAGCTCATGGAGCTCGATAAACCTACCGTTCTTGCTCTCAACATGGCGGATGAGTCGAGACGAAGCGGGGTTCAGGTGGATATCCCCAAAGTCGAGTCTCTCCTCGGAGCCCGCGCGTGCTTCACAGTCGGCAAGACGGGCGAAGGCGTCGATACACTTCTGCAATATATAGTGGAGTGTTATGAAAAGGGCGCCGGGCGGGCGACCGTTGATACGAACGGAAACCCGGCTCGGGCGAAAGAAGCGATAACGGATTTCCCTGAAGGTGCTCCTGAAGAGGCCGTCAGCGAAAGGTGGAAGCTCGCGGATAAAGTCGAGAAGGAAGCGACCAGTTTCGCGAGCAGAAAACAGAGCGGCATAACTCACAGGCTGGACAACATACTGCTTCATCCGTTTATCGGCATAATACTCTACATAGCAGCCTTCTATCTGATGTTCAAAATATCCTTCGACTTCTCGGCGCCTTACATGGACTGGATAGACGGCTTCATGAACAACTTTCTTTCTTCTGCGTTCACGAAGCTCGGCATTACGATCGGCCTTCCGGAAATTCTGATCAAGTCCGTAACCGAGGCCATAATCGGGGGGGTCGGATTCGTGATAACCTTCGTGCCCCTTATCGCGATACTCTACTTCTTCATTACCTTCTTCGAGATGTCCGGTTATCTGCCGAGAATAGTCTTTTTGATGGACAGGTTTATGCACCGGATAGGACTTCATGGAAATATGATGACCCCGCTTCTGCTCGGATTCGGATGCAATGTTCCGGCGATAATGGCAACCAAGAACCTGAACAGCCGGACAGACAAAATACTCGTCTCCATGATGATACCTTTTATGAGCTGCCCCGCGAGACTCGTGGTGTTCGCTTTCTTCTCCTTCATATTTTTCGAGCACCCGGCGCTCGTTATAGTGTCGCTTTACGTCGTGGGAATCATCGTCGCCCTCCTCACGGCTCTTGTCCTGAGGCGTTCCTTTCTTAAAGGTCGGAAGTCCAACTTCCTGCTTGAAATGCCCCCCTACAGGCTGCCTTCGCTCAAGACCGTATTTACAATCGTCTGGGCGCACGTGAAGGCCTTTCTTTACAGGGCCGGGACGGTGATATTCGTAGTCTCTATAATCGTGTGGGGTCTTTTGAACCTGCCGCCCGGCATAAAAGGACCCGACCAGAGCTTAGCGGCTTCAATAGGCAAGGCGATCACCCCCGTATTCAAGCCGATAGGTCTTGAGGACTGGAGAGCGACGACATCGCTGATCCCGGCTTTCATGGCCCGGGAGGTGGTGCTGAGCTCGATGGCGGTGATATATAAAACGTCCGAAGCCGGGACATCCGCCGACCGAGGCAACGTAGATATACTTTCTCTCGCCAAAGAGCAGGGATCGGGCCTGCTGGAGAGCGTCGAGGACTCCTTTCTCGCTGTTGCCACACTGGGAATATCGACCCTCAGGGTAGATGAGGCGGAGGAGACGGACGGACTTAAAGAGTCCATAAATCGGGCGTTCACACCGGCGTCGGCCTACTCCTTTATGATACTGCTCCTGCTCTATAATTCCTGCGTAGCGACTGTCACTATTATGATAAGAGAGATAGGGCGGAAGTACTCGCTTCTTTTCCTTGCCGGGAGCTTCGTTATAGCCTGGGTGCTCGCTTTCATAGTCTATAACCTGGCCAAAGCCGTTTGAAATTCGGGGCCTTTGTACTTTACACATCTGTACGCCCGCGCCGCATTTTTACTTGTGCGGACGAATTAAGAGAGGGTCTTTACTCCGGCCCCGATATTTTATATCCTCTATAAATACGATTAAACCGTTTTTGACAAAGGGGAGCGGTACATAGGCACGTAATCTTTATAATTAAAAGGAGAAAAAATATGGATACTAATGATGATTTTATTAGCTGTTGGAACGAAATACTGGTTCCAAAATGGAACACGTTTCGTCATTTACTTTCCGGGAACGGGGCTGTGCATAGCGCGACGGCATATGATCACTTTGGGATTAAACCGGGGGACAAGGTTTTGGATATAGGCTCAGGCTATGGGGAGACATGTCTCGAGATCGGCAGGATAGTCGGCCCTGAGGGTGAAGTATTAGGACTTGACTGTACCCAGGCGTTTGTGGATATAGCGAATAAGGAAAGAGATGAAGCCGGTCTTAATAATGTAAAGTTTGTTTTGGGCGACGCCCAAACGTATGAGCTTCCTGAAAACTACTACGACGTGGTTTATTCACGGTTTGGCGTTATGTTTTTTCAGAATATAGTTTATGCGCTTAAAAACGCCCATAAGACGCTAAAACCCGGCGGTAAGCTCTGTATGATTGTCTGGAGGACGATAAACGATAATCCGTGCTGGGGACTTGCAAAAGAAATTGCATTAAAACATCTGCCTCCCCCGGGGGACAATGCACAAACCTGCGGTCCGGGCCCGTTTGCGTTAGCGGACGAAGAAACTGACAGGGCGATGTTAAAGGCGGCGGGATTTGAAAATATTGAGCTATTCAGGAGAAACGATGCGGATGTATGTATCGGAACCAGCATGGAAGAAGCGTTGGATTTTCAGATACTGGTCGGTCCTTCAGGAGAAATAGTCCGCGAAGCGGATGAGCTCGGACAGGAAAAACTCCCTGAAATTCGTGAGGATATGAAGAACTCAATGAAGAAATACGAAAGAGATGACGGGATTTATCTTCCTTCGAGTACCTGGTTTATCATGGCAACCAAGTAATTAATTATCAGGTGTGCGCCCCTTATAATAGGACGCTGAGTTAGGTCGAGTCCGCAATCGTTCATGGCTCCGGCTTAAAACGGCCTTGAAAAAGGTGTGCGGTTTCAGGGATTCAAGCTCTGCATTCCTTATAATTTCAGGCTTCGGATTCCAAAATTCCAAACTAACGAGTGAAACGGGGCTTTACGTTGACGAGTTTCGTTTATATCATGTTTGTGTGTCAACGTATAATAAGAAAAGGGGCGGCCTCTTTCCAAAGATACTCACAATCATCGCCGTCCTCATCGTGCTTAACGTCATTCTTCATTTCGTATTCGTTAATCTGACCCGGCAGGGCGGGGTTTACGCAATCTCCCACAGGGGCGCCGCTGGTATCGCGCCCGAGAACACTATGGCCTCTATACGTGCTGGGGCGGAGTCAGGCACGACGTTTATCGAAATAGACGTGAGGCTCACGGCCGACAGAGCCTTTGTGCTTATGCACGACGGCACCGTTGACAGGACTACCGGCGGCACGGGTTACGTTAGGGACCTTGAATGGGCATACGTGAAGGGCCTGGACGCGGGCGGTTATTTCGGAAGCAGGTTTGAGGGAGAGACCGTCCCTGATCTCGGCAGGGTGCTCGAGTACATGAAGGGTAAGTCCCCGACCCTGGTTATAGAGGTAAAGAGTCCGGGCGAGCGTCCGGGCACACGAGAGCTGCTTGCGGAACTTATTAGAGAACACGGTATGGAAAAGGAAATAGCGGTCGTGTCGTTTGACGGCGAATGGGTCACTGAATTTGGCCGCATTATGCCCGACGTTACGCTGGGCGCTCTCTATATCTATCCCCTTCTCCCCCCGCCCGCAGAGGAGGTGAGATATCTAAGCGTGTTCTGGCCCTCGTACATTCTTGACCCGACTCTCGTTTGGAGGACACACAGAAGCGGTCATGAAGTCTGGGCGTGGAATGTGAATAATCACCTTGTGGCGCGGTTCCTTTCCTGGAAAGGCGTCGACGGTATAGTGCTCGACCGTCCGGGGTTATTGAGTGAGAATTAGGATAGAGCACCGGATCGCCAGCTAAGTATTGGGTTTGTCGCTATGACACTTCCTATGAGCTTATCGTGAACGGGTTGTTTACCTAATCTGCTAATTTACGGGACACTCTCAAATAACGCGCGATTTGAACGTATGGGCAACGTTCCTCTATTTAGTGACCGGAAAGCCGGTCTCCTCCCAACCCTTAATGCCTCCGTCCAGTTCATAAATATTCAAAAACCCCGTTTCCTCCATAATTTTGGAGGCGGCTTCGCTCCTCCTTCCCGAACGGCAGTGAACGAGATAGGTCTTCGACTTGTCGAGCTTGCCTACTTCGTCCTTAAATGAGTCGGATTTGTAGTCCAGGTTTAAGGAGTTTTCTATGTGCCCGTCGGAGTACTCTTCAGCAGTCCTCACATCCAGTATTATAAAGTCCGGGTTGTCCCTGTTTTTCTCTATTAGCATGTGGGCGCCCGTGGCGTTGACTTCCTTTATAGCCCGGGCGTCTTTTTGCCCGGCTCCCTCCGACTCATCGGCCTTTGTATATCGCGGGTAAATGAGAAGTAAAATTAAGGACGCAGCGAATAGTGTGTAAGAAACTTTTTTCATATTTTTTCTTCCTCTCCTGAATAATTTATTCTGTTAATTTATAAGTCTATCATAATCAAGAGTCGCCACCTCCTTCTAATTGCTCGGACTACTGGCAATTATTAAAGAGCGTAATTTCTCACCGGGGTTAAAATAGCGGTATGGAAGATTCGTATGTGCCCCCTGTCATTACTGTTTTTTCCTGCCCCATAGGCCTGTCCCCGGTTCATAAGCATTCCGCCTTCTTCAATTCGCTCTGGTTCCCGGCGCAGAATTTTTTAGGCCGTTTTTTGGAAATGGCAGGTATATTTAATTGAACCCGTCCTGCCGTATTTAGTACGTTTAGTCTCATGAGAGATTATAACGTACACAGGATATTAGAAAATATGGTTTCAGGCCGGGAATTCAAGGGATACGAGGTTTATGAGGTTCATACTCGCACAATAAAGAGGAGTATTATATAGTTAGCCTGTCGGATGGATACAAATGGAAATCAACCAGTCATTAAGGCTGCCCCGAAGAATTGCGGACAGTCTGAGAGTGCTTGTCAAGATTGTCGAAGCGGTTCATAAATCTTCTGACCTGAAGGAAATTTACGATATCGCGCTCGATCTCGTGGTGCAGCTCGACAAAGTGGATATGGCCTGCATCTACCTTGTGGACGAATCCTCAAATGAAGCCGTGCTGCAGGCTCACAGGGATTTCCCCGACGACTATATCAAGAGCGCGTCGCGAATCCCCCATCCGAAGGGTATCACCTGGAAGGTCGTAGAAACGGGCAAAATACTCAATATCGAAAACGCGCAGGCAAGCAAGGACATTGGCCCTGCCGGTATCAGAGCTGGGTACAACGGAATCCTCGGGGTGCCCGTAATGCTCGATGGTAAAGCCATAGGGGCAATATGGTTCGCGAGATATAAGGACGAAAAATTTACAACGACAGAAGTCGAGCTGCTCGCGACTATAGGGAACCAGATTGCGATCGCCATATCCAAAGTTAAGCAGACTCAGGAGCTTGAAAAGATAAACAAGAACCTCAGCATACTGAGCGCGATTACCGAGAAGGTCCACAGCTCGGTCGATCTCAAGCTGACTTACGACACGTTCCTTGAAATGACGAAAGATATAACGGTGTACGATATGATGTCTCTCTATCTGGTTGAGGAAGATGGGGACTCGAGGGAAGCCGTGCTTCAAATACACAGAGGCCTCACTGACGACTATCTGAAGAAGGCCGGCAGAATTCCCCATCCCGGGGGCATAACATGGCATGTAATCGAGTCCGGAGAACCTTTTTATTCCAATGATGCGTTGGACGGCAAAAATCCTGTCGGCCCGGCCGGATTGGCCCTCCGCCCGCAAGCATATCTTTCCATACCTCTTAAATCGGGCAGCAAAACAATGGGAGTTATTCATTTCGCGAGCACCGTAAACACCGCGTTCGACGAATATGACAGGGATTTCCTTATATCGCTCGGAAACCAGATAGGCACCGCAATAGCGAAGGCGAAAATGTTCGAAGAAGCCAGGGAGCATGCCAAGGAAATGCAGCTTCTTTACGAGGACCTGAAGTCCACGCAGGATCAATTGATTCAGTCCGAGAAGCTGGCGTCGCTCGGCCAGCTGGTCTCTAGCATTGCGCACGAAATAAACAATCCCCTCACTCCTATCTTGGGTTACTCGCATATGCTTATGACCAATGCCGAAACAGATGATGAAAAACGCCATAGATACTTTGAGGTGATAAATCAGTCCGCGGACAAGGTAAGGAGAATTGTAGAGAACCTGCTTTCATTCGCCAGGAAAGACAAGCCGACACGTGAGTTTGTGGACGTTAACAAAATTATCGAGAAAGCGGTTGAGTTCAGACAGTATCAGCTCGATCTTGAAAATATCGGAGTATCGATGGAGCTCGATCCCGATCTGCCCAACACTATGGCGGACGCCAACCAGCTTCAGCAGGTTTTTACCAATATAATACTAAATGCTTACCATGCTATTACTCACTCTCCTATCCGGCAGGGATCTCTTCAAATACGAACGGCCCCGGGGGACGAGGATGACATCAAGGTTATTATTTCCGACAACGGGCCCGGCATTTCCGGGGATATACTGAATAAAGTATTCGACCCGTTCTTCACTACCAACCCTACCGGGGTGGGGACGGGGCTCGGGCTTTCGGTTTCATACGGGATAATCAAGGAGCATGACGGTGAAATCTTTGTCGAGAGCGAGGAAGGGAAGGGGACGACCTTCACGATATGCTTGCCCGTGCTTGACTACGGGGACTACATCGGGCTCGATGTGGGCGATATAGCTCCGGAAGAAGAGGCCGCCCGGTCCACGCTGCCGAATCATGGACAAAAGGTTTTGATAGTAGATGACGAAGAGCTCGTGACGGCATTGATAAGCGGGATACTCGAGAGTGACGGGTATGTAGTTGATCTCGCCTCTAACGGTGAAGAGGCGCTCGCAAAAGTGGATGAGAGCGACTACCTTTTCATTGTGTGCGATATTAAGATGCCGCAGATGAACGGGAAAGAATTTTTCAAGCGTCTAAACGGCAAGAATCAAAGACTTGCCCGCCGGATACTGTTCATAACGGGGGACCCCAGTCCGGAGACCGTGGGTTTCATTGAGGAGACGGGAAACCGCTTTCTCCCAAAGCCTTTCAAGATCGAGGAATTCAGGGAAGCAGTTTCCAGTCTCCTGTAAAACTTTTCGTGCCTGCTTTCGGCAAGCCCATACTTCTCTCTATCCCAGATATCCCGAGCTACTTTGTATTGAATCGAATCGGATGAGGGCGGTATCCCATCAATCTGAATATTTCTAAAAAATCCCAATCTTGCGTTATAATTGGTCAGGTGCTTATCAAAGAGGAGCAAAGCTATGGCAGCTGCAAAACAGACTGTATTCATTCTTATTTTACTGATTTTACCGGCCGGCTCTTCCTTATCTATAGAGATAGCGCACGAGAATATTTACGGGGGTATCCTTACCCGGCCTCCCGCCGTCAACAGCGCGCTAATACGGAGCGGGGAAGAACTTGAAAAGGCCAAGGAGGCTCTCGGGATAAGCGAACCCTTGCCCGACGTCGATTTCTCAAGCGAATCCCTTATTTTGATAGTTACACAAGACGGCGCCGGGGCTTTGATTGATATAAAGGGGGTCGAAGCGGAACAAGAAGGCCCGATCGAAGTCAGCTACACCGCTGAATATCCCGGTCCGATGCCGGAAAGAAACGGCAACCCGACTTATACATTTCTAATCTCCAAAATAAACCATCCTCCACAAGACAAGATCAGCATTAGATTTAAGGAGAGAGACTTCAAGCGGAGTCTTGTCTCCGGTACCGGGCTCGGACAATTTGAGCGGTACACCAACATACTTTCAAACTCGGAAGGTTTCTCCACGGCTGAATTCGTTCCTCTCGGTAAGGGAAACAGGTGGACTTATCTTGTAAAATCCGAGGGAGAGAATAAGGAGATTACAAACGTCATCGTAGCGGAGTCAGACGGCTGGTCCGTCTTCGATGAATTTTTCGGCGTGCCTTCCGTGGGCATGAGAATCGCTCCCGACGGCGGTATTTACGTTACTTCCAAGGGCGGTATGAAGACCTTTTACAGCCCTGAGGTTGTGACGGAATACGATACGTCCGCGGTCAACACGCCCGCGGGCAGTTTTAATGAACTGATGATAGTAACCATCCCCGAGGGCGGGCCATTCTGGTTCAGGGACGTTTACGCGAAGGGCGTGGGCCTCGTATTTCATGAGCACAAGTCACTCAGGGGCGATGCCGAATACACCCTGATTGAGGCTAATGTGGGGGGGAGGGACTACCCGCCCGCAGAAAAGTCTCAATAATCATTTTACAAGCTCCGGGTACCTCCTTTTTCGGACGGCGTTCAACAGCGCGCATGACTACAACCGGTTTCTTGACTAATGTTCGATTTAAGAGATAATCAGACGAAAGTCCATCTTCTTTCATTTCGGGTAGTTAAAAATTCCATGATTACCTGATAGAAATTAGGTGTATAATTTTTTTATAATCTGTTAATAAGTCAGCAGGACGCAGTTTACACAGGGGGGCTGCTGCAGTACAAACAACCATACACTTCGTGATTTTTTAAAGACGATTTTTAAAGCCGCTGACGAAGAAACTGGTAGTTGAATTACCTAACCCCCTCAAAAGACAGGTTTAAATTCGTACGGATAAACCGCTAATATGGTGATTAAGTTCCTTTTACAGATATGAAAATAGAAGGGGAGCTCACGGAAATATGTGTTATAAGGAATGTGTGTGTGAGGAGGTTTCATATTCGAGGAGAATTTTGACCGGATAAATTTCTTGCCGATATATGCTGTTTCATAACTACCGTGTGAAATTAGGAGTGAATTCAGACTCCAGCATGAAATAATGGACAGCCGTAGTTCTCGAGGGGCTGATACAGCAACAATCCACGGGCGGAAGAAGAGATTGTGCTTAATCCTGAAAGTAAAGTTTAATCCGAAAGAAAACGGATGGGGAACTTTTATGGAAGGAGGTAGTACATGAAATCCAAGTCAGCCGTTTTAAAGAGAAGGGAGTTAGATTTCGACTTCCGAAATGCGTCCTGGGGAATGACAAAGAGCGATGTCAAGTACTCAGAAGGAATCCAGCCCCATAGCGAGAGTGAGAACTACGTCACATACAGAGAAAAGGTAATGGGCCTGGATGCGGTAATAGGATTTCATTTCAATGACGGATATCTGGTGCGGGCAGGTTACGCATTCCGGGAATTCCGCGGGGATGAGGCCGATTATATCGAGGAGTATGAAAAAGTGAAAGGGATGCTCACCAGTGTTTACGGTGAGCCTGAGGTCGATGAGAATCTTCGAGAAAAAACAAGCCTGTGTGATAGTCAAACCCCCTCATGCGATGATTTGGACGATAGGGATACTATTATGCTTCTGTCGCAGTGGCTTACCGGACGTTCTATTGTAAGGCTGATACTGATGGGATGTAATGAGGGATGTGATTTCGGGGTATTGTACATTACAAGGGACCATGACGATTCGGTTAAATAAAGTTATGAAGATGAACCCGAAGGGCGCTGAAAAGTACCGAGGCAGGGGGTAGTCCCGCTTTAATTCATGGCGCAGAATGAAATCATGATTTCTTCATTCGTAAACTTATCTTCAGTGCGTTAATTTCCGGAGCTGTGCTTCAATTCTATATCACTTGTTTATTCCATAAGCCAAGCCGCGTTGTAAAATGTCCACTGCGCGCTGTCAAGCCGTAGTCATGAGCTATTCAGCATGTCGTTTTAAACCGCAATCTACTTTCGATATCCTTATTTCTTATTTGAGTCAGTGCGAAAAAAACCGTTTTCTTTTTAGCTCTGATATTTTATAGTTTTTAATATAGAGAGGTCTGGTGATAAACGGTTTCCTGAAAGGGAGGACATTCCATATGAAAAAGCTGCTTTTAGCTCCGTTGTTTCTGCTTGTTGTATCAATAGGAGGAAAAACCTACGCGGATTCAAAACCTGTTGACGTAAAGGGCTGGCAGTCCGCTAAGTGGGGCATGACGAGCGATGAGGTCAGGGCTGTATTCGGGAAGAATGCCACGGCCCGCGAGCCGAAAGAGGACGCGCAGGAAGGAGTTTATAGCGATATAGAGCTCAGCGGCCTCGATTGGGGGGGTAGTGAATTCAGGGCGAGTTTATGGATGGATTCGGAGACGAAGAGACTCAAGAAAATCGTGTTCGTTCCCACTGAGAAGCCCGATGGTTTTAAGTGGGCGGAGATGTTTATAAAGCTCGAAGAGAGCCTCGTGGACAAATACGGCGCCCCGGACGTAGAGGAAACTTCCAATGACCCGGGGACTTCGGCTGAGAGGAAATGGATATTTCCCTCGACTCTTATAGAAATGTCCTATCTAAGGATAGAGGACACGGAGCTTCTGCTGCTCGTGTTTTCAGAGAATGATAAATCACAGGACTAATTTCGGGGGACCGCCGCGTATACTCTTACGGCTGAACAACCAACCGGAAAAGGCCGGTTTTCAAGCCGTCCGGGAAACTTAAAACAAAAATGCCCGTATTATATTTAGTCCGGTTCTTATATCCGGGGGGCGGTGCTGCAAATAGCGTAGCTTCCCTAATTTGAGATATGTTGACATTTCACAGTCGGTCATTACATTTACCCGGCCGGCGCCAGTAAGCGCGGGCGTGCTGCCCCCCGATCATATGGCTGCCGAACACAAACACAAATGGCTTACCCTTGTTGCGATGACCGGCTCACTTTCCATGATCTTCGTGGATCAAACGGTGGTTAGCGTCGCGCTTCCGAGAATACAGACGGATCTCGGTATGTCGCAGTCCGGGCTCCAGTGGATTATTAACGCTTATGTGCTGTCGCTTGCGGCGACGGTTGCTCTGGGCGGAAGGCTTGGGGATAGATTCGGCAGGGTCAGGGCGTTTGTCACAGGGGTGATACTTTTCGCCTTTGCATCGGCTGCATGCGGGCTTGCCCCCAATGAGGCTGTGATAATCGCGTCCCGCGCATTTCAGGGAGTGGCGGCATCTCTGATGGTTCCTTCCTCGGCTGCCATAGTAATCGAATCATTTGATATTAGGGAGAGGGGGAAAGCAATGGCGATTTATGTCGGAGTTGCTCAGGCTTTCCTCGCGGTCGGACCTCTTCTGGGTGGATTTCTCACCGAATTCCTTTCATGGAGGTGGGTATTCTGGATCAACCTGCCCGTGGGAGCGCTCGCCCTGTTTATGACGTACGTATCAAAACCGGCCGATATCATACCAGACAACGGCAGAGTTCGGCTGAGATATGCCGCACTGCTTATGGCCGGGATGTTCTCATTTGTGTTCGGTATTCAGCAGGGGCATGACTGGGGGTGGATTTCCCCGATTACACTAGGGCTCGTAACGGGGGGATTCCTGCTTCTGGCGTTCTTCGCGTACACTCAGATAAAGACCGAGAACCCGCTCATACAGATGCGTCTGTTTAAAAACCCGGCGTTTAGCGCCGACGCCGTGCTTATGTTCTGCATCCAGTTCGCTATGATAAGCATTATAGTTTTCGGAGCGATATATTTGCAGAAAATACTCGGTTTCACGCCGCTTCACGCAGGTTTTGCCCTCATGCCGATAATCTTCGCCGTAGTCATTATGTCCCAGATCTCGGGGCGCATTTTCGACAGAGTCGGGGTAAGGCTTCCCGCGCTCGTAGGGACTTTTCTCATAGCGGTCGGGTTTTTTTCTCAGGCCCCTTTCCTGGCAAGGGCGGATTTCATGTGGATACTGCCGGGAATGATACTCCTCGGATTCGGGATCGGATTTGTAATGGTGCCCACCAATACCGACGCGCTTAACCGTGCCCCGAGCGAATACCGCGGACAGGCGTCAGGGGTAATGCAGACCGTAAGACAGATGGGCGCCACGGTCGGGCTTGCCTGTATCGGCGGTCTGGTGGCCACGCTTGAGGGGTGGGAAGTATCCGGAATTATGGGCGCTTACGGCGACTTTCCGGGAGGTAAGGACAGACTGGCGGGGCTTATAAGAAGCGCGCTTGAAGGGCAGCCGGGCGCC
Organism: Deltaproteobacteria bacterium; assembly: GCA_040223695.1. Lineage (NCBI taxonomy): Bacteria > Pseudomonadati > Myxococcota > Myxococcia > Deltaproteobacteria bacterium. The sequence goes on from JAVKFU010000018.1 coordinate 558,577, forward strand.
GTAAACGAGCTTTCTTCCGTCTCGCCCGGGCTGATCGGAGACCTGAACGTCAGTGTTTCGAAGAGCATTGCGGCAGGCTATTATTTTGCGGGCGGAGTAGTGGTCGCAGCTTTCTTCATAGCGCTCTTTTTCATGCGCTCGGGTCGTCAGAAAGAGGACGCGTGAGAGGGCGGCGAGGGCGGCTTTTCTTGCGGAGCCTTCAGAGAGAAAGACGAGAATGTTTGTGAGCCGGTTTCTCCGGGCCTTCTCAGACAGGATCTCCTCACCACGCCCCCGCCACACAAAGAGCCTGGGCAAGCAGAGCCGCACCTTGAAAATAGAGGTTAATTTTAAAAAGATTATCGGGTATATTCTTATCACGCGGGTATAATCCCAGCACAGGAGACAAGAATATGATTAAAAGCAGATTTTTTGATTTCAGGTTAATAACGGCGTTTTTAACGGCCGTGTTATTTGTATCGGTTCTGGTTACATCGGGATGTACTTCGGACAAGAAGGATGGGACCGAACCTGCCCAGAAAACGGATACCGAAGTGACGACGGATTTGGAAACAGCGACGCCCGAGGGAAGTGTTACCGAGCCTACTCCGGGACCGGAAAGAACGAGCCACGGTCCTCCGCAGGAGCTTCTGGATGCCTGCACCGGAATGGTTGAAGGGGACTCGTGCACCGTCACCGTCACCGGAGGCAGGGAGATACAGGGCGCTTGCAAGACTCTTAGGTCAGGCGATCTGGCCTGTATGCCGCAGCCACGTCCCGGTAAATCCATGCAGCAGAGGACTGAACCGGATGACAATATCGGAGAGCCTGAGGCCGTTCCTGATGATTCTGACGGAAACAACTAGGGTTTTCAGTACGTAAACAAGGGAATACAAATTGCGGTTCCGGGTCTGAAAAGTTATTACCACGGTTAATTGTTTAAAGACCCGCTCTAATAAAAAAAGGAAGGCCCGACGTGTACCGGACCTTCCTTTTCCTTGAAATTACCTGCGGCCCGTATGCCGCAAGGCATTTATATAACATTGTCACCGCTCACGCGGACACCGAATACTGTGTAAACGTTTTCAGCTTCTGCGCTCTCGGATTTGGACACGCTCTCTCTTGTGAGAGTCTGAAAGTGGAACGTATCGCCCAGGTCCTGAGCCACGTAGCCGCCCCTTATATTCTCGGAGACTTCCCTCTGCTCTATCGGCAGGTTTACTCCGAAGGCGCTTACCTCCGCCTGTGAGGTGAGCGGGAAGCTGAGTCCCGCCGCTACTATTGATGCTATGATTAACTTCTTCATTTTACTGCCTCCTTAAAATGTGTTTGACTTATTAGTTGCAATTACAACGAAAAAGGATTCAGGATTGTAAAAATTCTCGTAAAGGTGAATAAAGAGGGTATTTTTCGACTTTAGGATTTTCTTGCTTATTCTGGCTGATCTAAATGATCCCCGGGCTGATAAGACAAGTAATCAGGTTTATTGTTCGTTTAAATTCTTCATGTGCTTACAGAGCGGGGAGGCTCAGGGGTCAGGCGGAATACCCGAAATCACACTGTCAGTGTTATGCAACATGCCAATCTTCTCTAGAAAGTTTATAATTTTGCCCGCATAATTTATTCTAGCCCTTTGATTACAGGCGATAAAGAAGATAAAGATATTCCAAAGGCGCATTCCCCGAAGCCGTAAAAATATTCTCAGTTTCATTTCCGTCCGCCATAATATTTGTCGGCTCCGAACCGTCGTATTCATGATATATATATGAATTGTAATCGTTGTGGCCTGTCTCCCCGGAACTCACTCCGGTTATCTCGGGCACTGGCAGGAGATTCGTAATTTTTTTGATGATCGATTGATCTTTATTATGAAAGAAATTCAAGTTTCGTATCCTCCGTGACAGTTAGGTATAAGGTAAAGCGCCTCTTGTCTCACTCGGTTTCTGAGTATTCAAATCGGCGCGTAGGCTGCCTTTATTTGGCCGCTTTCCATCATGCGCCCGTACTCGGAAAATTTGATGAGACCCGAGTCTTTCTCCCTTTCAATAAGGCCGCCTCTTTGAAGATGCCAGCTCATGGATTCTATTTCAAAATCATCGAGCCCTATTTTTCTTCCCAGCTCGTAAATATCGAATAAATCAGAATCGCCTTCCGTAGCCTCACCGAACAGCCTGCTTACTTTTGTTTCGAAGAACTCTACATCCTGTATTATTCTCAACATATTGACGCCTCCTGTGTCTAGATGATGTATAGTAAACGTATAGCATAATATAAAATTTGTCAAGCACCGGTTCGAGCACAAATAACCGTTATTGTTACACTGCGTGCATATATAAGCCAATAATACAAGCAAGTTGTGGAGTCTTGCTTTGATTTCTAGCGATTATTCTATTCTGAATATTGTTTTAATTGTTATTCAACAATTGCTAGACGACAGTTGGTTTGACGGCTTTTTCCGCATAATTGGCTCGCTTTTTTACTTAATGAAAATGCGGGCGCCTGGGTGCTCATATTTTAACAATCCTCTCAAATTAGGTAAAATTTCCTGCTATCTGCCATTTACGCGCATAATTGAAGGGATGTGCTTTCGGGTAGTACGGTATAGGATGATTATTTCACATAAGCATAAATTCATTTTTATAAAGACCAGGAAGACTGCGGGATCGAGCATTCAGATATATCTGTCAAAGCACTGCGGGGAGAAGGATATTCTCACCCCGATCGACAGGCCCGAACAGCCTTACCGTCCCAGGAATTACAGAGGTCTCTATAATCCGATTCCCGAATTTCTTGAGCGCAGGAGATCACCATCCAAGTTGTTTGTAACGTTCTGCCGTTTCTTCATACTGAGAAGGTACCAGTCGCACATAAAGGCGAGGGAATTAAGAAAGAGATTGCCGCGCGATGTGTGGGAAGGGTATTATAAATTCACGGTCGAGAGAAACCCGTGGGACAAGGTGCTGTCGCATTACCATTTCGTCAGGCAGCGCTATGGGAAGTATAATAAGGATATTTCCTTCGACGAATATCTGGAAGTGGCCGAGCTTCCTTACAACTATACCAAGTACACTGACCTTAACGGTGAAATAATTGTGGACCGGGTGCTCAGGTATGAAAACCTTACCGACGAGTTGTGCGAGATTTTCGGTAGTCTCGGCGTTCCTTTTAACGGCAGCCTTGGCACGGTCGAGAAATCCCACTACCGCAAGGACAGGCGCCACTACAGAGAGGTATATACACCCGGGCAGAAAGCCAAGGTAGAGAAACTGTTCCAGCCTGAAATCGAGCTTCTCGGGTATGAGTTTTGAGGACTAACAAAAAAGGCCATGCCCAGGAATCTCGTAACTTGATAATCATTCCCTTTCCGCTATATAGCCGCTGAAGACGAGCGATTTCCAGAATAGCCGAACATCCCGGAACCCCGCTTCCTCCAGGTGCGAGATCGCCTCTTCGTGAGATAGTATGTCGAGGTCGTGCCTCGTGTGTTTGAGCCCCTCGGCGACGTCTTCAGGCTCTCTCGTCTCGAGCTGATACGACTCCCACGCTTTGACGAATTGCCCGAATTCGTCCGATTTCCGGTCCCCTGTGAAATCCGCCGTTACCAGCTTCGCTCCCGGATTCAGTCTGAACGCAATTGCCCTTAGAAACTCGAGTTTTTTCTCATACGGGATGAAGTGCGTCACGAGAAGGCAGGCGGCAGCGTCGAATGACTCCTGAAGCACGTCATCGAGCCCGCCGTGAATTAGCTCTATTCTGTCCCCGAGGCCGAGCCTGGCGACCTTCTCCCCCGACGCCTTGATCATGTTCTCCGCAATATCGAATCCCGTAATGCGCCAGCCGGGGTTCCGTGATGCGAGTGTCACGGCCTCGTTCCCGGTTCCCACGCCCGCCACGAGGACATAGGCGTCTTCTGGAAGGGTTGTCTCCAGCAGATGAAGAGCCGTCTCATGGAGAGCGGCGTATCCCGGGATTATCTTCAGTATATCCCCGTCATAGACTTTTGCTCTATCGTTGAACCGTTTTTCGGGGTCGAACTTCCCGGACATGGAATATTATTGTAATTGATTTAAAGTTAAGGGAAAAGGACGAGAATAGAGGGACAGTCCGGCGCGCCTGTGATGCCATTATCAAATAACTGGTCAGGTCATAATATATAAAGTCCGCCTTATAGTTATAATTCATTTCAAAATAATATAGTGTTAAAAACGGTAAACTCTCTGCCGTGATCGTTTTGATCGATTCATATTATTTTTAATCCGATTATTTTTAACCCGATAAAGATCTCTTGACATTCCACCTTACTGCAACCTGTAAAATATATTTCAATGCTTTAAAAAATAATAAGGAGGTGATTGCGATGCAGTCGATAAGAACTGTAAACCTTTGCCCTGAATGTGGAGCATGTCCTGAAATCGTGTTCCGCGAAAATCGAGTGTTAATAGGCGAGGAAGGTAACCTTGTCGAGCTCAAGGTCGATGAATGGAACACGATAGTGGAAAAGGTTCAAAGTGGTGAAATTGGAAAAATTTGACCGCTGTCTTGGGGAGGGAGGTATGTTTACCGCCCTCCCTGCCTATATCACGAGAGGGTAATGAACATGAAAGAATATTCACTCTCTATCGGCGAGCTGGCAAAGCTAATCAATATTAACCCGAGAACAATACGCTATTACGAAGAAATCAGTCTCCTGCCCAGGCCAGAGCGCGGTGCGAACAACTACAGAGTGTATTCGGAAGATACGATAAAAAGGCTTAAATTCATAAAGAAAGCAAAAAGCCTGGGGTTTACACTCAATGACATCAAACGGATTATCACTATAAGCGATAAAGGTGATGATCCCTGCGAGCACATTGGTGGACTGTTAAAACAAAGAATTGTTGAAACCGATATTAGACTAAAGGAATTGAAGAAGCTTAAAACCAATCTGAAAAAACTGGAGAGAGAGTGGTCGGGGATGCAAAAGCTTGAAGTGTGCAATTCGGATGAACTAATTTGCCCGAAAATTGAAATGTACTTTAATAACAAGTGACGTTCTTCGAAACAATTTCAACTATTAAGTTTTTTTTATTAATGCATAGCAATGCGGCGTTTCTCCTCTGTAAAATCCGGAATTTTAGGGGCTAAACGTACATAAGCGCATATAGCATGTGCTCGTATTCTGGAATAATCGGACTTGTGAGGATGCTCGAACGGGCAGCGCGGAAAGGAAGAAACCGTGGAAACGCACCACGGCGCGTATTGGGGGATCAGTTGGAAATCAGGTAGAATCTACCCTATAAGGTGCTATGGCTATCGTTACAGGGGATATCGAGAACAGAGAAGACATAGACAGGCTGGTCGGAAGGTTTTACGAGCGCATGATGGACGACCCGGTTATAGGGTTTATCTTCACTTTCTACGCTAAAATAGACCTCGACAAACACCTCCCGGTTATCTGTGATTTCTGGGAGACGGTGCTGTTTCAAAACCCCGTTTACGAGGGCGGCGCGCAGGCCATGAACGTGCACACGGACCTGAACAGCAAAATACCGCTCAAAAATCAGTATTTCACCAGGTGGCTGTACCTGTTTCATAATACAATCGATGAGTATTTCGAAGGCCCTGTTGCCAACAGGGCTAAAGAGAGGTCGGGTTCGATAGCGACTCTGATGAAGAAGCGATTGGGTGTCCTGCCAGACTGCTGAGTGTCCATTTTCTCCCTTTTATGGTTTTAACAGACTTGCTTTTATCCTTTGCCGGTTTTTGCTACTTTGCTCCCCGTTTTAATTTGACATATACGAAGCTTATCAGAAGGCCTCCGATGAAACCGTCGATAAACCCCCATCCCGCCCACGCAAGCGCCCCCGGATAGCTGCCGGGGAAATATATATATGACCGCCGGAGTGTTTCCAGCGATTCGGCGGCTGCCGTACCCGAGAGGGCGGAGAATATTCCCCAGACGGGTCTTACGGTGAAGTCGAAGGACTGTATGTTGAGTCCGTACTCGATGCCCGTCAGGGCGAGGAGGCCCGAGGATATTCCGAGCACGACTCCCGTAGCGGCGCCGAAGTAGATTGCCGGGAGGGGCTTACTATTTTCACGTATAATCGAAATCAGGTTGTACAGTAGCGCGATAAGAAAACCGCTTGCGAAGCCGTCGGCGAATGCGATGATTGCGCACAGGGCTACATGAACGGGCGTTATCGGAAGTCCGGTCTCGGCATAGAGGATTATCCGGCTGAAGGCCGATTCCCCGCCAAAAGCGTCTGCAACAAGCATGACGCTCTCGGTCAGCGGCCTGAAATCGAGCTCGACCCAGGCGGAGGTGTCTCCGTTCATCAAGGAGATAATTACTAAAATAAGCGAGACGAGCGCCCACGCGGCCCCCGCGTAAAGTCCGAATCGTAACGTGTTCATTGAAGGATTATAGATAAATTACACAGAGCGCGCGGGATTGCAAAAAGCTCTTTCTGTTACATGTTACGAACAAACTCGCTCGGTCTTTCGAAGTTTTAAATCCGCTCGTCCTGGCAGTGAGCCTGTCGAGCTATCGAAGGATGCACGCCTGTATGGTGACAGCTCAGGACGCGCGTGCCATTAAATTAAGACCCTCTGTTTATATAATGGGCATATTCCTGCCTGTTTAGAAATAAACCGCATATGCTAAGACATATAACTACATCAAATCATGAGAAAATTCTACAGATTTTCAATATATTGATGGATGGCATGGTAATTGCACTTATCATTACACATGAGCGTTAAGATGAAAACATTAGCAAACGCGAAGAGCATGGAGGATGATGGAAAGAAGTAAGAGCGGGCAGGTCGGATCATCGGTAAAACTCTTAAAGGAGGAGGCAGGATGATGAATAACGACAGTACGGCGTTCTCGATTAAAACCGCGTTTAATCTGGGTGTCTGGATGAGACAGAATCAAAAGGAAAAGGATGTGTTCGAAATAGGTCGCTATCTCAGGCAAACCATCCACGGCAATATCGATCAGCCCGATGATGGCCGTCACAGTAAGGAAGTGGTGGAAGCGAACGTGGATTTCCTTCTGGAAGTAGCGCTCCTCGGATACATAATGTCCGGAATTTGCTCATACGACCCCTATGTAAAGGAAAAGGTTCCCTCCCTCATTGAAAAGCGCCTTGTTTCCGAGACTTATCTCGACGCAAAAGAGGAATATGAGGGCGACGTCTCCGACAGAGAGGACGGGGAACTCTACACAGTAAACAAGGCCGTGGATTTGAACTAATAACGAAAGAAATGGTGAGCTCATTTCTTCATACGTCCTTATATAGCTGGAGGCGGGAAATCCACGCATGTTCCCGCCTCCAACTATTACTCCCGGAGAAACAAAATTGAACCGGGCTTGCTGAACAACGGATTACCACACTTTTAGCCGGACCGGGTCCTTTCCCCTGCTACTTTATGACCAGGGGGCCCGTCACGTGACATCCGGAAGCTCGATGGATTAGTAAACGTATTGATTAATCGGTTCCGTGGGCAATGTTGATAGATGTCTGATTCAATCCCTAATTTTATGCTTTACAGACGCGCGGCAAGACACCTGATTTCGACAACATGCCCTCGTATGTTATAATAAACAAAGGAAAAAATGGATTTTAACGATTATGATACAGAAGGATATTACGACGAGCTCTTCGAAGCGCAAGCCAGACCGCGGCCCGGAACCAGCATACTCATAGACAGACTGGAGTCATTGCCTTCGGGAGATATACTCAGAAGGCAGAAAGCGGCCGAGGCGGCTTTATTCAATATGGGAGTCACTTTTACGGTCTATAGCGACGAGACGGGTATAGAGAAGATCTTCCCTTTCGATATAGTGCCCAGGATTGTTGAACCGGGTGACTGGAAGCAGATAGAGGACGGTCTTAAACAAAGGATTTACGCCCTCAATCTCTTCATAGACGATGTTTATCACGACCAGAAGATTATAAAAGACGGTATTATCCCGGAGGAAATACTTTATTCGGGTAAGTGCTTTCAGGAGCAGTGCAGGGGCATAAACCCGCCCAAAGGCATTTGGTGTCATATTACCGGAACCGACCTTGTGAGGGACAAAGACGGGAAGTTTTACGTGCTTGAGGACAATCTCAGAACCCCCTCCGGGGTCTCCTATGTGCTGGAAAACAGGCAGGTGCTCAAAAGGACCTTCCCACTCGTGTTTGAGGCTTCAAAAGTGAGGCCCGTGGACGATTATCCGGAGAGGCTTCTGAGCACGCTTCAGCACCTTACACCGGATAATACTTCCCAGCCTACCGTCGCGCTCCTTACGCCGGGTATATACAACTCCGCATACTTCGAGCATTCGTTCCTCGCTCAGCAGATGGGTATTGAGCTCGTCGAGGGTTCCGATCTGGTCGTATCGGACGGCTATGTTTTTATGAGGACAACTAAAGGCTTTCAGAAAGTGGATGTAATTTACAGGAGGATAGACGACACCTTCCTCGATCCTACGGCGTTTAACCCGGATTCGCTTCTCGGCGTTCCCGGCATAATAGATGTTTATAAGGCGGGGCGCGTGGCGCTCGCCAACGCTCCCGGCACCGGTATAGCGGACGACAAGGTCATATACGCTTACGTACCCAAAATAATCAAGTACTACACGGGTGAAGACGCGATTCTGCCCAACGTACCGACTTATGTGTGCTGGGATGAGAAGGAAAAGGAACACGTTCTCGGAAATCTGGATAAATATGTCGTAAAGGCGGCGAACGAATCGGGCGGGTACGGCATGCTTGTAGGCCCCCATGCCGGTCCGAAAGAAAGAGAGGAGTTTGCGGAGAAGATAAAGGCCAACCCGAGAAATTATATAGCCCAGCCTACGGTCTCTCTGTCGAGGGTGCCGGTCATAGTCGACGATCACTTCGAGGGCAGGCACGTGGACCTCAGGCCCTACGTCCTCTACGGCGAGGATATCTACGTAATGCCCGGAGGGCTCACGCGCGTAGCCCTCAGGAAAGGCTCTCTCGTCGTCAACTCGTCTCAGGGAGGCGGGAGCAAGGACACGTGGGTTCTGGAGACAGTTCCGGGCAATTGAGAAATATTCGATTTTACAATAAATCACAAACACTGATTTTGGAAATTAAAGCGTATGCTTAGCAGAGTAGCAAATTCTATTTACTGGATGAGCCGTTATTTCGAACGGGCGGAGAACATAGCCAGATTTATAGATGTTAATCTTCACCTCATACTCGATTCCCCCGTGGAGCTCGATGAGCAGTGGGAACCATTGATAAAGATTACGGGGGACATTGAACACTTCGAGGAGAGGTACGGGGACGACGCCACCAAGGATAATGTCATACATTTTCTCACATTCGACAGGGAAAACCCGAACTCCATAATTTCCGCGCTTACGAACGCTAGGGAGAACGCGAGGTCTGTCCGAGAGATCATATCTTCCGAGATGTGGGAACAGATTAACAAGAGCTACTTCAACCTTCTCGGAGCCGAGGGCGAGAGCGGCAGGCTCGACTCACCTCACGATTTCTACACAAATATCAAGATGCAAAGCCACCTTTTTATCGGAATTACGGATACTACGATGTCCCACGGCGAGGGCTGGCATTTCGCGCGCCTCGGCCGCCTGATAGAAAGGGCGGACAAGACATCCCGTATCCTTGACGTCAAGTACTTCATCCTGCTGCCCCGGGTGGAGGACGTGGGGAGTCCTATAGACAATATCGAGTGGGCAGCGCTTCTCAAATCCGCAAGCGCTTTTGAGATGTACAGGAAAAAATACAGGAAAATAGATCCGCGCAAGGTTGCGGAGTTCCTGATGCTGGACAGTTTTTTCCCCCGCTCCATACACTATTGTCTGATGAAAGCGGAAGAGTCCCTTCACAAGATTACCGGCACGGAGCCGGGCACTTACCGGAACGAGGCTGAAAGGAAGCTCGGGCGCTTGTGTTCGGAGCTTGACTACGCTAATATTGATGAAATAATTTCAGGCGGTCTGCATGAGTATCTGGACAACTTTCAGACCAAGCTCAACCTCGTCGGGGACGCGATATTCGATACCTTTTTTGCGCTGACTCCGATAGTGGAGGGGCAGCATAACGAATTCAACGGGACACTTAAAGGCCAGGAATGACATTCTGCGTCGGTATGAAAGTGAGGAAGGGGCTTGTGGGAATTGCGGACACGCTGGTGACCACCGGCACGGAGTGCATAACCGCGAGGAAAGTTACCATACATCAGTACGGGAGACATTCGCTATTCCTCATGACCTCCGGTCTCAGGTCCGTAAGGGACAAGGCGCTTACCTACTTCAACGAGGTTCTCGAGGAGAGCGACCAGACCTTCGATAAGCTGTACAAGGCGGTGAACGCGTTCGCCGCTCAGGTGAGGCGGGTCGGGGACGAGGATAAGGAGGCGCTCGAAGAGGCGGGGCTTCATTTTAACCTCTTCTCGATTATCGGTGGTCAGCTGGAGCAGGACAGGGAGCACAAGCTCTACATGCTCTACCCGCAGGGCAACTGGGTGGAAGTCGGCCAGGGAACCCCTTATTACCTCATAGGGGAGTCGAGCTACGGGAAACCCATAATGGACAGGGCTCTGTCTTATGAGCTCAACATGGATATGGCTCTCAAGATCGGTTATCTCGCGTTTGATGCAACGAGGGCGAGCGCCATAGACGTGGACTATCCTATAGACGTGGTGCTTTATAGAGCGGACACCTACGAGATTGTTGAGCACAGATATGAAAGGGACCAGCTGATCGAGATTTCAAAATGGTGGCAGGACGTGCTCAGGGAAGGGATAAGGGAGCTCCCGCATGAGTGGATGAAACTGGCTTTCGACAAGCTCGGCGACAAATCAAAATAATAACCTTATGATTATATCTATCCGCCACACTACCCGGTACAGCTTCAGCTCTGAGGTTTTCCTGGAGCCGCATACGGTAAGGCTCAGGCCCAGGAGCGACTGCACACAGAAGCTCATCGACTTCGACCTCGCGGTAGACCCCGAGCCCTCGGGAAAGGCCGATATTATTGACATTTCAGGGAACGACTGTGTAAGCCTATGGTTCAGCGGAACTCTGACAAGCCTTACATTAAAGACGGAGGCAATGGTCGAAACCCTGAGGACCAACCCCTTCGACTTCATAATTACCGATAATTCCGTAGCCAGACTGCCGGCGGATTACTCCTCCGACTTTCAATTTTCCATCAAGCCTTACCTGATCAGAAGCTCTGAGCCTGGCGGCAAGCTGGAGGACTTCGCGTCTTCTATACTGGAAGAAACGAACGGGGACACGATCAAGTTCCTTTCCACGCTTAATTCACGCATCTACTCGGACTTCGAGCAGACCGTGCGTCAAGAAGGCCCGCCTTTCCCCCCTGAAGTCACACTTCTCTCCGGGATGGGCACGTGCAGGGACTTAACGCTGCTGTTTATGGAATCGTGCAGGGCCGCAGGGCTCGCCGCGCGGTTTGTGAGCGGGTACAGGGAAGCTGAAATGCACTCTACGGAACGGCAGCTTCACGCGTGGGCGGAGATATATCTGCCCGGAGGCGGCTGGAGGGGGTACGATCCGAGCGAGGGGCTTTCGGTCACGGACTCTCATGTGGCCCTTGCATCAGGGGTTATGCCTGAGGATGCGGCCCCTGTAACAGGGACTTTCAGAGGGGACGGAGCAAGCGCTAAAATTGAGTTTGAAATCGATGTGACCACTGAAAAATAGATTATATAGGGACTGTTCTGGAGTTAGAATCTGGCATATAATATCTAAATCCTTTTCATTTGAAGGAGGGATTAAAAATGCCGAAATTGCCACAATATCTGATCAGATCAGCCCTTGTTTTAGTATTTGCCATACTTCCGGCTTTACCGTTGTCCTCCGCTTTTGCCGCTGATGAGGGAGGCGATCTTCCGATAGCGCCCCTCGACCCTGACATTTCCGACATATGCACCCCTAGCGACTGCAGCCCGGCCACGCCCTGCCCTGAGCCCGATGAGAGCTGCTATTCTGTAAACGGTGCTTTTTACTGCTGTATCATGCCCCCGGTCGGCGGAATGCCCGCCGTGGGAGAGTAGGGGGAACTAATTTAAAATTCAGCGGAGCTCTTCTTCTCTTCCGCATTGATGAAATGCTTTTGTGGATAATCAACCAAAAGGTTGAGTATGTTGAAATTTTATTATCACAATACGTATACACGTTCGACAGGGCTCAGCATGAGCGGCACATAACATATGCTAGCATTCGGTAGTTACGAAACCGTTGAGTGTTATCGAATTACAAGAAGACTCTCGGAGAGATCGTACTTTGACTGCACACTCCACCTGCGTTTAGGATGATCGGGCTTGAGGATACATGCTGGCAGTATTCAGACGAGTGGGGGAGAGTTATTTTCCCCTTTTGTAAAGGGGGATCAATGGGGATTTTATCGATAAATAGCATTTAAAACCCCTTCGTCCTGAGTCCAATCGAAAGACGCAGGCTTGGATAGTGCCAGCTCAGGGTATGCGGACCAGGTTATGTTGTATGAATTCTGGCGTGATTCAAAGAAACCGTGGAAACACACTGGATATGGACGCTAATGCTTTATAACATCCCCATTCCCCTCGTCTTGCGGGGTTTCTTCTCCGGTGGTGCGTATAATCTCTACCTCGCCGTCCTCCCGCTCTATGAATTCGTACCCCGAGCCGAAAAAGCGGCGGGCGAAATCGGTCATTTCCGCCTCTGTCGTGCGTATAGTGACCTTTGCGAGGGCGTCTTCATCCCCTATCTCAAGCGGTTTCAGGGTGAAAGGGTTCTTCTTTCCGGGGAAGACTCTGGAAATATAGGAGTTGAGCTTTGTAGTGTATTCTATAATCTCGTCCTTGGGGATAGCTATAATAAAGAAAAAGTTTTTTTCACTCACGATAAATTAATCCTTTATTCTCTATTATACACGGTATAATTATTTTCTGTCCGAATATGACATCCCGCGAAGAGATAATCAGCGATTGGATAGTGGAGAGGAAAAGGTGGGGTCTTAACGACTGGGTGCTACGGTTCTCGAACCAGAAAAGGCAGCTCGGCTACTGCAAGCCCCGGAGCAGGGTCATTTCCATTTCCCTCGCGTTCATGATAACAAATCCTTACTCCGTGATGAGAGACACGCTTCTGCACGAGATAGCGCACGCGCTTCATTACATGAAAACGGGTAAGACGAACCATGACAATGGCTGGAGGGAGATAGCCAAGCGGGTAGGGTGCCGTCCGGAGCGATGCGCGTCGGGGGAAGAGCTGCAGATGCCCAGGGGGAAATATATAGGAGTATGCCCTTCCTGTGGTAAGACCGTGCAGTTTTACAGAAAGGTGAGGAGGAGCTACTCGTGCAATGAGTGCGGCAGGGGGTACGATTCCAGGTACAGGCTCAGAATTATTCCCGCGGAGAAATACGATGCGGACAGGTGGACATCTATTGCCAAACAGCAGGTCCTTCCTTTTTATCCGAAAAAGAAAAGGGTCTGAGCGGGCGCTTCATTTCTTGGCTGATCCCGGCAGAAGCTCACCGCGCTAATTTACTTTTTTTGTAAAGTAACTTTCACTCACGGCTCCAGCTGACAAGCTCCACTATATTGCCCTCGGGGTCGGTCATATAAACGAAGCTCACCTCTCCAAGGCCTTCTACCCTGTGCGAGGAAATCTCCCCCAGCTTCCCTCCGCCGTTTCTTATTACAAGGTCGAACAGTTTTCTCAAATTTTCGTCGCTTTCGACCTCAAAAGCCACATGTCTTATCCCGGCTGAGTTCGCAGGCCCTCGCGATGCGCCGTCTATCGTTTCAGTGTATTGAATTATCTCCAGAAGGGGGCTATCTTCAGAGCCTGGAAGACGGAGGTGAATTCTCCTGAAATCGGCGCCCTTTACACCTGTCCCCTTTTCGACCCATTCTCCTGAAAACCCCTTTTCCGCAAGCGCGGGAACGAAGCCGAGTGCTTTCATATAGAATTCGGACAGCTTTTTCAGGTCTGTTGCCGTAATGCTCAGGTGAGCGAATCTTATTTTCATATCGAGATGACTAGGATATACGAGAGGAGTGCATAGACAAGAAGCTTCTCTTCCCCGTGCAGGTAGTCGGAGATAGTTTTGAAGGCCATAGTAATATTATTTCCGGTTCGGCGCGGGCGGTTATTTAAGCTCCTTCCTGAATGTTTCGTTTATGCGGAGGACAGCTATGAGTGAGACCGCTGAGGCAAGCGCGAGGTATATGCCGGGCGCGGTTACGTCGCCTGTTGCGCTTATAAGATAGGAGGCGACCAGCGGCGCCGAGCCTCCGAATACAGAGAAGCCGATAACGTTCCCCATCGATATGCCGCTCATCCTGACGCGCGTGGGGAAGCTCTCGACCATAAAGGCGGCGAACGCGCCCGCGAATATCACGTTCATCAGCCCCCCTGCCAGCTGCGTCAGAATCTTAAGTGTGAGATTGTCCCCGGCGAAAACTTTAAATAGCAGGAACCCTACTACTATCTCCCCCGCGCATCCGACAATCAGCGCGGGCTTCCGTCCGACTCTGTCCGAGAAGTAGCCGCCCAAGGGGACCAGCAAAGTGCAGATCGCCAGATTCATGGTGTTGATGTTGAGTATTCGGGATAGGGGCATGTCCCCGAAACGTGTGGCGAAAGTGATTATATATACGAATATGAGGTAGAAGCTCACGGCAAACATAATCGTCGCGGTAAGGATCGTCAGGACCGATCTCCAGTGTTCTCTTACCGATTCGATGAGGGGAGATTCGGATGTCTCGCCCGACTCCTTCAAATTGAGAAAAATCCGGGACTCCTTCACGATTCTCCTCAGTAAAAAAGCAGCAATTCCTGATACAATTCCCAGCAGAAAGGGGATTCTCCATCCCCAGGAGTAAAGCTGCTCCTCCGTGAGCATGCTTGAGACGAGGCCGCACACGGCGGAGGCGAGCAGTATGCCCGTCGTAGTGCTGAAGAGCGACATGCTTCCGTAAAGGCCCCTCAGGTTTGGCGGGGCTATCTCGGTAAGGAGCGAGAGTGTCGCAGAGCGCTCCCCGCCTACTGAAAGCGCCTGACCGATTCTGAGGACGATGAGAAGAATCGTTGCCGCTACGCCTATACTGCCGTAAGTGGGAAGCAGACCGATGAGAACGGTGGGGAACGTCATGAGGATTACGGTGAGGATGAAGGCGTTTTTCCGTCCGAACCTGTCGCCGAGGCTCGATATTATGACGGAGCCGAGCGGGCGGAAGAGAAAGCTGAGCGCGAATATCATAAAAGTCGACAGGATAGCCGTTGTATCGTCAGCGAAGGGAAAGAAGAGTTTCGACAGGACTACCGCGTAGAACCCGAAGATTGAGAAGTCGTACCATTCGAGGATGATCGCAAGCGAGCTCGCTATCACTGTTTTTTTATGCGGCAGCCTTTCCGGCTTTGTTCGTTCCATTTTACCTTGGGTAAGTTTTTTGGTGAGGGATTATAGTATTTGCAGTATGGGATTGCAAGAAAGGGGAGGGCCAAAAAAACAAAGACTTAATTTCCCCGAGTACATTCGAAATGACAAAAATGTATTTTCTAATACCGAGTGTATGCCAAGGGTAAAAAGTGTAAAATATTTTTATTTGGTAAAAACAGGTCTGTAACTGTTAAGAGGATTGGCTATTAATGGAGTAACGCAATGAAGGATCACTGGGAAAATGTTTATGCCTCAAGAGACATAAACAGGTTAGGCTGGTATGAAAAAGTACCGGAGCCCTCGATTAGATTAATGTCCCGTTGCCTGCTTGATAAGGATGATGCCGTATTGGATGTAGGAGCAGGAACGTCGGCATTCATAGATTATCTTCTTGAAAGCGGGTATGAGAATGTTATCGCTGTCGATATCAGTCAGACGGCTTTGAATAAGCTCATGGAGAGACTGGGGAAAGAAAAGAGCCGCCTGGTAGAATGGATTGTGGATGACATCACACGGCCAACGCATATGAAGAATTTAAAAAATATAGCTCTTTGGCACGACAGAGCTTTATTGCATTTTTTACTCGAAGAAAAAGAACGGGAGATGTATTTGACGGTTCTAAAGAAGGTAGTTAAAAGAGGGGGTTATGTAATTATTGCGAGCTTTTCCCCGATAGGAGCCAGGAAGTGCAGCGGTTTGAATATAATGAATTACGATCAAGCAATGTTGTCTGATTTCTTGGGTGAGGGATTCGATCTAATTGAGCATTTCGACCATACCTATTACACGCCTTCCGGCGAGGAAAGACCTTACATATATATCTTATTTAAAAGGACAAACAGGTAAACCAGTCGTTACTACCGGATTTCTGAGTGTATGGCATACGTTACTGTTGCATCTCCTGAGTCCGGTCGAAGGATGCGCGCTCGTATAGGAACATCCTAAGGATATGGTTGCATTGTTGGGTGTATTCAGAAGTGATCAAAGAAATCGTGTATGAGCACACATTGTATGTGCGGGCGCTAGGGATTATGGCCGTAGAGATGAATCCTTAACGCCCGTCTTCGGATAGAAAGTTTTTAAGTTAATTCTTCTTCGTTCTTCTCCTGAGCATTCTGAAGAGCACGATAGCCGGGAGAATCAGCCATAGAGAGGCTGAATTGTCCCCTGTTCCCGGAGCTGCTATCCAGCATCCACCGTTTCCGCCGTCTGCGTCCTGGAAGTCTGGCGTGCCGTCCCCGTCGGAGTCCCTTATTACAAGCGGCTGTCCGAAGTCCGGGTCGAATATGTCGAGCAGTCCGTCCCCGTTCTCGTCGGTCACGCTGTCGGGAAGGCCGTCTCCGTCACTATCGCCCTCTCCGTCATTCTCCTCGAAGTCGGTGCCTCCGTCGTTATCGGAATTCGTATCCAGTGTGTCCGGTATGTCGTCCCCGTCGCTGTCAATCGGTATCAGCTCGGCGCCGCCCTGATCCGGGTCCACCGCGTCCGGTACGCCGTCACCGTCCGTGTCGGTCTGGTCGTCTATAATACCGTCCCTGTCCGCATCCAGATCCGCTCTTCCCGCCTCCGCAACGTCGGGCACACCGTCATTGTCTGAGTCGAGGTCGAGCATGTTTTCGATCCCGTCAGCGTCAGCGTCGTTCGGAGTGCCTACTATGTCTCCGTTACGTGCGGCTTCGGTCTGGGTGCCTAAGACTGTTTCCCTCGTGTTGGTGATGCCGTCTCCATCGGCGTCCGAGTCGCCTGAGTTTTGTACCCCGTCGCCGTCCGAATCGCTGGGGCAAAAGTTGACCGTGTAGGCGGTTACGCTCCCCGATTTCGCCGCACAGTCGAAGAGCTTAATAGCGTCGTCGAAGGGGAAGGCGTAGGACGTGGGGCTTGCGCTGTTGAATACCGCGGCTACAGGCTGAGCTACTGACTGCCACGTGGTGTTATTTCCCGCGACGCACGCTCCGTTAGGAAATGCGTTCGGGAATCCCGGCGCCCACGTCGGGCATCCGCAGCAGTTGGAGTCCATCGTGCCTGTGGTGAAGCACGAGCCTGAGTTCACTCCCGCGCATGCCCAGAGGTCTTCGTTCGTAGTGCCGCTAACGGCGGTGTCGCAGTCAGCTCCCAGTATTGTGCCGCCGCTGTCCTCACAGAAGCCGGAGCCTCCGCAGTTGAATGTATACGGGGGACCGCAATCGCCGTCGATGCTGCATGATTTTCTGCAGAACTTCTGGGGCGCAAAACAGCCCACATACGTGCTTCCCTGGTTCTGTTCATTCGTTAGCTGGAGGTCGGAAGGGCAATTAGCCTGTGAGACCGCGAGTCCGGAGCCGGTCCATGTCGAATTCGGAAGCACGGACTGGGTTAGGCCCGCCGGAGCGCATCCGCCTGTGTCGGTGCATCCGGGGCTCCCGCAAAAGAAAGGATTGACGCACATTTTAAGATTTGGGTCGCATTTCCATTTGAAGCCGAAGCCGAATAGCGGGTAGCAGTCCGAGTCCTGCGTGCAGCTGGATGAGTTAGTGCCCGGCAGGTTAGCCGTGTTAATACAATTCGGGTTGCCTGTACAGTCATAGGTTGAGGAATCGGGGATTATTTCCACGGAGACGTTTCCGCCGTCCACCATGCTTACGTCGTAGCTGTCCTGACCGCTTGATACTACAGTCAGTTCCGCCAGGGTAGCCGGGGGCAGGCCGGTCTGCGCGCAGTTGAGTGCGAAATTGCTCCCGTTCATACAACCTCCCGTATCGCAGCAGTTGGCAATCACGTAATCGGTGCCGTTTACTTTTACGGTCTTGGAGTCGCATACGCCCGTGGCGTTAAAGCTGCACCCCGTCCGCGCCCAGAACCTCCCGCTCCAGGAGGCGGGCACTTGCACCGTGGCCGACTGGCCCGTCGTCATCTCCCAGCCGCCGAGCGTGGTCACGTTAGTCGTACCGACTGTGACCGACTGTACATTAGGAAACGCGCCGACCCATACCGTATCCGTGCAATTGTTGTTAACTGTTATCGTGTGCTGCGCGACCGCGGGCCGCGGACCCGCGCTCATAAGGAATGCGATGAGCGAGGCCAGAATGAGAGTGGAGCTAAGTTTCGTAACACTTGTGAGATCCATTGTAAATCCTCCTTTTATTACTTCCTGTACAGATAGACCACATCCCTATATAAAAATACGTATCCGGGATGCGGAACGGATTAATCTTTTAGGAATTGTACAGCCGAAAATATTTTGAAAACAGATCGTTCTTGATATTTATGGGAATAGGATGGGATTAGAAGGAGAGGATAAACGACTGTATGTCTCACGTATATTCGGATGTACATGCTTCGATTGGACTCAGCATGAGCGGCACATAACATGTGCTCGTAATCGGGAGTTACGGAACTGTCGAGTATGGTCGAATCAGAAGAATATTGCCTGAGAAATCTAATATCAGCGTAGAATCTGCGCAGCAGGCTTGGTCTTTCAAGTCTTTACAAAACCCCGTTCGTCCTGAGTCCAATCGAAGGACGCCCCCCTTTCCCTTATTTCCTCTGCACCGAACACTACCCTGTCATTGCGAAGGGGCGAAGTCCCTGCGGCAATCTCGTCTTTTTAGTCGTCATACTGAACTCGTTTCAGGATCTATTTTTTGTCTTTTTGTTTGTCATTGTGAACACTTCGATAAACTCAGGATAAAAAGAGCGCGGCAAACTCGCCTTTAAACCCGATCATCCTGAGCGCACACGTAGTGTGCAGTCGAAGGATGTCCTCTTTTCCTTTCCCTCTCTCCATGACAAAGACGGCATAATATTGGAGAATTAGGCTTTCAAGAGAAGATTACCGGATTTCTAAATATGGGATGATTCATATTTTTGAACATGGCCGAATTCACCTCGGCTATGTTTGAAGGTTACTTTAAATCCCGCCCCTTTCCGACTATTCAGCCTTACTAATTTCCCTCCAAGCTGTTGGGTGAATGTTCTTACTATATTAATTCCCAGCGTAGTTGTGGATTTAAAATTAAAACCTTTCGGCAAGCCGTCGCCGTTATCACTCACTTCCAGAGTTATCTTTTCTTTGCCGCTTGAGGAGAGTTTGATTGAGACGATGCCCTTGTTCTCTTGTCCGAATGCGTGTTTGAGTGAATTGGAAACCAGCTCGTTAATTATAAAACCCACTGAAACTAGGGTGTCGGCATCGAGCTTTATGTCTTCGATATCTAAATTGAATTTAACTGAGTCATCCTTGCGTCCAGAAATTTTTTGCAAATCTTGTATAAGGTGCTCGATATGGTCGGCTAAGTGGATTTGGTCAGGTTTTTTTTCATCCCGGAGTCGAGTGTGCAATCGGGCGATTGACATGATGCGGCTCCTTGTGTCTCTGAGTGCGTCCCTGGCCTTTTTACTCTTAATAGCCTCGTACTGCAGATCGAGCATGTCCATAACCATTTGAAGGTTGTTCTTGATACGGTGTTGGACTTCTCTCAGAAGGTTTTCTCTCTCGGTAAGTTTAATCCGCCTCAATTCTTCCGTAATTTTTCTGTCATGGATATCAACACAGGAGCCGATATAACCTCTGAACATTCCATCTCCGCTGAATTTCGGAATCCCGCGATCCACAATCCACCGGTATTCGCCTTCGGCGTTTTGCAGACGGTATTCCATCTCGAAAGACTCGCGCTTGTCGAACGCTGTATGATAAGTTTCGATACACGGTTTTCGGTCATCGGGGTGAATACCCGCCACCCATCCGTTCACTATTTCTTCCTCGAGATTCCTGCCCCTGAAATCGAGCCACTCCTTATTAAACCATATACACGATTTGTCCGTTCCCGCGATCCATATCATTACGGGAGCGCTGTCCGCCATTGTGCGGAAACGGGCTTCGCTCTCCCGGAGTTCCTCCACCATTTTAGCCCTTGACAAAAACTGGCCTATATCGTGCCCGAGTTTGGTCATCATCTCATAAAGATCGGGGGAAGTCTCTGCCATCTTCGTTGTAAAAAAGTTCATTCCGCCTACAGGTTTCCCATCTACAATTATGGGGAATGCTAACCCGGAACGGAGGCCAAGCTCTTGGGCAAGTTGCCTGCGTGTGAATACCGGGTTTTTCGTAAGATCGGGTATCCAGACAGGTTTACGCTTCTTTAGACTGTAGCCCGGGAAACTGTCGATGCCCAACGTAGTCTTAATTGTGAATTTCTTAAATTTCCTTGCCGCCTTGCTTTTTAATGACGATTTGAATTCAGCGCAAAAAAGCGTCTCCGAGTTAATAGTGGTAGGAAGCCATAATTCACCTACCTCCATATCCAAAACCTTGAATAATTCTCTCAGAATCTTCGGCGCGGCTCTTTCAAACCTTGATTCATAGGAAAGTATCCTTGAGATGCCGCTCATAATACTAAGGCGTTTTACTGTCTTTGTACGCTCTGAAATCTCTATCCTTAGAGATTCATTTGTCTTGGTCAGCTCTTTTGTTCTCTGCTTGACCCGTTCCTCGAGCCTCTTTTTAGCTGTCCTGAGCTCCTCTGCCTTACGCGCGTTACCTATAGCCATTTCTATCTGTTTGGCTACAATCTCTAGCAGCTTCAGCTCTTCTTCATCAAAGGCATTTTTCTGTAGGGAATTTATATTTATGCACCCCAGAGTTCTATTTTTCTTTTGAATAGGCATGGAGAGATAGCTTTTGGTGCCGATTTTATGCCCGGCCGGCCCCATAGCCGTGTCTTTATCCGTGTCCGCGCAGTATTGTACTTCTCCTTCTATTATTGTCTTCCATGTAAAGCCTTTGGGATAGGGTATTCTGCTTACCTTCTCTATAAATGATTCCGGGTAACCTCTGTAACTCTTTATAACAGCTTTCTTCCCCTCTACCATATAGATTGAAACATTATCCGCTTTTTCTATATGCATACTCATACTGTTGACCGAGTCTTCGATAACTTTCTGAAGATCGATAGACCTGTGTACAGTCTGTGTTACAGCCCTGATGATTGACTCGTATCGGTTTTTTTTAGATAATTTCGCGATAATTTCATGATGGGAATTTTCTAATTGCTTACGCTCGGTTATATCCTGTATCTGAGCTATAAAATATAACGGGTTGCCGCTTGAGTCGTTTACCAGTGAGACACTGAGAATAACCCATACGATGTGCCCGAGTTTATGGATATATCTTTTTTCCATCTGATAGGTGTCTATCTCTTTGTTTAGCATTCTGCGGACGTATTCGAGATCTTCCTCAAGGTCATCCGGATGAGTAATGGTCTGAAAATCTATGGCTTTTAGTTCCTCTTCGGTATATCCGGTCAATTCGCAAAAAGACCGGTTTACCGTCATCCATTTTCCTTCGAGTGAGACCAGAGCCATGCCTATAGCGGCATAATTGAAGGCGCTAAAGAATAATTCGCTGTATTCCTCAGCGGATTGATTGGTCAGGTTCTGGGTAAAGTGCTGGTAGTCTTTTGGTTTGTTGCTTTTATCGTTTCTTAAATTTGACGTAGCACTTCTATTACTCTTCCGAGATGCTACCTTCTCTTCCCCTTCAGGCATGATAACCCTCGGTAACGATATTTTGTTCTACAGACCTTAAATCGTTATAATTGTTAATTCACAGAATTATCTTAATTCAACGAAAATCTTAACATGTTTCATGTATGATTGGAAGTATTTTTGAAATGTTATTAAACCATTTACTTTCTATATTGTACTTTTGAAATAAGCGTAATTTCGGAATTATGCCGGGGTGATTTATCGCCATGCTTGTCTCAAAACCGTAAATCTACCTGCTTCGATTGGACTCGGCATGAGCGGCAGATAATATGTGCTCGTATTTGAGAATAGAGAGGCTGATGACGGGTGCTGTTGTGGCGGCGGAGTTAAAAAAAATCATCCTTCGACTGCGCAATTTATGCGCGCTCAATATGAGCAGGTTGGAAATCACCCGCTGGAAATATGGAGGGTATTCGGCGGGGCCCCAGGATCACACGGTGTATATGGGCGCAGAATCTGCGCAGCGGGCTCGGCCTTTCAAATCTTTATAAAAACCCGTTCGTCCTGAGTCCAATCGAAGGACGCCTTCCTTATGGTAACAGCTTATGGTGCGCCGATCTGCACGTGTTGTTGAGTGTTTTCAGAGGAGCACCGAAGAAACCATAAAACACACTACGTGTGTGTGCTGCTTTCTTCGCCCGTTTCGGAAGGAAGGGCAGTTTCTTCTTCGGGCGGCTCATCATGGCCTGAGCTCATATCGCTATTCATGAATTCCGTAATCCTCTTGACAGCCATAGTGAGCGGGACGCCCAGTATGGCCCCTATAGCCCCGAGCACCCAGCTCCAGAACAGAAGCGAGAGAAAGACGAGCAGAATCGACATATTGAATTCTTGCCCTAGGAACTTGGGCTTTATTACGTTATCTATAAAGGCGTTTATTACGATGAACCCTATGACCAGTATCAGGCAGTGAACCCATCCGAACTCCAGCAGCGCGATAAGCGCGGGGGGTATCACGCTCAGAAAGAAGCCTATATTGGGTATGAAGCTGAAGAAGAACGCAAGGAACCCCCATATGACGGCGAAGTCGATTCCCATAATCAGCATCAGAATAACGTCAGCGACAGCGGTCATTAGACCTGTGACGGCGTTTATGGACACGTATTTCTTGAGGTCGTTCGATATATCGCCGAACCTGTGCTGCCATGAATCCTCGGCGAACTCGCCGTGCTCCGCCTTTTTAGTGAGGTCGGCGAATTCGATAAGCATGAATATCATCAGTATCAGGACGAAGAAGACGTTGCCGAAAGTCGAAAACAGATTCTCGATGAACGAGGTGCCGAACGAGACCAGCCTGTCAGGGCTGAATATATCGAGCTCCTTTATCTCGGCTATTTCAATGCCCCTTTCAGAGAGATTATCCAGACCTTTCTTGTAAAGCTCCGTGATGCGCTCTTGGTATTCGGGCGCCTTTGAGGCCATATTGTTGCCTGCTATTCCCAATATTGTCGAGAGACCGCCCGCCACAATAAGCACTATAAATATAGTTACGATAAGCGAGACGGCCTTTGGCCATCCCCTTTTTATCTGCCAGGTGAGTACGGGCGAGACGCTCACGGCAAGGAGGAGGGCCACCAGAAATATATTGAGTATAGGGGCTATTTCCTTTATGCCGGCTATGATTATGACTATAGCCGCGAGGGACAGCAGGGGATGCATTGCGAATTTGGGCGGTTTATCGGTCATATGATAGTATGAGCAAGGTTCCGTAGAGAAATAGATATTATAATGCCGCTCACAATTATACCATCTGAGTATGGAATTTTAATTATCATGTCAATAAGCTGTAAATATTCAGAACTTTCCTTGAGCAGGGAAAAATTATATACAAGCGGTGAAATACTGGTTGATTTATAGGTGTTCTTTATATTATAGTATAAATGGAAAGTTTAATACTAAAAAAGTTATATATGTAGTTTCTCACAAACTGAGAAATTACTATATCGCACCATTGATTAGTTTCGTCAGTTGTAAATAAAAGGCAGCAGTAGTTAAGAAGAGGAAAATCCT
Source organism: Deltaproteobacteria bacterium (assembly GCA_040223695.1). Classification (NCBI taxonomy): domain Bacteria; kingdom Pseudomonadati; phylum Myxococcota; class Myxococcia; species Deltaproteobacteria bacterium. The sequence goes on from JAVKFU010000018.1 coordinate 582,513, forward strand.
ATGAATGCACAACGATTCTTAGGCGTAGCTTTGTCGGCGTGTGCAGCGCTTGTACTAATTTCCGCTTTATATTTCAGTACTACTGCTGAGGCGGTGTGCCCCACAGGCCAGGCTTTCTGCTGCCCGCAGCCGCCGTTCAATAGCATGGGGCTTTATTCGAACCAGAGCGGCAATCTTTATGAGGAATGCAACGATATCTTAAACGGTGAGAGAAACTTTCTGGAGTTCGACGACCTGGCGATCTCCGCTACAATAGCGGCTCAGGGGAATGCTATAGATACAAAGGTCTGGTTTTTCGAGGCGGAAAATAACGCGATCTCCCAGCAGTTCAATGATCTAGTATCTAAAAATGCCACAACGCTCGCCAAAACCGACAAGATAGTAATAGGCCACTTCACGGGAGATATTTTCCCCAGCTTGCGGACAGCGGGTCTAGCCGCTGTAGTCACCTCAAACAGCGACGCCAATAATATCGGAGATTCTCTATGCGCGGGAGTAGGGCCGGACGAGCTTATACTCTCGTTGTGGAGAGTTGTGCCAGGCACAGGAGGGAACATCGGGCTGCTTGACTGCGGAAGCCTCGATACTACGCTACCGTTCGGCACCGGCGACTTAACCGGAGTGGTCTGGAGCATGACGAAGGGTGATTTCAACCATGACGGAATAGAGGATATATTCGTCAACTATCTGGGCGACGGCGGTTACAGAATAATCTCGTTCTCGGATGCGACGGACCCTGGTGATATATTTGGCGGGGTTACATACGGTCCCGAGGGTACGGGGCTTGTGCTTCGCGATGTCGCAGTCGGTGACTTTAACGGCGACGGCAAGCAGGATATTGTGGGTGTTGGTATAAGCGGCACGGACAAGCTGGAACTTTATCTGCTCGAAGTGGACCCCGTTACTCTCGCCATAACTCCTACCATGATTGATATATCCGCTCTCGATTTTACGCTCAGTGTGAGGACTGTAGCTGTGGCAGCGGGGGAGTTTGACACTATCAATCCTTTTGTGGACGAGATTATAGTGATAGGGGGGATTGATTACCCGGGCCAGGTAAGCGGCGAGCTAATACTTGCCGAAATCAAGGCCTTTGAGCTGGATCCGAGCACAAACACGCCGATAAACGTAGCGACCCAGACTATAAACAGCTCCGATGTCGATTTAGGGGGCGGCGCGGATATAATAGTCATGGCCGACAGCAAAAAGTTTATAACCGGTGAGCAGCTTACCGCGATCGGGATGAGCGCCCAGTTCGTCAATTGTCAGGACGGCTGTCTGTCTTTTGTTCAGCTGTCCATCGTGGACTTCGATAACAATGCTCCGAACCCTTTGAGTTTCAGCCTGATTAATCACACCTTCGCGGCTGATACTATTAGTCTCGGGGGCCTGCGCTTCTGTATGAGCGATATAGCCGTAGGGAATTTTAATTATAACACTGACATTCCCGTACCTGTCCCGTTGGTCGCGGCTGTTTTTTATGAGGCGAGCTCAGGCTGCAGGTTTGACAACTTAAAGACGAACGGTACTACCTTGCGCATATTCGATGATACTGCACAGTTGTCCGAAGTGATTGTAGCCGATCTGGGAGACGGTATAATAGGGGCTCCCCAGCTTGCGGCCGGGGACCTCGAGAGCCACTCTTTTTTACTCGGCGATCCCAATAAAATTGTCATTAACAATCATAAGCAGGTGGATCTTGTCCAGGGCGTACCCCCCATGCATATGACCAGCCTGCCGGGCCCCCAGGGGGCATCCAACACTCCGGGAGAGATAACGGCTTTTCCGCTTAACTTTTTCTCTACGTTCGGAGAGGAAGTGACTTCGGGTCAGTCTGTATCGTCAACAAGCACTACGAGTTACAGTTTTTCTACCAGGCAGGAATTCTCAGAAAAAATTACTTACGGTTTTGCGGACGTCGATAGTGTCAGCGCAGCCTTTACTCAGACTGCAGAGCAGTCACATGACGGCAGCGTTTCAAGAAAGTTCGATAGATATGTGGAGGAGAGTGAGAGTTTTGAGAGCAGCACCTCCACTGACGATATTCTGTTCTTTACCCAAAAGAATTTGAATATATGGACTTACCCCGTCCTGGGGGCGGACGGTCAGGTGTGCGCAGCTTGTGTTGCCGGGTCGTCTTGTCCTACCACCGACGTATGCACGATACCTACTGCTCCCATGCACATACAGTATACAGCGCCGGATAATATCCAGTTTAACCGAGTCCCTGCAGCCTCCACTATGGAGTGGTATCAGCCGGTAGTAGAGCCCCTAAACGTACTTACCTATCCGTGGACTCTGGCCCACCTCGAAAACGAGTTCCCCGGCTTTTTGCCCATAGACGCTAATGAGATACAGGTAAACTCTACGGGTCCCTCGGGTGCGTCGGAAGTTTCAGTAAAGTGGCAATCGACCACCACGTCGGGGATAACAACGGGCTCGGGAGAAACTCATTCCTTTAATACCTCGGAGGCTGTTTCGGGAAGCGTGGAGTTTGACGGCGTCGGAGGAGATGCTGACGCTTCTTTTGACTACAACAAGAGCAGGTCGATATCCAACAATCTTACGACCGAGAAAACCACTACGGCTTCGCAAGGGTTTACGATTACGAGAGAGGACGCTTTCCCTGCTGCGACCGATACCCAGTACCCATACGCGTCGCTGTTGTTCGGCCAAACCCCGCCTGAATTTACGCTGGATAAGCGAACTCTTGCGAGTGTGGTGGACCTCCAGACGGAGGGCCCGCTGTTCCTGGGCTTTATGGCGAACCCGAATGCCATGACCTCAGGAGGCTGGTGGACATCTACATATACCAGCCCGGACGTCGGCCTGAACCATCCGTTCCGATGGACGTTTAACACCCCTCCGGACGATAATATAACCCAGCTCGGCGAATTCACATTTAATCCAAAGGACCAGTTCCCTACCGTCCCTGTAAAGACCCTGTTCTATCACATGAGGGGCTTCTTCGTAGTACCGGAAACCTTGCCGGACACGCCCTGCGACGACCATGAGGCGATCGGGCCTCAGAGGACGAGGGCCGTCGAAGGGGACACCCTGCTTTTGTGCGCGAGGGTTTATAACCTGAGCCTGACTGATATGCCGGCGGGATCGGAGGTCATGGTCCGGTTCTACCGTCAGGAATGGGACGGCAGCAACTTGACGGGCGACAGCGTACTTATTGGAGGCACGCAGACGCTGCCCGTGATACCTCCTTCGGGAAACAACCCCGATAACTGTACGGAGCCGTTTACCGACCCGAGCTGTACTAATCCGCCTAACTGGGAATTTGCCCGAACGACGTTAGATACGACCGGGCTCGGTGATACATACTGGTATTTCTGGGTGGTGGTCTGGATGGAAAACGGCGGCTCCCTTGTCTCGGAACTGCCCGGGCTGGGGTTGAATCGGATTCCCCCCGCAATGATTACGTCGTTTACAGATGTGGACGTCCAGGATTTCAGTAACAATGTGGGTCTTTATAAGCAGGTGTTCTATGTACAGCCGCCTCCTCCCGCGGCTTTGTCGCTTACATCCTCCTCATCCGGGGAGGAGCTTACAAGGATAAATGGCGCGTCTGTCGAGGTGGAGAGCGTAACGGCTTCTCCATTTAAGATAGTTCCCGGGGAGAGGTCTGGTATAGACGCCATAATAAAAACTATCGGCACTGCCGCGGACGACGTCACAGTCTCGTTTTTCGACGGCGATCCGGATAATGGAGGCGAGCTTTTCGATCAGGAAGAAATACCGCATATACGGACGGACAGTAGTTTTGTTGCATTTGCTTCTTTCTCGCCGCAGGAATGCGGATTTCATAATATATTTGTGGAGGCTCGCTCCAAGGTGGCGCCTCCCGCGGTGAACATGACACAGATGGTTTTGGAATGTCCTCGAGTAATAATAACGGAGGCGGTATATACCGAATCTATTCAGGAACTTCTTGTCAAAGGTATTGTCGAAGGACTCGAGATTGGAGGGAAGGTGGAGCTGTTTGACCTTGAGACCGGCGAGCTGCTTGGGGAAATCCCTGAGGAGAATCTGGGGATAAAGGACGGGAAGAAGCGGTTTTCTTTCCTTTTGAATAATATTGGCGAGAATGAGGCACCGTGCGCGGTGCTTGTCGTAGCCGGCAGGGCGAAGGATCTGGGGCTTGTTGATGGTAATGAAGCGTGTGGAGCGGTTCCCGTACCTCCAACACCCACGTCAACGCCAACACCTACACCCATGCCTTCACCTCCTCCGTCGGGGGAGAACGTTGCAGTGGTGGGAGACGTGACGATAATCAGCCCCGAAGGGACTGTGATATCAGGAGCGGAGCAGGTAACGCCCGAATGCCCGGATATGATTGACGGCCTCATCGCCGAATACCCGTTAGGCTTCTTTACATACAAGGTATCGAACGTAACGCCCGGCGGGACGATACAGGTCGAATACATGCTTCCGCCCGGAGCGGGGCCCTTCAGCAGGTTCTTTAAGTTCGGCCCCACCCCTGACAACCCCGTGCCCCACTGCTACGAGTTTACGTTCGACGGCACGACAGGGACCCAGTTCCTGCCTAACGGGAACATACTGCTCACAATAATGGACGGCGGTAGAGGGGACTCGGATCTTACTGCGGACGGGATGGTTACCGACCCGGGAGGGCCCGGTGTGCTTATTGCTGTAGACGGTGACCCCGACTCGGGAGGCGGCTGCGGACTGGCGGGGATATCGGTTACAGAGTCGTCTCTGCCAAACATTCTGATTCCGATTGCGCTCGGATTACTGGTCGGCGTCCGGGTGGCTGTCAGAAGGAGGCGTGATAGCGCATAGCTATAAGCAGCATATTGAGGCGTTAACCGAAGCAAGTTTACATTTCCTGTTTACTGTGCTTACCTAAAGTCTCTATGGGAATCCTGGGAAGACCCCCTTCTTTAGGCGTTTCCGCGGAAGCGGCGAAAGACGCTCCAGCGGTTTTATCGAAGAAAGCCACCGGGCGGTGGGTGCTTGCCGCGACCATACTCGGCGCGAGCATGGCCTACATAGACGGCACCGCCGTAAACGTTGCGCTTCCCGCGCTTCAGGACAGGCTGGGGGCTACGATAACAGAGGTGCAATGGGTCATAGAGGCGTACACGCTCTTCCTCGTGGCCCTGATACTAACGGGCGGCGTGCTCGGGGACAGGTTCGGAAGGAGGCTCGTTTACGGTATAGGGGCTGCGCTCTTTATGATATCGTCGGTTCTCTGCGGCCTTGCGGTGAATGTTGACCAGTTGATTGCCTTCCGCGCCCTCCAGGGAATAGGCGGGGCGATGCTGATTCCGGGCAGCCTCGCTATAATAACGGCTTATTTCGGGCCCTCAGAGAGGGGGAAGGCCATAGGGACGTGGTCCGCGTTCTCGGCTATCACAACGGCGGTCGGCCCCGTTCTCGGAGGGTGGCTTATCGAGAACGCGTCCTGGAGATGGATATTCCTCATAAACCTTCCCATTGCCCTTGCCGTCATTGTTATACTATTTTTGCGCGTTCCCGAGAGCAGGGGGGATACAGCTAAATGCAAGTTCGACTACTGGGGCACGGCGCTTGCCACAGCGGGACTTGGGGGGCTGATATTCGGTCTGATCGAGTCCTCGAATCTGGGCCTCGGTCATCCTCTCGTTACCGCGTCAATCCTGCTCGGCGCTTCCGCGTTAATTGCGTTTGTGATTGTGGAGGGTGCGTCTGAAAGTCCAATGGTGCCGCTTAGCCTTTTCCGCTCCGGCACGTTCAGCGCGGCAAATGCGGTAACTCTTTTCATGTACGGCGCTCTCGGAGGCACTTTCTTCTTTCTGCCCTTTGCCCTGATTCAGGTTTACGGCTATACGGCGACCGGGGCGGGGGCCGCTTTCCTTCCGATAATCGTAATACTGTTCGTATTTTCCCGCTGGGCGGGAGGATTGGTAGACAGGTACGGCGCGAGGATGCCCCTTGCCGCAGGTACCTTTATCGGCGGCGCGGGGTACCTGCTGATAGCGCTCCTTCAGGGAGACGGGAGCTATTTCACCACGTTTCTGCCGGGAGTAGCCGTGCTCGGTGCGGGACTCGCTCTCAGCGTAGCGCCCCTTACGACTGCGGTGATGAACGCCGTGCGGGTGAGTTTTTCCGGCACCGCGTCGGGTATAAATAACGCCGTGTCCAGGGTGGCTGGGCTTGTCGCAATCGCCGTGCTCGGAGTCGTGATACTGCACGCGTTTAACGGCCACCTGGATCACGGAATGGACTCTCTGGGAGTGCATCAAGAAGTGAAGGAGCTGCTCGATGGGGAGCGGATAAAGCTCGCCGGAGCGGAGATACCCGCGGAAGTGGGCCTAGAGATGAAAGCGGCGCTCGAGGGGCTCGTGCGGGAATCCTACGTAAAGGGCTTTTCCCTCATTCTATATACCTCGGCCGCTCTCTCTTTTCTTTGCACCTTTATAGCGCTCGCTGCTATGAGGAGGAGGGAGGAAGCGGAACATCCTTCGTCTTAGCTCAGGATTTGCAGGCTTGAGGATACATGCTGGTAGTACTCAGAGGAGTGGGAGAGAACTATTTCCCCCTTTTGTAAAGGGGAACGGTTCTTGCACTAGTTCAGAACCGGACGCCGTTGGCTACAAGGTCGCTAACTTGTGGAACTGCGTCGAAGGAAACATATTTAGGGCGATTTTATTGTTTAAAAGCCCGTTCGTCCTGAGCTTGGTCGAAGGACGGTTTCTTCCTGATTCCCCTGCAATCCCTACACTGCACAACCAGTTTCCTCCCCCTGCAAGGAGAACGATTTCGAGCTAGCGAGGAATCGGACGCACTTAGTTAAAAGCACATAAGCCCATCAATCTCGGGCATATCGCTGCTAAACCCAAAACAGATTAAGGTGGGGGGTCTTTTTCCTGCGACTCCGCTCCTTGATTCCTCTCTCTGTAAGGAAGGTGTCCTCCCGGCTCAATAGCACGACCAGCCGCCGTCCACGATGAGGCTCGCTCCGGTCATGTATTTCGACTCGTCGCTCGCCATGTAAACGACCGCGTACGCTATGTCGTCCACCTCGCCCCGGTATCCCATCGGCACTATCTGGCCCGCTATTTCGTCGAGCTGCTCCTGCGCGTCGGGGGGGTTGCCGATAAAGTCCTCGTTCATCTTGGTCTTTATGAATCCGGGGCAGATGGTGTTGACCCTGATCCCTTCTTTTGCGTGGTCAATCGCGAGGCTCCTTGAAAACTGGAGCACCGCACCCTTGGTGGTGTTGTAGGCGACCGCGTTCTGACACCCTATATGACTCAGCACCGAGCCGTTATTTATAATTACACCCCCGCCCTGCTTCTGCATGTGAGGAAGAACCTCTTTTGTCATGAGGTACATCCCCTTGACGTTGATGTCTATCATCTTGTCCCAGGATTCGACGCTCGTGGTGACGGCGGTGCCCGTCTCCAGTATGCCCGCGTTATTGAACAATATATCGATCCTGCCGAACTGCTTCACGAACTCATCTACGGTGGACTTGACGTCGTTTTCATTTGAAACGTCGCCCTGAATCGCCACTATCCTGCCGCCGCTTTCCTTTACCACCTCGTCGAGTTTCTCCTTTCTTCTTCCGGTAACGGTGACTTTCGCACCTTCTTTTGCGAACATGAGCGCCGTGGCCTTTCCGATTCCTTCATTACCCCCTGTTATGAGGGCTGTTTTCCCTTCGAGTCTCATTTTAAAACCTCCGTGATTGGTTTGATTGTGATAATAAACATAATGGGTTTATGTACATAAAGCGTACCTGATAAAGGGGGGAGGAATAACAATGAAATCCCGGCGTTTTCCCCGACGGCATTCGGAATAATATATGAACGGTCCCCTGCAAATCGGAGAATCAGGCTAAGCGTGTCGGGGTAAAGAAATAGCGTTGTGTCAAACACCTTCCTCCGTTGCGCGGGACTTGGATATATGGAGCCCAACGAGGCGGGCGACCATGATTGTGAGGTAGAGCTGGCCCATTATAGCCTCTATCATCGCGAGCGAACGCGCGTGGTCCGTCGCCGGAATAATATTCCCGTATCCAACCGTAGTAAGACTCACGTAGCTGAAAAAGAGGTAAAGGGGGGCGTCGCTTACCGCCTGTCCCTGTATATCGACGAACGAGCCCGGATATAAAAAATCGAGCAGTATATATATGGCGGTCCAGGAAAGTCCGATCAGCAGATATACGCAGACTGCCGCGAACAGTATTTCGGTTGTTACCTCTCTGCTCCTTATCAGATGCATGAAAATCCTGTAGGTAGTGTATAAAAAGAGTAGAACGGCAAATATGATATCCCTTCTTATGAGCACTGAGCGGTCTTCCTCTATGAGCGGAAAGTTGATTATTAAGCTGACCAGCCACGGAATCGCGAACAATAGCGCAATTATTATATACCGTTTCCTGTCGCTCACGGCGACTACGAGCGACATCATTACCATTATCGTTATTACGGTCATGAGTATCTGTCCCGCGAGGTCGTGTTCGAGATAAGGGTATGCGAGGATTAGCAGGAGGAGGGACTTGGTCAGATACGAGAATCTTCTCTTTCTCATACGGTCGAAGAGCCTTGACCATATGCTCGGTTTTTTTTGGTCGGGGTTGGGCATGACATCCTCCTCGATAAATTTTATAACGATTAACTATAACAATATTTAGAGGGAGAAAGTAGGGGGGCAAGAGCGGGAAAATAGAGAGTGATATTTGTGAAACATTCTTTGACCTACCTGCAGTATAATTAAATGATGTTAATTTGCATGCTCGGGAGTCGAATTTTGAAATTTTGCAGCGTGAGGATAATGCGCTTTACACACAATCATAATTTTCAATATCACGAACTGGCAGGGTGATTAAGATGAAGAATATTAGATCCGCTGCCTCTATTATGGTGCTGTCTCTCCTTCTCGCAGGGGGGATAATGGCGGTTAGCTGTCACAGCGACGAGCCTGCGAAGATAGTGAACGCTAACGCCTGCGGCGGGATAGAGCGTATCGCCTGCGCTCAGGGACAATTCTGCGAGCTGCCCGAGGGCAAGTGCGGAGTAGCCGATCTCGGAGGGGTATGTATCGAGCAGCCGGCAATGTGCACAAGAGAATACAGACCCGTGTGCGGCTGTGACGGGAAGACCTACGGAAACGACTGCGACCGCATGACCGTAGGGGTACAGAAGGCCCACGACGGGGAGTGCGGGGTTAAGTGAGAGCGGCACATAACATGTGCTCGTATTTGAGAATAGAGAGGCTGATGAGGGGTGTTGATTAGTCGGAGAAGTTTTAAAGAAATCATACATCAGCGCAGAATCTGCGCTGCGGGCTCGGCCTTCCAAATCTTTACAAAAACCCATTCATCCTGAGCCCGGTCGAAGGATGCCCCACTGTTTAATCCACTTCTTCTGCGTTTGACTCTAATCGGTCATTGCGAGGTTGCGCAGCAACCGCGGCAATCTAGATTTTTGCTCTCCATCGTGAATCCTGAATCGCGTGCGTCTTTCTTCATTCTAGCCCGTTCGCCCTGAGTCCAACCGAAGGACATATAACTGTCCTCTTTTTCCAACTTACGCGCTGTTACTCCGGGTCTGGCGGAAGCTCCAGATTCTCAAGACATTCAAGCTCGCACTTTGTAAGGCGGGTGACGTTAAACGCCGTAACCTGCTCGCAGGTAATGGGGTCTGCCGTAAACGTTACGCTGTCGCCTTCCTCGAAGCTCTCGCATGCGCCTATAACCTTGTAGGGCTTCTGCCCGATTATCATGTATTCTCCCTTGATTTTAACGACCGGATATTCCACCTGGTTCTGGGCTATTGCCGGCAGTGTTAAGAACGTGATCAGAAGTGATAAAATTAGTATCCTCACGAAAAACCTCCTTTCGACTTCTCTGACTGGTATGATTTAGCTTAACGTCAGAACCATTATACTGTCACTGGGTGACTAACACAATCGGATTTTATGCGCAGCCGTCCGGTATTATTCGGGGACGTTTTCCCTTATGCGCTTAACGAATTTATTTAATTCGGCTATTTCCTTCCTGTCGAATTTTGAAAGGAAGTGTTCCCTTACAGTGCGCTCGTATACAGGCCACATTTCTTTCCTCAGCTTCCTGCCCTTCTCTGTAATGCACGCGAAAATGCCCCTCCCGTCTACAGGGCATGCGGTCCTGCTCACGAGGCCTTCTTCTTCAAGTCTTTGTACGAGCCTTGTGACGTTGTATTTATCGAGGAGCACCCGCTTTCCGAGCTCATTCAGTCTCAGGCTTCCGTCCGGATGCCTGTCGAGCTCCCAGAGGACGTCGTACCAGGCAAGCGGCGGAAACCCTTTTTTCTTGAGTTCCTCACCGACTTTATTCAGCAGGTGCTGCTGGGCTTTCACAAGACCCGTCCATGCGGAAGTCTCCGTATCCGTCCAGTTTTTGTTGTTCTCCTTACTGCTTTTTCTCTCCATATTCACAATATAATGCATCCTTGTTGCATTTGCAACCATCTTATGCTATATATTTATATAGTTGCAATTGCAACTACTATACCAATTTAAGGAGGTCTCTGAAATGAGACAGATTACAAGAGAGGAATTGAGCGCTCACATCGACAACGGCTCGCCCGTGACCCTTGTCGAGGCGCTTCCCGAGAAGTACTGGAGAGAGGGGCACCTGCCGGGCGCCCTCCAGATGGACTATACGGAGGTTGAGGAGAAAGCCGGAGCGCTCCTTCTGGACAAGGGCGCCAGGGTCGTAGTGTACTGCGCGAGCACCGAGTGCCAGAACTCGACCAAAGCCGCCCGTACGCTCGAGAGTCTCGGGTACTCGGACGTATACGAGTATGCCGAGGGAAAGCAGCACTGGATTGAAGCGGGGCTCCCGCTCGTGTCCGAGAAGAGTGAGAATTGACTTCGGGGAGGGGGATTTCGTGTTCTTATAGGTCTGAGAAATATAAAGAAAAAAATCCCCCTCACTCCTACCTGCGTAGGAGGGAAATAACAAGGAGGAATTAGATATGTTCAAAAAATTATTTGATACTGATGAAAGTGATTCGGGTTCCTTGATAGCTAGGGTCTTTCTGGGTGTCGTGATACTTCCGCACGGGCTTCAGAAGCTGTTCGGCATGTTCGGGGGCTACGGATTTTCAGCCACGGTCGATTACTTCACCGGCATAGGCGTGCCCGCGCTGATAGCGGTGCTCATTATACTGGGTGAATCCTTCGGAGCGCTTTTCCTGATCGCGGGGTTCATCAGCCGCCTGGCCGCGGCGGGCGTCGCTCTTATAATGCTCGGAGCCGTGCTCATGGTGCACCACCGGTACGGGTTTTTCATGAACTGGTTCGGAGCGCAGGAAGGGGAGGGCTTCGAGTACCACCTGCTCGCGCTCGGACTCGCTCTCGTAGTGCTCCTCCGCGGCGGCGGGAAATGGTCCGTGGACAGTGTGATAAGAAGGAGAATCGAGTAGCTATTTTGCTGTCCGGAGGTTTTGAGCCGTTTAAATTAAAGTGAAAGGCACCCGGAAATTTATTTATCCCCGTCATTTATAAAAAGCATTTGACTCCGTACCCAGGTACATAGTTTAAACTATGTTCCGAGGTGCTAAATGAAAGCAATCGCCATTAGCGAGCTGGCCAGAAGGGCAAACGTAACAAAGGAGACGATTCGCTATTACGAGCGGCGGGGGCTCATACCCGAGCCTCCCCGCACAGAGTCGGGATACCGTCAATATTCGGAAGAATCCGTCTCGCGTCTCCTGTTCATCAAACGAGCCCAGAAGCTGGGATTTTCCCTGAGGGAAATCTCGTTGCTTCTATCCCTGAGAGTGGACCGCAATACTACCTGCGCCGATATAAAAAATATCGCACAGGGAAAAATTTCCGAGATCGAGGATAAGATCCGCTCGCTGAAGAGGATAAGAAAAGCGCTGACAGAGCTAATAGCTCTATGCAGCGGTGAGGGCCCGACGACCGGGTGTCCGATAATCGACCTGCTCGATGACGAGGGCAGGAAATAAGCGGGAATCTCCCTGTTTGGAGGGCCTTTTAAGACTAATGAATACTAAAATGTCTGGTAAAAGTAACAAGATAACTCTCCTGTCTTTCCTGGGTTCCGTTCTCGCAGGGCTTTTGGCGTCCTTATGCTGTATAGGGCCGCTTGTTTTTATATTTCTCGGCATAAGCGGGGCGGCTTTTTTTACAAAGTTCGAAGAGTACAGATGGCCTCTCGGAATCCTGGCCGTGGGATTCCTCGCGGTCGGGTTCTTCTTCACCTACAGAGGAGGGGAATGCGCCCCGGGCAGTAGCTGTGCGGTAAATCCCGGCAGGAAAAAACTGAATAAAATCCTTCTCTGGATATCGTCTGTTTTAGTGGCTGCTTTAATCTTTTCACCCGATATTATAGGGTTTTTATTAACTTGAGAATTCAATGGAGGTGTGTATCGCATGAATAATTTTAGCAAATTACAGGTTGCGACATTTTTACTGTCCGTAATGTTATTTCTAGGTTTTTATATATACAGCCCCTCAAATGCTACGGCTTCGGGGAAAGAAAGCCCGTCTGATATAAACGAAGTCGTGTTGAAAGTGGAAGGGATGACATGCAAGGTCTGCCCGCTTACGATTAAGACCGCTTTGAAAAAGCTAAACGGAGTCGTGGACGCGGACGTCAGCTTCGAAGACAAGGAGGCCAGAGTAACGTATGAAGAAGGAGAGGTTACTGTGGAGCGGATTATTTCAGCTATAGAGGACGCAGGCAGCTATAAAGCAGAAATTGAGAGGAGATAAAAAAACTAAATATGGCTCTGACAAAGTTTGACTTAATAGTAATCGGTACGGGGACTGCGGCGTCCACAGCCGCTCATAAATGCAAATCGAAGGGCTGGGGAGTCGCGGTCATAGATTCGAGACCTTACGGCGGCACATGTGCGTTGAGGGGATGCGACCCGAAGAAGGTGCTGGTAGGAGCCGCAGAGCTTATTGACTGGAACAATCGGATGCGGGGGAAGGGAATATCCGCCGCCGATATTCAAATTAACTGGTCCGAGCTAATGGGTTTTAAAAGAACATTCACCGAGCCCGTACCTGAAAACAGAGAAAAAGGGTTTACAAAAGCGGGTATTGCAAGATTTCACGGCAGAGCGCGTTTTGTCAATAGCGATACAATCGAGGTGGGCGATGATACGCTCACGGGTCGGTACGTGCTTATCGCAAGCGGGGCAAAACCCGCTGGATTAAACATTCCCGGCGAAGGGCTCCTCACGACAAGTGATGAATTTTTGAAACTCGACGCGTTACCCGAAAATATCGTTTTTATCGGGGGCGGATATATATCCTTTGAATTTGCCCATATAGCCGTGCGTGCCGGAGCCAAGGTTAAAATTCTGCATAGAAGCGACAGGCCGCTTGCGGGTTTCGATCCTGATTTGGTTAACCGGCTGGTCGAAGCATCGCGTCAACTTGGTGTGGATATAGAATTAAATACCGCCGCCGAGGCGGTTGAAAAGAAGGGTGAGCGATTAGTAGTTCATACGTCCGGAAACTCGAAAGGGATCTTTAATGCCGATATGGTTGTGCACGGGGCGGGGCGTGTGCCTGAAATAGACGATTTAGACTTGGAGAAGGCGAATATAAAAAGAGAAAAAAAGGGCGTATCCGTAAATGACTATCTACAAAGTGTATCAAACCCCATTGTCTTTGCCGCGGGCGACGCTGCCGCAAGCGGCGGCCCTCCGTTAACACCTGTCGCCGGTATGGAGGGTCACATAGCGGCCGGTAATTTAATCAATGGAAATCACCGTACACCTGATTATTCCGGTATCCCCAGCGTTGTTTTTACAGTCCCGCCCCTGACTTCTGTAGGGTTGCAGGAGGAAACTGCAAAAAAACAGGGGTTCAGTTTCAAAACCAATCATTCGGATACCTCGGGGTGGTTCTCCTCCCGGCGATTAAATATAAAATCCTCGGAGTTTAAAGTACTGGTTGAAGATGGAACTGATAACATCCTCGGCGCGCACATATACGGTCCTCATGCGGAAGAGATAATTAATATTTTCGGAATTGCCATACGCTCGGGATTAACCACGGAGGATCTCAAGTTGATGCCGTATTCATATCCGACCAGTGCGTCGGATATTAGCTATATGGTGTAGAGGCGGGAATGAGTTTAGAAAATAAGGAACGGTGCAAACAAGATGCAATTGGAATCACTGATAAGATGCCCGGAATGCGGGTTTGAAAAAAAAGAGACAATGCCGACAGATTCGTGTCGGTTCTATTATGAATGCGCGAACTGCAAAACACTCTTAAAGCCGATAGAAGGCGACTGCTGCGTGTTTTGTTCCTACGGCAGCGTTAAATGCCCGCCGATGCAGGGGGAAAATAAAGCTTAAACGTCCCTTTGTATTAACCCGAACAAATATCTGTAATGATTAGATAAATAATCCAATCTAATCAAAAGACAAGTCTGTTCTGGATGAGCGTCAACTTCATCTGAACACATTCACGACGCTGCAGGCGACTTTGCCGATTACCATTTCAGGGTCGAAGTCTTCCCATCTGATAGATGAGCAGGGGTAATTCTTATTGTATGGTCTCAGGCTCAGGCCGCTTGGCTCCGGGTAGCACTCCCTTATTATTACCCCCGTTCTCGGAATATTGAGCGTGTATACGCTTCCCGACAGAATGTCCTTCATACGTGTATTGATCAGAATATGAGCTCCGTCCATGAGAAGCTTCTCCATAGAGTCCCCGTTTACCCTTACAGCGATGTAGCCCTCCATGAAGAGATCCCTCGATATTAGAGCTGTATCCACGGTCTCGAGAGAGGAGAGGTCTGGAGGTACGTCTCCGGTGAGCGAGTAAACCGGAAGCTCTACGTATTTATCGAGACCGTAACGTGGTATCTCGCCCCCTACAGGCAAGGTACGGAGTGAATCTGCGGATAATGACGGTTCCTGTTTTATAAAATCAAGCGTTAGCTCCTCTCTTTCGCAGAATGAGATAAGTTTGTCCAGAAACGATATGCTGTCCCTCCGTTTGGCGTTCGAAAGCGCCCCTCTGCCGACGCCGAGAGAATCGGCGACCTCGTACTCCTTTGTAAAGCCCTTAAGCGACTTAATAGTTTCGATTATTTCTTCCACGGATTTTCTCATCTCGGACCCTCCTGATTATAATAATGCTGCTTCACAAGTTGTAAGATTTTTTACAGATTGCGAATTAGCTGCTTGCTAATTTATACATTTCGTGTTTTAATGTAGTAAAGCAAAAGGAATTTTACGAATATTGTAGATTTTAATGTAAGTATTTTGCAATAACAAGGGAGTCGCTTTATTCTCTTGGCCAAGGGTCTGGGATTTTCAATAAAAATCTTTAAATACCGCGGCTATTTTGTTTAGTACAAGCCGTTACCGGAAGAGGAATCTTCCCGACGGAGTATTGCCCGCTCTTCGGGGCATAACGGGCTTTCGACCGGGATTAAAAATTCAATAATCTCGTTAAGAGAAGCGGAGGCTTTATTATGAAAGAAGACAGGTTCAAGGTATCGAGTGAATTATTCCGGAGAGTTTTGACCCATATAGATTTACTATCAAGGGATGAGCTGATGGAGATTCAGGCGGAACGGCGGGAAGTTAAACCCGACCTGTGCTCGCCGGCCTTCTATCACATGATACTCGCTCTTGAAGACCTGGCTAGGGCGGAGCTTGTAAACCGGGACCTGATGGGTGATTCGGAAGATTGACCTGTTCCGGAAATAGCTGTTCGTGAGGGTCAAAAACTTTTATAAAATAATGTATTATTAATGATTATCAGTTATTCCCCGGAGGACTATCTCCGGTTCAAAGGGGCGGTTGTCGGAGCAATACATATAAAGCGAAAGGAGGAGCTTTATCATGAGGAGAATACTTACGTCATCCGTAACCGCCGCGATTCTTCTGGTGCTCGTTGCGATAGCAAACACTGGAGGATGTAAAAGCGGGGAGACCTGCGATTTCACTTTCAATCAATTCCTGAACGGCTCATCTGCCGATACCCAGGATTCCGAATGGGAGTGCCAGAACGGCGGGGTCATTGTTTTCACGATAGCTTTTTTCGGTGACAGCACGGGTTTCAGGTCGGACACTGGCGAGTTCACATGGGAGCAGATCAGGTGCAGGGCGATTGACTTCGAGACCGTAGCGCTCGAGACGGGGACCTTTGATAATATAATGGGTACCATTACGACCATAGGAGACCGGACGCTCGGAAACCTCTCCCTTGAGCAAGAGTCGGACGAGCTCGGCGACATCACAGTCACGTGCACATATAATCAGTTCTGATTTAGAGGATACTATGAGACGAAACAGGGTAGCGTTCGTATTACTTCTCGTGCTGGCTTTAGGTGCTATGGCTGCGTACGTGCTCGAACTGGAGTGGGCGCGCGACGAGGAGCTTGTGACCGGGGAGGACAGTCAAAACGCCGTGGAGCAGGCGGAGGATGAAAAGAGCGGGGAGGACACTGTGGGCAGTCTAGAGCAGAAGATAGAGGAAACGAGGCACCTCCAGGAAAAGCGTAAGAAAATAATGGACGAGATGGTGGAGGGCGGCATCGCCGAGAGGATAGAGAACCCGGCGGGGCAGCCTTTCGTTTACGTGATGGACCCCTTTTTCGGACTGTCTTTCGAGGAGCAGGCCGCGCTCATGAACGTCGTATGGTCATACTACATAACCGAGGACCGGAACTCGGACGTCGTTACTATATACGACGACAAGACGGGGCATGAGATCGGGACATACAGCGGCGCCGGATTAAAGATAGGGGAGTGAAGGACGTTGGAATCTAAAATATATTAAAAGTATCTATCGAACCTAAGAAAAATCCCGCTCGTCCTGAGTCCTATCGAAGGACGTCATTGCGAGCAACGGTTTTGAACGAGTGTAAGAACCGGACACCCCTGCTTAAATATATACTAGCAGCTATGCTATGGAACAGGTTGATTAAAAAACCTCCGAAGAATGCGTGGCAATCTTGCTTTTTCTTTTCCCGGCATTACAGAACGATTTCGATCAACAATTGCGAGTGAGTGAGGAATTGGTCGCCCTCGGCTGACTGCAGTCTATCTTGTTAAAAATGTCATAAAAACCAAATTGAGAAATCAGACGCCCTGGCCTACTGGGGTGGAATTAAAATATTCTAGATGTAGTAATTTATTTTTACCTATCTTTCTGTAAACCACACAGTCTTTTCGAGAAACACACTACGTGTGTGTCTCTACCATTTCTCCGAAGCCCCTCGTAATACTCAATCAATTTTGATATAAGCCTGTTTTCTTAAATCATGTAAAATATTAACCGCTATGGAAAGGTTCAGGAGCTTTGACGGGGTGGAGCTTGCCTTCACCGATTCCGGCGGCGGCGGAGAGCCGCTCGTGCTTTTGCACGGATTCACCGGCTCGTCCTGTATAAACTGGGAAGAGACCGGCGTTTACGAAAAGCTCGTCGAGAGCGGGCGGAGGGTTGTAATGCTCGACGCCCGGGGGCACGGCGAATCAGAAAAGCCTCACACCTCATACTCATACTGGAACAGGGCGATGGCGAGGGATGTAGAGGCGCTTGTCGAGCACCTCGGTCTCTACGAGTACGACCTTCTCGGATACTCCATGGGGGCGAAGGTATCTATAGAGGCTGCCAATATGTACTCGGACATAAGGAGCCTCACGCTTGCGGGCCTCTCGATTTACGATGAGGAGTGGCATCTTAGCGAGGAGGACAGGAGAGCGCGCCTGGATGAAATGCTCGCCGAGAAGCTCAGGGAAAAAGACGCGGCTGAGAATTGGGCCGTAGGTCCGGGCGGGGACAAAAAGGCGTTTGCGGCGAGGCTCGAAGGATCGATTTTTCCCGAATATACACTGGATGATCTGAGAAATATCCGCGTGCCCGTGCTCGTTATCAACGGCTCGGAAGAGTACGACGCGAAAAAGGCGGCCTCGTTCTTCCCCGACGCAAAAGGCATTACGATAGACGGGGACCACCATAAGTTCCTCGTAAACGAGAATTTCACCGCGGAAGTGCTCTCCTTTCTCGAAAAAATCTGATCCGGCGCCCCGCCGATTCTGCTAGCTATTGTTAATTTCTCTCCATACCGCGTCCGGGTATCTATTATCAAATAGTCTCTGACCCCGCCGTGTTGGAGTATGCGCCGCAAATAGGTAAATTTGTAAGATGCGGGTCTGAGAATTATCCGTTCAGCCGCGGCGGGAATCCCGAGGGAGTGCGTTTGGGTATATGGAAATCGTAATCGCGTGGATTACTATAGCTTCTCTTATAATGTTTGTGCTGGGCCTGATCGACCCGGGCACCGCGCTCTTCTGGATCAGGGGTGAGAAGACGAGAAAAAGGGCGGCGATGCTCTATGGCTTCATCTTTTTCGTTATGATGGCTTTCGGCGTCGTATTTTTCCCCCGTACGAATCTCGAGAGCAAGCTATACACGTTGCTGGTATTCTGCGTAATCGCCATGGGGGCCGGGTTCGTCAACCCCTCGCTCGTTATGCCCTGGAGGAGGGCCGCTACTAAAAGAACAGTGGCGTTCTTTTATCTGCCCGCGGTCCTGCTGCTTGTGGGAGCTTTGTTCTACGCCGGTATGTCAAAGCCCGTGGACCCGAGGTACGACATCCCCGAGTACGAGAGGAGCGGGGCGGAGGAGCCCGGACTGATAGCCTTCAGAGCGGCTTCCGTTCTCCGAGGTGAGAATAACCTCGGCCTAAGCCGCGTAAGGGAGATTGACGTAACCGGCGCCGCCTCCGGCGGATACAACGTGCTCGTCGAATATAATATGGACGATGTTATGTTTGCCAGGTTCTTCAGGCTAAAGGCGGAGGCGGACATGACCTCGATATACAAGTCCCTTTACTCAAGCGGCTACGACATAAAAAAGGTTACCGTATCGGCTTATTTCCCCGTCGGGCCCAGGCGTGAGGATAACCCGCCAGTCGCTGTCTGGACTACTTCCCTCGGCAAAAAAAAGGCGGACAAAATAGACTGGGACAAGAGCGTTTACGAGCTTGAAGGGAAGATTCTTCCCAAGGCCTGGAAGACCGAGTACGTGCTTCCGGGATACGAGTAAGGGGCTTTTGCCGAAGCAGCCTGTAATCTCCGGTACTGAGCGCACACACAATGTGTGCTTATATACGATTTCTGCACAGAATCTGTGCTCATATACGATTTCTCCGAACCTCCATTTTCTCAACCACCCCAGGAGCGGCATCTCTGTATCGAGTACAGGACAGGCCTGCCGCGATCCCTTATGCTGCCTCTCACTCCTCCGAATATCACCGGCAATACATGAATAACCCACTCGTACTGAGCTTGTCGAAGGATGCCCACCTTTTCCCACACTCCTCCGCCTTCCCCACCTTATACGATTAATTTCCTTCCCACTCCCAGGGGGGGAAGTCAGGATGGGGGTGCACACGTAGTGTGTTTCTACGATTTTCCCCAACTCCTCCGAATATAACCAGCGGGCGCACTCAAGCCCGCTCATGCTGAGCGCACACAGAGTGTGCAGTCGAAGGACGATTTCTGCACAGAATCTGCGCTCATATACGATTTCTACGAAACTCCTTTGAACACACTCAACTAGACATGCATGCAAGCCCGCAAGCTTCAAGCTGTCACTATACCGGGGCGCGCCCTTCGATCGGACTCAGGACGAACAGGTTTGTGAGGCTTTGAAAGGTCAAGCCCTATCATCCTGAGCCTGGTCGAAGGATGCCCCGCAGTTTAATCTCCCCTCCATCTGACCCTAATCAGTCATTGCGAAGGGGCGACTTGCCCCGGCGTAGTCGAAAGACTAAGCCGGATGCCCCTGCGGCAATCCCGTTTTTTAGTTGTCATCCTGAACTAGTTTCAGGATCTATTTCACTTCATATTTCCTTTGTATAATTTTAGTGATAACCGTAGCCTATCTATCAATATCCATTATAATAACTTCGTCCGTTTATAAGGAATCGTCGGATCAAAACCGCTGTGAATAAGCAAAAGGCGAGGTGCGGGACCTATGTATCTGAAAATCATTCTTGCAGTGCTGATTATAGCTTTTATCGGGGCGCAGTTCGTGCCTGTGGAGAAGACTAACCCGCCCGTCGCAGGGGAGATCGAAGCGCCTGTTGAAGTGAGCGAGATACTGAAACGCTCATGCTACGACTGCCATTCGAACGAGACCGTGTGGCCGTGGTATTCCCGGATTGCGCCCGTATCCTGGCTCGTCGTTTGGGATGTGAACGAGGCGAGGGAGCATATGAATTTCACCGAGTGGAACAAGTATTCGCCTAAAAAGAAGGGGGAGAAGATCGAGGAGATATGGGAAGAGGTAGAGAGCGGCGAGATGCCTCTCTGGTATTATGTGCCGCTTCACCCGGAGGTAAAGTTGTCCGCTGCCGACAAGGACCTGCTTCGTAAATGGACCGGGGCTGCCTCTGGGAATGACTAATCTCCTGGCTAAAAATCGATTTAATCCTAACTCCTTCCTTACTCAAACCCGTATTTCGGTGCGATTCTTGCTGCTTGGCTGAGCAGTATGTAAAAAACCGGGGTGAGCGCTGATTCCGCGCCGCGTAAAGCATGTGAGCGCGCGGAGAATGCGCGCTCACAGGTATTATCTTTGCCTATTGCTTCTTTTTATTATCCCATTTCTTTTTCATTTCTTCCTTGTGTTTTTGCTTCATTTCAACGAGCTTTGTAATCTGCTCAGGGGTCAGCACAGTTTTCACGTCCAGCTTCATGTCGAGCATGACCCTCTTCATTTTATACTTCGAGTCCCACATTACATCGAAAGCCTTTATCACGTCGGCCTTGCTCGAAGCCGGGTCGGACATTACTTTCTTGAACGCGGTTTTATTTTCCTTGAAAGTCTCCGCGGCTTTGTCGAGCGCCGGCGAGTATGTAGCCTCTATTTCCTTTATTTGCGAGGTCTGCTCATCCGTAAGCTCGAGCTTCTTTACGGTAGCTTCGTCATTCCACCAATGCCCGTCTTTATGCCAGTGATGCCCGGCGTTGGCCGATGCGGAAAAGATAAGAAAAAGCAAAATCGGTAAAATCAAAAGTCTCTTCATTTAACTGCCTCCCGCTTATTTGGTTTGATCCTTTTAATATATTAACATCCGCAGGCCGAAAAGGTTTCAAATATTAACGGAACTTTTCCGGTGATAATTACTAATGCGTAAAGTTCGGCTTGAGAATTAGACGGTTTTGCTTCACTCCAGCGAGTCGATGTTTATCCCCGTCCGCGTGTGCAATATTTTACAGATACGCCTGCTTAATATTAAACTCAATCAGGGCTCCGGTCGGTCTCTCGCCCCTGAGCCATAACCGTAACAGCCCCGCTTTACTATATATTTATTTTATGCGGCTAACTGGTATGCAAATTGCTGTTATAGTAATTTAAACAATAAAAATGGAGGTAAATTTTAATGCGAAAATGGATAGGCAAATCATTTGCGCTATCATTTCTAGCTCTCGTATTTTTGTCCGCAGCTTGCGATGAAACCGATGACATATTCGACGACGGGCCTTCAAACGAGCCCAATTTCACGGCCGAGGGGATCGGCGAGAATACTGCGATCGATATGTTCATAGAGATACTTGCGTCGAGGGACGACAGGGAGGTAAGCGGTGACGGAACCGTAATAATCGACGGAGAGGAGTTCGATATAGATGTAATCGGCGGGTTCCTGCCGACGGATTTCGACGGCGAGCCGCCCATACCCCAGACCAACAGCCTTTCTCCGATCGATATAGTATGCACGCCGAGATTTGCGGAGCTTGAGGTACGCCTGAACCCGGGCAACTTCATAACCACCCTTACTATGAACGAATGCGAGAAGGACAATTCTGACATATTCGTCGATAACGGAGTGGTATTCAACCCCTGTAACGACGACGAGCCTGTTGATGACATTCAGGCTTTTAACGGGGTGTGCCTTGAGGATCCTGATTTGGGGGTCGAGTTCGGCAGGGACACGATGGTGCTCGGCGAGTTTGACGGAATGTGCGGCCCTGAATCGCCCTGCATAGTGCCGAGAGACGTCCTTATATTCGTCCCGGCTTTTAACGATGACCTCGATTTCGACGAATTAGAAGATGATATAGACGATATAGAAGACGAAATCGATGAAGCGTTTTAAACATTGAAAAGCGTTTACATTTAAGAGAAGTCGGATAATGCTCCTCCCTCCCTTCCATCCGGGAGGGAGGAGATTTTTTTAGCGTCTCGGAAAGGGACCTTAAACCGAAAGGCACCGTTCCGCATTTTTACAGACTTAAAAGTCCCCGTTCGTTCTGGTAGTGAGCTTGTTGAACTGTAGGAGCATGCCCCCCATTCCCCGTCATTGCGAAGGGGCGGCTTGTCCCGGCGAAGCCGGAAGCCCATGCGACAATCCCGTCTTCGTCTTTTTTACTTCCCCCTTAGAAAAAGAAACGGTTCCGAATGCATGAGGAATCGGACATCCTTGAAAAGAAGGCAACAGGCCAAATAAAGCTAAGGCACTAGGTTGCAATAACCAAATCAAGGAGGATTTTAGCCAACGGGACGAATGCACTCCTCGCCCCGGTTTTTGTAGGAGTTCACGTAAGTCGAGACTTCATAGTATTCCATCCCGTCCGAAGGAAAGGGCGCGAGCAGCGGCATCAAGTCGTCCGGGTCTTTTAGCTCCGGGTCGAGCCATACGGCCTCGTCCTTCTCGCGCAGTATTACGGGCATCCTGTCGTGTACGGGCTCCATCAGCTCGTTAGCCCCGGTCGTGATGATGGTGAAGGAGTGAAGCTCGTCTTCCTTCCCATGTTGCCACACCGCCCAGAGACCGGCGAAGGCGAAGAGCGTACTGTCTCTAAGTCTGAAGAAGTAGGGTATCCTCGTCTTTTTATCCGGTTTTTTCCATTCGTAGAACCCGGAGGCGGGCACCAGACAGCGCGTTTTCCTGAGCGGCTCCCTGAAGCTCGCTTTTTCCGACACGGTCTCGGCCCGGGCGTTTATCATCCTGTAGCCGCCCTTGGCGTCCCGGGCCCAGGGGGGTACAAGCCCCCAGCGCATCATCCCGAGCACGCGCCTGTCGCACTCAACTGTGATCACGGGGCAGTCCTGCGAGGGGGCGATGTTGTATTCGGGCTTTAGGAGAAACCCTTCCGGGTCTTCAAAACCGAAGCGTCCCTGGAGGCTGTCTTTATCCTTGGTCCGCGCGAATCTTCCACACATTTTTTATTTCCGAACTCCGTATGGGCATGTATCCCCCTCCGGCTGAGATACATCCATGAATCTAAATATAGCATGTCTCCCCCGCGTCAGGGAGGGGAGATTGAACGGATAAGCGCTGAAGGTCAGCCGTCCTCCTGCCCGCCGCTCTGATTCGTCCGGAACTCCAGCTCTTCCCTGCTCGTGTATATTATGGCTAGATAGCACTGTGATTGCTGCCCGTTCAGGAGAAGATTGATAACGGTGTCGGGCAGGACCCACTGCGCGCCGTACACAATGTCGCCTCTGCACACGGCGTCTCCTTTGTTTTCGTCGTTGATTACCGCATTGGGGTTTAAATTCTTCTCGATGTCTTTCCGGGGCGCGCCGTTTGCTTCGATAAGTATTTTCTTGAGCTTGTTGTAACGTTCCGGATATTCGTTCTTGTCCCTTATCTGCTGATTCAGTACGAAGCCGCCGCGGACTAGTTTATCGTCCCTGAATTTGTAAGTTATTAACATCAGCATCTTCTCTACGACGCCTTTGTATTCGAGCGTGTCATCATCTTCGTACACCGGCTCGTTCCGCTCGGTGGCCATGACTTCCTCCCTTGTCGCCCCCCAGTCGGATCCCCTGAAATCGTACTCTTTTACTTCAGGACCGGGTGTGGGGCCCGGGCTTTCCAGCTCTGCGGTATCCCCCGGGGGCGCGTTCCGGGTTTCTTTGCCGTTGTCATTGCATGCAGCGGCGAGCAGGCTGAAAATCATCACAAATGTTATTAGCAGATGGTTCTTCAAACCCTTTTTCCTCCTTATGGATATGGAAAATTGCGAATAGTCTACCTGAATGCGGGTGCTTTTCGCGGGAAAATTTCCCGGGCTTTAAAATTTTCATCCGAATACCGGTTCGGTTACGTAGTAACGATTAAAGCGATGAATAAGGCTGAGGACGGATAATTCAGGCATCCTTCCGGGACCGGGGATAAAAGGTTGATGAAGGAGAAGGGGAATCTCTACCGCTCAGGCGGGATAAATCAGCTGTGCCCGGCCGGGGGGATGCCTCTTCATTGTCCGGGCATTGCTGGCCGGCCCCGCTTTGAGGAAGGAGCGCCACAAACCGCTTGAGGCGACGGGGATTGCAAAATGAGTAATTTAATATTTCCTTTAATGAGTTTATAAGCCCGTCAGACTTTCCGCCCCGGCATAAACGGTCCCTCTTGCTCTCAAGATATCTCCGATCCCCCCATCTCCGCCACTCAAAGCGGGAATTCGTCATACGCTCCCGGATAGCGGGGTGAGAAACCGTAGATGCACCGAGCGTATTTAAGAAATACCGCCTGAAATAATAAGTGATTTCGGTCCCTTTATCTGTTATTCTTTAAAAAGTAT
The DNA here is from genome assembly GCA_040223695.1 of Deltaproteobacteria bacterium. Lineage (NCBI taxonomy): Bacteria > Pseudomonadati > Myxococcota > Myxococcia > Deltaproteobacteria bacterium. Next base: position 607,064 of record JAVKFU010000018.1, read on the forward strand.
TATTCGAGGGGGTGACAAGATGAAAATCCTGGTTCTGTTTCTGCTTGGCGTTTTGCTCTCGATTCTTCCGGGCGCCGGCATGGCGGCCGCGGACGATGTTCTCGAAAAGTTCCTGACCCCCAAGGGTGCTGACGACAGGTCAAACAGGGTGTATCCGGGGTACGACTTCGAGGACGTCATATTCACCCGCGAATACTTTTACTCTCTGGAGGAAGGCACCAGGCAGTTAAGGCGCTCCACCACAGGCCCCTGGAAATATATGGACCTTGATCTAACGCCTGCAAAGCCCGAAGATTCCTCGAATGAAGACTCCCTCCGGCCCGAAGGTGAATAAGTATTTATTTCGAACCGCAGTTCACGGCCCGAAGAAGACCAGGTGAACGCTGAGTTCCACTTTTCAGACTCCCGTCTCCGAAACACTTGGCAAGCCTCTTTTTAAGCTCGTGTAAAATAAGGTTTTATTAATTCTTTTCTACCCACCGGGAAGTCCACATTACCTCCATTTTGCAAGTTGTCTTTACCGGGTTTGGAAATTACGGACTGCTTCCGAATAGTGCGCGGTTCTTGGGCGGAAATCAGAAATACCTCCGTTCATAACCGGCCTGCGCAGGATTTGTATCACGAATAGTACAAAAACCCCCGTATAGACTACGATATATCGTAGTTTTGTTTTTAGCTCCTCCCTGAGCCTCCCTCGGAAAGAAATATTTATACAGTATTAACAGATAACTAGGGCTTTTTTTTGTTTGTAATCTCCTTATGGTACGAATATTGCCATAGTAGTTATATAGATTGCCATAGTAATTATAGAGAATAAGGTTGATAAAGCCTGACTGGAGATTGAGTAATTAAATAACCGGAATTAACATGGAGCCGATTGAACGACTTGATAGTTTAAGGTACTTATGACACTACAGCGATGCGGGGTTAAGCATCAGTTGATTCTGGTTTTTTCACCTTCTAATAATGAAAGTAATCGGATTGCCCGATAAATCCCGGATTCTTCCTCTCCCCTCTTTCCATGTTGGAAGCGGGGGGAGGGGGATTTTCAGTTAATACTGATTATAGATAATTGTTGATAAATCGAGGGTATAATTCAACATCTATTATAAAAACTTATAATTTTGTAAAATATTTTACCTTACCGCTTCTAAAGCTGCATGTTATTTCGTAGAATCTACGATATATCGTAGTTTTTAAACTCTGAGTTGTGTTCTACGTTGTTTATAAAACGAGATAACTATAATACTATCAGTAACTTGGATATAAATGTAGTAGTTGTTTGACAATATGGCACAATTTTTGCTCATATATTACTTGTGACCGGCACCGGTTTATCGTTGCTTACTTAAAACGGTCAGTAAGTAAGACCGGGGCGCAATTTTGTTTGAGCGGTCACGGAACAGAGTTTTAAAATTGCAGGAGGGGAAATGGTAGCCTCGTATTGCTATCGGAAGTCTGACTCGTTTCACTGTTCCATAAATCAGGATTTTAAAAATAGATTATCGGGACTATATAAAACCAACCTGCTCCGGGTAACCGCCAGTGCGGCCCGGCTTCAATTATCCGAATTGTTAATAGATTAGTAGCCCCTACTACAACCTCCCTCCTCTTACCCTTATCCTTTACCAGGATCAAGAACGGTAAGAGGTGTGGAGGGTTATTGAGGAAGGCGAGGGGAAGAAATCAACAGGAACTCCCCTGCCGCAAAAGAGAAAATTCCTTCTTAGCCATCACGGGACCGCGCTAGCGTCGTGGCGCTCTCTCTCCTTTTACCCGCAGTACGGATTTACATTATAGTATCACGTTATCCTTTACACAGGCGGTTCTGCCACTATAAAGAAAGCTATGCTAATACGGCAAAATGTGTATAATAAATATTGAATATCCCCTTCTCAACCCTCGACCCTCGCTGTTTGTAGTTAAGGGGGGGCGGGGGTTTTTTTTATCCTCAAAGCGCGGGTGAATATCGTACCAGCGGCCATTTATCGCGCCGCCGCTTCCGGAGTGGAGGGCCGGACGCTTCGCCCCTGTCTCCAATTAGTCATGGCGAGGGGGCGACTTGTCCCGGCGTACTCAAAAGACGAAGCCGAAAGCCCCTGCGGCAATCTCGTCTTTAAACCCGTTCGTCCTTCGACTACACACTCCGTGTGCGCTCGGGATGAACTGTACATAACATTTACTCTTATTTGAGAATGGAGAGGATTATGATGGGGGTTGTCTTGGCGGCGGAGTCTGCGGGAATCGCAAAAGGAAGCTAAGTGTCTATAAGTCAGCTCATGGGAACCTTAAACATGTAGGGGGTTTTGCCCTGGGTATGTTCCCGGAAAAATCTGATTATGTTCTTTTCGTAGAGATGGAGGAATCGGGAGACAATCTCGAAGCGGTTCGTGGTGAGAGGAGTGCGGCAGACGACTTCGAGCTCTCCGTCGTCGCTCAACTCCGCGTACATTTCGACCAGTGAATGTTTTGGCTCATTCTTGTGGCTCAGGTGAAACCGGCAAATTATATCGCCGCTCAGGACGAGGCTTATATCGTCAATGACCAGAATGAGGTCCCCGAGTCTGATGGATTTGTCCTGCATTTTCTCGCGTCCTCTTCCCCGTTTTTTATTAACGCGCAGTGGGAAGCTTCTTAACCTCTATATTATATTACAATTTCGCGTGAAGTGGTAAATGGACGTTTGCGGCGGATTAAAAAAGGAATTATCGACGAGTCCGTTTGTTCAGCGGGTAAAAGATGCCATCCACCGGAGTGAGCCGCTTGAAATCTTCGATATCGGGCTTTTGCAGGATAAAGTCGGGGAATAGCTAGTTAATAGTGTCAGGTAGTTGAAAAGTCAGCGTGTCTCGTATATTTCGGGTGTCGGATGTTTTTCTATTTGCGGTCTATTCAGACGCGGGCTGCCCGGCCTCCTCGCTTTCGTTCTTTACCTTCTGAAGGTTAATCTCGCTGATGCAGTCGCTCACCGCGGGGTAGGTATTGTTGTATTTATTTACGCAGTATGTCTTTATGCAGCCCGCGTCAGCTCGGCACTGATCTATAATTATATTAATCACATGGGTCTTTAGCTGATCCGAGCAGTATGAGGTCCAATCCGTGTCGACGGTGCCGCCGAATCCTGCGGCGCATTTTTGCTTAACGCATTCTAGGTCCTCTCCACAGATTATGTAAATCTCGTTGAGCCTCTTCTGTTTGAGGGCTTCCATCTCCGTGGCCGCGGCCCGTTTCGCGGTGAGCTCCTCCTGCCGGGCCTCTTCGGTCGACGACTGAAGGTCTTCTGCCAGGCTCGCCGCCCCGGGCCTGTCCAGCGTCAGCTCCTCCCAGTACCATATCGTCACCGGCTGCCCATCGGCGTCGAGCTCCACGTAGGAATTCTTCCACCAGACCCTTCCGGTCTTGCTGTCTATTTTATGTATGGATTTACCATCCGAGGACGCGTGCAGGCAGTAACGGTTCCCCGAGCCTGTGTATGATGTGATTACGAGCGTAAGGATTACGCCCGCCGCGATTCCGATAACAAGGGCTATTATTTCTCTCTGCATCTCTCCATCCTCCCTCAGGTGCTCATTACATTTTACCCGATTCGAGATACAAGGACACGCATACCCCGCCCTTCATGTGATAACGCCGGATGGGTCTATAAGGAAGAGTTTCTTAGAAATCGTAGCTTGTCGGACTTTGAATTCAAGCTTGTGTCATATTACATGCAACTACTTAGTAAATCGCACAGGTATTTTGTTTACTCCATTTACTTATGAAAATATGCTGTCTTAATAACTCCAATATTATCTTATCCGATACCTACAGGAACATATCATCCTAATAAAATCTTGTAAAAAGCTAAAGAAGCTCGTGCAGCTCTTCTGCGAGTTCGGGGTCCACCGGGTGCTCCACGCTCTCGTAGAATACGGAGAGGTTACAGTCGGGCTCGGGCGTAAACTTTTTCCGGTCAAGCTCGATGGACACGTTGGTTTTTTTGTTCTTCGTAGGCCAGATGTGCCTGAGCGCGTATTTCCCCTCGCATATCTCCCCGGGGGACGAGTACGGATCGTCTTTAGGCGTGAAGTCGCCGTACTCGGCCACTCCTGCCGCGGGCTCGCCCATTTTCTTTGAAGTCTCCTCCGTCCTGTGTCTGAATAAAGAAATATAAAGGTCGGGGTCCTTGAAGCCGTCGCGCAGGTGGACAACTATCATGCCGAGCTTGCCGTTCCCGAACACGTAGAGCAGGTCGTATTCGTACTCGATCTCGGCTACCTCGACCGTAACCCGCGTGTCCTCCGCGCCCTCTACATCTACCTTGACAGTTCCCTCGGCCTCTACCGGAGAGGACTCCCCTCCTATCCTGTATGTGAGAATCTCGTTCCCCTCTTTTACGAGCTCGGCTGTCTCGGTCTTTTTGACCTTCTGCTTGGACATGCCCCACTTAACCCCCCTGAAATCGGGCTCCTTGTCCCTCGAACACGAAGCGGCCATCAGTGTGATTAATAAGGTGATAGTAATTAAGGCTGTTTTTTTCAATTAGGGTCTTGCCTCCCTTTATGAATTCAAGGGATATATTATGGGGGTAGAGGCGGAAAGATGCAAGGAGCATGACCTGCGCGGGTACGTTGGATTAACAGTATTGCCGGGCTTTATTTATAACTCTTTACCAGAATAAGGTTAGTTTCAGCCGCCCGGATTCTGTCCTGAACAATCTCCTGATATTCGGGCGAGTTGTACCAGCGCATCGCCTGCTCTTCGTCGGGGAATTTCAGCACAACGGTTGTCTGGTATGGCCACTCACCCTCTATGAGTTTACAGTCGCGGTCCACGACGACTATCTCCCCTTCGTATTGAGTTAATATAGGCACGAAATTGGATACGTATCTGGAGTACCCGTCCTGATCTCGTACGTTTAGCTGGGCTATCATGTATGCGGCCATTGTGACTGCCTCCTTTTACTCAAGCTGTGTTCAGAGAATAACAAACCCGGCTTTAATATTCGAGAGGGGTCGCTTGCATTTCTCTTTCTATACCATTCATCCTGAGCGCGCACGCAGTATGCAGTCGAAGCAAACAAACATTCCTCAGCCTTCAGCTACGCCCGCTGATACTTTTTATAAGCCCACGCTGCTACCAGTCCGAAGATTATATGACTGAATATAGTGATAAAGTTCCGAGCCTTCGCAAACCACGGGAATACCGCTGTGAACCCATAGAAATTAACTATATATAGTATTAACCCGGAAACAGCCCCGATTAATAAAGCCATGCCGATACCCAGCTTATTAATAATAACAGAGAGTATCACTCCATAAATTATCGATAATATGAGGTGCACGATTAAGGCCGTAACCACTACGCCTGCGTCAAAAGTTGCCGGAGGCGGTAATACCTCCTGACCCATCACTATAGCGGCCATCATGCGCGGCGGTCCCCAGGCGCTTCCTCCTCCGACAAATTGAACCAGCAGCATCTCCAGTATTAGAAAGACAATACCCGCTATGACTCCGGCTATTACTGCCGCTTTCCAGTTAACGGTGTTTCGTTTTACTAAATCTCTCTCAGCTTCCATATCATTCTCCTTGCATCTTTGTATAAAAGTTATGATGAATATAGAGGTAGGAAGTTTCATAATGGTGGCGCACATGCGTATCTCTAACCCTTAGTTTTGCCGGGTTTACGCGTACAAAACTTCCGTCCCATAAATTCCGAAACCGGCTTGGGAGGTTGCCTTTTCAACCCGCTCATCCTGAGGCGCAGAATCTGCGCTCATGTACGATTTCTTCGCCTCTACTCCTAATACCATCACACGCATGTAAAGAACCCAATCATCCTGAGCGCACACGAAGTGTGCAGTCGAAGGATGCCTGCCCTTTCAAATACTCTTCTGCTTACCCCAGTCGTCATTGCGAAACGAATTCGAGTATGCGAGGATTCGGACGCCTTCCGCAAAATGCAAAGTAGCAAATGTGCTACGAGAAGCTACGTTTCAGAATCTAATTTTTTAAAACCCCTTTTTCTGGGGCGGAACCGAAGGATGTAATGATAGACACATCCGGGATCAACCTTGACCCCCAAATCAGCAATTTCTTTATCCTGTGATTAATAATAAATAAAAGATTCGAGATCAGTTGTGTTAAAATGGGACTTAAGCATGTACTTCTAAAATCCGGACAAGGAGCAATGAAATGGATCTACCCGAGAAAATTAAAATCGCAGGCGTGAATCCCATGAATATACCCGCCCCCCCGGGCTCGCTGCCCCTCATAACGGCTGATTTGGAAAACGACGATGAGAAGTACTGGATGAAGCTCACCGATACGGTCTACTCCCGCCCGCTCGTGATAAACGCGCACAACGGCGGTTGGATCGAGTGCTTCAGGATTGCGGAGAAGGGGCTGATAAACCGTCACCGCCACTCGACTCCCGCGTTTGTTTACGGTATTGAGGGTACGTTCGGCTACCTGGAGCACGACTGGGTGCTCGGCCCGGGCTCTGTTCTTTACGAGCCTGTAGGTGAGAGCCACACCTTCGTCTGCTACAGCGACGGCGGGATGAAGGCGCTCGCCGTGATGTACGGCCCGCTCACCATAGTGGATGAAACCGGAAAGGACCTTTTCACCATCGACAGCCTCGGCGTGCTCGAGCTTTATAAAAAGCACTGCGTAGATGTCGGCCTCGGGGAAGGGTTCGCCGAGTCGCTCGTGCGCTGAACAGCGGCGGATGCCCGGCGTTAGCTTTTAACATTCGGGAATAATGAAAGAATGCAGCTACTGAGCAAGGCCCAATCTGTCCTTATTATAGGCGCGGGAATATTCGGCGTGACCGCCTCGCTTGAATTGAACAAGAGGGGCTACACTGTAACCCTCGCCGATCCGGGACCTCTGCCTCATCCCGATGCGGCGTCCAACGACATGAACAAGTTCGTCCGTATGGATTACGGCCATGACGAATTTTACATCTCGCTCATGGAAGAGGCGTTTAAAGGCTGGTACGGGTGGAACGCCAGATGGCGGAGGCCCGTATACCACGAGACAGGGGGTCTCTTCATGGTGCACGACCGGATGGAGCCGGGCGGATTCGAGTACGAGAGCTACGTGCGGCTTCAAAAGAGGGGCTACAGTCTCGAGCGTCTGACCCCTGATCTTATCAAAGAATACCTTCCCGGCGTTTTGTACGGCAGATATAAGGACGGCTACTATAACCGGAAGGCGGGATGGGCGGAGGCAGGAGAGCTGCTTACGCTTCTTGTGGAGGACGCCAAAGTCTCAGGCGTCGATGTAACGCCCGGCGTCAAGATCACGGAGCTTTCGGATAACGGCAATTACGCTCCTCGTGCTCTGACGGAAGACGGAGAGGAAATCCGCGCCGACTACGTGATCGTCGCGGCGGGGGTCTGGACCCCACTGCTCGTGCCGGAGCTAAAAGAGCTGATGTGGGCTACGGGACAGCCGGTATTCTATCTCAAGTCCGCGGTCGATGCCGGATTCCTGTCCCCTCACCATCCGGCCACCTGGCTTGCGGATATTTCTAAAACGGGCTGGTACGGCTTTCCCGCGCTCCCCGACGGCACGGTAAAGATCAGCAACCACGGGCCGGGCAGACGTATGCGACCCGACGACCCGCGCGAGATAACTGAGGGGGATGAGAAGAACTTGACGCATTTTCTCAGTGAGAATATCCCCGTGCTCGCGGACGCGCCGGTCATAAAAACCCGCCTCTGTCCCTACGCCGACACGTGGGACGCCGACTTCTACATTGACCGCGTTCCGGGCAGGCCGGGGCTTATAGTAGCCACCGGAGGGAGCGGACACGCATTTAAGTTCGCCCCGGTCCTGGGGTCATTAATCGCTGATGTCCTGGAGAATAAACCCAACCCCTATCTGCACCGGTTCGCCTGGCGTGAAAAGGGGGAGGCGGGGATAGAAGAAGAGAGATCACGGGAAATCGAATGAGGAATCATCACCGCAATCACAAATCAGTCATTCTGAACCCTGTCCTGAACCTTGTCCCGGACTACGATCCGGGATCATTTCAGAATCTATTCAGAGTCTCATCTTTTCAAAGCTGTACATCCTGAGCATGTCGAAGAACGCCATCCTTCTCAATTTCCTCCCCCCTCCAGGGGGAGGATTAAGGAGGGGGGATAAATTCTGTGTGAAATCCAGTCTTTAATCTTTAGCCGTCATCCTGAACCCTGAAACAAGTTCAGGACAGGCTTGATTCAGGATCGGCGAGATGGTTATTGTCATACCCTTTCCTTTTCCGACATTCACAGAATTGGCGTTAAGAAAATAGATTATTAAGTCTAAAATCTTTTAGGGGCCGCGGTGGGATTAAAAGATTTTAGACTTAATAATCTATTTTTAGCCATATTCTGTGCAGTCTTGATTTTTGTTTCTTTTTATCAAGAAAAAGAAAAATATAATCTTTTCTTTCGCGTTACTAAGCAATGCGACCTTGGCAATCTAGTCTTTTCTCCCTCTCCTTAATTATCTGACATCCCCCTCGGCCATCTTCTTAAGCGTAACCCTGTCCACTTTTCCCGTAGGGTTGAGCGGTATCTCGTCGAGAAAAACAATTTCCTCGGGCGCTCTGTATCCGATGCGCTCGCGAGCGAAAGCAATTAAGTCGGTTGCTTTCGGCTTATCAGCTCCATTGCGAATGCTGACGTATGCCCGCACGTTCTCACCGTGAAGCAGGTCGTGGATTCCGATCACCCCTGCGCTCTCGACAGCCTCGTGCTCAAGGAGCGCTTCCTCGACTTCCTGCGGCGCGATATTGGAGCCGTCGTGCACGATGATCTGTTTTTTGCGTCCTTTAAACCAGAGGTAACCGTCTTCGTCCGCTTTCAATACGTCCCCTATGTCTAACCAGCCGTCCTTTATCGTGGCCGCAGTGGACTCGGGGTTGTTCCAGTAGCCGAGCATAATACTTTTAGAGCGCACCCACAGGTTTCCCTCTTTACCCGTCGGGACTTCTACGCCCTCGTCGTCTCGAATTGAGAATCCAAACCCCGGAAGCGGTCTACCTATCGAACCTTCTACGATGAGGCCCGAAGGAGGGTTTATCGTAGCCAGGCCGACCTCGGTTGAGCCGTAACCTTCGTCAATCTGAAGGCCGGTGAGGGCGGTGAATTCGTGCTCGAGCTCAAGCGGCACTTTGTCTGAGCCTGAACGGGTTAGCCTGAGGCTCGAGAAATCCTCACTCGTTGCGCCGTGATCCCTGATTATCCGAAAAAGGGCTGCGGGGAGCATGCAGAGCACACTCGGTCTTTGCCGCCTAAGGAGCGTTAGAAGCTCATCGGGCTCGGCATTGGTCGCTACCAATACTCGCCCGCCTGCGGACATGGCCGTAAACGAAAAAAGGAAACCGCCGAGATGTGAATGTGAGGAGTCAGCAACCATTACGTCCCGGGTTGTGAGCTCGAAGCCCGCACGACAGCTGGCGAACATGTACTCTAGTGATTCGTATGAATGCGTAACTCCCTTTGAAGGTCCGGTGCTACCGGAAGTAAAGAAAATAATGGCAGGCCGGTCGGGTTCGGGTGCCTGTAGATCGGCATCTCCCGGCTCGTTCTGGAGCAGGTCTTCCAGGCGTGGATCGTCCCCGTTGTTGGAGCCGTAACTTATTATACCGAGCGGAAGATTACCGGCGATCATGCTCTTTTCCGCGTCTCCCCTCCGCTCCTCGTGTAAAAGGATTATTTGCGCTTCCGAGACCTCGAGCGCATGATCTATCTGGTGGTGCGAATAGCGGTAGTTGAGCGGCACGGCGACGAGCCCCGCCTTGAAACACGCAACGTAGTGGATCAGAAGCTCGCACCTGTTGGGTATGAGCGACGCAATACGGTCTCCGGGCTTGAGGCCGAGCGTAAAGTAGTTTGCGGCGAGCCTTGCGCTTACGTCGTCCAGTTCCCGCCACGTATATCTTTTTTCGAGCGACACCAGCGCGTCCTCGTCAGGCTTCGTCTCGAGACCCGCTTTCAGCAAATCCCGGATCGGGACCGTACTTTGTAACTCTTTTCCGTAGTAGGGCATGGCGTACTTACCCTTTTATAGCGCGGTAATTATCCTCAGGGTAGGGGTATTCAAGCTCCTCAGCCGTGGCGCGGGCTATCTCCTCGCCCAGGTGTATCGCCACTATTCTGAGCGTCATATCTATTCCCGCCGTGATTCCCGCCGAGGTAAGGATATTGCCGTCCTCTACGAACCGGACGCCTTCCTCTACTTTGAGGGACGGGAATGAGCTCCGCAGCCTGTCGAGCGACCCGTGGTGAGTCGTCACGCTGTGCCCGTTAAGCACTCCCGCCGCCGCGAGCAGAAACGCGCCCGTGCATACTGACGCGAGCGTCTTGACTTCGCCAGCGCGCGTGCGGATAAATTCCAGAATCATCGGGTTATGGTTCTCCAGGCGCTCGCCCATGCCGCCGGGGACTACGAGTATGTCGAGCGGTGGGCAGTCCTCGAACGTGCAGTCGGGGGCTACTAGCATATTGCCGAAGGCCTCTACAGGCTCCGCCGTATGAGTGACGAGTAGTATCTCAAACGGCGTGCGCTCCGCAAAGCGCCTCTCCTCGTTAAGCCTGGTCAGGTTAAAGACCTCGTAAGGGCCCGTGAAATCGAGCACCTCGACGTTATCGTACAGCAATATGCCCGCTCTCAATTTTGAATTTGAATTGTTGTTTTTCATTCCAGGGGATTTAAACGCTAATAATTTTGACTACATAACCGGAGACCGCGTTCAGGCCTCTTGCTTCGATAATCCGTAAAATCTATCACATGCTGAGATACAGTCAATGAGGGGTGATTATCTTCCGTAATCGTGAACCCGCTGTAAACCCGCTCATCCTGAGCCTGTCGAACTATCGAAGGATTTTATCTTTTCAATTTCCTTCCCCCTTTCAGTGGGGAAGGTTAGGATGGGGGTCATGATTCGTACATCCTGAGCCGGGTCGAAGGATGCCCTCTTTTTCAAATCCCCCCTTCTCGTAGAGCACTATACATCTTGCTCATTATTAATATAATGTATAAAAATTCAAAAAGGAGTGTGAAAATGAGCACAAAAATAGACGATGTCGATCAGTATATGAGTAAGTTTGAATCCCTTGTCCCGGAGTTAAATGATGCGTGGACCGGCTATCATGATGAGGTTTTTAAAGAAGGATTAATCACTGTAAAAGACAAGCAATTAATTGCGGTAGCCTGTGCCCATATTACAGAATGTTCCGATTGTATAAAATCAAGAACAAGACTGGCAAAGGAACATGGTGCTACGGATGAGGAAATTGCGGAATCGGTATACATTGCGATGAGGCTCGCAATCGGGCAGCCCTATGCCTTCAGCAGTATAGCGTTTGAGAATTATGATCTGATGAAGAGTAAAGGAAGTGTTTTCAAAGGCTATTTTATTAGCAAGAACATAACCCCGCAGATACAGGATTTTCATAAAGTAAGCGGTGAAATGTACAATAAGTTTTCTGCTTTCAACAACATAGTCTACGAGGACGGACACTTGCCTAAAAAGCTCAAGAAGGGGTTAATGGGACTGGCTTGCGCAATTTTAGCCAAATGTCCCTGGTGCATCAGGAGCTGTATAAGAGACGGACTCCAGGAGGGTGTAACTAAAGAGGAGATTACGGAGGCAATCAATATTGCAATGGTCATGAACGCGAGCGCCTGTAAGTCGCATGCTAATATAGCAATGGAAACGGCTGACAAGTTTACGAATGGAGCCGGTAGTTAATCCAAGCGTAAGGCTTACATTATGGCAAGCCGCGTTTAAATGTGAATCCTGATATGGATTTGCGGCGTCTCCCTGAAAACTAGAATCCCTCCGCTTCCTGCCGGATCTTTCTTTCGATTACGAGCGAATTCAGCTCGGTGCTGTAATAGAGGGCGGACAGGCTGATATCGTTATCGCGCCCCTGAAGCGTAAGGAATATATCGGTTTCGGGCGTCCTCCATGAGGACTGGAGCACCAGCTGTCCGAGCGCGGCGGCCTTGCCGTATTCTTCCGGCTTGTCCTTGTATGTCTCATCGCTCCAGATTTCCTCGTCCTGTGCCGGAATGCCGTATTTCTTTGTCAGCACGCCTTTGATTCTCTCATAGTCTTTGATATAGAGGTTGTTGTCTGAATGCCTGTCCGTGAACGCGTACCCGGCGAGTACGAGCTTGTCCGCGTTGAACAGATATCCGGTCTCGGTGTTAGAGCCTTCGAAAGTCCCGGCGTATGAGACGGCCAGATCGTAGGGCGGGAGAGGGCCTTCGTTGATGGGCTTCCCTTCCTCGGTGAGCTTGACCTCTGCGACGGACATGCCCCATCGGGTTTTACGGAAGTTGTGCGTGTCCTTCTTTTGCGTGTATGCCGGGGGGACGGCGTGACAAATAATAATGAGCGTGAGCGCGGCGAGCGCAATTGATTTTTTCACCTGTGTTTCTCCTTTTTCGGGCTGCCCGTGTGCGTTCGGCGATGTCAGGCAGCCTTAAAATTATACCTATATATTGCGGGAAGGAATCGTGGGAGATTTAATTGTTGAGAAAAAGATAATTAGGCGAATAAAGTTCGGGTATTATGGCGCCATAGTCAAAACAAGTGCGGTTTGTCTTTAAAACCCGCTCATCCTAGTAGGAGCCTGTCGAACTATCGAAGGATGAAGGAGATAGGTCGAAATGTTGGCCGAGCGGAATGTTCGAAATTAATGCTTCCCCAGGTCCTCGATTACCCTCTTGAGAAATACCTCTCTTTCCTTCAAACCCTCGCGGAAAAAACTGCTGTCAGTGTCCGCTATTTCAAATCTCAGGTCGGAGAGGTAGCTTGTGAGGACTTCACTCAGCATTTCTGCTTCTTCCGCAGTCAAATTAATCTGCATCGTAGTTACCCTCCATTTGGATTTTGTATATATAAATAGGTTAGGTGCAGCAGGTGAAAATTGCAAGGGGAAGTGTGGCATCCCTCTTCCCTCCTCGCGAGCCCGCTTTGGACCCGCTTAGCTACTCCGGTATAGTTTCACCCGAGCCACCGGTTCGCTGCGGCAGGTCCTTCAACTTGGGCAAGCCGTCTTTAATTCGTAGCACCGTCTCCTGATAGTGCACGTGTGCTAAGGGTTTGAACGGAAAATCCGGTATAATGGCAGCATAAACATCCGTAAGACCCAGTGTAGGAATCTCGGTGAGTATGTGGCCGCCGCAGGTCTTGCACCACTTGCGTATGCTGGTAGGGTTTTTGCTGTAAGAGCCTATGTTATCAGCGCCTTTCGTAATCTTCACCGAATCAGGGCTCCAGAGCGTATAGGCGTTGACCGGGCTCGCCGACCAGTGGCGGCACGACTCGCAGTGGCAGTAGCCCATAGAGAATGGCTCGCCGGTTACAGTTAATTCCACCGCTCCGCAAAAACAACTACCCTTGTATGTATTATTCTCGCTCATCTCGACCGCTCTTCTACTCCGGTATAATGTCTCCCGAACCGCCGGCTTCCTTAGGCATGTCCTTCAATTTAGGCACGCCGTCTTTAATGGGCAGCACAGTCTCCTGATAGTTCAGGTGCGCTTCGGGCTTGAACGGAAGGTCCGGAATGATGTCCGCATTCACATCGATAAATCCGAATGCGGGATGCTCGGTGAATAAGTGCCCTCCGCAGGTCTTGCACCATTTGAGAAAGCTGTTTTGAGTTTTGATATAAGTGCTTATGTTATCAGCGCCTTTCGTAATCTTCATAGACTCGGGACTCCAGAGTGTATAGGTGCTGACCGGGCTCGCCGACCAATGGCGGCACGACCCGAAGTGGCAGTAGCCCATCGTGATTGGCTCGCCGACTAATGTTAATTCCACCGCCCCGCAAAAACAGCTGCCCGTGTATGTATTCTCTCCGCTCATCTCCCGCCTCCGTATGCGTCGCTAGTCTTGTCTATTAGTTATCTTACTAAGAACGTTTATATTAGCAAATACCAATTAATGTACATATATTCACACGAATATATTATATCGTGTGTGTTGTCTTTGGGTTCTATAACAATAATGTTTTATACAATCAATGACTATCAACCTTTTGGTTGAGTATTGAACATCTTATCGTAATTTATGTTTAAGCTCAGGATCTCCACCCTCTACTCGTAGTGATACACCGCACCCGTCATCGCGAGGCTACGAGTGTAGCCGCGGCGATCTCTCTTTCTTCTTTGTAGTCGTGGCTATTGCTGGCTAGCAATGATAACTATAGAGTATTTGGGAATTGACTTAATCTAACTTCGGTACTTTATATCCTGTATTTTTTTCAAAGTTATCTAAAAATTCTCTAACCGTTTCAACTGCTTTTCTAGCTTCATTTGAATTAAATTGTTCTAATTCTGTATATAGAGGGGAATTGTCAGGAAATTTCTTTAGTACGTCAGGGCTTTCAACCCTGGGTTTATAATGTATAATTGCATGTCTCAAGTTTTTTATCTTGATTAAGAGTCTAGAAAAATCTTCTGTTAAAATAAATTCTTTATTTGGGCTATTTGTTCGGAAGGCTAATTCTGCTAACTCTTCCCATTTTCCAATAAGTCCTCGTTTGTTTCTGTCGAATTTCTTAAATTTTTTCGACTTGAAATTTTTGCCAGTAAGAATTTTGAATAGATTATTGGATAAAGCTTCTAACGCTGTAAAACTCATCACTATTGCTATAATTGAATGTTTCATTTCCTTTCGCGTTTTCTCAACGTCATCTCTGTCAATATCATGAGAAGCTAACTCGTCATGTTCTTTTGCGATTACAAAGAGCTGGCTTTCAATATTCTCTCCTACTAGAATAGAAGGTTCAAAAAGTTTTAGAGTAGGTGGGATGCTCGGTTGGCCTAATAGATTGTCTTTGGACATTGTATCCTCTTATACAATATTTTTACTTTAACCCCCCTCACACATTCTGGAAAATCCATCTGACGCGGCCGACTATGAGGTTCCGGTCCATGTCGTTTATCGGTACGGAATAGTCCTCGACCATTTGGTTGTCGCTCTTGACGATGATCTCGTTGGGTTTTATCTCAAGGCGCTTCACCACGTACCCCTCATAGGGAAGGTTCAGGCAATATATGCCGTTACTCACGACCTTCTTGTCGTTCGGGTCGAACCCCACGTACGCCCCGTTCACTATGGTTGGGTACATGCTGTCCCCCTCCACGCGGAAGCCGTTCGTATAGTTTCTCACGAGCTTGGATGGCAGGGCCACCTTCTCTATAGGCTCCGCCTCGGGCGAGACTAGCGGATTACCCGCCCCCGCGAGCTCCCATATATTTATCTCCACCAGATCGCCGCCCCCGCCCATTATGGACGAGATGTCCGGCATGAACATATCCCCCTGGCCCCTGCGGAGCCACCTCGGGCTGATGTTGTATATCTTCTCGATGACCTTCATGAAGTGGTCAGGCGGGCGCGTCCTCCCCGCCTCCCAGCTGAGTATGGTATTGAGCGACTTCCCTATCCCCTTACCGAATTCCTCCTGCGTCAGGTCGAGCGCCTCCCTCACGAGCTTAATCCTCTTTCCAATCTCATTATTGTGATCCACTTTTACCCCCTAATTCACAATTTTGCAAATTTATATGTTGACAAATTCCCAATTCTGTGAATATAATATACATAAACAATATGACAATAGCAATATTAATACACAAAATTGGAAATTGCAAGAGCGGTGGAGTTTTGGTGAACAAATGGTCAATGTTCGGTAAACAGATGCTGGAAGGTTGAGAAGGGATAAATTGATATGACAGACAAAGTCCGGGTGACAGAGTTAGATTGGTCGACGAGAGCAATTTTCCCCCTTTGGAAAAGGGGGATTAAGGGGGATTTTCCATAAAGGCATTCAATCATAAAGGGGAGATTGCCGCGGCTCCTTCGGAGCCTCGCAATGACGCGGAAGAGGGAGTGATATGACACGGTCGGAAGGAATATTAAAAGTTAAAGGAGCAAATTGGTACATGGGGAAAATAGAGTAACAATTTCGAGCAGGCGAGGAATTGGTCGTCGTAGCTAAGGAAACAAAGGAGCAAATGGATACTGATGGGCAGAATAGAATACATCACAACACAGCAGATAATAGGGGAATGGGGAAGCATAGAGAATTTCGCTTCATCACACGGGGTGAGCCCGGCTTCGACAAAGATGGTGATTTACGTGGACGGGGCAAAGAGCAGGCCCGTAGAGGACGCGCTGAGGAAGTACGGGTATCTGAATCTGCTCCGTTTCGAGAAGGAATTAAAGAAAAGGGGTCAGACGTTTTCGGGGTATCTGGCGGAGGACGGGCTCAACCCTGTGGAGCTGATAGAGACGCTCAGGATGAAGGAGGCGCACCCCGACGTGGTGACGGGGCTCAAGCGGAACGGCTTCTGGAGGCTTCTGGATAAAACGGGCCAGAGCGGGCGGGGAACCGGACGCCGGGAGGAAAACAGGGTGAAGAAAGGTGCGTGATGGGGAGAGTGTTAAACCCCCACCTTAATCCTCCCCCTGGGAGGGGGAGGTCAGGATGGGGGGAGATTGAAGGAGCATGGATAAGAGTTAAGAAGAAATCATAGAGCACACAGTGTGTGTGCGAGGAGGCAGGACATGAAGTATTCGGCGATCAAGTATCTGAGTTATGCGGTTCTCACGTTCGGGTTTTTGTACATGACGTGGCATATGGGGAGGGCGTTTGAAAGGGCGGACGCGGGTGAAGTGACCGTAAACGCGCGCGCCCGGGCCGGGGAATACACGGAATGCAGGGAAATGCGTAGGGAGATCGAGGGCTATAGGCGCGTGTACGAGCAGGTGCTCGATGAGCTCAGGGACCCAGCGCCCGCCTCCCGCTGGAATAATAAATATATGGAGTTCACGAAGAGATGACGTC
This sequence comes from Deltaproteobacteria bacterium, assembly GCA_040223695.1. NCBI lineage: Bacteria > Pseudomonadati > Myxococcota > Myxococcia > Deltaproteobacteria bacterium. The sequence goes on from JAVKFU010000018.1 coordinate 623,907, forward strand.
GGCATATTCAACCGCTCCGGCTTTCCCGCGGCACTATTTATGTGACTCTTGCGCAATGGACGAGGGACTTGTCTGCGGTTCACGCAGGGTGTCCGATCCTTCGCACATAATCGTTGCTCGCAATCGTTCCTCCATACTTCTTACGCGGGAAGCCGGGGCCGCACTCCTACAGGGACTGTCCCGGCTACTCTCCGGCCTCCGGTCTCCCCGGAATCGCCGGAGAGCCGGGACGTCATATATATAAGGTATGGGGGGTAGGGTTCATGGGTCCGGGTCGGTGGGTTAATGATGGGGTTGTTTCAGTACACAGGAATAAAGGGATTGGAGTATAAAGACGGGATTGCCGCGCTTCGTTTCACTGCGCTCGCAATGACAGAGCTGGGTTAAGGTCGGGGAGTAAAGGAGAAATCGTAAATGAGCTCGCATTTTAATTACATCCTTCGACTGCACACTATGTGTGCGCTCAGGACGGGCGGATTAGGGAATAAAAGTTAAGCATTTGTGGAGGGGTTACTTAGAAATCGTATATGAGCACACATTGTGTGTGAGCCCAGATTCTGGGTCGGAGGACTCTATGCTGCAGAACGGAAATGACAAACGCGCGATAGGGACGGGGAGGGTGGCCAGGGTCGCGGAGACCGGTTTCAAGATAGAGGGCAGGGACGGGTGGTTCTCCTTCCCCAAGCCCGAAAAGCGGGAAGGGACGTTCGAGATACCGCTCCCGGGTGATTTCGTCGAGTACAAGTACACGAAAGGCTCGAGCGGGACCTGGGTGCACGCGATAAACGTGCTCTCCAGATGGCAGGCTCCGAAGGACGACCTTCCGTTCAAGACCCCGCGGCGGAGGAACGAGACCTCCTGGGAGAGCGACCGGGAGGAGAGGCTGCTCGCGCTGCTGGATATAGTGTCGAGGAACTACAGCGGGAGAGCTATGGGCCCGGAGGATTTGATGAGGGACGCCGTAATGCTCGAGCGGGAGTTTCTGAGGACGCTCAAGAGGTGGAGAGATTAGGGGGATGGTTTGGTATGGGATGGAAACGGTACAGGACCATAACCAAAATAAGAGGGATTTAAAAGAATCAGTGGATAACGATATTTTCTTTTTCTTGATAAAAAGAAACAAAAATCAAGACTGCACAGAATATGTCTAAAAATCGCTTATTAAGTCTAAAATCTTTTAATACTACCGCAGCCCCTAAAAGATTTTTACGCCATAACAAGCGATTTTCTTCACGCCAATTCTGTGATGTCGGAAAAGGAAAAGGCAACAGACGAGATTCAGAATGACGGCTGAGAAAAGCCCGTTCATCCTGAGCTTGTCGAAGGGTGGGACGGGCTAAAATGCGGGATTGCCAGGGAGCTGAGTGCGGAACGATGAGCAGAGAGATTTGGGATAGCTTACTTACGGAGAAAGGGTTTATGCGGGTGCCGAGGGCATTGAGACTGAAAAGGTCCGAGCTTGGATTGACCAGCAAAGAATATGTCATATTGCTCGACTATGTTGATTATTACCTGTACTGCCGCTCGGTGAACCCTTACAGGCATCTGTCGGAGGTGAACGGCGTCTCGGAGAGGTCGATACGGAGCACGCTGTCCAGGCTTGAGAAGAAGGGGTTTCTAAAGCGAGAGGTGCACGTAGCCGGTAACGGCAGGACGAAGGGCGTGGTCTTTAGCCTTGCGCCTCTCGTAGAGAAGCTCAAGGCCGCCGTGCGAAAAACTTCCCCCACCGAGGGGGAAGAAAACCTCCCCTACGTCACTGAAGGTTTCTTCCCCCCAAATACTAGAGAAGATTTAAATACTAGACAAGAGAGTAAAAAGAAGACGTCCACAGGGGGAGCGGCTGTGAATGACGGAAGGGTCGCAGGCGGGGAGGAGGAGAAAAAATGGAAGGACCCCTACTGCGCCGTCAGATGGTATAACGAGATTTTCGGGGAGATATACGAGGAGGCGGCGGGACAGCCCGTGCTCACGGGGGGAAGGGAGTACAAATCGGCCCAAACCTATTTTCACAGGCTGAGGGAGCTTAATCCGCAAGCGTCTCCTGAGGAGATATACGGGAGGGCGACTGAAGGGGCGCTTTTCATGCTGGCCTCCCAGCTCGAAGGCGGCGTATTCGGCTGGATGCACAAGCCGCCCGATATATGCATGCTGGCCGGCCAGGCGCAGTCCGTGGATTATCACCTGAGAAAGATATACGCGGAACAAACGGAAGGGGATTTTCGGGACGGGGAAGAAAAGTCCGCCGGAGAGAGTGTCCGGCTTAGTTTCAGAGAAAAGATCAGGGAGGGAGAAAATGCCTCGAAACAAATTAAAAGAGTCTATGAAGAGCTCAGGGGTATCGAGCGCGCGTCCCGCGGCGGGACAGAAATCGGGGGGCGCGCCGCGGGAGCGCTTGACGGCGCACCCGGACATAAAGCCAAGGAGCAAAAGGCTTCTCAGGGAAGCCCTCGCGTTTCTCGAAAGCGCAGAACGGGGTAAGAACCCTGAGGGCGCCTTGAAGGCCCTTTTCGCGCTCTACGAGGAGGTGGACCCGTATGCCGATTATATCCGCCCGGGCGAGAGGGAGTTCTTCCCGTCCGACAAGGGGCAGAGGACGCTCGAGCGTTTCCTCGAAGGATTCAGATATGTGTACTACATACTGAAGCGCGCGCAGGAGAGGCTCTATCTGGCCAGGGTGTTCTCGAATTTCTGGGAGAGGTGCACTGATTATCTCGCCAAATGCGGATACTCGGAAAAATATATATCCACGGGATTCGCCAAGGAATCCCCTTTCTACCGTCAGAGCTTTCAGTACTGGCGGCAGGAGTTCAAGGACTCAGAGGAAGGGTTTTCGGTGATGTACGAATACTGGAAGGCGTGCTTCGGCGTAGAGGGGAACGAGGAGTACTGCAAGGTGAGCTTCAGCCGGGATATTATTTTCGACTGGAGGCGCATGAGGCTCTGCCGGGAGAAGCTCGCTTCGGAGGAGAGGCGCGTAATTCCTGAGTACGAGCCTCCGGTGTACGAGGAGTGGTCGAAGAAAAACAGAAGGCTGATAAGGAGCCGTATAGAGAAATTCAAAAGGGAGGAGGCCGAAAGGACGACCGGGGCCGACGCGATTCTGGCCGAAATCAGGAAGCGTAACCGCGAAAAGGGGCTGTTCGCGGACGGACGCTGAGCGACTCGCCTGGCAGCTTCGGACGGAGAATTGAGAGAGGTATGTAAATGACGGACAAAAGGCTGATCGATTACAGGAAGGATTACTGGGATTCCGGCCAGGCTCTCATCGAGATGGGCGAGAGCTATACGCTGTGTGAAATGTTAAAGGTGCTGGAGGGATTTCTCAGAAAATCTCCCCGGACGCGCTGTGCCGGGAACGACGGAAGAGCGGGTCTGGCAGCGGGCCGAAGCAGGGAGAGGGAGGTGCTGGCGCACTTGACGCAGGCCCTTTCCGCCTCAGGCAAGCGCTGTTAAGGCCGCACATGAAGTATTGACTGTTTTTACCCTGTCCGGACCGGCTTTTAATTGGTTTAAATGGGACAATAGCAGTGAACTCCGGCGCTAAAAGGGATAAGTTAGGAGATAATTGGGCAATAGTAAGGTATAATATTAAATTGGCGGGGTTTTTTTCTGCTAATCCGGAATGTGATTTTCAGCCGTTGAACGTTACTGAAACGTATTATCAGACCGCAGATAGCGGGGGGAGACGACGCGCCGGTGCTATGAATCATGCCACAGGCGGTTTTCGGCTCCCTCAGGATATCCGCAAGGAGCCGTGGATAGAAATGAAAGGCAAGACGACGAGACCAAATTATTATCATGAGCGTTTGGGAATTACATTCAGGATTATCGGACTTCTGTTCGAGGATGAAAGGTATGAAATATACCATGCCCGGAATAAGAAATATGACCGGGATATTATCCTTCACTTTCCCAAAAAAGAGAGCGGCAGAAGGTTCGATGTGCCCAAAGTGAATTTTGAGAGGCTGGCGGCGGGTTCCGCGAGCAAGCCGCCGAAAGAGGTAAACCTGCCCTGGGACAACAAGTCCGGACGGGCCAAGGGGCACTGACGGGCATGCGGGGTTAGACCAAACCCCGTGACGGGGAGCGTGTACCCCCCGTCAACCGATTCCGTTTTGCCCCCACAATAAACGTTTCTGTAGAGTGAATTCAGCGGGGGGAAGTGCGTCCCGCAAGCGGTAGAGTTGCGCCCTGAGCATGGTGGGGTTTTCTAGAGACGTTTCTAATGCCGCTATTGCAATGAATAAATTGGGGGACTTTTTATTGATTGGTCTGTTTCCGTAAACCAATAAATAAGAAATCGAATATGGGCGCAGATTCCGGCACATAGTATGTGCTCATTTTCGGAATCAGGGGGTTAATAAGTCGGTTGAGTTTGTCAAAAGAGAAGGGCAGAAATCGTAAAAACACACATTGTGTGGGGAGAGGATGATATGGAAGAGGGATTCGGTCATCTGCGCTGCCCGATGTGCAGCGCCGAGCTGATTTACTCGGAGGGCACGCACGACCTCTGCTGCAGGAATAACCCGTATGAAATTGAGAACAGGCCGGCATTGCAGGCAAAAGAGGACGAGGTGGTAAACACGGCGCTGCATGAGAAAGGCGCGGGGTATTTTACCGACCGGGGTGAAGGAAGAAACAGTTTGAGTGGGGCTGAAGAACACGGTCACGAAAGTAGTTTCGAGCGAGGAAATACTCCTGAAAATAATAGAGCCGGAGTTGATTCTGCGAGCCAGGGAAAGAGTGGCGGCACTCCCGTAAAACGGCACACATGCGCCTTTGCGGTGTCGTTTACGGAGAGCGGGAGGTACGGAACTCTCTGGAGCATGAGGACTGTGCATGAGGGGACGAACTATTTCGCGCTCATGAGGCTCATGCAAAATATAGAGAAGCGGCAAAGGAACGGGGAGCCGCTAGCGGCAAACATACCCAACCTGCCGAAGAAGACGGAGAGGAGCGCCGTGAGCAAACTGGCGTTCAGGTACAGCATAGAGGTGGAGGACCTATATTCCATCAAATACAGCAGCGAGACGGTCGACAGGCTCGCCGCGTTCTACGGCCTTTCTGCAGGGGACATCCGGCATATTAAGTCGGTCGATATTCCGGAGGGGGAGTGATGGGATGGTTTGATAAGGAATGGGAACGAACGGTACAGGTGGGGCGTAGGAGTTGGGGAGAACATTTTCCCCTTAGAATAAATTCTTCTTTTCCTTGATGAAAAGAAGCACACACATAGTGTGTTTTCTGAAAAGACGACGACTGCACGAAATTTGTCTAAGAACAGATTATCTCGGCTAAAATCTTTTAATACAACCTCAGCCCCAAAAAGATTTT